>NZ_JBYMDJ010000001.1:0-637965 GCF_057766365.1 Acinetobacter sp. GG23
ATCGCCAGCTCATTATTCCAAAAGCCCCGCTTAAATAGCGGGGCTTTTTTTATGCCTCAAAAATAATCACTGAAAGAGCCAGAAAAGAAAAAACGTTTTATATACAATTCCTTATTTTTTAAATTTTTAGTATTTAAAAGGAATAATGCAAAATATTTAAAACAAAAAAAGAGGGTAAGATTAAAATTATTTAACTATAGAACAAGCAGCAGATTTCTTGAATATTTAAAAAATAAGATTTGAGCAAAATATACAGTGACATAAGCAGTAGAATAGTTGAAGATACTATGCAAGCTATAAGTAGATTCCAGATAAAATGTGAAAATTACATCCAATGGAACAAATCAATGGTGAACCTGAGGTATATGATCATATAGTGATCAGTATTATTTTTATGGATTGTAGAATAAAAGTCGATTGGATCATAGAATCTTATCCTATGACCAAGAAGTATTAAATATCAAGAAAAGCCAATAAATTTAAAAATTCAGTCTTGAATCTTACTCTATTTATGGGAGTCGAATGCTTAAGCGAGCATGAATATTATGAGTTGCAAGTGAAAGATTCGAGATGTATGCAAACTTCAAGCTAGGTATTCCCATGTAATTTGGAAAGAAAGATGGTGCTTTTTTTTTGCTAATAAATATTATAGACGAGTTCTCGTTTATTACAACGGGGGAATCTTATCATGGTTGTTGAGATTTTAGAGCTTACAGAGAGTCGAAAAAGAGATCAAATAAGTAAGCAGAATTACCTCCTATCTAATTGACAGGAGGATTTAGATTAATTTATAGAGCATCTTTTAAGGTAGTGTGGTGTTGTTTAACTTGTCGGGCATATTTTTCACCTTGTTTTTTCATCTTAAGGTTAGAATTATAGCCTGTAGGTCCAACATTGTAATAAGCAAGAGCTTTAGGCCAACTTCCCGCTTTATTGTTATATGAGGCTAGAATATACGTTCCGCAATTAATATTATGATATTCATCACTTAAATCACCTGGGCATATCTGTTGCCAGTAACGTGGAATTACTTGAGTGAGGCCCACAGCACCAGCTGGTGAAATAGCATAGTTTCTATAACTAGATTCTTGTCGAATCATAGCCGCTAATAGTAAGGGATCCACAGCATATTTTTCTGCACTTTGAATAATCATTGGAGATACGCGATTCGCAGTATCTGGGGCAACAGCATATGCTTTTTGTATACCTGTAGATAATTTAGCAGATCGTTTAGCGACTGAGCCACCATTAAAGGAAGTACAACCAGTAAAAGCTAAAGTAGTAATGACGATGGCTATTGATTTAAATGAAAAAAAATGAACAGAAGGAAGTTTTAAACGTAGACTCGATAAATGATGCGTAATTAACAAGGTTAGAAACCCAAAGTAAAATTTTATTGAAGTAATGCTAGTGGTCTGGGCAGAGCGAGTCAAGAGCCAAGACTTTGTATTATTCAAATGATTTATGAAGTATTTTTATAAGTTGATCTTTGAGTGATTAAATTTTTAAACTTATGAAAGAACGAGTTCCATTATATTAATGGAACTGATCTTCTTAGTATATTTAATCAATCCATCTCATGCAAAATTGCCTGATTAAATGCCGGAATATCATCTGGGCATCGAGAAGTAATTAAAGGCCAGTTATTGGTATTACAACGATGGACTTCTTCATTTATCCAATTTGCACCGGCATTTTCTAAATCCAGTTTTATACTTTTATAAGAAGTTAAATTTTTATCTTTAATTCTTTGGGCATTAATCAATACCCAGGGCCCATGACAAATCGCTGCAATCGGTTTTGCATTGTCAGTAAAGTGCTGAATAATTTTATGCGCATCTTCATTTAAACGTAAGGTATCTGCATTTACCGTTCCACCCGGAATTACTAAAATATCATAATCCTCTGGAGAAACTTTAGATAAAGTTGTTTGCGGTGTATAAGCGGTTGCAGGTTCCTTATCACTTTTAACTGTTTGAACATCCTTTAATTCTTCTGCGGCATGAATCACTTCAATACCTTTTGATTGTAAAAATTCAAATGGTTTAATCAACTCATCTTGTTCTACGCCGACATTAGAAGTAATAAATAATGCTTTCTTAGACATGTTAGTGATCCTGAATTACTTATTGAATATTCAACCTTAACAAGCTGAACGAATGAAGCTGTACAGATTTTGGCTTATTCTTGTTAAGGTTTGAAAATTCTGGTAAAAATAAGCCCTATCATCATGACGGGGCTTATTTGATATCAGTTGCAAGGTATAACTCCTGTTTTACCCTTATCCTTCCTGGTTATATCGTTAATTGTTTTTATTATGGAAACATCCTGCTTCCTGATCTTTTAATCATAAGGTGCCTACTAGTTCTAGCATAGGCGTCAATAAATACTTTCTGTGTAAGTAAATGCTGACGTGATTTATAAATAAATTGAGTTAATAGAGAAGGTCTCACTTTAAAAAGTATTATTTTAGAACTGAGACAGGTTTGAAAATGTAGAAAAATTACAATCGTTTTTCCATCCAGATCTCACATGCATGACTATGTCCAGTGTTACCTTTGGGATGATTTAGATACTCAAAACCCAATTTTTCATAAAGTTTGACTGCTTGCCAAAGTTCTTTGGTCGTTTCTAGGTAACAAGATTGGAAACCATGCTGTAAAGTAAACTGAAAGGCTTTTTCCAGAAGTTGCTTAGCAAATCCTAGACCGCGTATTTCGGGCAGAAAGTACATTTTTTGAATTTCTAGAATGCTAGGATCCCCTTTTAAAGGCGATAAACCACCACCACCTAAAATTTCACCCTGTTCATTTTCAATCACCCAGTATTGAGCATTAGATTGCTGATAAACCGTGTATAAGTCATCTAAAATGGGGTCAGCTACAGCAAAACCTGATTCAGGAGCAAGTTCAAACTCTTTGGAAACTTCGCGAATAACACGTGCAATTTCAGCATTATCTTGTGCTTGAATAAGTCTAACTTGATACATAAGCTTAAATATATAGAAATAAAAAGAGATGGATTTTTATAGCGCTATATCTGATAAAAATCCATCTTTTGGCCAATTTTATGCTTTGAAAAAGCGAGAAATTATTTTAACTCACTTGAACTCTTGCCCAATTCCCGACGGGCAATAATGAGTTGTTGAATCTGTTGTGTGCCTTCAAAAATATCGAGGATTTTCGAGTCACGTGCCCATTTTTCCAATAATTCTTCTTCGTTATAACCTACACTTGCAGCAAATTCTACGCATTTTAAAGTGATTTCATTACACATTCGTCCAGCTTTTGCTTTGGAAATGGAAGCTTCACGTGAGTTGGGCTTTTTATTATCTGCCATCCAAGCTGCCTTCATGGTAAGTAAGCGAGCCGCTTCCCACTCCGCCTCCATCCGGTAAATTTGTGCTGCAATATAAGAGGTTTGCAAATAAGGAGTAGCATAATTTTCATCTAATTGATCTTTAAAAATTTGTTTAATTCTTTCTAAAGAGGCTTTTGCACAACCGACCGCCATTGCAGCAACTAAAGGACGAGTATTGTCAAAAGTTTCCATTACACCTGCAAAACCTTTGGCAATATCAATTTCAGCATGCCCCAGCAAATTTTCTGCAGGTACTCGGCAGTCGATAAAGCTGATAACAGCCGTGTCGGATGCTTTGATCCCCAATTTATGCTCCAGACGTTCTACCTTCATGCCAGCTGTTCCTTTTGGAACGACAAAGGACTTAATAGCGGCACGTCCAAGTTTTTTATCCAAAGTTGCCCAGACCACAATCGAGTCTGCACGCTCACCAGAAGTTACGAAAATCTTTTCGCCATTTAAGATATAGTCATTACCGTCTTTTGTGGCTGTAGTATGAATGGCAGCAGAATCTGATCCGCAGCCGGGTTCAGTAATCGCCATTGCGGCCCATGTGCCTTTCAAACGTTCCAGCTGTTCGTCATTTGCCACAGCTGCAATGGCAGAATTTCCTAAACCCTGGCGTGGCATGCTCAGCAATAATCCGGTATCTCCATAGCACATCTCGATCACTCCAAGTACTGTAGACATATTGACGCCATTTTTATTGCCGACTTCAGTGTTGCCACGTTTTCCGACAGCAGCTCCGGCATTAATGCCTTCGCCACCTTCATTCATGCCATCAATGAGTGAGGAAAACATGTCGAGTTCCTTAGGATAGTGGTGTTCGGCTTTGTCATACTTACGTGAAATGGGGCGTAATACATTTAAAGCTGATTCATGAGCTTGATCAATCAACATTTTAAATTTTTTAGGATTTTGTAAATTCATCTGCATAATTCCTTATTTTTATAGATTAAGCATGTAGGCCTGAATGTAAGATAGCTGTAGCACGTAAATCACGATACCAACGCTCAACCGGATGTTCCTTGGTAAATCCGTGACCACCCAGAATTTGCACCCCATCGGTGCCAATTTTCATGGATTTCTCGGCGCAAAGTAAACGTGCTAGATAGGCTTCCCGATGGAAAGGTTGGCCTGCCTCAGCCAGACTGGCAGCATTTAGTATCAACATACGCATGGCATCAATTTCAATCGACATATCTGCAATCATGAAAGCCACACTTTGGCGATGTGAAATAGGTTCGCCAAAAGCTGTACGTTGATTGGCATATTGAATACAGTAAGCTTTTACTGCTTCACAGGTTCCCACAGCCATCGCACACCACATTAAATTCCCTAAATCTAAAAAAGCAAAATAATTAAAGTCATCATCACCTAATAATTCAGCCGGGGTATGATTGAGGTGTAATGTCACGGTTTCTGTAGCTTTTAGGCCCATTGCTGGACTTTTTTTTGCGGTAATGCTGCTATCGCGTTTTACGATGAAAACTTCGGGTGAGCCATTCAGTTCAGCATTCACCAGAAATAGATCGGCAGTTTCCCCCAATAAAACTAAAGTTTTTTCTCCATGAAGGGTATATTTCCCATCAATTGAATTCGCTTTGGTTTTTAGCTTAAAAGGGTTGAAGGCAGCGGTTGCTTCTTGTATCGCAAATGTCGCGTGAATATCCGCATCATTTGCAAAACCAGGTAAATAGGTGGACTGAATTTTTTCAGAACCCCATTGAGTAATCGCATTAATCACGCTAAAGGTTGAAAGTAAGCCTGCCGTTAAACTGAAATCGCCCTTAGCCAAATGTTCAGCAATGAGGATATTACTTAAAATATTTTTTTCGGTTGCCACTCCACCCAGAGCCTCTGGAAGTGCGTAGTAATTTAGTCCCAAGTCTGTTGCATGTTGCCACAATGCTAGGGGAAACTTTTCATCTTGGTCAGCTTGAGCTGCCAATGGATAAAGCACTTCTGATGCAAAATGATCCATCACATCGCAGGTCATTTGTTGTTCTTCAGTCAGGTTTAAGTCAAATAATGCTTTGTGTTGATTCGGTAAACGTTGCTTGCTGACATGAGAATCTGCTTTAAATACCTTTTGGGTTTTACTTAATGTTTTAAAACCAATTTTTGAACCTTGATATAAAGATTTTTCAATAAATTTACGTAGTTTGAGTTGATCAAGAACCTCGCTACCTGCAATTTTAGTGATCAGTGATAGCCCAAATCCTTGTGCCTTATTTACCATATTGGTCATTGTTATCGTCCATCAATTTTCGATTCTTTGTATTTTTATGCTGACATGGGGAGATCGAAATGACTATGTCGTGGCTGACAATTTAAATTGACTTGGATGGGTGGTTTTAAATGAATTTTAAATTTATTAAATAATTGAATAATATTTATTTTTAATCATTATAAGAGCGGGTTGGGAAGTGAAAATTGACTAGAATGACAAAAATGTCATCCTAGTCAGCAGTCACTATAAAAAATTTTCGACCATTTTGCGCACATTGGTTTTTGCATCGATCACGGTCATAAAGGTATATGCGCCAATGAATTTACGACTAATAAACATAAATTCTTTCGGTGGCACGCTGAAATAACGCGATGCCATGGATTTAGATGCACGTTGCATCACACGACTATGCAACTGGCTCTTTTTCCAGTCATAACGTTGCTGCTCATCCATGACAGCTGAAGGTAAGTCCGGATTATTTGCTATTGTACTAAAGGCCTCAGTGGCCAGTAAAAATACTTTCGCCATATCTGGTTTAATACTCTGCGGAATTGAATCAAAAAATTCATAACCTGTCATGGCACGAACCATTTCATCAAGATCATGATGATAACCGGCTTGAATCAAATTGCGTGCAACACTCAGCAGGTGCTCATCAAATTGACGAATGGCGCCAAAATCTAGCAGGACAATTTTATCTTGGCTATCTAAACCATTGCCCAAACGAACTAAATAATTACCAAAGTTTGGGTCGGTCTGCATTTCACCCCATTCAAAAATTTCACGTACCGCAATCTCGAGAGAAGCTTCACCGAGCTGGTTGCGACGTTCTTGAGGCAGAGACAACATGACAGGGCTATTGATTGGTACGCCTCGTTCAAAAGTCATGCATAGAATTCGATCGGTACAATATTCTTCCACAATTTGCGGCACGATATAACGTGGATCATCTTTTAAACGCTCAGCGAAACGACGCGTGGTCGCAGCTTCAATGTCATAATTTACTTCACGGTGCAACATTTCACGAACTTCATCAAACCACTGATCAAATTCACGCGTTTGTGGCACTATGCGAGTCAATTTAAGCATATTTCTAAACAGACTCATATCTGAATCAATGGCGGCCGCTACACCTGGGTATTGGATTTTGAGTACAATTTCCAAACCATCTGATTTGCGTGTCGCGCGATGTACCTGAGCTAAAGATGCAGTGCCGAGTGGTTCATGATCAATCGTTAAATCATTGAGCTTAGAACCCAGTTGTTGTTCTAGATGATGTTTAATCGCAGGCCAAGCAAGGGCTATGGTTTGGTTGTTTAAAGTATTCAGTGCTTGAGTAATTTCTTCAGGTAAAAAATGTTCGCCATAAAGCGCCATCATTTGCCCAATTTTAACGATAGAACCTTTGAGTTTGCCAATTTCAGAAACAAGATAATCTGCCTGTTCTTTCATGGCTTTTTTACGTTTCTTTTCTTTTTCTGCTTCACTGGAAAACATGGTGGTCGCACTCGAGGCGGCCCATCGCGTTCCTGCCAGTAAGGATGCTTTAGCGATAGATAAACGTCGATCCATAGAGGAGGTTTTGAGTTGTTTAAGCTTATCGTTCTGATCTGACATTAAACAAAATCCTTTAATCAGCAAGTCGCAGAATAATTAATTGTAGCGGATATTACCGTGTATTCACGTATTAAAAAAGTTCAACCTGCTGTACAGGGCATTAATATGTCTAATATTTAATTTATTTCCCATAAAAGCTTCAGTCTTAGAAGAGGGAAACGCTTTTCACATGAGTGAACTAAATGAGTTACTCGCACCGGTATGAGCTTTGAGAAGGATATCCACACTAAAATTGTGCTGTATATAAATTGGACGAATATTTACATGCGGAATTGAATTTTAATGTCACTTTTTTGCTGCAATATGGTTTTATGAGTTTGAAGATGTTTAAAAATCATGGCTTGCACGGTGCCATGTTTAAAACCCAAGGCATAACCTTTGACAATAATAATACTCGGTAAACTGAAAAACAGATATTTTGCATCTTCTTCGGAGGGGGTGGGATAAATTGCATGTTCGATTAAGACTTGTTGAAAAAATTGTTTCTCGCTTTCAACTTGGGCAGAATGGGTATCATTCCAGTAGTTTTGGCGCATTGCCATTAAATTATTGTGCTTGTAGCTCATAACAAGAAGTATTTAGAAAATAATGAGAACTATATAAGGTCATTTTAGCCAGATTCAATAGCCAAAATGTTGCAATGTTTGTTGTGCGTTGGCTTGAACTGCGGTGATATAGGAATCTTCACAGCTTTGTTGTAGTATTCCTAAATAAATAAAATGAATATTATTTAAAATTGAGTCATTTAAGACAGGGGAATATGATGCGATTTTTAATGCCAGTGATTTTCATTATGGCTGTTTTGGGTTCAACTTCAGTTTTAGCACAAGGATATTCTGACGAATATAACAAATGTCTTAACACATCTTATGGTCAAACTGGAACAGTCAAAAAATGTGTAGAGAAAGAGTTGAAAAATCAGGAAAAACTCCTCAATAAATATTATAAAAATTATTTAAAAAACAGTGGGAATAACCAAAGTAATGTCGAGCAACAACATCAACTTTGGTTAAAACGTGTTAATCAGCAATGCTATTTAAAAGTGACCTCGAGCTTGCTTAAAGTCAAACAGGAAAAATGTATTTTGGAAATGACGATGGAACGTGCTTATTATTATCAAATTAAATAAATCGCTTATAGATTATTGTTTTTAATCTGCTTGAAACGTTATAAAAAACCCATAAAACAAGGTATCATAAGGCGTTTTAAAAAATTTCACCTTGGAGATGCCTTAAGTGGATCAACTGACAATTAGCCCTGAACATTTACAGGAAGCCGCTGAAAACTTAACAACTATTCGTGATTTTATCCGTTTTGGTGTTTCAGCTCTACGTCAATACGATGCACACTTAGGTCAAGGTACAGAAGACTTTTTTGCAGAAAGTTCGGCTTTAGTATTGCAAACACTGGCACTGGACTGGAACGCAAATCCAGAAATTTTAGATGCCAAATTGTTACCAAGTGAAAAAGCAGAATTTATCAGTTTGCTGGAACGTCGTATCAATGAAAAAGTGCCGACTTCATATTTGTTAAATCTAGCATATTTCTGCGATAAACCTTATTACGTAGACGAACGTGTACTTATTCCACGTTCACCGATTGCAGAATTGATTAATCAACGCTTTGCGCCTTATTGCCTCGATGAAAATGGTCTGGTGCGTGAAGCGTTAAACAATCTTCCTGAAAATGATCATCCGCAAATGCCGCGTCGTATTTTAGATATGTGTACCGGTTCGGGTTGTATCGCGATTGCATTAGCTTATGCCTTCCCTGAATCTGAAGTGGATGCAACCGATATTTCTAAAGAAGCTTTAGAAGTGGCATCGATTAACGCTGAACATCACAATATGCAATATCAGGTTGCATTGATGGAATCAGATTTGTTCGCAAAAATTCCTGCTGAAAATCAATATGATTTAATCGTGTCGAATCCTCCATATGTCGATGCAGAAGATATGGCAGATTTACCAGCAGAGTTTTTACATGAGCCTGAACTTGCACTTGCTGCCGGTCAAGACGGTTTAGATTTAGTTCGTAAAATGTTGGCGCAAGCTGCGGATTACTTGACTGAAAATGGCTTGATTGTTATTGAAGTAGGCAATTCTGAATGGGCAATGAAGCAAAACTTTAATACGGTTGATTTCCATTGGTTAACTTTCCAAAAAGGTGGTTCGGGTATTTTTGCTTTAACCGCAGAGCAATGCCGTAAATACCGTGATTTATTTGTACAATCTGTTCAAGCATAAGGAGTTGTGAACATGGCAGGTAATAGTATTGGACAACTGTTCCGTGTAACGACTTGTGGTGAATCTCATGGCGTTGGCCTGATGGCAATTATCGATGGTGTGCCGCCTGGGATCGAATTGACTGAAGCAGATTTACAAAAAGATTTAGATCGCCGTAAACCGGGCACCTCTAAATTCGCAACTCAGCGTAAAGAGCCGGATGAAGTGGAAATTATTTCCGGTGTGTTTGAAGGTAAAACTACAGGTACATCCATCGGTTTATTGATTCGTAATACGGATCAAAAATCCAAAGATTATGGCAATATTGCACAGACTTTCCGTCCGGGTCATGCTGATTATACTTATACTCAAAAGTATGGTTTCCGTGATTACCGGGGGGGCGGTCGTTCAAGTGCGCGTGAAACTGCAATGCGTGTAGCTGCCGGTGCAATTGCGAAAAAATATCTGGCTGAAAAATTTGGTATTAATATTCGTGGTCATGTAACACAAATTGGTACGGAAAAAACTGAAAAACTGGATTGGAATGAAGTGCCAAATAATCCATTTTTCTGTGGTGATGTTGATGCCGTGCCACGTTTTGAAGCTTTAGTGACTTCACTTCGTGAACAAGGTACTAGCTGTGGTGCGAAACTAGAAATTCTTGCGGAGAATGTTCCAGTCGGTTGGGGCGAGCCAGTCTTTGACCGTCTGGATGCGGATATCGCGCATGCCATGATGAGCATCAATGCTGTTAAAGGTGTGGAAATTGGTGATGGTTTTACTGTTGCAGAACAGTTTGGTCATGAATCGCGGGATGAATTGACTACAGAAGGTTTCCTGGCCAACCATGCCGGCGGGATTTTGGGTGGTATCTCCAGTGGTCAAACCATTCGTGTGGCGATTGCGCTGAAACCAACTGCAAGTATTACCACGCCGGGTAAAACCATTAATATCGACCGGGAAGATACGGATGTGTTGACCAAAGGTCGTCATGACCCGTGTGTCGGTGTTCGTGCGACACCAATCGCTGAAGCGATGTTTGCGATTGTATTGATGGATCACTTCATGCGCCATCGTGCACAAAATGCGGATGTAGTTGCGCCATTTGCACCGATTTAAATTGAAGTAACTCATTAAGGCTACGAACTTTAATGATAAAAAAACCAGACTTTAAGTCCGGTTTTTTTATGGATAAAATTTTGTTTGATGATGCTTTGTGGTAATTTTCTTTCAATTCAATTTTTTAGAAAAATAATGAAGCCATTAAAATATAGAACTGCCAATGTTGATGATATCGACAATTTAGTCAGCCTGATTAATCAGGCTTATCGTACAAATACAGGTTCTAGTTGGACCAGTGAACACAGTATTGTCAGTGGAGATCGAATCAATCATCAGCAGTTGTTAGATAGTTTGAGCCAGCAGAATTTTTCACTATTTGTTGCTGAAATGGTTAAGAATTTAGAATCTGCTTTAGTCGCCTGTATAGGTTTAACCTTTCAGCAAAATGCTGTTGCAATAGGCACTTTTTGTGTCAATTCACATTGGCAAAATAAAGGTATTGGAAAGCAAGTTTTAGCATATGCTGAACAAAAGGCATTCGCAATTTGTCCAACCTTGATCAATTATGAAATGTTTGTACTGGATGCCAGAACAGAGCTGATTCAATATTATGAAAGATATGGCTATTCAAAAACAGCATGTGTTGAGTCGTATCCGATTCATGCAAATGTAGGGCAACCTTTGATTGATTTGAAATTACAACATATGACAAAGTCGGTAATTAAAGAGATGTAAATTAGATGTCTAAAACAGTGCATCTTAATCACTACAACAGCACAATTTGTATAACTGATTCCACTTTATTTTTACGATATTTAATTTTTCTTAAATTTATTTTTTTTAATTATTTGATTAGTATCAATATTTTTATTTAAGATGAATTAATTAACAAATAAATCAATTTAGTGCTCGCGCATGGTATAAAAATTGCTCATATTAATATAAGAAAATTATTGCAGGAGAGATGTTCTTCTGTGAACACGCCGAAGGAGCAACGACCCCGGAAACTCTCAGGCAAAAGGACTGTAATAATTTCAAAAATCTGGAGAGAAGCATATAAGAAAATATGCTCACCGAAGGGGATGGTCAGCGTTAAAATTTTAACGTCATGATCGAAGCTCTCAGGTAACCATGACAGATGGGGCTCAGAAGAAATGTATACACATTTCCAGGGAGTGTCGTATGTGTCATATCGTTGTGATCGGGGCAGGCATTACCGGTGTTACTTCTGCCTATGAGCTGGCGAAATTGGGTTATAAAGTTACCGTTATAGATAAACATTTATATCCCGCCATGGAAACCTCATTTGCCAATGGTGGACAGCTCTCTGCCTGTAATGCAGAAGTCTGGAATCAAAAAGCCACGGTACTGAAAGGTATCAAGTGGATGTCCAATAAGAATGCACCACTATTACTTAACCCTTCATTTGATGTGCATAAATATGGCTGGTTAATAGAGTTTCTTGGCAATATTAAAAATTACGAAGCCAACACTCGCGATACTGTGAAAATGGCGCTATTAGCCCGTGAGCGTTTATTTGCTGTGGGTGAACAGGAAAATATTCAGTTTGATTTGGAAAAGCGTGGAATTCTACATTTTTACCATAGCAAACTGGATTATGAAGTGGCGACTCGGGTAAATACTTTGCTTATTAATGGTGGTCTAGAGCGAATTGCAATTACACCGAGCGAAATTAAAAGCATAGAGCCAAGTTTGAAGGGTGAATATTATGGCGGTTTTTATTGTCCCGGAGATGCCACAGGCGATATTCATAAATTTACCAAAGGGCTTGCCGAAGCATCTGAAAAATATGGGGTGAAATATATATTTGGTATGGAAGTGACCGATGTAAAACATCATCCCAATGGGATCACTGTGCTTTACCATGCCAGTAATGAAAATATGCATTTAGATGCAGCTTCAGTTGAATCATTGGAAGCGGATGCTGTAGTGGTTTGTGGCGGTGTTGGAAGTTATCACTTGGCAAATTTACTGGGCGATCGGGTCAATATATATCCAGTCAAGGGTTATTCAATTACGCTAGATTTGAATGATGAGGGCAGCATCAAGAATGCACCATGGGTAAGCCTGCTTGATGAAAGTTCTAAAATTGTGACTTCACGTTTAGGGGCAGATCGTTTACGCGTTGCAGGAACGGCAGAATTTAATGGTTATAACCGGGATATACGTGCAGATAGAATTCAGCCCTTAATTGATTGGGTGAATAAAAATTTTAATATCAGTACTGAAAATGCTGTACCTTGGGCAGGTTTACGGCCGATGATGCCCAATATGATGCCGATTGTACGCCGTGGAAAGCGTGAACGGGTTTTTTATAATACTGGACATGGCCATTTAGGTTGGACTTTGTCCGCGGCGACAGCGGTGCTGATTAGTCAGCAAGTGGCTTCGCAACATCCGGTTTAATTACATAGAAACTAAAAAGTGCAACGTGATATGTTGCATTTTTTTTTGCCAGTTTAATATATGATTATCAAAAGATTTTCGTGAGATTTAAGATAATGAACAAGGTTTGTCCAGTAATTCTTCGGAAAAAAAATCAAATATTGGAAGTTTTACTTTTCAAACATCCGACAGCGGGTATTCAGCTTGTAAAAAGTACAATTGAGAAATCAGAACGAATTTTTCAGGCAGCTATACGTGAATTGTATGAAGAATCGGGGATCGTTGTGGAAGAACAACATTGTTATGATTGGGGATCACATCAAATAAGCAATCAAACGTGGTATTTTATTTTTTGTGATACCTCAAGTCAAAATTTAAAGGATCAATGGAGTTATGAAACATTAGACGATTATGGGCATCGTTTTGAGTTTTTCTGGCAAAATATTAATGCATATAACATTCCAGATTTACCTTCCAAATATGTACAAGCTCTGGATTTAATCAGGCAAAAAATGAATCTGTATGTTAAGTAATAAAAAAGCGCTAATATTTAATTTCCAAAATCACTCATTATATTAGAATAATTAATCATAAATCCGATAGACACCTACAAAACGTTCACAGCCTTTTTGCTCAGTTTTAATCGATAAAATGGCCTTATTAAAATCAAACTGGTATTTGCAATCATGTTCGTTATCCAAGATTTCACTTTTCTTATCGGGTGTTGTATAGGCTAAGAAAGGAATGGTTTGTGTTTCTAATTTATTGTTCGGGTTGCGGTAGGCGATGCCTTCAATTTTAATTCTGTCTTTGGTGAGTTGATGGACTTGTAAATGTACAGGTTGACTGGCAATTTTCCCATTTTCAAATTTTAAATAATGATTAGTTAAACTCTGATTTAACGAGGTATAAAAATTCAGATCATCAGTACGCAATTCAAATTGTTGCTTATAACAATTTAAACTTTTACATTGCTGTAAACGCTTAAACCATAAAGTATGGGTATCTTCTAATAACTGAACCGGTGCATCACTAACCAAAAAAGCAGTCATATAGTGATTGGTCAATTTTTCCCGCGATTCGGTAAAATTTTCGGCACAAATCTGTTTCATTGACGACGTATTCGGACTAGAACAGTCAATTTTTTGGGCATGAGCCAAAGTTGAGCACAAACAGCCAATACTGAATAATGTGCATAATGTTTTAATGAGATTAATTTCGGTATTCACCAGCATGATCGCTTATAATTTCACTATGTTGCGCTGCTGTAACTATAGCGAAATAGAAAGCGTAAATACAACATTTCAATCATTTATTTCTTAAGGATGCTTAAAGTGGTCGCACAAATTCGAATTGGTCAGGGAATGGATGTACACGCCTTTGAAGAAGGTGATTTTGTCACTTTGGCAGGGATTAAAATTCCGCATACCCAAGGCTTAAAAGCCCATTCAGATGGTGATGTGGTATTACATGCTTTATGTGATGCTTTATTGGGTGCGCTGGCTTTGGGAGATATCGGACAGCATTTTCCAGATACCGATGCAAAATTCAAGGGAGCGGACAGCCGGGTATTACTTAAACATGTTTATCAACTGATTGTAGACCGCGGTTATGTGTTAAATAATGCCGATATTACCGTGGCATGTGAACGCCCAAAACTGGCAAAACATAATCTAGAAATGCGTCAAAGTATTGCAGATGTTCTGGATGTACATGTTACCCAAATTAGTGTGAAGGCAACCACCACAGAAAAGTTAGGATTTACCGGACGTCAGGAAGGAATTTTATCGACCGCAACCGTGTTAATTTCACATCAGCCAAAATGATCTGGATGCATTAACGACTGCTGTAATTCCTGGGTACCCTTGCGGCCTTGCAGTTGTAGGGCTACTGCATGAATGAGACCTGTCCAGGTTTCATTCGGCTCCCAAATGCTGTGCATCAGTTCCTGCGCCGTAGGCATGTCCATATCCATATAGTACTGACGATATAAATACATCAAACAACCGACATGATAATTCTTGCTACAGTGAACCCAGACCATTTGATCTTGGACTAAATGATTGAGCAGATCTAATATCAGTAAACATTGATCATCAGAAGGTGTGTCTGGTGAAATGGGAAACTGAATATAATTTAAGCCTAAATCCAGACAAATCTTATCTTCATGGTGTAAATGCTGCTCTGCATCAGATAATGCCAGATTGACAATAGTCGTCACGCCGTATTCTTTAATCAGTTTCAACTGTTCAGCAGAAGGCTGAGCTGACGTGAATAAATGTTCGTGAATAAACTGGAAATTTTCGATGTGGCTCAATGCATTTTCAATTTCATTCATGAGAGAAAATTTTCCTAAGGTTAAAGTAGAAACGCCATCTATCTAGATGGCGTTTTAAATCTCTTAGCGATTTGATAAAACGTCTTTGAGGGCTTCATGCATATCGAGCAGGGCTTTTTCAGTGGTTTCCCAATCGATACAGCCATCAGTCACTGATTTGCCATATTCAAGATGATCCAGATTGTCAGGAATATCTTGACGGCCGCCTTTAAGATGGCTTTCAACCATCAGGCCAACAATGGACTTGTTACCATCCAGAATTTGTTCTGTAATGTTTTTCAATACTAGCGGTTGCAAGTATGGATCTTTGTTTGAATTGGCATGACTGGTATCAATCATGATTTTGTTGCTGACTTTGGCTTTGGCTAGAGCATTCTCAGCTTCTGCCACAGAGCCTGCATCATAGTTCGGCTTGCCATTACCACCACGAAGCACCACGTGTGCGTATTGGTTACCGCTAGTACGAATGACAGAAACCTGACCTTGATCATTCAGACCGAGGAAGCTATGACCGTGTTTAACCGATTGCATGGCATTGGTAGCCACTGTTAAACCACCATCTGTACCATTTTTAAAGCCTACAGGTGAGGATAAACCTGAAGACATTTCACGATGCGTCTGGCTTTCGGTAGTACGTGCGCCAATTGCTGACCATGAAATTAAATCTTGATAGTACTGCGGTGAGTTCGGATCAAGTGCTTCAGTAGCGCAAGGTAATCCTTTTTCATTCAGTTCAACCAAAAGCTGGCGACCAATGCGAAGACCTTTTTCAATATTGAAAGAGTCATTCATATCGGGGTCATTGATTAAACCTTTCCAACCAACAGTGGTACGTGGTTTTTCAAAATAAACACGCATCACAATATAAAGGGTATCTTTAATTTTTTCGCTTAAAACTTTTAAACGATTTGCATACTCATGTGCAGCAACTGTGTCGTGAATTGAGCAAGGACCAATGACTACAAATAGACGATTGTCTTTCCCATCAAGGATATTGCGAATGGTTTCACGACCTTTTAGTACGGTTTGATAGGCATGTTCAGTCAGAGGTAACTCTTTTTTTAATTCAGCAGGAGTTACCAAAGGCTGAATGCTTTGTACATTCACGTCGTCGATGTCTGATTGGATAATAGGATTTGACTGTAGTGTATTCATTGCCGTCACTGGTTCGATCATACAAAAGTTTATTCTCAATCTGAATATAACACGAATATATGTTCACCATGTTATAAAAAAGATCAATATATAGGTCAAAAAAAAGTGATGAATCGTATAGTTAAATTAAACTTTCATCGATTTTTCAATAATGATCACTTGCGCTGTAGCTGGTTTTTCTACAGGTTTTGCTTTTACCGGATGAAGTATGAAATTCATGCCTAAGGCGAATAAGGTAATCCCCAGAATCTTACGGATAATTTTTTCTGGCAGACGAGAGCTGATTAAAGTTCCAACCACAATGGCAGGAATTGAACCGACTAACAACCATCCAAGTAAATGTAAATCTACATTACCCGAGCTCATGTGTCCAAGTCCTGCGACTAAAGTCAAAAGTACCGCATGGACGACATCGGAACCAATAATACGAATCATCGGTAAATTCGGGAACATCAACACCAGTGCCATGATGCCAAATGCACCTGCACCGACTGAAGAAAGGGTCACAAATATACCCAGTACAATGCCCATAATCACAATATACGCACGTTTGTCTTTTGCCCGAAAATTGACCTTTTCTAAATCTTGAGTCATATCCAAAGCTTCATTTTTACGGAATTTGTTAAAGAAGCGTTCAATGTGACCACGGAACATAATTGACACACCGGTTAAGGTCAACATAAAGCCCAATACCATGGTCAAAACAGCTTTATAACTGCTTGAGTGGCTAAGATAATTGTCTAAAACCCAATGGGTTGCAAGCGAGGCGGGAATACTTCCCACTGCAAGCCAGATCACAATTGGCCAGACAATATTCATTTTTTTTGCATGAACTAAAGATCCGCAGAATTTAGAAATTGCGGCATAGAGCAAATCGGTACCAATCGCGATATGAGGCTCGATTCTAAACAGGCTAATCAGGATAGGGGTCATTAATGAACCACCGCCAACACCCGTAATCCCAACACAGAAACCGACCAAAACACCTGCTAAAATAAATTCGAGTGGACCAAACATGGTTATATGCCAAATATCAAAAAACGTGCTTATGTTATGACTTTTTCATATAAGTCGTTGTCTTGATTATTGATTTGCTTATGCAAAAAAATGAAATAGAAAAACAGCTATTCTTAGAAAACAGAATTTAATTTGAATTTTTTCATATTTAAATTCAGGTATTATTACTTCTGAAAAGACTTAAGTTCATTTATAGATAAAATAAAGATAAAAATCAGCGGGGTGGAAAATATCCAGAAACTGACAAACCCGATTGAAGCACCTTCTTTTTGTATAAAAACGAATAGCGCTAGTATCAATAAAAGCAGGCAAACAACGCGTGTAGTTTGTGGATATACGAGCAAAATAGACCACTTAGACAGTCTGGTTTTTTTAATTTGTTTCTCACTGATCCGATATAAACCCCAAACGCCTAACAGAATGAACAGAAAACTAAAGAGAATATTCATCAGCAGCCTTCCTCTTTATGTTCAGGTTCCACTATTTTAAGTTTGGTTCTTATCCTGCTTTGCGCTTTGTGCTGAATAGGAATAATATTTCTATAAAGAAATATGGCTAATAAACCGAAAATAAGAATAAATAAATCAACTTTAAAAAATATCCAAAAACCTGTGAAGTTTGGAATGAGGTTTTGCTGAAGAAGAAATAAAAAATTAAAAACAGGTAAACAGAAAGCCAAAGCAATAAAAATCCCCAAGTTTATTTTCCAGAGATATTGTTTTTTAATGCATAAACTCATTCCAAAAATGCTCAGCCAAATGATAAAAAAACTCATCACTTCATAATTTTGTGAACTTTGAATTAGTAAGCCGATCCGGTTTGCATAAAAGTAACCCAGTACCGCAATCGGCAAGCCTACAATTGCACTGATATTCAGCCGTTGCACCAGATAATGTCCAACATGGAATTTTTCAGTTTTAGTTTGCAATTGCCGTTTTAAACTCCAGAGCAGTAAACCTGATGCCACCATCACACAGCCGAGTAAACCCGAAAAAAACAGCGCTAGACGCAGCAGGGGTTGGGCAAAGGTTGCCATATGCAGTCCATATACGCCGGCATTAAGTGTGGCAATTGCACTATCATTTTTAGTGCGGGATAATTTTTCTCCCGTGACTGCATTCAGGGTGATTTGTGCCTGATTACGGGTAATCGAGTGATCTTTAGCTTCGGTAAAAGTAATTTGCGCCTGTTCGGTATTTGGATTTTTTACATGGATGGTGCTGTACTCAGTTTTTCCCCATTCACGTTGTAGCGGTTGCATCAAATTGTGAATAGATTGCATTTGAGCAGGTGAGTTATTTTCAATTTTAGAAGTAATTTTAGCGTTAATTTCTTCGAAATACTGAAAATTATTTTCAGGATAAAGTTTCTGCATACCCCAAGGTAAATATAAGTAGAAGAAAATGGCCAAGCCGGTAAAAGTAATGGTTAGAAAGAAGGGTAAAGCAATAACAGAGCTGACATTGTGAAAATCCAAATAAGAGCGTTGTCCTTTAAATGCACGTAAAGTAAAGAAATCAGTCAGAATCTTTTTATGGGTGATAACCCCGGAAATAAGAGCAATCAGCATGATAAATGCTGCCAGTGAAACGATTAACCGGCCAACTAAAATAGGCACGCCAAACAGTTGAAAGTGGAGTTGATAGAAAAAATCTCCGCCTTGTGTTTGTGCCAGATTCAGCTCTTGTCCTGTATTTGGATTTAAAGTCTTGTTTTCATAAGCGCCGTTGGGCCTTTGCCAATAGATTTGGTTTACCGGTTTTTGCTGGTTCGCGACATTCATAAACCATGTCTTGGCATCAGGCGCTTGTTGTTCTAAATACTGATATGCCATGTGTATTGCGGTATCTTGATTAACCTGGATGTGGGCAAGTGAGGGCTGCATCCATAAACTAATGTCATGACGATAATAAGACAGCGACCCCATCAGAAAGATGGCAAACAATAACCAGCCAAAAATCAGACCTGTCCATGAATGTAACCAAGCCATAGATTGACGTATCGATTTTTGCATGACTTAACCTGCGATCCAGTAAATAGCAGCCAGACCAGTAGCCAAACTAATGCTGATCAAACTTAACTTAGGTAAAGATTGAATGCAGAAACTGCTAATGACAAAACTGACAAAGAATAAAATACTGATGAATGCTGCCAGATAGATCGCTTCTGCTTTTGGAAATAGAAGATAAAACAGTACCGTTAAGTTGCTGGCTAACAACGCGGTGCAGGCATAACCGAGTAGAAAGGCGATGATAAAGCGGTAGAGCACAGTAAAGCGATATTGAACGGTACTGGAAATCATGAGCATTCACTCGCATGAAACAGATAAAAAAGAACCTAAGTCAGTTTTAACTTAGGTTCAGGGTTACAGATTAATATTTATAACGTACTGCTACGCTATAGTTTGCAGGTGCACCATAGAAACCTTGTGCATCCGGGAAATTAAATAAATATTTTTCATTGGTAATATTATTGGCATTGGCTTGTAACGACAACTGATCATTAATCTCATAGCTTGCCATTAAATTAATCAGGGCGTAGGAGTCTTGACGAATGATTCCGGCATTTTGAGTAATTACACTAGCGGTGTCGGTGGCTTCAGGTACATCTAGATAAGTGTTGTCCTGCCATTGTACGCCTGCACCAATTTTGAGTTGCGGTAACTGCGGGACGGTATAAGTCGTAAGTAAGTTAAACATCTGGTCTGGATTATAGGTTCGGGCTTTACCTCCATTGATCAGGTCTTTCAGACTGAACAGGGTATAACCGAATGAAACATTCAGATTATCGCTAAGCTGCCCAGCCAAGCCAAATTCATAACCTTGCGAGCGTAAGTCGCTAACCTGTACTTTACGATTGATCGGTAAACCATCTGAATTTCGCAGCGGATAATTACTTTCTTCAATTCTGAAAATGGCCATTGAGCCAGTCAACCGGTCATCTAGCCATGAGCTTTTTACTCCAAGTTCATAGCTTTCACCTTCAATCGGTTTATTTAAACTGCCATCCAAAGCCCGGGTGGTCTGAGGGCGGAAAATTGAGCTATAGCTCATATAGCCCGTATATTCAGGTGTGAAATTATAAGTCAGGCCGGCATAAGGCAGTATTTTGTCTTCATCATAATAGGCATCTGCACCATAGCTATGGCCTTTGCTTTTTGCTTGTACGTAGTTGCTACCCAAAATCATTTTCAAATCATCATTAAAATGAATGCGCGTCGCTGCGTAATAGCTTTGCAGGTTTTGCTGCATATGGGCTTCACCGCTGGTCTGGGTCATCTCCCAAGTGGGTTCAACAGGCGTCCAACTGGCTAAATCGGTAGTCAAAGGATTGGTGTAACTGCCCGCATAGCCCAAGCCATTTACCTGGTTTTCTGCCCAGCTGTAGCCGATGACCGCTTCATGCCGTTGTCCAAATAAGGGGAATGTCCCTTGAGCACTGATACTGGCTTGGCGCTCTTTATTATCATCTATATATCTGCCTGGCCATAAAAAAATGCCCGAGGTATTGTCACTACCCGGGTTGCCAGAAAGATATAACAGTTTTGCATCACGGTCGATGTGAGTTTCATCATAGTTCAGCTTGAGTTCCCAGTCACCGCCAAGCTGTTGCTTGAGTTCTGCAAAATAATTTTGAATATTGCTATCCCAATAGGTCCACTCAGGGCTGTAATTATATGAACGTGAATAGCCAAGCTGTTCACCGCTGCTATTCATCAGAGGATTTGCGCCCCAGTTATTGCCATCCGATTTGCTATTGGTGTGGCTATAACCTGCACTCAGTAAAGTTGAATCAGTCAGATCCGCTTCTACAATCACCCCGACGCCATTTTTTTCCTGAGCGTAATGGTCGAGGTAAGAATCCCCCGTCTGCTGATAACCGAAGACTCGTCCACGAATACGTCCATCTTCCGTCAAGGCAGAGGAAACATCGGCTTCATAACGCTGGGTATCCCAAGATCCATAACTGGCAGAAACAGAACCTTGTACATCCTGGGTAGGGCGTTTGCGCACCATATTGATCGTTGCACTGGGGTCGCCAATCGCATTGCTTAAGGCATCTGCACCTTTGATGACTTCAACGCGGTCATACAAGAAAGTATCCGGGTTACTGTTGTTATAGTTATAACCTTCCAAGGGAAAACCTATACCATCGACCTGAATATTGGAAATTTCAAAGCCGCGAGAGAGATAGGACGTACGATCAGTTTCCTGACTACTCACGCTGACACCGGGGGTATTACGTAAGACATCACGCGTATTGCTAATGGCAAAATCATCTAGCTGTTGTCGTGTCACGACATTAATGGTTTGCGGTGTTTCTTTGGTTTCAAGATTGAGCTTGGTGGCATTGCTGCTTTTTTTAACGATATAGGCTTTAGTTTTTTCTGAACTCTCTTCGATATTAGCGGATTGAGCTTGTAATTGAATGGTCGATAAAGTTTGTACCTCCTCAGCAAAACTAGATTGCACGCCAAATAGGGCCAAGCTGAGAAGTGAAAGTTTGAAATTATGGGAAAGAAGGGGATTTATTGTGTGCATTTCTATATGATAATGGAATTGATTATCATTTATATTAATGTTAATTGAGATTAACCTCAATATTGAGGTAATTGGTATTTTAGATTGATCATCAGTAGGAAAATGATAATTTAGATGGTGTTAAATCGATATAGCGCTATTAATTTATGCATCTGTTGCTACAGATAAGATTTAAAATAGATGGATATGTTAAAATCTCGATAATTTTACAGAGGGTAAAAGTCTTGCAAAATCGGAAGCTTAAAATCGGTATGGTGGTCGGGGAAGTGTCTGGAGATACGCTTGGTGCTAAACTCATCCGCAGTTTTCGTGAGCAAGGAATTGATGCCGAATTTGAAGGCATTGGTGGCCCTCAAATGATAGCAGAAGGCTTCAAGAGTTATTATCCGATGGATATTTTATCGGTGATGGGAATTGTTGAAGTTCTAAAAGATCTTAAAAAGCTGTTTGCGGTACGTGATGGGCTGGTCGAGACTTGGGCGAAAGAGCCGGTCGATGTGTTTGTCGGAATTGATGCCCCAGACTTTAACTTGCGCTTATCCAAAAGCTTAAAACAGAAAAATTTACCGATTAAAACTGTGCAATATGTCAGTCCTTCAGTTTGGGCATGGCGTCAGGGACGGGTACATGGCATTAAAGCCAGCATTGATTTAGTGCTGTGTTTATTTCCGTTCGAAAAAACTTTTTATAAAAAATTTGATGTGCCAGCCGCGTTTGTGGGGCATCCACTCGCCAGTCAATTGCCTTTGCAAAATCCTCTGATTGAAGCCAAGCAAGAGCTGGACTTGAATGTTGAACATAAACATATCGCACTTTTACCGGGCAGCCGTCGCGGTGAAATTGAAAGATTGGGGCCGTTGGTACTGGATGCAGCCAAAATCGTGAGTCAAAAGCATCCTGAATATATTTTTTTGATTCCTGCGATTAATGATGCACGCAAGCAGCAGATTGAAGCATTATTAAAACAGTACCCTGCTGATTTTGTGGCTAAAGTTTGCCTGATGGAAAATACGGATACAGAATCGAAAATTGGTCGTCAGGTCATGAATGCTTCCAATATTGTGGCATTGGCATCTGGAACTGCCACTTTAGAGGCGATGCTGTTACACCGTCCGATGGTGACTTTTTATAAGTTGAATTGGCTGACGTATGTAGTGATCAAATTCCTGATCAAAATTCCTTATTATTCTTTACCCAATATTATTGCCGGTAAAAAAATCATTCGAGAATTGATTCAGAGTGATGCAACGCCAGAAAATTTGGCTATTGAAATTGAAAAACTGATGAATGTTGAAACCGCACAAATTCAGGCCATGCAGCACATCACCATGCATAAGAAATTACTTTCCGGAAATAGCGAAGATCCTGTTCAAGCGATTTTAAATACCTTAAATGCTGTGAACATATCCAACCCAGAATGATTTACTGGAATTTCTGGCGATACTGACTGGGTGTGAGATCAAACAGCCGCTTAAAGGTTTGGCTAAATGCAGTTTCAGATGAATAACCGACACGATGGGCAATTTGCTGAATCGACAATTGTCCTTCACGTAAATGCTGCGATGCCAAACGTAAGCGATATTGCTGTAAATAGGCCAAAGGTGTTTCGCCCACAATACTGCTAAATAAGGTGGCAAATTTAGAACGGGACATGCAACATTGTTCAGCCAGACTTTCTACCGTCCAGGCCTGATCTGGCTTACCATGAATAGCGGCCAAAGCACTGGCGAGTTCGGTATGCGCCAATGCTCTGAGCCAGTTATTGGAGTCACTTAACTGAGCAATATAATCGCGTACACATTCAATAAATAGAATACTGACCAGATGATCGAGAATTTTGTCGCGACCCGGTCGAATTTGATAGGCTTCTACAGCCAAAAAATGTAAGCCAATCTGTAGCCATTCCGGTGCAGTACTGCCGGTAATATGGTGAATATGAATATAGTCGGGCAGGGCATTCAGTAAAGGCCGCGCCATAATGGTATCGATATGGCAGCGGATCGCTAAAATAAGAGCAGGCTCACCGCTAATACTTCCAAACTCGATGGTTTCCTGTCTTTTTTGATCAAAAAGTTCGGTGATATTCAAGGCTTCAACTAAATTGCTTTTATGACTGCTATGGCAAGAATGATTTTGTCCCGAGGGAATTAGAACCAGATCACCCGCTTCAACATGTAGTTGAGTATGAGGATTAAGCTGAATGGTCATATGGCCCACCATAACCACATAGCCAATCATGGCATCTTGTTCCTGATACGAATAGGCCCAGTCACCTTGCGGTTTTAAATAAATATATTCAGATTTATTAAGATGAATATCATCAAAAATTTTACTTAAAGCATCCATGTCTTATCGTTCTGTCATCATCTAGTAAAATTATAAAAAGCTTTGATTCACTCAAGCATGTGTTTTTATGTCAAATATTGGCTATTAATGCCAAGGACGTTTGCATAGCTTTTTTGGACGTTTAAAACTGTTCTTGATGGCCCATTTCTAGAAATATAACGGTAGAACAAAAAATAGGGAAGATCGTCAGTATGAATGCACCAGTAAATTTAACTCAAACAACAATTCAAATCCTTCCAGCTGCATCAGGTTTAGCACTGGATAAAAAACGCTATTGGTGGTTATTAAGTCCAGGTTTACCTGTCATTGGTATGGGTATTTTGGCCGGCTATCAGTTTGGTCCTAAATTGACGAAAAAAATATTTGCTTTGGGGGGGCCTTTATTACTGCATGTGATTATTCCCAGTATCGATTCAATTGTAGGTAAAGACAGTAATAACCCAAACGATGACCAAATTACCTCATTAGTGAACGATCCTTATTATGACCGTATTGTGAAATTGTTTATTCCTTTGCAAATAGCAGCCAATCTATTTGCAGGCTATGTGGTGAGTCGTAAAGATACCTCTTTTGTCGATCAGCTCCTGTTGGGGATTTCGATGGGAGCAATTAATGGCATTGGGGTAAATACTGCCCATGAATTGTCACATCGACCGAATAAAAAAGATCACTATTTTTCTCATGCCACATTAATGCCGTTGTTTTACAACCATTTTCGGGTTGAGCATCCGTATGGGCATCATAAACGTGCTGCAACACCTGAAGATCCGGCATCTTCTAAAATGGGGGAAACCTTCTATGAGTTTTGGCCAAGAACGGTATTTGGGGGGCTTAAATCAGCGGTTGAAATTGAAAAGAACCGTTTAAAACGCAAAGGTCTATCATTTTTTAGCAAAGAAAATGAACTGCTTAAAGGCTGGGCGATGAGTGCAGGTTTTCATGCCACCATGTTGAAACTGTTTGGTAAAGATGTGATTCCGTATTTGGTAACACAGGCTTTTTATGGGGTAAGCTTATTTGAAATTATTAACTATATTGAACATTACGGTTTAATGCGTGATAAAAAACAAGACGGAACTTATACGCGTACCATGCCAGAACATAGCTGGAATAATAATAACATTACCACCAATTTGTTTTTGTACCAGTTACAGCGTCATTCAGATCATCATGCATATCCTACACGTCCATTCCAGGCATTACGTAACTTTGATGAAGCACCTGAATTGCCAAGTGGTTATGCAACCATGTTATTGCCAGCTTTAATTCCATCGCTATGGTTTAAAATGATGGATAAACGTGTATTTGATCATTACGAAGGCGATTTAAATAAAGCCAATATTCATCCGAAACGCCGTGCGAAAATTTTCAAGAAATTTGGCGTGCTTGATCGTTTATTGAATAAAGAACAATAAAGTAGAGCGCTTAACAAGCAATTTATTTGAAGGAAACCTTAGTTGATAAATTGTTAAAAAAGCCTAGCTGATTAAAACTAGGCTTTTTTAAGTATATTTATACAATTATATTATAATTTTATGTTATTTCATCTTTTTAACGAGTTGTTCAGCCATTTGTAAATGCTTGGCAACTGCAGTACGAGTTTGCATCAGCATATTTTTTAATTCTGAATTTTTGGCATTTGGTATCAATTGCTTATCAATAGTCATTAAAACTTTACGATGTACTTCAACTTGAGTCATCATATAGTCTTTGTCAGCTGCTGATGAATGAGTTAGTTTATTCACCATCTTATCACTATCATTTTGCAATGATGTACTGAGGTTGCTCACTTGTGGAGTTAACTTTAGACGACTTGCCAACGCTTGGCCTTTTTTCTCATTCGCTGAATGCTCATTAATCATCAATTGAGCATATTTACGGGCTTCATCCATTTTAAGTTTTGGCAAAGCAGTTTTTGCCTGCTTAATCTCACCGTTATTAGCCGTACTTAACACTTTAATCACTTGACTATCAGTTAAATTTTCATGATTGTCATGCAACATTTTGGGTGGATTTTTGCTGTCATGTGTGGGTTGCTGATCCATTGCCGCCATAGTTTGAAAGGCAGTAAAACTCAATACACTACTAACAGCAATACAGTTGATCATCTTCTTCATTGGAATAGTTTTCATCGTGGCATCCTTTAAAGTTTCTATTATTTGATTTGCCTTTATAAGATAGGTTGAGGACACTGAAAACAGTGTATCTTTTGCGTAGATTTCTTGGATAGATATATAAATCGGTTATTGATTTAAGTAAAGATGAGGAGCTATTGGTTTATTTAAGGTCAGCACAAAAAAAGGAGAAAGCAAGGCCGCATAGTGCTTTACCTGCATATAATAGGAATTAAGAAGATAGTATCATTCAATTCTATCGTGCTTACACGATAAATATGAACTACTTAAAAATTTAAGTCTAAGCAAGAACTAGGCGAAAATCCGATTATGAGGCCACTTAGTTATTTCAGGAATATTTTGTCACTAGAGTTAATTTTTATTTGATCAAATTAAAGCTTGCTTCGATGTTCCATGTCTTTTCAAGGCAAAAAATATCCCTAATTTTTGCGAAAAATTCTGAACATAACTTTTAATCAATTATGAAGGTTTTAGCTCACAATGATTCAGAAGAGCTTTCTCTCATCTCGATTCCAGATAAGAGTAGCTAGAATATTCTTGGCCTTAAAGCACAGATACAGGGATGCTATAGCAGATCATTCTTTTTGAAATGATTAATATTCAATATGCTCTAAATTAGTGCGATAATATGATGTAATTTAGACTAGGCATTGAGGTTCAATATGAGTTTTTTAAAAAAGAAAAATAAAGCGAGTTTTGTATTTTTCATCATCACACTTTACTCATTCATTGGCTTCGGTCTAGGTTACCTTATTTGGGAATATTTTCTATAAGTGAATAGGGTAAAGAGAAAGGGAACTCTACATTGAGATAGAGCTTCTGGCAATAAAATATACAAGCTTCAAGGTTGAGTGAAAATTAAAGCTTAAGTTCTACTTTGTGGTTTTTTTTATTTCATTTCAAAATACAAAATTTTATCAAATAGCATTATTTAACTTATAGGCAATTATATAAAGCATTTTATTTTATAACTTACTTTGATTCACAGATAAAGTAAAATGAAGATAAATTAAGCTAAGAATAGCCTAAGCATGCTAAACATTGACTTTAAAAAAGCATATAATTTAGCGCTCCAGTTCTTTATATAATCGAAAAATGACACCTGCTTGCAAAATTTTAAAATCAAATAAAATCGAATTTTCTATCCATGAATATGAGCACAATGTAAATGCAAAAAGTTTTGGATTAGAAGCGGCTGAAAAGTTAAATTTAGAAGTCAAAGAAGTATTTAAAACCTTATTGGTGACCGATGATAAAAATTACTATGTCGCTGTTTTGCCTGTTGCACATCAATTAAGCTTAAAGAAAATAGCTGCAGCGGTAGGGGCTAAAAAATTACATATGGCAGATCCGAAAGATGCCGAACGCTTAACTGGCTATTTGGTGGGTGGGATTAGTCCAGTCGGACAGAAAAAGCGCTTAAAAACTGTGATAGATGGTTCTGCCGAGTCATTAACCAAAATTTATGTCAGTGGTGGCAAAAGAGGCTTAGATATTGGGGTAAAACCACAAGATTTAGTCAAAGTCTTGGGCGCACAGTTTGCAGATATTTTAGATCAAGATTAGAACTAAGCGTTTTATTCAGAACAAGTCTTAATAGTAAAGATGGGTTGAATATAAAATGGAAAAAATCCATTAGGTCGGTATTGTTGCGTGTATAAAAATAAAATTTGTTTAAATTGAATAATGAATCAGCACAATGCAGGCTTTATTGTATTTGGCCCACGGGGTCAGTACCGGTTTGTATCACTAGCACAGTGACTATCCATTTTATCTATTTTTGGCTATTTTTTTCATCTCTTAGCAAAAAACTATTTAACAGTTATCGGTGTTAGTTTGGTTTTAATTAGTAGGGCCTTGTTTTAGGCTGAATTTTAGAAATTTTTTATAAAATATTGAGGCTCATGCGTTAAATACATGAAAGTTGAATATAATTCATTAATAATTGAATATTACTAAATCAACCCTCCGAGAAAATTAACAGCATTCATGCTTTAATAAGCTGATTAAATTTATTGTGATATATATGTGTTCCTAAAGTCTTCTACGCCTGTTGTTCCTACACTTGCAGGGGATTATCCTGAATGGCATCGTGGACGTGAGCATTTTTCGTTATGGTATATCGAAATTGAGCATCCAGAATTATTAGAGTATTTAAATCAGCTGCGTTCGGTTTTTTCAGATTTTTTATATAAGCCCAATACCCGTCAATTTCACCTCACTTTATTTATTTGTGGCTTCCTCACCCAGCAAAAACCGATTTGGAATGATGATTTTGGCATTGAAAAAATGCATCAACATATTCAGTACTTAACAGATAATTCTCAAAATAAATTTCAATTAAAAACAGGTCGTATCAACAGTTTTGAAAGTGCCTTATTTGTCGAAATTATTGATGAAAATGGAATCCTTTTAAAATTACGTCATTTACTCGGTCAAAGTTGCGATGAAATTGCACCGCTCGACTATTGTCCACATTTGACTTTAGGTTTGTTTCATCAAGATTTTAATAGTGATTTAATTTTTAATCGTATCAACAGCATCGAACAAAAACGCTTTGAATTTTCAGTCGACCAACTGACTTTTGGCACATATAACGCGAAAATATTGCAAGGTCAGCTCTATCCATTTCATCAATTTCAATTGGGTGACGTATGATACAACTTATTTTAGGTGGTGCCCGTTCTGGTAAAAGTCACCTTGCAGAACAAACTGCAAAAGATTCAGGTTTGGCAGTAACTTATATTGCAACCGCACAAGCGTTTGATGCTGAAATGCAGCAACGTATTCAGCATCATCAAGCGCAACGTCCAAAGCACTGGACTGTAATTGAAGAGCCTTTATATCTGGCCAATTGTTTAATCGAGCTTGATCACCCCAATCAAGTGATTCTTGTCGATTGCTTGACCTTGTGGATGAGCAATTTGTTGATGTATGAAAATCCTGAATTGCAGATGCATCAATGCCAAAAACTGCTGGATATTTTACCGATATTAGAATCAGACGTTATTTTAGTCAGTAATGAAACCGGTCTAGGCGTGATCCCGATGGGCGAGATCAGCCGCAAGTTTGTCGATGAATCGGGGCGTTTACATCAGCAGTTGGGGCAAATTGCCGATAAAGTGGTTTTTTGTGTGGCAGGTTTTCCCATGATTTTAAAAGGAGAGAAATAATGAACTGGTGGTTGGATACGTGTAAAACGCCAAGTACGGAAGCAAAAAAACTGGCGGAAGAACGTCAATTACAACTGACCAAACCCACAGGCTCATTATCTGAACTCGAAAATACTGCCGTGCTATTGGCAAGTTTGCAAGACAATTCATGCCCCAATGTAGATTGGCCTTGGATCACGATTTTTGCCGCCGATCATGGTGTGATGGAAGAAAATATTTCTGCCTATCCGCAAGCTGTGACGCGTCAAATGCTGCAAAACTTCACTACTGGTGGTGCTTGTATTAGTGTAATTGCTAAAGAATACAATGCCAAATTACAGGTCATTGACTGTGGTACTGTAGGTGATGCCTATGAATATGCAGGCGTAGAACGTCATTGCATTATTCCGGGAACAGCCAACTTTGCCAAACAAGTTGCCATGACTGAAGCTGAGTGTATTGAAGCGATGAATCTGGGACGTAAAAGCGTAGAAGATGCCGTAGCTTATGGCGCCTCTATTTATGTCGCAGGGGAAATGGGTATTGGTAATACTTGTTCTGCATCAGCAGTTGCGTGTTATTTACTGAATGAACCTGCTGAACAACTGACAGGTGTAGGTACGGGCATTCGAGAAGAACAATTAATTCATAAAAAAAATGTCATTAATCAGGCCATCGCTTTACACCAAGATTATGTAGGTAATGATGCCTTTAAAGCACTTTCCGCAGTGGGTGGTTTAGAAATTGCAGCGATGACAGGAGCTTATATTCGTTGTGCACAATTGGGTTTGGCTATGGTGGTCGATGGCTTTATTACCACAGTTTCAGCGCTTGTAGCGGTACGTTTAAATCCTGCAGTTCGTGAGTGGATGTTGTTTGGCCATCAATCGGCAGAATATGGACATCGACGTTTATTACAGGAATTAAATGCCAATCCATTACTCAAATTGAACTTACGTCTAGGCGAAGGCAGTGGTGCAGGCGCTGCTTTAGGTGTGATTAAACTGGCATGTAGTCTACACAACAATATGGCAACTTTTGCAGAAGCTGCCGTCATTGGTGAAAAGGTTTAATCCTAAAAGTATTCAACAGGATATTGAACATGTTAAAGATTGATCTGCTTCGCCATGGTGAAACGACTTTAAGTCATACCTTGCGCGGTTCTACAGATGATGATTTAACCGAGTTGGGTTGGGCGCAGATGCAGCAAACCATAGATCAGTTTTTGCATGTTTCTAAGCAAGATTCCATGCATCACCATATACAATGGGATGTGATCTTTAGTTCACCCTTAAAACGCTGTCGTTTATTTGCAGAATCGGTAGCCGATCAAAAGCAACGATCTATCTTTTATGATGCAGGTTTGCAAGAAATGCATTTTGGCGATTGGGAAGGCGTATCTATCCAGGTTATTTATAAAAATGAACCGGAATTACTGGCGAATTTTTGGCAGAAACCGACTCAATTTACTCCGCCGAATGCAGAAAACATGCAGGATTTTTATCAACGTATCTTCAATAGCGTTGAAAAAATGCAACGACAGATGCTTGAAAATGGTTGGCAGCATGCTTTAGTGGTGACGCATGGCGGTGTGATTAAACTTTTAAAATGTATCGCCTTAAATCATTCACTGGATGATATTTTAAAAATGACAGCAGAGTTGGGGCAACTCAATTCCTTTGCAATTCATGAAGATTCTTCTATTCATTTGCTCAAGGAATTGCCGCAATGACACCATTTTTTATCGCTTTGCAGTTTTTAACCATATTTCCTATTCAATTGAAAGAAATGCCGAGCAAACAGCAAAATGGTCAATCTTTACTGTTTTATCCACTGATTGGTTTGATGATAGGTACAATTTTATTTGCTATCGCCACAGTACTGCATGCATTGCCGGTGATCTTGCTGAGCAGTTTGATTTTAGTGGTATGGATCTGGTTGACGGGTGGTTTGCACCTAGATGGCTTAGCCGATACCGCTGATGCTTGGGTGGGTGGTTTTGGCGATAAAGAACGCACTTTAGCAATCATGAAAGACCCAAGCTGTGGGCCGATTGGAGTGCTCAGTTTAATTATTGTGTGTCTGATTAAATGGTCGGCACTGTACGTATTATTAGAAAAACAACTCTATTCAGCCCTGTTTTTATTTCCGGTATTAGGTCGCTTAGCACCGCTATTTTTATTTTTGACTACCCAATATGTGCGTGAGAAAGGCTTAGGATCTTCAATCGCAGAACTTATTCCTAAAACGGGTTCAGTAATCATATCTGCCTTGTGTTTGGTTGCATCTGCATATTTTGCATGGGTGGGTGTTTTGACTGCAATGATATTTATAGGAACCTTAATATATTTACGGCATAAATTTATCCAGCGGATTGGTGGCATTACTGGTGATACAGTCGGAGCAAGTATTGAAATTTGCGAGGCTGTGAGTGTTTTGAGTCTGGCTGTATTTGGTTTTTATTTTCCTGTGGTTTGGCTTTAAATATTTTTGCTTCATTCAGCGTGATTCAGTGATATAGAATCACGCTGATTTGAGGTTCAACTGTATATGATTATAAATAAGTCACGATAAGTCGAATAATCGCAGGTCCCAACAACACCATAAATACCCCCGCAAGTACCATGGTTAAACAGGCAACAACGCCTTCTTCGCGATGACGCATAAAGGCTTTACTGGTACCAAAACCATGTGCTGAATTACCCAAAGCTGCTCCTTGCGCAAAGCGTGAATTTAGCTTTAAGGCAAGCAGAATCATATCAGCCATAGCAACACCGGCAATACCGGTAATCATGGTGAATAAAATCACCAGTTCAACTGAACCGCCAATATTTGAAGTCAGTTCCATGGCAAATGGTGTAGAAATAGAGCGTGCCATTAAGCTATAAGTGGTTTCTTGATTAAAGCTGAATAACTTTGCCAAATAGAATGCGCTCATCACACCAGCAATCATTCCTACCACAATACCCAAACTAATCGAGAGCACATGTTCTTTAATGACTTTGCGATATTCATAAATAGGGATGGCAAAAGCAATGGTTGCAGGTCCAAGCATCCATATGATCCATTTATTTTCCATCATGTAGGTGTCGTAAGAGACATTAAAAATGACCATCAGCACCATGATGATAAAAGGCACAAAAATTCCAGGCGCTAAAAGCATATAGGGATATTTTTGATGCAATTTTTTACTCAGCACATAACCAATTAACGTAATAATAAAGCAGAGAATAGCAACCAGGTTCATCTTACTCTCCCTGTTTTAGCAGTGGATCAGAATGATGCTTATGTTTTTGCTTTAAACGCGCTTCTAGTTTAAAACCCAAATAGACGCTATATGCCGTTGCAAGCATTACGCAAATCGTGCCGATAAATACCGCAAGAATAAGTTGCCAGCCTTGGGTTAAAAACAGCTCTTTATATTTAATGATGCCGACGACGCAGGGAATAAATAATAAGACCAGTTCTCCCAAAATAAAATCTGAACCTGTTTTGATCCATTGCAATTTAAATAGACCGCTCAGCAAAGCTAATAAAACCAATAAAAGACCAATCACACCGGCGGATACAGGTAAATTGAGTGTGTGCTGTATAACTGAAGCAACCCACCAAATGATGACCAAAAAACTCAATTGCAGAATGATTTGAGCAATATGCAGCAGTTTGGGAGAGAGTAAAGAGGTAGACATAATAACAAGAGATAAAAGCTTGGTCGTATTTTAGATTTGACCGACTATCTATATTATGAATAATAAAAAAAAGATTATGCCTAAATGGAATGTTTTGTGGATATTAAGAGCTTGAGCATGTTCGTTAAAATTGTGCAACTGCAAAGTTTCACACGTACAGCGGAAGAAATGTGTGTCACACAGCCCACCATCAGTAAGGCAATTCATGCTTTAGAACAAGAAATTGGCGTGCCTTTATTTTATAAGGGAGAAGCAGGTCGAAAACGCGATGTCGTTTTGACTTATATGGGGGAGCAAATTTACCAACATGCTTTAGTGATATTGCAAGAGCAACAGCGTATTTTTGAAACCGTGGCTAAAGTGCGAAATTTGAAACAAGGTAAATTAACCATCGGACTTCCACCGGTAGGATCGGCATTACTTAGCAGCCTAATTGCCAAATTTCACAAGCAATATCCTAATATTGAATTAAGTTTTTTAGAGGTTGGTGCCACAGGTATTGAAGATGCCATTCTGGCAAAAAAAGTAGATGTCGGGATTTTACTGGGGCATTTAAAACCGATTTTAAGTGGCATTCCGATTATTGATTCGCCTTTATGTTTACTTTCACGTAGAGATACGCAATGGAAGAATAGAGAAAAAGTTTCTTTAATTGAACTGAAAGAAGAGTCATTTCTACTGTATGCCGATACCTTTAGTTTAAATAATATGATTATACAAGCAGCCCACTATGTCGGATTTGAACCCAAGGTGGTGTGTAAAAGCAGTCAATGGGACTTTATTGCCAAAATGGTGGAATCGGATGTTGGAATCGCATTGCTACCAAAAACCTATTGTGAACAACTGGATCAAGAAAAATATAATGTCAGTATATTGGAAAATCCTAATATCAATTGGACCTTGAGTATGGCCTGGAATAATACGGTTGCAATGAATCCTGCGACCCGAGCCTGGCTAAAAATTATTGAAGAAAATCAGGATGAAATTCATTTTTAATCATTCAATCACCTATAAAACAACAGGTTCTATAGGGAATGATGAACTTAAACTGATCATTCTAAAAAGCTGAATATAATAATTTTTTTGTTTTCATATTTTGTAGATTCAGATTACAAGCCTTTCAATATTGAGATGAATGCGGTAACTTTTCTGGGTTAAACTTTTTGTTGATGATTTTTCTTTATGAAATGGGATGATATTGGAGAACAGCCGTGTTCAATTGCCAGAACCTTATCGGTTATTGGTGATCGTTGGACATTGCTGATTTTAAGGAACGCCTTTTTGGGCACACGCCGTTTTGAATCCTTTCAACAAAATTTAGGTGTAACCCGTCATGTGCTGTCAGATCGTCTAAAACGTCTGGTTGAAAATGATATTTTAGTCAAAACCCCTTACGTGCAACGACAAGAACGTTATGAATATCGTTTAACTGAAAAGGGTTTGGCGCTTTATCCGATTTTAATGTCGATGGCCAACTGGGCAGATGAATGGATGAATGAGGGCTTCGGAAAGCCGATGCAATATACCCATAAAAGCTGCGGTCATAAAATAACACCACGACTGGTGTGTTCCGAATGTAATGAAACCCTTCATGCCAAGCAAGTTAAACCCGAATTGACCCAAGATTATTTTAATTATTTAGAACAGCATAAAATACCGTCTTAAACCTGAATCAATCATCTTTATAGACAATTCGGTGGTTTTGGAATACCTGCCAGACGGCTTAAATGACGTGCCACCAAACCTGTATTAAATTTGTCTTGTAACACAGCATTATTAATGTCGGAACTGACTGTTTTCATCAGAAATTTAATCAGTGGTCGCGTCGCAGGTGAATGACCAAACTGTTGGTAGAATTGACGTACCGCATGCAGGACTTCAAAATGCCATGCTGTGAGTTCTAAAGTTAAAGTATTTGCCAATTCTTGCGCAATTGCTTCATTCCAAATGGTGTAATCGACTAAGTGACCATCTTGATCGAGTTCTAAATTCATCATTAATCTCACATTAACTTAAACGTATACAGCGGGTGTGAGACAGGCAAATATCGGCAAATTCGGCATAAGAAATAATTTTCATATTCTCTGTCTTTTGTCCCGCTAAAATTTCAGCATCGTTCTCTAGTACATACACCCAATTCACTTGTTGCAAGAAAGGCTGTTGAAACTGCAATACAGATTCACCCATTAAAATAACGGTATCTTCAGGGCTGTAAAGTTGTTCTAGTTTTGCCAGTACCGATGGCGTAGCTGAAAAATTACTTTGCACTAAATATAAGCTTTTATTTGACATGATCATTTCACTCTTCATCTTTACCAGTACAGCACAAAATCAAAAAATTGAATAAACTCACTATTTAGTTCAATAAATTCAATATCCTGTTGAGCTTGAGCAACGAAGTGTGAGTTCTGGAGTTTCTTTTCCACCAAGACAGGCGTGAGATCGTAAAACTCAAAGCTGTCGACCATATTGGAGGCAATTTTAAAGGCATGTTTAAGCTGTTCAAATTGCAGTTCTGAATTGAGTAAACTTAAGCCTGCATCTTGCAGCAAGACTTTGACTTCACAACCAAAAGTCGCCAGTACCATCGTGGCAGACAAGCTTTCATGCACTTGTAAATTGGCAAGATTGGCTTGAGTTAAAATAACGAGTACAGATTTCACACAATTTACCTTTTAAAAGCCACAAATTCCTGAAAATAACGCCTTAGAATTGAATCAGACGTTGTGCGGATTGCACTGCATCGGCAAGTTCACCCAGTCCAATCAATTCAAAGCCTGGTGCAAGATTGTGTTGACTAATTTGATGTCGTTTCGCATTTTCCACATCTGTAATACCACGTGCCAAGGCAGCACTCACACAAACCGGTAAGCGAATGGCTAACTTTTGCCATTCTTTCGTCAAATGACGTTGATCGTCAGGAACCCACTGTAAGGAGTTCGCCAAAAAAACACCGTCTTGATAGAAAAATACACGAAATGTCTGGTTCTTAGCGTGTAAGGCCTGTGCCAGACCTAGCGCATGCCAGGCATAGATCGAGGTTGGAGCAGAGGTAATTAGTAATAAGGTACTCATCGAAATTCACTTGAGGAATGCCCAATCCAATGTTGATGCATCCAAACTTCATAAGAAAAAGGTAGTATACAATGATTCTACGTAGTATCTGAATAATTCAGCACTTCATATTAAAAATATTTTAATAATAGTTATTTAAAAACAATATTTTATAGATTTATTGAGGCATAAAAGTATCAAGGCATTTATTTTATCTGAATGATATTACCTGTATTTCCTTTTCCTACAGTTTCTTTACCATTGGAATCAGTGAAAATCACATTTGCAGTTACCACAACTACTGATCCAACTTCCTGTACCTCGTTAGTAATGATCAGTGTGGAGTGGTATTTCGGCAGGAATGGCTTAACTGCTTCAAATATCTCTTCACAGTTACGATAGGTATAATTACCAAACAAATTACATTTGCTTTTAGGCGCTTTTAGTTCCAGTTGGATTTGCTGCAAAACATGATAAGAGTGTTCTGCAGGATTTTGAATTTGATTATTAGAATTAGTCATGTTATTTCCCCTTAAGCCCCAGGCGTTTTTTATACGCACGACGTTCATGTAATGGAATAGGTGAACTTTGCATACTAATCGCGAAGGCTTTGCGACGTTGAAAAGCACGTTTACGATCAAAGTTTTGGTGGATCCACGGCTTGGCAACGTATTTTTCTAAAGTTAATTTTTCGAGTTCACCTGATTTAAGGTTTTCAGCAAAGAGGTCTTTACCTTGCTCCATAGACAGTGTGACCAAGGCGCATATCAGGTAATACGTTTTACAGAAAAAATGAAGTCAGGTTTAGCGGTTCAGCAAATTGAGAAGATGGTAGGGGATTTATAACGATGAGTACTAGTAGCAAAGCAACATATTTTACATTCAGTAGATTGGTCACGTTTTGATTTAGAGGGGTGGCTACATCATTTTTATTCGGGAGAATGGATTACCCCACCAAAACTGGCTGAATCCGATGCTAAATTTTACGATATCGATGTTCCTGAAGAAGTTGAATATAAGCAGTCGGAATTATTCTGTTCGTGCATGTACATGAGTAAGGTCCATGTTTAAATCAAGATGAATCCTAAGTGAATTACAAAAGGATTATGATTTTAAGCGGAGTACTATTAGCACTTATACTCTTTACCGGTTTCCATGTTTATAACCTTTCTCAACAAGAAAAGTTAGATAGTCTGAAGACACTATCTGAGGGGGCTGAAACCTCCTATTAGCTCTATCTTGATATAATTAGTATAGAAAGCTCATCGAAAGGTGGGCTTTTTTAATGCTTAGAATTGCTATGCTCTTTAAAAAATAATGGATTATTATCATGACTGTTTTTTCTATGGAAGAGATAAGGTCACTATTGGTGGCCACAACACAAGAGAATGAAGAGCTAAGGAAAGATAATCACGGTTATTACTAATTGTCACTGATGCTACTGACCAAATAAAAACAGCTAATGAAATGGCGGAAAAATATCAGCGAAATTTTGATAATTTATCTAAATTTGTTAAAGCTAAATATGACAATGATTTTAAAATTAATGATATTCCAGAGGTATTAAAACTCATATTTGATTGGTTTCCAATCAAGTTGTTAATAAATAATAACTTAAGTTAAACATCTCCAAACATATCAATTGTATTTACTATACTTTTCATTTGAATTTTTAGTGATATATTTTAGTCATTCCAAAAACTTAACAATTAAAACAATGTAATGTGAATTGAAAAGCCCACTTGATTAGCAGCATTAAGTAGGCTTTTTATTTTCATCAACAGTAAGTTAATCCACATACCTAAAGGGGGGAATTTATGCTCCGATTTATCTTATGTTTCGTTGGGTGTCATGGTATTGCTGAGTTTGATCATACCGAAAATGATGAAGATATTAAGGTGTGTCGCGACTGCCTAAGAAAAGTTAAATAATTCTTGGGCCAAACGCCTATCTTAAAGTTAGACTGGGATAGACAGATTGAAGCTCGCCAAATGGTGGGCTTTTTTGACATAGTTTGTTCATAAAATTGAGCGATAATAACTTTTTGTTTTGAGCTTTAATTAAAATGACAATCTTAACTGTTAAAAAATTAGAAGAAACTCTTAGTGCGTTAGCAGTTAACGGAAAAAAGCCTGAAAAGATTTTGTTAGGTTATAAAGCATATGGCGAGCTAATGAATGATCGTAACTTTTTTGAGGAAGTTGCCGGCTCGGCAATGGATCCAAATAAACGAAAATACAAGAATATTAAAATCAAGGTTACTCAAGATGAATACCAGTTTGAAGTGAAGAATTCAAAAAAATAGATTTATATGGCAACGAAAGCTCGGTCACTGATCGGGCTTTTTTATATTTAATAAATCATAAATTAATTTTTTATAATGAACTGATTTAATTAATGTAATTTTTAAATTTCGGCATATTTTGCCAATGATTGAGAATTAATGGTGTATAGAATACGCGCAGAATCTATCGCTGTAGTTTCTGGTTTTTAGTTTTGCCTCCCACCCTCGGGAGGTATTTTTTTGTCAGGAGAAAAGTCATGCTCCAATTTCTACGCAAGTTATTTTGCCTTCATGCTTATGAGTTTGATTACGATCATGAGCGTGGATATATCCAAGAATGCGTAAAGATGATTAAATAATTTCTCCAAACTTGCGGGATGTATTACGGCATATAAATTTCCTTTGCATGCTCGAAGTTAAGGGGGTTTTTCTTTTCTTCTTAGGGGTAATCATGACAGATCGTGTACAAGCTAAAAAAGATTTGCAGTTTTGTTGTGATGAGTTGATTAAATATCAAAATTTGAGTCGGTGACAGACTCCAAGGCTATCTTGCAGAAGAATGACACGACGAGCATTGCGCAGATCATTGATGTTTTGATTACTGGTAAAGGTGAGTTTAAGGTGGTAAATATTGGGACTGATCCGACCGGAAGTATTTGGCTTGCCAACTTATAAGAGTTGGGTAGATTGTTGACTTGTGATGTAAATATGTTAGAACTAATTTTGATATAAATATGAGAATAAATAACAATGTTTATGAAATATATTGTCCCGTACAACAGGTCGGAAATTTTTATCAACAAAGATAAAATTAGGCTTATAGAAAATCTTTCAACAGCAAACAATCTTCAGGCAATGAAGTTACAACTAAATATTGGGTTTTCAAATGACCATATATTAACTCTTTCTTTTGAAACTCAAGATGAGCTCGATACATTTCTACAAAAACTCACATCACAACTGAATTAGGCCCACTTCGGTGGGTTTTTTAATGGCTGAAATTTATGATCAGCAATAATTATGTGCTGGAGTGATACATTTCACCTTTTGTACACTCAAAATACACTCTAGCTTGTAATCAAGATCAATTCGACCTGCTGTTTGACGATTTGACCGAAACACAAGAGTTTATGCACTTAGGTGCAGGGACTCAGGTTAATTATTACGATGGGGGTAAGCATTGCATTATCCAATTAGGTGATTGCAGCGAAAGAACACTAATCGAAGTTCATAAGCTTTTATTGCATGAAGCTGTGCATATTTGGCTAAGAGTTAAAAACTCATGGGTGAGAAAAAACCTAGTGTTGAATTTGAAGCTTACTCAATACAGCGTATCGCTCAGGATTTTTTTTGCGATGTTTCAGGAGAGTGAAACTGATGATCTACATCAATGATCAAAACTTAATACACTAAGCCATGCATACAGATGGTATTTATCATGCTGATGTGGAGCAATCCGAGCCTAGAGTTAAAAAGGTCTTGCTGGATAGCATTAAGATACTACATGTGATGTTTTGCGACACAAATAAAGGCTACTTCATAAAGCATAAACAAGCAGTGCATGGGAATCCCATTATAGAGAATGGCACTCTTATTTATGAAATAAGAGTAGGCAAGGTTGAGGTAGTATAAATGTCTTGGAAAACAAACCATCTAATTTTGCGATTGATGTGCTTAAAACAGTAGATGACCACCTTAAAAAGATTGTAGGTGAAACAACTTCAGCAAGTCGTGATTCGATCACCTGTTCAAGATGGTGAATTTAGAGCGTTGCACAAAGTTACGCTTGATAGTCCGCAGAATGCTTATGAGAAGGGCTTTGATCTATCAGGCAATGAAATGCCAACCTATAAAGCAGGTATTCGATACAACTTCTAAAAACAAACCTCCTCCAGGAGGTTCTTTAATGCTTGAATAAGCTTCCAATATTTACGTGTTGTTGCATTTGAATTTGATAACAATTCTTATTATGATGTATAACAATAGAACAATAAAAGCAGGAGGGAATCATTATGAATAAAGTAGAAATGCTTGCGACATCATCTTCAGCTCTTGCTCTTATGTTGGTTATTTACCAATTGGGGCAAATGTTCAATTAGTGTAAACATAACCATACAAAACCATTCTTCGGAGTGGTTTTTTTATGTGAAAAATAAAGGTAAGGTGAGCCGTCAAGAAAAGGAAGGACTATGAAGAAGAAAATTTTACTGTCACTTGCAGTAGGTATGGCGAGTTGCAGCAAAGTTGAAGCAGATAATCAAATATCTACTCTTGGAGCGCTAGAAGAAAGGCAACAAGAAGAGTCAAGAAATTTTCTTAGAAAATCATTACCAGGCCCAGATTCAGTAATATTCCGGAATCAACTAGGGGTATGTGGCGAGGTTAATTACATAAAAAAGCGCGATACCTACACTGGCTTTAAACGTTTCATTATGGTAGATCGCAATATTGTTCTTATAGAAGGCTTTACAGATTCGGAAAACTTTGAGTTTGCATGGAATAACACCTGCAAGCGAAGATGGAGTTAGTTTATTTAGCTCTAAAAAAGCCCTCAAATAGAGGGCTTTAATTTATTCATTCGGTGTTTTAGATTGATTGTCCTGTTGGTGTTGGTAATCCAGGGCAGCTTGTTGGGCTTCTGCTGCTGCAGTAGCTTCTGGTGGAATTGATTCATCTGCTATAGCTATTGTACCCACAAAACTAGTTAAGGTGAGTAATAGAATTTTTGAATACTTTTTCATTTGAATTTCCTCTATGTTTCTAAAACTTAAATTCAGAGTAAAGAAGAAAATTATCTGATTGAGTATTAGCTATGTCTGCATATGTAAAATAATCAAGCTTTTGGTTAGAGCGCTACAAGTTTATGTAAGCGCGATTATCTAGTGATTTTTTTGGTTAATTTTCTTTTAAATTGGTTACTTTTAATGTGTCCAAATAAGAATAATTTATTTAGAAACACAAATACCCTAAGAAGCTTCCTTAGGGGCTAAAAAAAATCATTTTTTTCTATGTTAAATTCATAAACTCAAATCGCACAAATAAAAGAGTAGTAATTATGGGGCTAATCTTTTTAATAGTAATAATCATAGCTGTCACTGCTTTTGTTATGGTAGGCGCGCATACTAAATTTAAATTGGGTGGAGAAATTAAAAAAGTTTCAAAAAATAAATTTACCCATAGCGTTATTGGTGAAAGAGATCACCAAGAGCCATTAGTTGAAATAGTAGGCCCAAAGCTTGAAAATTCAGTAAGCAAAGTGGTTACTGCGCTTTTGGTTAAGGACTTCACCAATACTGAATATACACATGCAGTTATGGTACTTATTAATGATATTCAAGTGGGGTATTTGAGCGACGATGATGCTCTAAAATTTCTAAAATTATTAAATAATAAGAACTTATCTGAAGATGCAGCAATTGAAGTTACAGCATTAATATATGGTGATTGGGGAGGTGAGAATGAAATTGGAAATTTCAAAGTCAGTCTTAATTTACCTAAAAATATTGAAGAATCTGAAATTAAATAATTTAGTTAAGACTGCATATAAGGCACCCTAGGCTGCTTTTTTACTCCCTAAACCTATATTAACCAAAGAAAATCCCAGTGACCTAACACCGGGGTTTTTGATTTCACTGGACCGGAAAGTAAAGAGGAAAACATATTTCCTATGAAATATTTTATCCAACTACCCATTGGTGTCGAATGGAATTATGAAAAATGCAAGCATGATGGTTCTTAACAATTTTGCTCACAATAACTATTTGTACCTATATCTAGAAAATGTAAGCCAACCCAAATGAGATCGGTTTTTTATGTCTGTCCACTTCTTAGATGTTCTTTTATTGCTTACAGGAAAGGAAATGACTCAAGAGTCTCGCTTATCGCCGCATGCATCTGAGTTGGTTCATCCATTATTCAAATCACTCATGAAAGAAAAAATCACACAACTTGAGGAAACTTTAAAATGAAATTAATTGAAGACTGGAAACAGGCTTGAAAACTCAAGTAGGCTCAATTAGCGCCTTTTTTTATGTCCTGATTTTATTCTTAGAACAGTTTTTAACTGTGTTGGAGAACGGCCTGTTGCCTCAGCCTATTCAAGAATATATTTCAAATTCCAACCGACACCACGAATTTGTTTAGTATCTGGACGTGTGGCTAAAAAGGCTTGAGTTTCTTGTTTATAACCTTCCAGACTCGGCGCTGCTAAGTTTACCCAATACATCGATTCTGCACGAAGATATGCATGGTTATGAGTAGCAATAAAGCCTGGCAATAAAGTTTTACCTTGTAAGTTGATCACGCGTGTATCTTAATCACGCCATGTTTTATGCCCGGTATCATTACTCATATAAACAATTTTTCCATCTTTTTCCGCACCTGCCTGAGCTTCAACATCCTTAGTATCTGCAGTATAAACTGTAGCACTTTCAGAGATTAAATCTGCCTGTTTAGTCTGTTGATTTTGCTCATTATTATTTCCGTCCTGGTTTATTGACAATAAAAACCCTCTTTATTGTTATTAGCATGACAAAATTTTTAAATATTGTTTTGTTGTATTGCCCTCTGTCTAAATTAGACAGTAAAGGTTAGAACGTCAAAAACCATCGAAGTATATTTTTATAAGCAGAGAATATATTGAAAATAGACAAGTTTAATTGAAATTTTTACAAGACTAATTACACAAGCATTAAAGCTTTTAGATATTTTTCTTAAAATTCTTGCAGAATACAGATGACGCAAAACTATGAAGTTTACAATATAAGATTATTCAATCAGATCGACTTTTTAAAAGCTCTCAAGTCGGGGCTTTAACCATTTTAATATAAAAATAGTCTTAATTCATTTAAAATTAATGAAGAATCGTCTGAATAAAAACTACTCAATGAGTAATTATCTCTTATCATAAATAACAACAGTTAATAGTCATAACTGCAACACATGAAATATTCTAAGCCTTTAACATAATCTTATAATTCTCTTGCAGACTAGCCGACTCAAGAGAAATTTTGAGTCGGTTTTTTATTTATAGTATCTGTGGATAAGTTAGCAAGGACACCAAAAATACATCTATAAAATATAAGATACTGATTAATATAAGGAGTATCTAAACAATGATTTTAGTGACTGGTGGTTTAGGCTTTATTGGTTCACATATTGCTTTAAGCCTCATGGCGCATGGGCAAGAAGTCATTATTGTTGATAATTTATCCAATGCAAGTTTACAAACCTTAGAACGTCTCGAATTTATTTCCGGTATGTATGTGCCATTTGTCAAAATTGATATTCGTAATACACCCGCTTTAAACAAAGTTTTTGAACAATATTCTGTAGAAGCGGTCATTCATGCCGCAGGCTTTAAATCAATTGAGGAATCGGCACTTAAACCACTGGAATACTATAACGATAATGTGAGCTGCATTATGAGTTTGCTGCGTGCTATGCAGCGCACAGGAGTTCGAACCTTAATCCATTTATCCAGTTTGGCCGTATATGGACAGTCAAGTTCAACCCTGTCAGAAGAAATGCCTTTTAACTATTCTTATCCGAATCCTTATATCAAGTCGCAACAAATGGCAGAAGAAATCATCCGAGATACTGCATTAACAGACAGTGAATGGAAAATTGCAATCTTGAGATTAAGTAATATTGCAGGTGCCTTTGAACATGCGGTGTTAGGAGAGTTCGTGGCACCTTTACCTAAAAATATTATTCCCTTGGCATTGCAAGCTGCCGCCAAACAACGAGATTATATTGAGTTACGTCAGCAAGCTCATACCTTAGATCGTACCGTCGAACGCAGTTTTTTACATGTGTTGGATTGCTGTGATGCCATTATAGCGACTTTGCAATGGCTTAGAATTCAACCTTATACCTGTGATGCTTTTAATATTGCAGGGCAGAATATGTCCATTCGTGCTTTACTGAGCGAAGTCGCCAAAGTCACCCAGAGCGAAATTAAAACTATAGATGCACCATTTTATACTTATGCTGAATTAGACCAGATTGGGGCAACCACAGGCAAAGCGCATGAAATTTTGAAATGGCAGCCTAAACGCACCATTACCCAAATGATAGAAGATTCCTGGCGATTTTATCAGCAAACACTAAAAGGACATTAAAAAAATTATATGTAAACAATAATCATTTATAATTATAAGACATTTGATTAAGATCATTAAATATGTCAAAACAGATGAATTGGCTAAAGTTATATAACTAGATTGAAATGAGGTTGAGGATGCAAACACGTATTGAACACGACACAATGGGCGATGTTGAAGTTCCGAGTGAAGCAATGTGGGGTGCGCAAACACAGCGGAGTTTGCAAAACTTTAAAATTGGGCAAGAACGCTTACCACGACCAATGATTCGGGCCATGGGGCTGGTAAAAAAAGCGGCAGCCATCACCAATGCCGAGTTAGATCAAATTCCGCATGAATTGTCACATTATATTGTCAATGCAGCGGAAGAAGTGATTACTGGGAAATGGGATGCACAGTTTCCATTGGTGGTCTGGCAAACCGGTTCAGGTACGCAAAGCAATATGAACTGTAATGAAGTGATCGCCAATATTGCCAATCAAAAACTGGGCAATCCTTTAGGTTCGCAAAAGCCAGTACACCCGAATGATCATGTGAACCGTGCGCAATCCACTAATGATTCTTTTCCAACCGCCATTCATGTTGCAGCCAGCCTGCAAATGAACGAATTGCTCATTCCAGCAGTACAACGTTTACGCGATACATTAGACGAAAAATCGAAGGAATTTTCAGATATTGTTAAAATTGGACGCACACATTTACAGGATGCAACACCATTAACTTTAGGGCAAGAATTTAGTGGCTATGTATCACAGCTTGACCACGGATTGAAACGTTTACATCAGGCACTTGAAGGGTTGTATGAGCTACCTTTAGGAGGAACGGCTGTCGGGACTGGCTTAAATGCACATCCGGAGTATGCAGTAAAAGCAGCGGCAGAATTGGCGACATTAACCGATTTGCCATTTGTCACTGCGCCGAATAAGTTTGAAGCTTTAGCAGGGCGTGATGCTGCGGTATTTGCGTCGGGTGCTTTAAAAACATTAGCAGTCAGTTTAAATAAAATTGCCAATGATATTCGCTGGTTGGCCAGTGGGCCACGTTGTGGTTTTGGAGAGATTCGTATTCCTGAAAATGAACCTGGTTCAAGCATTATGCCAGGCAAGGTCAATCCAACCCAGAGTGAAGCCATGACCATGGTAGTGGCACAGGTTATGGGTAATGATACGACCATTAATGTTGCAGGGGCTTCGGGTAACTTTGAGTTAAATGTATTCATGCCAGTGATTGCATTTAACCTATTGCAATCGATTCAATTACTGGGTGATGCATGTAATAGTTTCAATGATCATTGTGCTGTGGGAATTGAGCCAAACCGTGAAAAAATTGATTATTTCCTACATAATTCACTCATGTTAGTCACTGCTTTAAACCCGGTAATTGGATATGAAAATGCAGCAAAAGTGGCAAAAACAGCTTATAAAGAAGGCAAGACCTTAAAACAGGTTGCAGTTGAATTGAACTTGGTGACAGCAGAACAGTTTGATGCCGTGGTGATCCCTGAAAATATGGTTTCAGCTAACGTGAAATAAGGATCTAGTGGCTTGAAGACTGATCTATTGATCATCAGTGGTTTTTATCTGTGGCATATATGCGTACAATATAGCGAGAGATTAACTGCTGATGATTGATTATGCTTGATGTTTATTTAAAATACATTTTAAGCTAATTTAAGTTATTGTTTTATATGTGAATTAGGGGGCTGATATTCCTGTAAAATATAGGAAAAATAGCAATAATAGATATTATAGAAAACAATAAGTTGCAATATAGTTTTGCAGTTAATTTTTCAGTCAGTTAAGTCAATAAAAAAGCCACTTATAAAAGTGGCTTTAATTTTTTGTTGATCAATCTGCATCAAATGGCAGATCAATACCAACATCCGCATCATTCCAAATAATCTCATGTCCTGATGCATAAACTTCAGTCATTCTTTCTGTTGCATGACCTGCCAACGTTTGGGCTAATTTACCTGCTTTTTTATGCAAATGAATGGATAGGGCTCGAATTTCATGAAAGCTTGGTAGTTGGCGACCATTTAATTCAGGATAAGCATTGGCTGCTCTACTCGCATTCAAAAACTCTCTAGAAACGTATTGAGCTTCTATTTGCGTCCAATGATCTTTAGTTTGGCCACGGTTTTTAGTTTTCCCCTTCGGTACCCTATGGATAATGTATGGACTTAAAACATTATCTTTACAGCGGTCTAAAACACGCTGTAATTCATCATTAATTTTAATCCGTACATACCCAGCACCTTCTAATAATTCAAACTCATCTTCTGGATCATTTGTGGTTTTTTCTTGTGCAACATGTAAATGGCCATCCTTAATATCAGTCCATTTCATATTGATAATGTCTATGCGTCGCTGGGTTGTAAGCATTGCCAAATCAATTGCATTTTTAAGCCACTGAGGTGATACATTTCGAATAGCTGTTAAGCCTTCCAATGTATGGCGTTTACGCTGTTTAATTCGATATCGCTTAATAGTTTGGGCTGCAGGGTTATCGGTTACAAGGCCTTTACTTATTGCTAAATCAAAGATTTGAATGAGTAAACTACGAGTTTCAATACTTGTTGATGCAGGTAGGCTCTCAAGTAGTTTATTAACCATAAACAAAGTAATGGATGAAAGTGCAACATTTTCCCACTCAGTACATCTATTTAAACTATGGCTATAGCTTCTTACTGTGTTGTCAGCGAGTGGCCGGCCATCTTTACGACGTTTTTCAGTTAAAAACTTTTGAGAAAATTCACCAAAAGTTATCTCACCCATGACAACCGATACTAGATCGGTTGCTGGGGTTAAAATATCGTTAAGCTTTCGAGCTGCATTTACTGCTTTAGTTTTATCATCACCCATACCGTGATATTTACCAGTTAAAGGGTGGCGATAACGCCAGGTATTGTTACCGCTACGATAAAGATTGGGTGGCAAGTCTTTGTTTCTTTTAGCGCGTGGTCGTGCCATGGCATACCTCAGCTATTAAGTACTCGATCAATAAGATCATCGCCAGTTTGTTTTTGATATATGTCCCAATCAATATACCAAAGCTTACCTTTCTGTTCTGCCGGCAATTCACCACGACGGCAAGAACGTGTAATGGTTTGTGGAGTAGGAGGGGTTGAATCCTTTTCTCCATAAACTCGCTTAATAAATTCCGATACTTTGATAAGGCAGGCCATCAGGGAGTCTCCTTCAAAATTTGGATTACTTCAAAAGGCAACTTCACATCAACGCCTTTCAATTCATTCCGCATCACATAATCGTTAAAAACTTCATACGCCAATTCAGTTTCTTCACTATTCAACTCAATGCCAGTACCACCAATTTTCCGAGCGGCCAACGATTCAATGAGGTCTTTGGCTTGTTCTAATTTTTCAGTCATTGGTTGGCTCCAATTCAGCAGTTGAATAAAGAATGTCGGGTTCTGCTGTAAGCTCGAAAGTCTTTTTGCATTCAAGGCATTCAACCTCCCATTCACCTAAAACATCATCTTCATGAACATTGACTTCATCTTTATCCATTCCATGCTCACAATAAGGACAGTAAAAGTCTTTCATCCCTTTTGCTCCTGTGCTTCGATCATGGCCTTGTAGTTTTCTTGAAAGTCTCTAGCTTTGTTTTTGCACCATCTCAATCGAATTTCTTCCCGGTGTGTGGCTGTTGAGCCTCTGTGCTCATAATCAAACATGCTTTGAATATTATTAAAGGCATCAATTGCTAATTCATCTGCCAGTTCATCACTCAATAATTTTGGCACCAAAACAAACCCTTCCGGCACCGCTTGGGCTTTGGCTAGTTCATTAAACATATGCTCAACGATTTCCGTAAATGAACAGCCTTCCATATTGTGATCTGCGCCAAATTTACAGAGCTTATGAATTGTTTTTAAACCTTCGATTTCTATTTTTTCTGGATTTTGCATCACGCCACCTCAATGCTTTTTAAATATTTATGAATGCTTTCAATAATTTTGGTAAGCCATTTAATTTCTTTAGGGCTGCGTGTTCTTGAAAATAATTCAACTAAATGATCTGTACTTCCCTGATCCACACACTCGGTGATATATTTTTCAACTCGCTCATGCCAATGCCCACCACGATATCCAGTCCACGCACTATCCCAGCAACGAATAGTTATTTGCGACTTACACTCGCCATACCACACAATGAAAACATCTATTGGATCTACGCCATCTTGAGCAGGTATGTGGTATGTGCGAACTTCTTTAATATCCATCACGCCACCTTCAAATCAATACTGATCAAATGATCTTCAAATTCTTGACCAAGCTCATAAGCTGCTTGATTCCCACCTAAATCCGCAGTCACCAATACATGCTGATGACGTTTCTTAATAAAGCGATCCGAGGTGTTAGCTGTGAATCCTTTGCCTAATTGCTTCACCGAATACCCCAACTTTTCAAGCCAGATACGGAAGGCGATGAGGTTCTTTGGTTTGACTACTTTTTTCATGTCGCCACCATTTCAGTTTCTTCTTTATATTTTTCAGCCAAGTCGTGCATTAAAAGATTGCCCGATCCAGTTTGATACCAAATACCCAATTGACCATGCAGCCTAAATCTAAGTATTTCGTACTGTTCTGCGGAACTAAAAACATCAGCACCCTGATCAACCAACCAGTTTTGAAAATCCTCTTTACGCCAGATACTTAAAGCACTTCGGCTTTTGTATGACCTGGTGCTTGCATAACGATTACGCAGCACTTGCCAATCATTTGAAGGCTTGATTACTTTTTTCATGCGGCAGCCTCCTTAGGATTTAACTCAGCAACAATCTGATCAATTTTTTGATTAAATCGAATTACTGATTGCTCAATCCCTGCGATATCCAAATTCTTTGCAAATACCCGGATAATCACAAGTTGTAAATATTCAGGCAGGCGAGGGTCATAACTCACAAAGTCACACCACTTGCGACGAGTGCAAGCCAATTGCCAAGTGATCTGTGGAATATATTCACCCGGTACTTCTTTGGTTAAGATGGTGTTCAAGTGGGTCTGTGTGCTTGGGCACTTCACCTCTAGCCATGGATTTGCTTAGTGCATCCATTGCTGATTGTGCTTGGTCTACACGTGTCGCATTGTGGGTAAAGCTAAAAGAAAGTGAGTCGGTTAAATCCAAAGTATCTTTTGTAGATTTGCCAAGTGACTTCATCCCGCCAGCCATGCTTAGGTAGACTTCTTGAGCTTCACCAAGTTGCCGGTAAGTGGTGTTCGCAGTATTTAATAGGCGGTCTTGCACCAGTGCGTATTCTTCGGCGCTCTGTGTAGCATTACGAATACGTGCTGCCATTTGTGTATAGCCATCAGCCATAGCAATGGCCTTATTGATGGTTAGAATGCCACCCATATACCCAACAAGGCTTTTAATCGAAGAACTCATCGCGGTCATTTGTGACTCTGCCTGACCACCTTTAGCTGTCAGGTTCGCCAACTCGTCAGCAACCGCACGTGTATTGCGTTCAGCATTCTTAGAGTCAATAACGATGACCAAACGAGATTCTTGAGTCATTTCACTTTCCTGCGGACAATAAAAAAGCCCGCAATATGCGAGCTATGGATTTTGGGTATTAAAAAACCCACCGAAGTGGGTTAATTGTACTTATGTGCTACCAGTTACTATTAACTGTTTGCTGAGTTCTAATTTTTTCAGCCATTTCATCGGAGAACTTGTTTAAATTACTAATAATTAAAGGCGTTGATTTTCTGCTTTCAGTAATTGGATAGTTTTGCGCAGGCATCCTTATGCCAGAACTCATATAGGATGGAGCGCTATAAGTTAGACTGTTGTACCCAACTCGCATTCTTCCATCCTTGGTGTCAACTCTGACGGTAAAATCAACTCTTTCATTGCCTGTCATTGCCAAACACTCCATCCCGCTACAAGGGTAGCGCATGTTTCCTTTGCCAATAATTGTGCCTGTGGATTTATCTTCGTACTGAATTACCGCGTTAGCAGACTGAAATGCCACAGCAAACCATTGTCTTGCCCCATCGTAAACTTGAGCCTGATTTAGGTCATCCAGTTGATAGATTTTTTCAAACTTTGCTGGCTCTACTGGTTGTTTTGGTGTTGTTGTACACCCAGCCAATCCAAACCCCAAAACCCCAGCAATCAATAAATTTTTCATGCAAATACCCTTTTTTATAAGTATTCACAAGATACTAATTATCCAGATAAAAAGAAACCTCCCAAAGGAGGTTGCTTTAAGTCCATTTATCTACTTACTTGCGCTGCCGACCAATACATCTACCAGCTCATCAATCTTAGTATCTGTACTTCGCCATTTATTTAAAGCAAACCCACCTTTGCCTTTTAATCTAAACTCAGCCTCGGAAACAATTCTATCTTCTTTCATTAAGGTGAATTTTGCATAACTCATGTATGTCACAAAATCCCATGATCGCAATGCTGTATAGTCCATTGTGGTTTCACATAGTGCAGCTTTAGAGGCTTGAGGATAAACCCTTGCATTAATATTGTATCTTGCAAAGCTGCGTACAATTGAGTCATCAAATCCAGCAATAATAACTTTAGGGTTATTGATCACACATATTTGTTTAACGGACTGTGGCTGAAATCCTTCATTATTTTTAACTTGAATAGATGTACAGCCTGTAATTGAAATTCCTAAAACCCCAATAGCTAATAATTTTTTCATACTACCCCCTTAAATTAAGCGGATAAGATACTAATTTTAAGGGTAAAAAGAAACCAACTTACGCTGATTTCTTGCTCAACTTCTTATACGCCTCATCAATAAACTGGTTGTCCAGATCAAAGATAACCGCATTAATTGGCGGACCTATTGGAGCAATCACTCTTGGGGTGACTGCATTGGCTGCTGGTTACATGTACATGAGTTCGCGTACAGCAGAGGCTAATGCAAAGCTTGAAGAGCAGGGTAAGATTGCTCAAAAAACCAATGAGGAGTTAAAAAAACTTACAGGCAATGATAAAAAATCTGCAATTGAAGACTTAACCGCGGCTTTTGCTGCTCAGAACATCCAATTAGGCAAATCCAAAGAGGCTGTAGATGCTGTCCTGTTTGCGATTCGTGCTGCATCGGTAGAAAACGAAAAAGCCAGAAAAGTAACTGAAGATGCGCGTCGCGGTGTGATTAGTTATGACGAGGCAATCAAACGCCTGAATGAAATGGAAATCCCTACTGATCTTTACGACATGCTTAAGAAGCAAGCTAAAGAATATGATGTGAGTGCTGCGAAAGCCAATACCTCGAAAGTTGCTTTTAAGGCTTTTGGCATAGAAGTAAAGCTTGCCGGTAATGAGGCTCAAAATACCTCATCCAAAATTGCAGGCAACACTAAAGAACTAAATGCTAATGAAACTGCCGCGCAAAAAGCTGCTCGTGCACAACAAGGCTTTAAGGATTCTCTTTACGACCGTGAATATGAAGCATATGTGACCAAAGGCTTGCTTGCGAAGGGTTATTCGGAAGAGCAGGTAAAAGCCATGGTTGATGCGGCTAACTATGCTAAAAAAGAAGGCATACAAATCACCAATGAGATGTATCAAGCAGCTTTAAAAGTTGTTGATATTGAGCAAAAAAATAAGGATGTAATTGATGCTCGAAATGAAGCCGAAAAGAAAATCACCAAGGAGAAAGAGAAAAGATACCAATACACCCAAGCAGAGCTGAAGATGCTGCAAAAAGTAGCAACATTATCAGCCAAGCATGATTTAGACGGTATCGGTGCTAAGTACGGTATCCCTAAAAACTATCTTGCTGGCTTAATGGCTCAAGAGTCTAAAGGCAATCCGAATGCAGTTAGTCCGACCGGCGCTATTGGCTATTATCAGACTACAAACGCTTATCGCAAGGACAATGGACTTAGTGTTGCTGATTCTAAAAACCTTCCAGTTATTGCAGAGGTTGTGGCAAAAAATCTAGCTAAAGCATACAAGGAACTAGGGGATTGGGAGGCTGCAATTCGCTCGCATAATGCTGGCCTTGCGGGATCTGCGCAGTTTGCAAAAAGCGGGAAAGTCAAAGGGAGTGCTGCGCGCAACAAAGAAGTGGCTAACTTTGCCCCATCAGTAAATAAGTGGATTGTCGGCCTAGGTGGATCGGCTTTAAAAAACAAGGGCTCAGCTGATGCGATTGATGATCTTAAGCAGTATTCAGAATTTTTGAAGGAGCAAGCCAACCTACAAAAATCCCTTGAACTTGATGTTGCAAATGAAGTAACTAAAATCCGTGAAAATCTTAAAGACAAGCTTGAGGAGATTGATAAAGCTGGCTTTTCACCTGAACGCACCAAAGAACTCAAAGCTGAATACCAAGCACGTGCAGATAATGATATTGCGATTGCTAACTATGCTTTAAAAACCAAGCTTGATGACTATGGTGCATTCAAAAAGACTGAATCTGAATTGCTCAAGCAAAGTTTTGATGAAAGAAAATTCTATGCAGCATGCGACATTGAATTAACAAAAGATCAGCGAAATAAGGCTGTAAAACTGCTTGATGAGCAGCTTAAGCAAGAGCAAGCCTTAATTCTTTTATCTCAAGAAACCCAACTGTTTCAGGCTAAACAAGCATATATGCATGAAGTTGATTTGATGCAGGAGCGATATCGCCTTGAGATGCAGGAAATAGACAAAATTACAGATGCTAAGCAGCGTGCAGCTATGCGCGAGGTAACAGCAGCTAGATTCGCTGATGACTATGAGAAAAAAAGAAAGGCGGCTCAAGATAATTCAGACTCACTAATCGCCGACCTAACTGGTCAGGGTGATTTGTATGCACTGCAAAAGCAAATGGCTGATCGTGAAGCTATTTTGGATGAGGCTAGAAAATATGGAATCCTGAAAGAGAGGGAGTATAAGGCTGCCTTAATAGAGATTGAAAAGCGATATATAGATGCCAAAAGGTCGCTTAATCTCTCATATGGTGAGCAGATAGCCAACTCGATGTCAGCAATGTTTAAACAACAGGGTGATGAGCAAAATAAATACTATAAAGCAGCAATAACTATAGAGAAGTCTTTCGCTATTGCTCGTTCGATGATTGCTATTCAAGCTGGTATTGCTCAGGCGGCAAATAATCCATGGCCACTAAATCTAGCAGCCATGGCAACAGTAGCAGCACAAACCGCTTCTATTGTTTCTAATATTCAAGCCATTCATACAGAAGGCTTCAAAGCTGGTGGCTATACAGGCAACTATGGAACATCGGATGTCGCAGGCGTAGTCCACGGTCAAGAGTATGTGTTAAACGCAGCTGCAACCAAGCGAGTGGGCGTAGGTACGCTTGATGCGATTAACTCGGGTAAGGGCTTGGGTGAGAAGGCGGCAGTGGTTCAGCCAAAAATCATCATCAATACCTTACCTGGTCAAACAGCAAATGTATCCACTGCAGATGATGGCACTGTAACGATTGATATGGTTGAGCAATACATCGTCAACTCACTGCAACAGCCAAACTCAAAGGTACGTAAGGCTTTAGCTCAAAACACCAATGCCACAGCACGGAGATAATATGAATAAACTTGCTTATTGTGTTCGGCAAAGCGGCTACACAGTTGAGCACGGAAACAATGTGATTCAACAACAGTTGGACGGAGGTCCATCTCGGTATCGACGAGATGTCAGAGGAAATTCCCACATGGTTAGCTCAAGTTGGGTGACCGGTGAAAAAGGCTATCAGTATCTTGTGGCCTTTTTTAATGTCTGGCAACGAAATCCAAATCAGCCATTTTTAGCCTCGTTAATTATTGATGATGCCGAATTGCAAGAATATGAATGTTTTTTCAAGTCAGGCTTTCGGCTGGATTCAAAAGAGGCCAAGGTTTACACCTGCTCTGCAACTCTGGAAGTGAAAGCTAAATTACGTGACGACACACTTGATGACACGCTTGTGGCACTTGGTTCAGGCAGCGATATTTTTGAGCCGCTTGAAGAATTGGTGAATAAGGATTTTCCAAATGCACTGGGGGTTTAGGTGACTGACTATGTATCTTTTTTTCTTAATGCGCAGGGTGGCGTTATTCAGCTTGATTGCATCGAGATAGCGCATTCAAGCTTTCCTGAGGTGTTTCGCTATGTCAGAAATGACACAAGTGGAATTACTGTAAAGCATGAAGACGGTCTCGATTATTTTTATGAGTTTCAGCAGATGGAAATAGGCCGAAACAACATCACCAACGACTTGGACCAGGTATTTAGCATTACTTTGGCTGATTATGACGATGCATTAATCCAAGCCTATGCAAACCTGACTGACAATGTGCCACCCACTTTTAAGTACCGGGTGTATCGGGATGATGATCTAACAACCCCTATGCTAATCATTCAAACACTAGATATCGTCAGTATGAATAAAGACAGCACAGGGCTTGTAACTTTTGATGCACAAGCACCTGAACTAAACTCAGTCAGAACTGGAGATGCGTACTCATTAGAGCGCTTTCCTATGTTGCGGGGCACACTATGATTGATGATCTGCTTGATCGTGAGTTTCGTAGTGATTACACCTGTAATGAGCTTGCGTGTGAAGCGTGGGCCTTGGTTACCGGTGAAGATTTATCACAGCGATTAAATCAATTCTTGAATGGCGGCGATGACTTTGACCGGCTTGATCAACCCGTAAGCCCCTGTCTTGTTTTTATGTATAACTCAGCCCGAACTGAAACCCACATCGGGCTTTTTTATGAAGGTCGTGTTTTACATCTGGCGGCACATGGTGCTCAGTATGTGCCACTTGAATTTATTGTTGGTTATAAATATTGCGAGTTTTATAAATGAAACGTGTATTTATTATTCCAGACCCTTTCAACAAAGAAACATGGTCTGATGAAAGTGTTGAAGACGTTTGTGAGTATTTAAAACAGCAATTCACCGTGTTTCCCAAAAACACTCGCATTTACCACAATTCAGTTTCCAATAAAAACGATGTAACGCCTTTCGATGAGCGCTCGGTAAAGTATTTACAAAGCCTAGAGGGTGATTTTTATGTCGTAATTTATCCAGCCTGGATTCAAATTGTATTCTATGTAATTGCAGCAATATCGGCGGCATTTAGTATTTATACCTATATGACGATGCCTAAACCGCAAGTTTCTGCACCACAATCGTCAAATAATGATTTAGCTTCACGACAGAATCAGGCGAGATTGGGTGGTCGTGTTCCTGAAATTTTTGGACATTTACGTGCCGTACCTGATTTAATTTCAGCACCGATTACTTATTACGATGAGAATAATAAGGAAATTGAAGAGTGTCTGATGTTGTGCACACGTGGTTATGTTCAAATTCATGATATTAAAGATGATCAGACCAATGTGAATGATATTTCCGGTATGGCTGTGTCTGTTTATGATCCTCATACAAACATTACGGGGGCGCCAATTTATCAAATCGGTGAAGCGTTTACTGAGCCACCTCGTTTTTCAATTAAATCGAAATCAATTAATGGTCAAACTCTAAATGTGCCAAATGATCAAAAAATAGAATCGCCTGAAATATACTTTCAATTTCCAAATATCATTAAGACCGCATCTCCATATATTAATTTTGATCTGCTTTTTGATGCGAATGATTCAATAGGTATTTATGGTGCCGAGTTTCTTATTGATGATGCAACGCTGGCAGGTGATATCACACTTACACCTGAAAAACAGTTGACCATTCATTCAGCATTGGATATTGCGAGTGTGAATAACTTTGAAGATATTGTTTTGACGGGGGCATTAATTAAGGTCACTACCGAAATTACAGCTGAGCCACCAGAGATAGAGCCAACGTCTGTAGATAATTACTATGATTTATCTGGACGCTACAAAGTAACAAATACAACCAAAACAGTAGTATCCGGTGGATTCAATTATGTTATTTCACTGCAAAATGCCCAAGCGACCAACCCAAACTGGCAATATGTGACGCAGGACTTTACAGTTGGCGCGAATATTCTTTTCACCAATAATAGCGGATCGATTAATTTGAATGGTTCGTATATTGTTGATTCCGCGAGCACAGGTGAAATCAAGTTAATCAATCCGGACCTGCTAAATAGTGATTGGGCTAAAGTTAATTTTTTGCCAAACCAGAATACACAGAGTCAGCCTTTGGCAATCCGACTGGATAAATTAAACAACAGCTGGGTCGGTTGGTATAACCTTGAATTGGAAAATACTGAAGAACTGGTTTTTAATTTGTTTTACCAGAATGGATTGTTTTATCAAGATTCCAAAGGGGGAGTTTGGGTAAATGGTATGACAGCAAAGGTTGAATACCAATACATTGCCAGTGACAACACACCCATAGGACCAATTTATTCAACCACCTTTCATATTGAATCTAGTTCAAAAAGCCCATTTGGAACCACTAGACGAATAGCACTATCAACACCAGGACGGGTACGCTTCCGGATTGCACGCACCACCCCAACAAACAATAGTACTTATCAAGACTTAACCAAAATTAAGGATGTGTATGCAACTTCAAAAAGTAAAACTTTAAATTATGGTGACGTGACAATCGTACGATCTAAAACCTTGGGGACTGAAGGCGCTTTATCCCTGAAAGAGCGAAAGTTAAACATGCTGGTCACTCGAAAATTACCGGTAAACGGTACGGGTTCACTCACTGCAACAAGGTCAGCTGCGCAAGCGCTAATTTATTTAGCTTTAGACCACAAGAATGGACGAAGAAGTGATTATGAAATCGATATAAATCAAATCTTAACTGTTGAGCAGGAAGTAAACACTTATTTTGGCTCATCAAAAGCAAGTGAGTTTAGTTACACTTTCGACGATTCAAACCTGTCATTTGAAGAGATGGCGGGAATGATCGCCAGTTCATGTTTTTGTGAAACCTATCGGTTTGGATCTAAATTACGAATGAAGCTAGAGAAGCCGCAATCTAATGCAGTCTTGCTTTTTAATCATCGCAATAAGGTGCCGAAATCTGAAAAACGATCTTATTCAAACCGGATTGATAAGGGGTATGACGGCATTGAAATTGAGTACACAAGTCCGGCAGATGATGCGCGCATCAAATACTCTATTCCTGAAAATGGATCTGCAAATAACCCGATGACCATCAAGACCACCGGTATTCGTACCGATGAACAAGCTAAGACACGCGCTTGGCGAGAATGGAACAAGTTGCTATTCAAGCGTATTATCTGCCAGTTTGATGCCCTAGATGAGTCTAATTTGCTTGCGCGAAATGACAAGATTCTGGTGGCTGATAACACGTTGCTTGGTACGGAAGATGGCGAAGTAAATTCGGTGGATGGTCTGACTTTAACACTTTCACAAAATGTAGAATTTTCACAAAATCAGGTTAAGAAAATCTATCTGCAAATGCCGAATGGCTCTGTTGATATGATCGACTGTTATGCAGGGGCAATGACAAATCAAGTCGTTTTGAGTCGTGCACCGCTTGATTCGCTTGTGGTGAAATCTGATCGGTATCTAAAAACCACTTATCAGATCGTTAACTCCGAGAATGCAGGTAAATCAGCCTTCTTGGTCACTGAGATGTCACCATCCGGAAAAATGACCAATTCACTTAAAGCGGTCAATTATGACGCCAGATATTACCAACAAGATCACGACTTCTTTTAACTAAATTTTTAAAGATTAACAGCCACCTTCGGGTGGTTTTTTAATGCCTGGAGAAAAGCATGGCTGACATGGTGACAAAGCAGGAACTTGAAGCTGCAAAAATTGACGTAAAGAATGCAGGTGAAGCGGTTAATGAAAAAAAGATAGTGAATCCACGCTATGGTGCACCTTTCAAATCCTTACCTTTAGCTATTGAAGAGCTTAATATCAAAGCCGACGATGTCATCGCCAAAGGTTTTTACACCGGCTATGCAACTGAAACCGCATTAAAAGCCAGTCTGCCTACAGTATCAGAAATGCGTGCACGTGCGGATGATACCCGTAAGATCTGGCGCTGGAATCGTATTAGTGCTGAGGGTGTGACACCGGTGACAGGGACGTGGACCGATACCGGATTGAGTGATCTGGATCAGGCAAAAAACTTCACCATTCAAGAGTCGCAAGATTTATTCAAACAACAAAACCCATTAAACCTTCAGTCAAACATGACTGTTCGTAGATATTCGGCAGCCGACACATCCAATGATTATGCTGCTGGTACATATCAAACCCAAGTGGGACAGTCAGTTCAATTGGATGTTGTGGCATCGGGCAGTAACGCGATAAAGCATTTTTATCTGACCAGCCTTGCACCTCAGAATTTTGAAGCTGAGTTTAAAGTGACTCTACAGAATTTTGGTGGTGACGCTGTTGGGGTAGGATTCAAAACAGGAAATAACTTTGAAATTATTGCTTTCTCAAACAGCGGTAATTTTTCTCGAATTTCAAACTACACCCTCGCTACAATTCAAAGTGGTTTAGGCGGGTATGTGCTGGGGGATACCGTCAAGTTTAAATATGACGGTGCAAAGATTTCAGTATATGTAAATGAGGTCAAAAAAGGCGAAGCAACCATTACTGCGGGTGATGCAGTCTGCTTTGGTCAGATGGGTTTTAGCCGTTACTTGGTACAACTGAACGGTCAGGCTATAGATCCAATCCGTGAGTATGTTGCACAGGAATTATCAAAAATTCCTACCCCAGATCCAACCATTTTGCCACAAGCCAAAACGTACACCGAAACATATGTTGAAGACCAGTCAATCGATTTGTTTAAAAAGACTGTGGCAATACCTTACTCAAACAATATGACGGTCACGCGGTTTACTGCAGCAGCCACTTCGAATACATATACATCTGGTACATATCAGACATTGAATGGCTCAAAGGTAAATCTCGATGTATTAAAAGCAGGTTCATCCGCGATTAAGCATTACTTTGTGAGTGCGATCGCAGCCCAAGAACTAACTGCCGAATTTAAGGTGATCACGCAAGATATTGTAAGCGATATCATTGGAGTCGGTTTTAAAAATGGTGAAAACTACAATATTGTTGCATTTTCAAATTCAGGAAACTTGAGCACCGTTTCAGGCTATACCAACACATTAGTGACCAGTGGTTTAGGTGGCTATGGTGTCGGGGATACTGTTAAATTTGTTTTGTCAGGCAGCACTGTTAAAGTATATGTAAATGAAGTATTTAAGGCACAGCAGACACTATCCTCGACAGCAGGTGTACTGGTTATTGGCCAAGGTGGTTTCAGTCAATACGAGTCATCAATCGTTGGCGCTTCAACCGACCCAATCCGTGAGTATGTAAAAACAGAAATTGCAGAAGTGGCGAAGGGTGTTTTTTCAAAATGCTACTACTCATTTGAAGTGGGTGTTGCCCCTCTGCTCGGCACATTCAAAGCTTACACTCAAGTTAAAGGTGACCTATATGTAGGTTTTGAAGTCAAGCATGAATACGATATGAGTGATCTGGTTTATCAAAATTACTGGCGCATCTATCAGGCGCTTTTTTATAAGCTTACTGATGGGATTATGCAGCCGACAGGGAAGACAGCATTAGGTGTTGGTGAGTCTGAATTTGTACTCAAGACAAATTCAACCAAAGTGGATTTCACTGGCGGCTATCATGGTGATGAGATTTTCACTGATGTTAAGTTTTTAGCCGATGGTGTATTTATTCCAATGTCCGCAAATATTGCATTAAAAGCATGTGAGCAGTTTGAGTATATTGAAAAATCTACGATGCATGAAACTGCAGATGCCAATGGCTTTATCCCAGGACATCCTAAAATTGCCGACCATTTGAAGCATACGGTATTTAGAAATGCAGGATATAAGACAAGAAACTTGGTCAAGTGGAATTATGATGGGCTATTAACACTGATCTATCACGGGATTGCCTGTATTCACAAAGACGCATCAATGATTGTGTTTAGTGATGATACGTACACTGATCAGTCGATGACAGCGAGTACAAATAACTACTTCAATGCAATTGGTGCGCGTTTATATAAGGGCCGCAATGAAGCGAACGGTCTGGCCGTGGAAGCAGCAGCCTACCAAGTTACACCAGGTGACAAGGATGCACTGAGTGAATTCTTTGTGCACGACCGCAGTACAGATTCAAAATACTATCGTAAAACACCTGCGGGTAATGTTGCTGTTGGCGAAAAACATGAAAGTTATTTTGAATGTAAATTTATGGCTGTATAAAATTAGCATCCTTAATCATAACTAAAGAATTCTTCTTATGATCTTCACACCATGGATTAGCTTTAAGTTGATCTTTAATATCATGAGAGATCCCGTTTACAAGAACTTCAATTTTATTATTTTTCCAGTTGCTGAAACAAAAGTTTGATCTGGAGTTGACTGTATAATTTACATTGGAAATGTTAATTGTTCCACTTACGGGTGAAGTAATTCCACTCATTACAAAACCAAAAGCAGAACCTTTATCTGTATGTTGGTCTAACGATATAGATAGGGGTTTCTTGGAGCCATTGTAGTGTCGCATAGATGCTTGAAAGCCTACACCTTCATTATTATTGGTTTTGAGGTTCCTAAATTTAATATTCTGCAGTAATGCTTTATTATCATTGGGCTCAATATCAATACCATTTTGAGGACCAACACCGCTTGTATTGGTAATAGTTAAATCGTTTCCGATAAATCCATTTACCGAGGTTATAGAAATACCTTGTCTGCGATTATCATTCATTTTTATATTTTGGACTTTAATATTTGCAGTAGTGTTTTTACCTAATGTGCCTACATAGATTGCATCCCCCCACATTTTATTAATATTCATATTACGAATTTTAATATTTTGGGAATCTTTTATATCTATACCCATGCCCCATTGACCTTTATTGTCTAAATGGGTGTATTTATCACCGCTTAGATTGCCCCCACTAATATTTACATTTTTTACATTATGAACTTTGAACAATCTGTAACTTGTATTTTTATTGGGGATTACTTCAAGGTGTGTTTTAGAGGATAGCTCAACAGAGATATTACTCTTAAGAATAATTGATTTAGTAGCATCTACTTTATATCTACCTGCTGGAATCTTTAAAACTCCGCCTGATGGAAGTTTACTAATTTCTTGATTTAATTGATGTGTAATGTCAGTTCCCTCAGTTATTGAAAGAGCATATACAGGTGAGGAAAAACAGCTAAAGATAATAAAGTATATTAAATACCGCAATTTCATAATTTATAAACTCAAATTTTGAGTGATGATGCCAATTTAAATAGGGAGATTCTATTGATAAATTGTTCTCATAATTGTGAATGTGTGCAAAAAACACTTGAGATCGTTGCCGAGGCCAGGACTTGGCTAGGCACACCATATCATCACCAGGGACGTGTCAAAGGTGTAGGTGTGGATTGTGGAACCTTAATCTGTGAAGTCTATGAAAAAGTGGACCTCATGGATCACTTAGATCCGCGTCCATATCCACCAGACTGGCACATGCACCAGCTTGGACAGCGATACTTAGAACACGTCAAAAGCGTGTGCTTTGAAGTCGATGAGCCACAGCCTGGTGACATTGTTTTATATCATTTTGGCAAGTGCATCAGTCATGGCGCAATTGTCGTTGAATGGCCGACGATCATTCACTCATACATCCATCAGGGGGTCATCCTGCAGGATGGCACCAAAGGAAGTTTAGCCCGGCGAATCGCCGGGTTTTTTCGTATGAAGAGGCTAAAAGAATAATATGGGTGGATTGTTTGGCGGTACCACGATTAGCACGTCTGACAAGCGTATTAATTCTATGCGGATTCAACAGTCAGCTTATGGACTTTGTCAGCCATTGGTTTATGGAAAAAACCGTGTTTCTGCAAACATGTTCTGGTATGGCGATTTTAAAGCGATTGCACATACCACAACGACTAAATCAGGTGGGAAGGGCGGTAAAACTAAAACTACAAATACGACCTATACTTATTCAGCATCTTTAATGCTGGGTCTGTGTGAAAACAAAATCAAAGATATTGGCATTATTTGGCGTGATAAAGAACAGATCGTGGCTAAAACTGAAGGCGGTGTGCAGCTGCAGCCAATTGATCAAATCGGTTTTGAGCTATTCAATGGTGATCGAAATCCAGCATGGGGGTATTTAGCATCTAAGCATCCTGATGAAGCTGTGCATTATCCATTTTTAGGCTATGTCGCTTGTGCCAACTATGATTTAGGTGGCAGTGCTAGCCTTGCAAACCATACTTTTGAAGTGATGAGCGACATTACCTTTTCAAATACAATTCATGATGCGAATCCGGCTGATGTGATTCAGGATTTCATTACAAATCCACGATATGGTGCAGCGCCAAATTTGGATATGGCTGATTTATCCGAATTGCGAACCTATTGTGCAGCAACTAATTTGCTGGTTAGTCCTGCAATGACTGAACAGCGTGAAGCATTTGAAATTATCAATGAAATTGTTGAGGCAGTGAATTGTGCCGTGGTACCAAGTCCAGACGGTTTAAAAATCCGCTCATTTGGTGATAGTGCGGTCACAGGTAATGGTGTGACATTTACGCCAAATTTAGAACCGGTGTATCACTTAACAGATGATGATTTTATCGGTGATGATGAACCGGTTCGAGTTCGTCGCAGTCGTGATACCGATGCTTATAATCATACTCAAATTGAATATGTAAACCGATTCAATCAGTACAACACTGAAACGGTTGAAGCCAAGGATCAAGCCAATATTGAAATGTTTGGTTTGCGGACACAAGATCCAGTCAAATATGACTTTTTCTGTGAACCTAAGATTGCACGCCATGCAGTTCAATTGCTGCTTCAACGAATGCTGTATGTTCGTAATGAGTATGAGTTTGAACTGGGGTGGAAATACTGCCGTCTTGAACCCATGGACATTGTGACTATTACAGATGAATCTTTGGGTCTTAACCGTTTTTTGGTACGAATCACCCGTGTTGAAGAAGATGAAGATGGCGTACTTTCGATTACAGCTGAAGAGCTGGCAGTCGGATCTCGTTCTGCAGTTGAATATGATATGCAATCATCTAACGGATACCAAGGCGGAAATGAAGAGCCGGGCAATATCAATGCACCGGTAATTTTTGAACCGCCTTTAGATTTGACCGATGGTAAAAATCAGCTTTGGGTTGCGGCATCGGGTGGTATTAATTGGGGCGGTTGTAATGTTTGGGTCAGTCTTGATAATACCACTTACGAAATGATTGGTACCATTTATGGCTCGGCACGATATGGCACATTGGTGTCGGGCATTAATGCAACTGCTACGGCAATGCAGATACAGCTGAATACATCCAGTCAGATTTTTAGCGGTACGCTTGAAGATGCCCAGGTTGATGCGACATTGTGTAAGGTTGGTGATGAGTTTGTCAATTATCAGGAGGCCACACTTGATGGATCAGGACTGTACACATTAAGCGGTCTGCTTCGTGGTCGTTTTGATGATACTCAGGCACATAATGCCGGTGAGTCATTTGTTCGTATTGATCGGGCAATCTTTGAATATGACTTTAAATCCAATCTAGTTGATAAACAGGTTTATCTGAAGTTCACCAGCTTCAATGGATTGCAGCAAAAAGAAGAAACTTTAGATGAAGTCACTGCTTATGATTACACCATCACAGGAGGAAAACCACCTTTAGTGAAAGGGCTTTCGCTTCAATCCCCATTCATTGGAACTAGTTTTAAAGTGCAATGGCAGTCAACAGCAGGAGCCACTAGTTATATTGTACAAATCCGATCGGGTGGTGTGCTACTTCGTGAGGTTGAAACAACCAATACTGATTATAGTTATTCAATGGAAGAAGCCAAAATAGACGGTATTCAGCGTGCATACACGGTTCGAGTCGCAAGTAAAAACGGATCAATTGTCAGTACCTTTGCTGAATTAAATATCAGCAATCCAGTACCGCCACAATTATTGAATGTGTATACATCTGCAACGGCTGATTCGATCACAGTGACATGGATTCCAAGTGAAGTACCGGACCTGAAAGATTACCAGGTGTGGATCAGCACTAATGCGAATTTTGATCCTGATTCAACTGCTGCAAAATGGACGGGCACTGAAAATGCTTGCACGATTGGCGGTTTGCAATCAACGACAACATATTATGTTCGAGTTGCTGCACGTGACGTATGGAAGCCGACTTCATGGAATTATTCAACACGTATTACACAGGCAACTTCGGATAGTTAGAGTTTCAAAAACAAGAGCACCTTCGGGTGCTTTTTTTATTGCCAAAATTTAGGGGGCGAAATGTCGAACGCGACACAAATAGTTGATACATCAGGTCCAGTCGCAACTACTGCAGGTACAGGGATTACGATTATCTCTTGGCTTGCAACGTGGGATTGGGGGTTTCTGATCGGGGTTGCAATCGGTCTTGCAGGTCTAGCAATTAGTTTTGCTAACTACTTATCAAACAAGTCATTTCAAAAGCGTAAAGATCAGCGTGAACAAGAGTTACACGAAGTTCAAATGCGAAAAGAATTGGAGCAATGTAATGTCAAAGACTAAATATTTTGTTATTGGTACCGCTTTAGCCGCCTCTTTAGGCGGTTTTTTTATATCTGGGGTTAGCACTGAGCAGGTTCAAGCAACTGCTATTAAAGAAGGATACACACCTAAACCCGTAATCCCAGTGAAAGGCGATGTGCCTACTATTGGTAATGGTACAACTGTCTACTGCGATGGTAAGAAAGTCACATTGAAAGACCCAACTATTTCTAAAGAAAAAGCGCTTCAGCAACTGAAATGTCATATCGAAAAGAATGCACCAGCATTTAATAAGTCGTTGCAAGGTGTAAAAGTTTCGCAGGTTGAATATGATTTATACAACGACTTTGTTTATCAGTTTGGCATCACAGCATGGAACGGATCATCCATGCTTCGCAATCTCAAAGTCGGGAAGTATAAAGCAGCATGTGATTCGCTTTTGAAATGGAAATACGTGGCCAAGCGCGATTGCTCTGTGCGATCTAATGGTTGTTATGGGGTTTGGACTCGACAAGTTGAACGTCATTCAAAATGTATGGAGGCTAATTAATGCCATTCCTATTAATCATTTGGAACAACAAGCGCTGGACATTAATCATTGTTCTTTTGCTATGTCTGTTTTTTCAAACATGGCAAGTGAATAGTTTAGGTGGTGACTTGCGTGATGCAGAAATTGCATGTGATGGGCGTGTGGCTAAAGCACTTAAACCTTACATTGATGCAGAAAAAGCAGCACAAGAAAAATCTAATGAAGTGAGTGAACAATATGAAGAAACCAGAGAAGCTGAACGAGTCAGGACAGAATATATTACACATACCGTGCAAAAGATCGTGGAGCATCCTATTTATATCAACAATTGCTTTGATACTGATGGGGTGTCAGCAGTCAATTCCCTTATCGCCGGTGATTCCAGCAAACCTAATTCAACCATGCCCTGATTTGCACAAATTAGAGTCGGGGCAAGGTAAAGCGGTGATGTTGTGGTCTATTGATACCGTAGCGAAATATAACGACTGTAAGGCACGTCATGGTGCGATTGTGAAGGCCCTCAAGTGAGGGCTGCACAGCTCATTCGATTACGACGAATGTGGGTGTAGGTATATGTGTTTGAGGATTTTTTAGGTGGTAGATTCTTTATACATTCTGTAGAAAAAATAATAGACCTCTCTCATAAATCATTCAGATACATTCTCAATCCCGGTTTTTCTTTTGTTGATTTCCTGATTATAGATTTTTAGTTCAGGATCTAATTTACAGTTAAATTTTTCAGGGGATTACCAAACTGCTTCAAATATTCAACTCCCAACTGTCGCGAACCCTGATCATTAATATGATTGTCATCTTTCAGACGATATAAAGGCACATTATTCAGCATAATTTTACATACCTGCTGATTACATATAACCTTGGTCGGATCAATAATTTTTAATTGCGGATATTTGAATTTGGCTTCAGCCACAATCTGATTAAATTGCTTTAGCTGCATTTCATAGCTCGCTTTCGAAACTGTACATTGAGAATGACGATTTAGAATTTCATTACGGATATTGCAGTCGGAAGGTATACCATCCCAATCCAGACGCGGCACATCATTCAATAAAATCACCTGATCGCTAGACTGGTAGGCAATTTCTAAAGCTTTCAGCAAGCCTGCTTTAAAGATATCTTCTTCACTCTGATGAATACCATCTTTGAGTTTGATCACATCACTAAAATATGATGCATAGGAGCCAGCCATAATAATCATTGGATAGTGCGTATTTTCAAGATGAGCTGTAATGGCATTATTACGTTGCTGGAACTTGGATAGTTCCTCCCACTGCTTCAGCTTAAATATATACCTCTTGACTCCAGGTAGATAGAATGTTGAGCCTTGTGTAATGTCATAACCCCGCAGACTGGCATCTTTCGCCCACTCATCTAGCATTGCAGTATAGGCGTTGGCATGAGAATCACCGATCAATAAGAAATCAATTTCTTCTTTAGACTGTCCCAATACACAATCCTTTGGATCGGGTAAGACTTTGGGATCCACAGTATCTATACATTTGCTGCGGATCACATGTGCATATGTATGCAATGCTTCCTCTTTAGCATAAACCGACGGCGGGAACCGATCTGGAAAGCCATCATTGCTCTTGATAGTCAGGGCAATGCTGAGAAAACCGATCGCAGGCACCAAGAAACCTAAAATAATGACTTTGTAATTTGCTGCCATCACAAACCGTTTCAGTGGTTTTTCTGCTAACATATAGGTTAAATATGCCAAGAACAGAGATAGTAGAATAATGATGATCTGATTTTCCAGATTTAATGGCAGCATGTAAATCCCGAATAACACAATAATCGGCCAATGCCATAAATACAGCGGATAAGAAATTTTCCCAATCCAAGTACTAAACTGATTACTCAATAATAGATTGCTAGAAGGTACAGATTGCCCCAAATAAATAACGACTGCTGTTGCCAAACATGGAATCAGTGCCATAAGACCAGGAAATGGCGTCTGTTTATCAAAATAAACCGCTGCTACAAATAGAATAATAACCCCAACCCAGACTAGCCCTTGCAGTATTTTTTTCGGCAGCTTTGGTTGGGGTAAACAAGTAATCAATGCCCCCAGCAGCAACTCAAAAGCACGTACTGGCATGCTGTAATAAGCCTTAGCTGAATTTTGAGCCAGTTGGTACTGCGCATATGCCAGTAGAACAATGATAAATATACTAATCATCATCCAAAGATATTTACGTGATGATTTAATAAGAAACAGCCACAACAATAAAGGCCAAAAAATATAAAACTGTTCTTCTACCCCCAATGACCATAAATGTAGCAGCGGTACATTTTCCACGCTGGGGCTAAAGTAGTCCCCGACTTCATTACGCATATAGATATTAGCAATGAGTAAAGTGGCATACATGACACTCTCAAAATATTCAGTCAGCTCACTCGGCAGCATAATCCACCAGGCAACGACACTGACAACTGCGATTACGGTAAAATAAGCAGGTGCCAAACGAACTACACGTTTTTTATAAAACCGTGCAATTGAAAATTGTTGAGACTGGATATCGCGCGTCAAAATAAGGGTAATGAGATAACCTGAAATGACAAAGAAGATATCTACACCAATATAACCGCCAGAAAATAGTGACCAGCCTAAATGATTGAAAATGACCAGTAATACCGCAATGGTACGAAGGCCATCGATATCTGATCTGTAAGCAAAACTCATAAAAAATAATAGTAGCGAGAAATAATGTATTTTATTCTTTTAACACTCTAGATTGTATAAATTATATTTTTTACATTAGATATCTTTCATAAATTAAAAAGCTGTTCGTTTTTTTGATTTAAGAAAGAGTTATTTAAGCCCGCCCAAGTAAGTGCTCTAAAAGAAGCTTTTATTAGCCTAATACTTACCCAATACACATTGAATAAAATGTCATAATTGCTAAAATGCATTTCGTTTTTTTATTACTGTTTTGCACTTATTTTGCATTGGTTTTGCAAGCCAGAAAATAAACCTTTGTTAAACAGCAATCTATCTATGGAAATTTTTAATGTTATATGTTTATTTAACAGATGTTCAGAAAAAGGTGCAATTTAAGGATTATCCTGGTGAGCATCCTGTTAAATTTATTTTGAATTTTAAAAAGATTTTTCCGAGTGTGATGGAGCTGCTGCTTCCGGTGCTTCCTAACGATGAGAATCTGGATGAAATGACGTGGGAATCGACCACAAAAGATTTTGAGTTATTTAAATTACTGTTAAGTGGCTGGGGCGTGATTGAATTACGTCTAAATGCGATTTCTCAATTTAAAAATAAGAATTATGCAGATCAATTGGTTAAAGCCGCGCAACAAAAGCGTAGAGAGTTTGCCAAAGCTCATAAGACCCTGAAAACAGTTGAATTGGATTATTTGTTTATGCACGAAATTCATGCATTAATTGATGCTGAACTGGTTGAAATTGGTGAAAAATTCTATTTACCAACTTTACGTGATATCTGGAAGCAAAAAGTATCACAAAGTATATTAAATGCTAAATTCTAAAATAGAAGTTAATAGTATAAAAATCCTCCAAATATTGGGGGGTTTTTTATAGCCTCGTCGTTTATAAAAGCTTTGACTGAATTGTAGGCAAGATTCTATATAAAAAATTAAAGATTTAATTATCAATAAAATGTACTAGATATTGGAATTATTATTGCATATGGTAAGGCAGTAACAAATTTGCATTTTCATTGTTATGAAATTTAATATTTCACATTTTCTTAACAGCGTAAGCAGATTGGTTCAAATCTTCCCGAGGAAATATCAAAGGATTTCAGTAAATGTCGAATCAGTTTTTAGATTTAATTAATAAACGCCGTACCATTTATGCAGTGGGTAAAAATGTAGAACAAAGTCCAGAATACTTAATTGAATTGATTCAACATGCAATTAAGCAAAGTCCATCATCTTTTAACTCGCAATCTTCACGTGCCGTAATTTTATTTAATGATGAGCATGAAAAGTTTTGGGGCTTTGTGAAAGAAAAACTCAAGTCTTATGCGAAAGATGAAGACGCTGCTGCAAAAACCGGAGCTAAAATGGATAGCTTTGCTGCCGGTGTAGGTACCGTTCTATTTTTTGAAGATATGGACGTGATTCAAGGCTTGCAAGAGCAGTTCCCATCTTATGCCGATAACTTCCCGGTTTGGGCAGAGCATTCTACAGCCATTGCACAATTCGCGACTTGGACTGCCTTACATACCGATGGTTTAGGTGCATCACTACAGCATTACAACCCAATTGTCGATGAGCAAGTACATGCTGAATGGAATATTCCTGCAAGCTGGAAACTCCGTGCACAGCTCGTGTTTGGTTCAGTCGAAGGTGAAGCCAAAGACAAAGCTTATATGGATGATGCAGTGCGCTTTAAAGTGTTTAAATAATTGTTGATTTTGCAAGAAAGAAAATAAAAAAGAGAGGTCAGATTGATCTCTCTTTTTTTGAATCCGCTTTTGTAAAAGGGGACTTTCTACCAGCGCTATTTTTAGATACCTGTTTTTAAGCAGAGATGTATCGGCGTTTGCTTGCCTTGCGGCCATGTAATAGATAGTAAACTACAATACAGACTAAAACACACATTGCGCTGTAGAAATACAGTTGTGAATAATCAATATAATCCAGTGTGTGACCAATGAAATAAGGACCAAAACCTAAACCTGCATCGAGAAAAATAAAGAAGGTTGAGGTCGCAAAACCCATCCGCTCAATACTGGCACTTTTTACCGCAACAGTTTGGCAAACAGATTGAATATTGCCATAACCAAAACCCAGTAAGCCTGCACAAACCAGAAGCATCAACGAACTTTGTACCTGGCTTAATAAAACCATGGCAATTGCCATAATAATAAAAGCAGGATACATGATGATATTTTCACCCTTACGATCCAGCAATGGACCGGTAAAGGGACGCGATATCAAGATTGCAATGGCATACATCAAGAAGAAAAAGGAGGCGGTTTCAACCAGATCAATTTCTTTGGCGTAAAAGTTGATAAAGGACAACACACCTGAATAGCAAACAGATGCCAATAACATAACAAAAGAAATCGGCAGTGCTTTGTGTTCAATAAATTGGGAAATCCAGCTGGGTTTCTCAGCGGGCACAGAAATATCAAGCAGGTTATTTTGTTGCACAAGATTAGGTACTTGAACCAGCAGAGCCACTATAAGACAACTCAATGCGATAATGCTTGAAACAATAAAAATGGAATCATAACCAATGTGCAGCATCATCCATATGGCGAGGAAAGGACCAATCGCTGTTCCCAAAGTACTGCTCATGCTGTAGTAACCAATGCCTTCACCGCGACGAGTTGGCGGCAATATTTGCGCAATAATGGTTCCTAAAACAGTAGAGGCCATGCCCATCATAAAACCATGCATAAATCGCACAAGTAAAAGCATACCTACATCGAACTTCATAAAATAGAAGCCAGAAAAGATCAGGAAGCCGGTTAAACCCACAGTCAGTGTGGTTTTACCTCCAAAGCGTTCTAGAAATTTGCCTACAAACAAACGGCCAATTAGCGTACCGACAATAAATAAACCCGAGACTAGGCCTGCTTGCGCCGTGGTTGCACCGAGTTCAGCTACCGCATAACCGACGATCACCACTACAAGCAGATAAAAGGTCAGTACCAGTTGAAAGTTAATAGCGCTAACAAGAATAAAATTTCTCGACCATAAGGGGGCATTTTCATTCATGGTTGTGTACCTGATTTAAGATCTTGCAGATGATCCATAAGCGTATGAAGGGTAGTCAGGGTAATTTTTTGCATATCTTGATCTAGTGAAAAGAGCAATTGCTGTTCAAAAACATCCATTTTTTCAGAGCAAATTTGAAAAAGTTGTATACCTTTTTGACTCAGGATCAGTTTCTTTTGCCGTTTGTCTTCAGTATCGACTTGTTCAAGTACTTCTAGTTGCATCAGTGCATGGATACGTTTTGCAATGGATGGCTTGGAAACATTCAGATACTCTGCAATGTCGATCGAGGTGCAGCCTTGTTTTAACTGAATTACATACAGCACTTGCCATAAGGAATAATTCAATTGATGGGGCAATAAAATGGTATTGATTTCATCACTCAGGAGACGCGCGCAGCGTAATAATGAAGCTCGGAATTTAAGTTGAGGTGACATTATAGTTAGCCAGGGTAACTAAATTAATTCAACTTTACGCCTCTTTATAAGATGATTCAAGTATTAATCAGGTTGAAAATAAATTTTCTAGACAAAAAAGACCAATGACTTAAATATATTCAGACCACCTTGAAAATACTTTTTTATAAACTAGAGAGGTAGATAGAAGTTGAATTGAAGGGCATGGAATTTAAATCCTGCCTTTAAATGCTTCTAAAATCGCCAGGTGAACATGGTTTGAGATTAAATTTTGCTTCTACGTAATGGGTTGCTGCTTGCTTTTGCAATAATACTTTTACAGCTTGCTGTATATTTACAGCCATTGCTGCCGGGAAAATATCATATTACTCCGGTCTGTCTGTCCATGACCCATCATTTAATTGCACCTTCATTTGATCAGGTCGATACTTCTAATCCAGTTCGTGAAATAAAATATCATTTAGAATTTTTAGGCCATTATTTTTCTTATCAGCATGACCCTATACATCATGCACAAAATCATCAATGTCAATATTGCAAAGTTTATTCCGACCTGGTTCTGCATCCTGATTTTGCTATTAAAACAGTGATAGAGCGGATACAGGTACGTTTTTTGGTATTTGTACAGCGCTTTAAATACGTTTATTTTGAGCTACAACGGCTGTTTTTAATACCGCAGGGTCGAGCTCCACCTTGATCTATATAAAAAATTGGATGCCATGTTTTAGACATGAAACTAATGAACCATTTTTATAGAGATTGCCATGAATATTTATTTTTTTCCTTCATATATGAGGAAAAAGACAGCCTGTGCCCAAATTTTAAGTCCTTTAAATAATGCTGAAATAATAAATCAACATACTTTGCTAAAGTTTCGAGAGTATTCTGAAACAGGTCAAAACAAAAAAATAACGCGATTGTGTATCTGCGTGTTCACTCACCATATCGACGAATTAAAAAAGGTGATGTTATGAATTTAGGATTAACCGCACTTGAACTGGCACGAATTCAATTTGCTTTCACCGTATCATTTCATATTATTTTTCCTGCAATTTCGATTGGTCTTGCAAGCTTCCTTGCTGTTTTAGAATGGCGCTGGCTCAGAACTCAAAACCCGGTATATCAAGACCTGTTTAAGTTTTGGGTTAAAATATTTGCGATTGCCTTTGGTATGGGGGTGGTTTCAGGCGTGGTCATGAGTTACCAGTTCGGAACCAACTGGAGCGAATTCTCGCGAATCTCGGGTAGTGTTACAGGACCACTTTTAGCCTATGAGGTGCTGAGTGCCTTCTTTCTGGAGGCCGGATTTTTGGGCATTATGCTGTTTGGCTGGGGGCGCGTTGGTCCTCGGGCACATTTCTTTGCAACTGTCATGGTGGCAGTCGGAACCTGTATTTCCATGTTCTGGATTCTATCTTCAAACAGCTGGATGCAGACCCCACAAGGTTTCAGCATTGAAAATGGCATTATCGTTCCACAAGACTGGCTGGCGATAGTTTTTAATCCCTCTTTTCCATACCGCCTGGCGCATATGGCAATGGCTGCATTCTTGGTCTCAGCCTTGCTGGTGGCCAGCACAGCAGCATGGCATTTAATCAAAGGTCGCCGTGATGCGTTGGTAAAAACGTCTTTTTCCATGGCCTTATGGATGCTGTTGGTTCTTACACCTTTGCAGGTTCTGATTGGAGATATGCATGGGATCAATACCTTAAAGTATCAACCGGCGAAAATCGCGGCGATAGAAGGGCACTGGGAAACCAATCATAATGAAGGCATGCCTTTGTATTTATTTGGTATTCCAGATATGCAGGCAGAAGAAACGAAATATGCAATAGGTATTCCAAATGTGGGAAGCCTGATTTTAACCCATTCCATGCAGGGCAAAGTTCAAGGCTTGAAAGAATTTGCACCTGAAGACCGACCAAACTCAACCATTGTGTTTTGGAGCTTCCGGATCATGGTCGGTCTAGGCGTGTTGATGCTGTTATTAGCACTAATAGGTTTGTGGCTTAGAAAAACTGGCAGGTTCTATGAAAGTCCATGGTTTCACCGTTTTGCACTGATTATGGGGCCCTCCGGCTTTATCGCAATGTTGGCGGGCTGGTTTACCACAGAAGTAGGACGTCAGCCTTGGGTAGTCTATGGGGTGATGCGAACTAAAGATGCCTTATCCCCGGTGTCGGCAGAACAAGTCGGATTAACCCTGATTATTTTTGTAGTGGTGTATTGCGTGGTCTTTGGTATTGGCATTTATTACATGTTGCGAATCATGCATAAAGGTCCGGAATTTGTTCATTCAGTACCACATAGCGAAGAAAAGGTTATTCAAGCTTCGCATCGTCCATTGGGTAGTACCGATGAAGAGCTGGATGGTCAGCCTCTCGACAACCACCAGGAGAATGACAAATGATTGATTTATCTTTTATCTGGATTGTAATTATTGCTGTTGGTGTACTGATTTATGTGGTACTGGATGGTTTTGATTTAGGCATCGGCATCTTATTTCCCTTCTTTAAAGGTCAACAAGAACGTGATGTGATGATGAATACTGTTGCTCCAGTATGGGATGGCAATGAAACCTGGATGGTGTTGGGAGGAGCCGGATTATTTGCTGCATTTCCCTTGGTTTATTCAACGGTACTTTCATCACTGTATTTGCCCATTATTCTGATGGTGGTGGCGCTTATTTTCCGTGGAGTAGCTTTCGAATTCCGTTTTAAATCCAGACGTAACCGACATTTTTGGGATATGGCCTTTATTGGGGGATCTATTTTAACCGGATTTTTCCAGGGCATTATTCTAGGGGCGTACATTCAAGGAATTAAAACTACAAATGGCGTATATACTGGTGGTGGTTTAGACTGGTTAACCCCATTTTCAGTCTTTACAGGTATAGGTGTGGTGGTGCTTTATGCCACCCTGGGCTGTGGCTGGCTCATCTTTAAAACAGATGCCGACTTGCAAAGTCGAATGTATCAAATCATGCCGAAAATGATTGTTGCCTTATTCATTATTTTTGGCTGCGTTAGTATTTATACGCCTTTAGCTCATCCGGAAATTGCCGAACGCTGGTTTAGTCAACCACAACTGACCTATTTTAGTCCTGTCCCGATTCTGGTTTTAGTGTTTACCTTTATGGCTTTACGTGCCTGTAAACAGCGCAAAGAACTTAGCCCGTTTATGTACACTCTAGCTTTGGTGATTTTGGCTTATACCGGCTTTCTCATCAGTTTATGGCCTTATATCATCCCGCCATCCGTTACCATCTGGGAGGCCGCCGCCCCACAGAGTAGCCAGTTATTTACCTTAATTGGTGCGTTACTGCTGATTCCCATTATTCTGATGTATACAGGATTATCCTATTGGGTATTCCGCGATAAAGTCCGGATTGGTGATAAAGGCTATCATTAAGGAGTGAATATGAAACTCTCACAAACCCAGTGGTTTATTGTGTTGTGGCTTGGTGGATTTTTCGCTTTAGCTCTAGTGGCGGGTGCATTCAGGCTCTTGATTCAATTGGCCTATATCTAATCAACAACTCAAGTTACTATAAAAGTGGTCTGCTAAAAACAGACCACTTTTCACATGTATAACAGACCGCTTTATCATGATTTAAGTTCTATATTATGTTTATTCATTTTATAGGACGTATTGTCCGAGGCGATCATGCTGCAAAGTCTAAGCTTCCAATTTATTTTATATTTTTTTGACTTGAATCAAATTGATTTGGAAAAAATCCTGCAAAGACTGGGAATTCGATCTCTTGACGAATTTGATGCCATTCTTCAGCAAAGTCTAGCCGTCCGGTCTATGCAGCAATCATCCCATAATTACATCCTTCAAAGCTCCACTTTAGAAAATAGCCTAAGCTATTTATTTACACCTTTTATTCATGCCATCCTGAATCAGAATACGATTTATATCGCCCCCAGACAGAATATTGTTGAACAGGTCTATACCCATTATTTTCGTCTTGATGCGTTAGAACTGAAAAATCAGCAATCCATTGCTGAAATGAATTTATGTCTGGATTTGGTGCCAACAGAATTTAATGCGGTTGAGTTTAAAATGTATGCTTTAGCCAAAGCCTTGCTTGATCCTGCTTGTCAGCATATAACCATAATCGGGCAGAGGGGAATTGATTCTGCCGCCAAACAACAGTTAGAAAGTCTATTTCAAGTCCAGCTTGATGAGATATTACTGGAGCAAAAACAGTTTAATTTGACAGAAATTGATTTTAAAACACTATTCTGGAAAAGAAAGACTCCCGAATTAGCACGAGTTTGTCAAAACATCACAAATGAAAATGCACCTTTAGTCAGTCGTCAGTTTCATATGAAATTAAATGATGCAGCGCATTTGATTGATGATTTGATGTACAGCGAACATCTTTTTGAAAAATTATCTGTTTTTGGTGAATTTACCGAAACCATCTTTAAAAACAATCTTGAATCAAAATTGAGATATGCTAATGAATGAGCTAAATAACCCTTATCATATTTGGTGCTGTGAATCATTCTGCTGTTAGGCTGCATATTCCTTAGTTTTTTCTTCTTGGCAAAAAGCAATGAACCACAGTATATGCTTTCACATCAGAAGAGGCTGCCTGAAGCAACAAAGGTACACGCTCAAAAAGATAATTCACTCTTAATATTAAGTTTTTTGAAGACACTCCCTTGTTTCGATAAGGCGGTTTTAATTGTTGTCTAAATAAGCAGGATACGTGCAGGTTATGAAATGAAAAAAAATGAATTTATCCAGTTATTAAATCAAAATCTTGCACAGAATAATGAGAATAAATTAAGAACTAAAATATATTTAGCCATTAAAGAAACCTTGCCACAATTACATTTGCAGTCTGATTTTAAATGCCCATCCACACGATTTTTATCCGAATACTTAGGGGTATCACGTGATACCATTGAAAAAGTGTATGCCCAATTAGAACAAGAAAGAATATTTGAACGAATCAAAGGGAAAGGCACTTTTATTAAAGCACAATTAAAAGTAGAACAGCTACCATCTGAAACGGTTGAATATCGACTTCCGGAAAATACCGAACAATTAGAGAATTTATTTTTTGATCAAAACCTGAATTTTTTTGCTGACGGTATGCCTGAAATACGTAATTTCCCATTTAAAAAATGGTACGAAACAGAAAAAAATGCGCTAAATCAGTATGGTTTAAATATCTTCTTAAAAGATAATACTGCAGGTGATGATTTATTATGTCAGCAAATTGCCCAACATATTAATTTGAATCGTAATGCTCAAATATCTGCAGAACAAGTGCTTATTGTGAATAGTACCCAGCAAGCCTTATATCTGTGTGGACGGGTACTATTCAATTCGAATGATAAAATTATTATGGAGAATCCATATTATTCCAATGCCTATCAACTTTTTAAGCATATGAATCTGGATTTAAAATGTATTGGCTTAGATCATGAAGGATTAAAAATACAGGATTGTGCCAATATTTACGATGCAAAAGCAATTTATGTAACACCAGCTAGTCAGTATCCGAGTGGTATTCAAATGAGTAGAGCACGAAAAAAGCAAATTCTTGAATACGCAGAAAAAAATAATTGTTATATTCTTGAAGATGATTATGATGCACTGTTATTAAATAAAATAGGAAATACTGCCATTTTAGGTTTAGATCCTTATCAACGGACGATTTATCTTGGCTCTTTCAGTAAATATATTTTACCAAGTTTACGACTCTCTTATATGATTTTGCCCAAAGCTCTAATTGAGCCTTTTAAGCGTTATCGTAATTATATTGATGGCAGTGCGCCGTCCCAATATTTTCAGGTTTTGCTTGGAAATTTTATGCAACGCGGCCATTACGCTGAATATTTAAGACAGATGCAACAGCTCTATTTAAAGCGTTATCAAACGTTTATGAGTTGTTTTGAGTTCTATTTATCTGAATTCTGTTTTGTGAAACAGCATCATCCGAGTATGCAGGTTGCATGTTATTTTAAAGCAGAGATTGCAAATGCACTGGAGCAAGCTTTGGTCAATGGTGCAGAACTACATAATATTGCCATTACCCGTCTAAGCCAGTTTTATGAATATGATAATGAATATGGTTTTGTACTGGGGTTTAGTTCACTTAACGACACTGAAATTAAATTATGCATGAAAAAATTACGCCAACTCATACAAAATGAATTAGCGCGTTTGATATAAAAATTTATTTTAATTTTGATATGTATTTAAAACTTAGATACATCTATCTTAATATTCGAATTTATAAAAATATTATTTGCCCTGTTTACGATAAACACTCGGGCGTACAGGGCGGGAACTTTTCCATAAACCTTTTTTCTGTTTTTTGGCCTTATTTTGCAAGTCCAGCATATAGTGCAAATGGTTTTTATCCTTGATATATTCTTCATATACCCATGCAGCACCGCGTTTAACAATCTCTTCATTAATATTCTTGCGATAGCGATATACCACACCGACACAGCGTCCATAACGGTCGATATCGGTAATTTTTACCCGAACCATTTTATTTTTTACCATGCTTTGGACCAAGCGCTGGGATTCCTTGCCATAGCTTTGGCTAGATTCAGGTGCATCCACATAAGCAAAGCGTAATTTGGTTTCAGAACGTCTTATATTAAAACGGTAGCAGGTAAGAGTATCGCCATCACTTACTGCACTCACACGGCACCAGTATTTTTTACCTTTCTTAAACGGCTGAAATAAATTCTTTAAATAAATGGTGATTTTATGCAGCACATAATAGGAAAAACATAAGGCTAATAGCCCCAGCACAATTTGCGAGGTAGGGGAGAGATGCAACAAAGTTATAATCCAAATCCTTAAAAATTAGCTATATAGACACAGCTAGGAGATGGATCATTGTAGGTGAAAGCCAGAGTTTGTAGGGCTTAAAAGCTAAACAGTTAGTGTTTCATTTTGTACTATTAAAAATAGCCTAAGCATTTCCTCTAAATGCTGAAAGACTATAGATGCGTGGATAAATAGCCTAAGTTAAATAAATCATTCTTGCTAAAATAGCCTAAGCAAAAATTTTAGAAATTTCACTTCGTAAAAATTTATGCCGTGAATTTAATTCACGTTCCTTATGCCAATACATCCCCATAACAAGATTAGGTAATTCAACTGGAACATCAAAAACATTTAAACCATCTGCCAATTGTAAATGAACCAATATATGTTTAGGAATGGTAAGAATTGCTTGAGATTGTTGACTTAAAATCTGTAGGGCAGTTGAATAATGTTGACAACGTAAAAAAATATGACGGGAAAGTTGTTTTCGATTCAAATAAATATCTTCAACCAAAACCCCAGTACGTCGTGATGAAACGCCAATATGTGGTGAGGCCAGATAAATATCTTCGGTCATACTTTGCTGTTGAGTACATACCACAAATTGGTCTTGCACCAGTTTTTCAAACTGAGTTTTTTCTCCAAAGTTTTTTTCTAAATCAATCACAAAATCTATTTGCTGAGTAGCAAGATCGGTAACCACATTTTTACGGTCTAGCTTAATACTGGAAAACTGAATGGCTAAATCAAGTTGATGAAAATGCTTCACCAGTTTAGGGAAGATAATCGGTTCAATTTCATCATGCACTGCAATTTTTAAAGTTTGCACCATGCTTGAATCAAAATTTTGTTTTTGTAGTGAAATACCTTGAATTGCAATCAAAGCATTTTTAATCACAGGATAAATTTGTTCCGCAAAGGGAGTAGGTAACATTTTACTGCCCGCACGGACAAATAAATCATCCTGCAAATGTTGTCTTAAGCGTTGTAAAGCATGACTGGCCGCAGATTGGCTGATACATAAAATTTGTGCAGCTTTGGAAATACTTTTTTGCTCATAAATCGCAATAAAAAGTGGATATAAATTAATATCGATACGGTGGAAAATTGCCATATCAACAGTACTACCAATCGTACTTTTATTATGAATATTGTTCATAGTGTTCTATTGAATTAAATCATTTTGTTCATAATATTTTTCAAGCTAAGGTGTTGTAAAGAGCAGTGATGAAAATATTTAGAGGGAAGTTGCCATGTTTGAATTATCAGCACGTGCAAAAGATTTTATAGAACGCACCAAAATTTTTATTAAAAATGAAATTGAACCTGTTGAAACAGAGTTTTGGAATGATGTTCATACGCTAAATCAGGGGGGTAACTGGACAACATGGCAATGGCCCGCGCAAATCGAAGTCCTAAAAAGTAAAGCCAAAGCAGCGGGGCTTTGGAACATGTTTCTGCCTGATCCTGTATTAGGACAAGGTTTATCTGTACAGGAGTATGCCCATATTGCTGAACTGACAGGACGCAGTTTAATTGCACCCACGGTATTTAACTGTAATGCACCTGACAGTGGCAACATGGAAGTGTTATGGCGTTATGGTAGTGAACTGCAAAAACAGCAATGGTTAATGCCATTACTTGAAGGAAAAATCCGTTCTGTATTTTGTATGACGGAACCAGAGGTAGCTTCAAGTGATGCAACTAATATGCAAGCTACCGCAGTGATAGAAGGTGATGAAATTATTTTAAATGGTCGTAAATGGTGGTCGTCAGGTTTAGGCGATCCCAATGCAAAAATCATCATTTTTATGGCACACACGCCAGATGAAAGCAAAGACCGACATCATCAACACTCTATGGTTTTAGTGCCTATTGATAATCCGGGTGTGAAAATTGAACGCATGTTACCGGTGTTTGGTGATTATGATGCACCACATGGTCACGGCGAGATCAGCTTCAATAATGTCCGTGTACCAGTTGCCAACTTTATTGGTGGTGCTGGGCAAGGTTTTGAAATTGCACAAGGTCGTTTAGGCCCTGGCCGAATTCATCATTGCATGCGTTGTATTGGGGCTGCGGAAAAATCATTAGAATTAATGATTGATCGTGGCATGACTCGAACTGCTTTTGGTAAAGAAATTTTAAAACTGGGCGGTAATCTGGAACGCGTTGCTGAAGCGCGGGTCGCCATTGATCAAGCCCGACTTTTAACCTTGTATGCTGCTTATAAAATGGATACTTTAGGCAATATGGCTGCTTTGAGTGAAATTTCTGCGATTAAAGTGGTTGCGCCCAGTGTGCTGGAAAAAGTGGTGGACATGGCGATCCAGATGCATGGCGGTGCGGGTGTTTCCCGTGATACACCACTGACAAGTTTCTTTGTCCAAGCACGTAGTCTACGTTTGGCTGATGGTCCTGATGAAGTGCATAAAGGAATGATTGCAAAACTTGAACTGGCCAAACATGGTTATGGTTCACATCGTAAATAAGATTTAAAAATCTAGCGTGTAGATGAGACTTCTTACAACTTCATGCAAATTTTCCTATCAATGGAAAATGAAAAAGGTGTAAATAAGGAGAGTAAGAAGTCTTTTGAAATTGATGATTTAGGGAAATAATCATGTCGGTGATTGATGTCGGTGGAAATGTCCGGGAAGGTGAAGAACTGGACGTGACTGCTGTAGAAAATTGGCTTAAACAACAAGGCATTGAGCTACATGGTCAGGCAGATGTCACTCAATATTCGGGGGGTGCATCGAATTGGACTTACCGTTTGAAATATAACAATGCCGATTTAATCTTGCGTCGTCCCCCAAAAGGCACAAAAGCCAAATCTGCCCATGACATGGCACGTGAATATCATGTTCAACATCATCTTTCACCTTTTTATTCTGTACTGCCGGAAATGGTTGCGCTGTGTCAGGATGAATCGGTGATTGGTTGTGACTTTTATGTGATGAAACGTATTAAAGGCATTATCCCACGGGCAAAATTACCGCCTGAATTACAGTTTGGTGAAGCTGAAGTAAATAAACTTTGTGTCAATGTGATTGATAAATTGATTGAATTGCATCAGGTGCCCTATCAAGGTACTGAACTTGAAAAACTGGGTAAGGGCGACGGTTATTGTCGACGTCAGGTTGAAGGCTGGGACGCACGTTTTGAGAAAGCGCATACCCTCAACGTTCCTTCATTCAAATTTGTGCGTAAATGGTTATTAGAAAATATTCCTGACGATACCAATACCTGTATTATTCATAATGACTGGCGTTTTGATAATGTGATTCTAGATCCGAACGATCCCACTGAAGTAATTGGCGTGTTGGATTGGGAAATGGCAACTCTAGGTGATCCATTGATGGATTTGGGTTCGGCTTTGGCTTATTGGGTCGAAGAGACTGACAATATGATTTTTAAATCGACACGTCGTCAGCCCACTCATTTAAAAGGGATGTTTACCCGTAAACAAGTAGTCGATTACTATTTAAAAAAAATGGATATGCAAACCGAAAACTGGACCTTTTATGAAGTTTTTGGCATCTTCCGTTTAGCAGTTATCGCGCAACAAATTTATTATCGTTATTATCATCAACAAACCAATAATCCCGCATTTAAGGATTTTTGGATCGTGATCCATGCCTTACATATTCGTGCATTAAAATTGATTGGTAAGCAAAAGTTTGAAGCCAATGATATTGCGCAAAAATATAAAGCAAAACTTCAGGAAATTTTAGGAAAAGTAAAATGACCACGATTTATCTGATTCGTCATGGACAGGCATCCTTTGGTGCGGAAAGCTATGACAAACTTTCACCGAATGGCGAATTACAGGCAAAATTATTGGGTCAGTATTTTAATCAGATTCTGAAAGAAGAACCTTATGTCGTTGCCGGTTCGATGCAGCGCCATCAACAAACCGCCAATCTTGCTTTGGCTGAATGTTTTCCTGATACCCACATCATCACTAACAATGCTTGGAATGAGTTTAATCATCAACAGGTTTTTGCCCAGTATGAACCGCGTTTTAATGAACCACATTTGTTAAAACAGGATGTCGAAAATGAAGCCAATCCACGTGCGTATTTAGCCAAAATTTTCGAAGGTGCCATTGAACGCTGGACTGGGGGAGATTATCACCATGAATATGACGAATCTTGGCCAAATTTTAAAAGCCGTGTAGAAACAGCACTGCAAAATTTAAGTGATGAACTGGCAAAAACCAAGCCTCGTTATGCGGTGGTGTTTACATCCGGTGGTGTGATTTCAGTGGCTGCAGGAAAATTACTCGAACTTAATGCAAATCGTACTTTTGCATTGAATTGGGCGATTGCCAACACCAGTATGACGACATTACGTTTGGTTGGAAACGAGCCGCAATTACTGAGTTTAAATGAACATCATTTTATTAAAGCAGCAGATTCTCAATTACTGACATGGATTTAAGATTAAAAAAAATAGGAAAAGGAATAGATCATGACAAAAACAATATTAATTACCGGATCAAGTTCGGGGATTGGGGCCGGTATGGCACGTGAATTTGCACAAAAGGGTTATAACCTTGCGATTTGCGCACGTCGTTTGGAACGTCTTGAAACTTTAAAACAAGAACTTGAAAGTAAATATGGTATCAAAGTGATTGCAAAAACTTTGGACGTTACTAATTACGATCAAGTCTTTGAAGTATTTAAAGCTTTCAAAGCAGACTTTGGCACAATTGACCGCGTGATCGTAAACGCGGGCGTAGGGGAAGGTCGTCGTATTGGTAAGGGGAATTTTGAGGTTAACCGTGCCACAGTAGAAACCAACTTTATTTCTGCTTTAGCGCAATGTGAGGCGGCTGTTGAAATTTTCCGTGCGCAAAACTCAGGTCATCTGGTGATGATTTCCTCCATGAGTGCGATGCGTGGTATGCCTAAACATTTAACGGCGTACGGTGCAAGCAAGGCAGGGGTTGCACATTTGGCTGAAGGTATACGCGCTGAACTCATGAATACACCCATTAAAGTCAGCACCATATTCCCGGGTTATATTCGTACCGAACTGAATGAAGGCGCGAAGAAATTACCTTTTGAGGTAGATGAGAAAACCGGTTCCCATTTACTTGCTCAAGCCATTGAAAAAGTACCGGTCAAAGCTTATGTCCCACAATGGCCATGGTTGCCACTGGGTTTGGCCATGAAAGTATTGCCTTTAAAGTGGATAAATAAGTTGGGTTGAGGATCTAATGAATTGAAGGCGCTGAATGCGCCTTTTATTTTTTAATAAACTTTAAAAGCTTATGCTGATAAAAATAATATATTTATAAGACAGTGATTTATATTTAGCAGATACTGAAACCCTATAAAAGAGCAGTTATAAGATCGCAATAAGTGACAAAATTATCTATTATTTTTAGAAATCAGAATTCCTAACATCATAATAAAGGTACTCACTCCACCTACAACAAAACTCATGAGTCCCATTTCAGCAGTCAATACCTGGTTCAAAAGGTTATTATTGTTCCATGATATATAGATACCTTGTTTCCACAAAAAGCTAATCGTGCATAAAACTAGAAAGCTGATCAGGGTAGAAATTATGAGCGTAACTATAAGGTTTTTCCAAATTTTGCAGCCAACGATTAATGTGATAACGGTAAGACCAACTATTGCAATGATTGCAATTAAAAAGACACTATTCCAATAGTCCATATTGATTACTCTTGACCAAGTCAATAATAAAAGTATAAGAGTTTCGTATTTAAATTATTAGAATCACTTTAATATGAATCCCGTGTGAAACGTAGACAATTTATTCCAAAAATGGAGTCCTTTAGCTTTTTTATGAATTAATTTTTATTAATTTACTGAAAAGCTAATTTTTTATTCTAAATAGATAGCGCTGAATTTTACAAAGAATTAAAAGAATATATTTACTGAATAGAAGTCTCTTCTCAGATATCAAAAGACCCTAAATTCCAATCATTAAAATGATCATACTCTATACGTTTAGCATTTTGTAATCCCCAATACGCTCCACCTAAAGTGGAACCAAGTAATACCGTTTTGAGCGTCACGCTGATTCACAACTTCAGCCTCTATCTAGAGGATAAGTTTTTGATTAAAGAATTTTTAAAATTCAGGATGAGGAAAATGAAAATAGACAAAAGAGATGACCCTTTTCCATATTTAACTTAGATAGATAAAGATTTAGAGGTATTTTGCAATTGAGCATATTACTGACCATCAAAGAGAATTGCTGTGATGTAATATAGTGATACCGCAAAATAGAATAATATTTCATATTTTAAGACCATGATATTGTTTTAATTTTTGCGTCCTACATCCATTGAGTCAATGATTTTAACAAGCTAAAATTGTATATTGCTCAGAATATTTCCGTGACTTGTATCCGTTATGTTTTTAAAAATTTCGACTATTGTCCTCATTCCATCACTGATTATTCAAGGCAATGCAGTCAAAAAAAATACCTTGCGCTTACCAGAACCGGATGGCAATCGTCATGGGATTATCGGGACAGGAAAGCCCTTGTCTATTTTAATTTTAGGTGATTCTGCGGCGGCAGGTGTCGGGGTGGAAACTCAGGAGGATGCTTTACTGGGTGTAGTGTTGAATCAATTAAAAAATCAATACGAAATCAGTTATAGGCTTGAAGCAAAAACAGGGCATACCACTGGAGAAGTAATCAAAACTGTCAAAAATATGTCGCCTCGACATTTTGATGTCGTCATTACTTCTGTAGGAGTAAATGACATTACCAAACTGACGCCACCTAAAAACTGGATGAAAAAACAGCAACAACTTTATGCAGAAATTAATCAGAAATTCATGCCCGAGTTGATTATTGCCTCTAGCGTACCGCCAATGAATAGATTCTCAGCTTTACCCAATCCCTTGGCATGGTTATTTGGGCAATATGCCAAAGGCATGAATAAAACTCTTGGAAGGTTTGTGCAGCAGCAGGTCAATATGCAATTGATCGAGTATGATTTGGAACGATTTAAAATGCTTAATTTAGAAATGGCAGAGAATGGTTTTCATCCTGGTAAGGAAATCTATACATTTTGAGGACAACAAATGGCAGATAAAATCCGTCAAATGTTTTAAATTAAGTTAAAGATTGATAAATGGGCTGTTATGAGCACTGAACTGCAAATTGAAACTCATCCACTTAAACCATTTCTACCAGAAAATGCCAAGTTGCTCATGATGGGCAGCTTTCCACCACCCAAAAGTCGTTGGAAAATGGAGTTTTATTATCCAAACTATCAAAATGATATGTGGAAAATTTTTGGTTTGGTTTTCTTTCAAAATAAAGAATACTTTTTAGATATCAAGAATAAAAATTTTAAAGAACAACAAATCCGAGATTTTCTGACTGAAAAAGGCATTGCAATTTTTGACACGGCATATCAAATTGTTCGCTTAAAAGGCAATGCCTCGGATAAATTCCTGCAAATAGCCAAACCGACTGATTTAGCCAAACTGCTACAACAGATTCCGGCGTGTCACAGCATTATGACCACGGGCGATAAAGCGACAGACACCCTCATGCTTTCTATGCCAGAGCATACTGAAAAACCGCAAATTGGACAGTCTTCTCAAGCTAATTTCGCAAATCGTGAATTAACTTTATATCGCATGCCTTCATCTTCAAGAGCTTATCCTTTAGCAGTTGAAAAGAAAGCCGAAGCATATGCCCAGTTATTTAAAGAAACAGGCTTACTATAAGTAAGTTATTTGATTAAAAGGCATTATTTTGGGATATTTTACCCCTCTAAAAGAATGAACGGTAAAATCCCGGACCTGGGTAAAATCAGACCAAATTAATTGACTACCTTTGCTCCATTTCAGACTTTGAATACGTTTTGCAATTTGAGTTAACTCTTCATTCATGGCAGGGCGTAGTTCACCAATTTCGACATAAAGTCGTACACCCGCATAATCACTAAATTCACCTTTCAATAAAGATTTTAACCAAAATAACCGGCTGCTATTAATCGCTTGAATACAGTCTTTATTATTCTACGGCAAATTTTCTTTGAAAGACTCAGCATAACTATCAAAGAAAAAACCGGTTTGGCTTTCTCTAAGAAATAAAGTACCAATCGGTGTGATGGTCGGCTGCAACTGTGCATCTACTGTGCAATAGAGCAGTGCATGCCAGCTTTTTGAGCGTCATTCACTATTTTACGAATATACTGCCATTGTTGTAGATTCATTTTGATTTTCCTTTTTATTATTTTTAATAAGATAAAGTAAATTTAAATACAGTTTTAGCTATCTGACTGGTCATTCATACCAAAATCGAGCTTCAAAAATTAAATGAAACTGTTTAAATCCGTTTGAATAGATTTCAACACTTATCCATCATATTCAACATAGTCCCATAGATTTAAACGGGATTTAATTTCACGGCGGATATTCGGTAGCAGGGGTAGTAAGGCGCCATTAATCCATAAACTTAAAGCTTGTGCAGAAATTTTATTTCGATCACGATCTACAATTTGAGCGCCTTTAACCAAGAGCAAGGTTTCTTCATTGGCTTCAGTTTCAATACCTTTAAATAAAACCTGCAATTCTGCACCGGTATCCTGAATTAACCATTCCAGTTCCAGTTGAATATTTTCACTGGATTTCAAAACAGTCTGACCTTCAACAATTTCAGAATCTGATAGGCAATCATATTCCACACGAACTTGAGCTAAAAACCATTCTTGTTGTCCAAGTTCATTCAATGTTTTGTTGGGCGCTAAAATATCAATCAAATTAAATTGACGACTTAAATCAAAAAATTGCATTACAGATGATCACGATAGGGAGAATGTGAGTTAGAAACTCGAAAGAAGGCAATGTTAAATCAAATCAGGAAATGAGTAAAACCATTGTACTGATTGATCTAAAATATGTATAAATGAGATGCGATCTTGTATAAGTCAAAACCATAATGTTAATTAAATAAGTACCGAGTTCTATTGATTTAAATCATCAACCATATTTTACAAACCAAAAGACCAAGGGAATTAAAAAGGTATTATGGATGTAAGTGTCATTAACTTGTCATTACATCATCCATTCAATAGGTAAATAAGACACTACTTTCATGGCAAAACGTTGAAATTTCGTACTTTCAGGGTCTTGGCTATATCTAACTATAGATCCATCTTTTTGATGATCCAGCCAAATCACTTCACTTTGCGAGTTGAGTTTTAATTCATAAGCAATTTGCGGTAAATATTGATCTAGTGAGGTTGAAATCTGATCTTGAAGTAGATTTGATTCAACCACCAATCCCACTTCGGTGTTTAAATTGGCTGAACGTGGGTCAAAGTTAAATGAACCAATAAACACCATGCCGTCGATATCAAAAAATTTTGCATGCAAGCTAGAGGCATTTTTATTTTTAGCTGGAATGACATTACCTGTGACCACTTCATACCAAGTACGTTTATGCCGTTCAATATAAGGTTTGAACTCATAAAGTTTAATCCCGCCTTGCAGCAGATCATGACGATACTTTTTATAAAAAGCATGTACCAAGGGAACATCATTGGCCATGAATGAATTGGTCAGTACCCGAACCTCCACATTGTTCTTCACCAGTTGGGTTAAATACTCTGTACCTTTTTTGGTCGGGACAAAATAGGCGGAAACCAGCTCAAGGTGTTGCTTTGGCTCACCCATAATATTTAACATCTGACGATAAATCAGTTGATCACCTGATGCTTCTCCACGAATTTTATCCGGCGAGTCTGCAATAAAATGTGCTTTAGCCCAATTGATGGGACGGTCTTTTAAGTGCTGATTGATCTGCTTTTCGGCCAATTCAATTCGTTTTTTGAGCTGATCTTTTTGCAAGGCGGTAAGTTGATAAAACTTGCGTAATTTGGAGAGTTGCTCTTGTCGAGCAGTGCCCAGTAACTGCACGGTAGAATAACTTAAATCATCATTCCAAAAGTCCTGAAAAACTTGATTAGCATTTTTGACTGCATTTCCATAGAACAAAATATCCATATCGGTAAACTGGAAATTTTCACTGGCATCAAAGTATTCACGGCTGATATTGCGCCCGCCAGTAACCGCAATCGCACCATCCGCAATAATCAGCTTGTTATGCATACGGCGGTTAATGTTTTTTAGACGAAATACGTAATCAATCACGCGCAACTTTCTGAATTTATATGGATTAAAAAGTTTGATTTCAAAGTTTGGATGTTTCGCCAGTTGTTTTAAGGTGAAATCGAGTTTTGTTCCGTTCTGGTCATCAATCAGTAATCGAACTTTTACTCCACGATCTGCGGCTTTTAAAAGCTCTGCCAGCATCAGGTGTCCAATCGAATCATCTTCCCAGATGTAGTACTGCAAATCGAGATTATGTTGCGCTTTATTAATCAAATGCAGCCTTGAGGCAATACTGATAAACGCATCATCCAAAGTCAAATAAGCAGTGAGACCTTGTGCTATTTGTGTGTCAACATTTGAACCGTTTAACCAGTGTTTAGCATGAACCTGAATAGGAGGCTGTTTTTTTGATTCATTCATCGGCAAACTGCATCCTGTCAGTATGAGTACTGTAAAAGAAAACAAGACAGCATGAATAGATGATCTAATCTGCATAATTATTATAAAGTCATAAAGTTATAAGTACATATTATCATCATGTTAAAGGTTGAATCGGACAATAAAAAGCGGTTACTGTAGCTCATCTGTTAAAGAACCCTATAAAGGATGATTAATTCATGAAATCACGTGCTGCTGTTGCATTTGGTCCGGGTCAACCCCTCGAAATTGTTGAGATTGATGTAGCTCCACCCAAAGCAGGTGAAGTTCTGGTGAAAATCACTCATACCGGCGTATGTCATACCGATGCATTCACTTTATCTGGCGATGATCCTGAAGGTGTTTTCCCTGCGGTATTGGGACATGAAGGTGCGGGTATTGTGGTGGAGGTGGGAGAAGGCGTGACCAGTGTTAAACCTGGCGATCACGTGATTCCACTTTATACTGCGGAATGTGGTGAATGCTTGTTCTGTAAATCTGGAAAAACCAACCTGTGTGTCGCTGTTCGTGCAACCCAAGGTAAAGGTGTAATGCCGGATGGAACAACACGTTTTTCTTATAACGGTCAGCCGATTTATCATTACATGGGCTGTTCAACCTTTAGTGAATATACCGTTGTTGCAGAAGTGTCGTTAGCGAAAATCAACCCGGAAGCAAATCCAGAACAGGTTTGTTTATTGGGTTGCGGCGTAACCACAGGAATTGGTGCAGTACATAATACTGCAAAAGTTCAAGCCGGTGACTCGGTTGCCGTATTTGGTTTGGGCGGTATTGGTCTTGCAGTTGTACAAGGCGCCCGTCAAGCCAAAGCCGGTCGGATTATGGTGATTGATACCAATCCGGAAAAGTTCGAGCTCGCGAAAGAATTTGGGGCGACAGACTTCTTAAATCCTAAAGATTATGACAAACCGATTCAAGAAGTGATTGTTGAAATGACCGGTTGGGGCGTAGACCATTCGTTTGAATGTATTGGTAACGTCAATGTCATGCGTTCTGCGCTTGAATGTGCACACCGAGGTTGGGGACAATCCGTAATTATTGGAGTAGCGGGTGCAGGTCAGGAAATCTCGACTCGTCCATTCCAATTGGTAACCGGTCGTAAATGGATGGGTACAGCATTTGGTGGTGTGAAAGGTCGTTCACAACTTCCGGGTATGGTTGAAGATGCAATGAAAGGCGAGATTCAACTTGAACCTTTTGTCACGCATACCATGGGGTTAGACAAAATTAATGAAGCTTTTGACTTGATGCACCAAGGTAAATCAATTCGTACCGTAGTAAATTTTAAAGACTAATCTTCTGCAATATAAAAAACGGGCATATCGCCCGTTTTTTATATTGGCTGGTTTAAGCAGTTGCCTTAATCACCTCTGTAATTGAATCTGCGACATAATCAATATTATTTAAATTTAGACCGGCTGCACACATACGGCCACTACGTACCAAATAAATACCGTATTGATCTTTCAAGATATCAACCTGTTCAGCCGTTAAACCGGTATAGCTAAACATGCCTTGCTGTTTGACCAGATAACTAAAGTCACGTTCAGGCAAGGCTTGGCTTAGTTTTTCATTTAAAATTTGACGCATTTTAATAATACGTTCGCGCATTTCTTTCAGTTCAGCTTCCCATTGAGCAGTCAGATCGGCATTATTCAAAACATTATCAACCAACAAAGCGCCTGTGGTTGGAGGGCTTGAGTAAATACGGCGTACTGTTGCCTTTAATTGTCCTAACACTTTTTGTGCAGTAGCTTGATCATCACAGACAAATGTTAAACCGCCGATACGTTCGCCATAAAGAGAGAAAATTTTAGAGAATGAATTGCTGACAATAAAATTCATCCCGGTTTGATCTAAAGCGCGAATGGCATAAGCGTCTTGTTCCAGACCCTGGCCAAAACCTTGATAAGCAATGTCCAAAAATGGAATCAGATCCCGTTTCTGTAATACTTCAATCACTTGATCCCATTCAGCAGGCGTTAAATCTGCACCTGTCGGGTTGTGACAACAAGGATGTAACAGCACAATACTTTTAGCAGGAAGCTGTTTTAATTTTTCCAGCATCGCTGGCACATTGACACCATTGGTTGCTGCATCAAAATATGGATAGAAATGCGTATGCAGACCAGCACCATTAAAGATGGCAATATGATTTTCCCAAGTCGGTTGACTGACCCAAACATCAGATTCAGGAAAATATTTTTTAAGAAAATCTGCACCGACTTTGAGTGCGCCAGAACCGCCCAAAGTTTGAATGGTCACAGCACGACCATCACGACGTGCTTGGCTTTCTTGTCCCAAAACGAGCGCTTGAGTAGCTTGATTATAAGATTTCAAGCCATCCATAGGTAAATAGAGCTTGACCTGATCATTGCTCGCTTCAATATTTTTATAAGCCGCTTTAACGGCATTGAGTTGAGGAACAATATTGTCTTCATTGTAGTACAAGCCAATACTTAGATTAACTTTATGAGAGCGTTGGTCTTTTCCAAATTCTTCCATTAGAGAAAGAATCGGATCACCTGCATAAGTATCAACATGGTGGAACATGAATACATCCTTCGTTATATGTAGTAAACAAATCAAGCCTTCGGAACAGAGCGCATTTTATCTTTTATTGCCAATTGAGGATCGGTTATTTTCTTATTTTTAAAATAATAAGCAATCGACAAAACTGCAATCCAGACGGGAATCATCAGTACCGCAATGCGCATATCAGGGGTTTGGCTCATAATCAGCAAAATTCCGCACATAAAGATAATGCAGATATAATTTGTAAAAGGGTAGGCAATGCTTGGAAATTGCGTTGGTGCATTCATCGCAATTCTATGTTTCTTAAATTTCAAATGTGTATATGAAATGACCACCCAGTTAATCACAATCGCTGCAACCACCAGCATCATCAGCAGGCTAAACGCTTTTTCAGGAAATAAGTAATTGACCAACACACACATTAATGTAAAAAATGCAGAGACCATAACCGCATTCACTGGAATACCACGCGTGTTAATTTTACTTAAAATTTTAGGTGCATTTCCTTGTTGAGCCAAGCCTAACAACATACGGCTGGTACAATAATTGGTACTGTTATATACAGAAACAGCCGCAGTCAGCACTACAAAATTTAAAATCGTTGCGACGGTTTGACTGCCCAGAGAATCAAAAATAAGAACAAAAGGACTGCCACCTTGTGCCATTTGATTCCATGGATAAAGCGATAAAATAATCACTAGACTTAAGATATAAAATAACAGGACCCGGTAAACGATTTGGTTAATCGCTTTGGGTAAGGTTTTTTGCGGATTATCCGTTTCTGCAGCCGCAATCCCCACCAATTCAATGCCACCAAAAGCAAACATAATCATCGCCATTGCCATGACCAATCCCATGACACCATTCGGGAAGAAGCCGCCTAATTCCCATAAATTTTGCAGACTGGATTGGGTGCCACCACTGCCACTTGCCAGTAAATAGCTACCAAAAGCAATCATTGCAATAATGGCCAGAACTTTAATAATGGCTAACCAGAATTCCATTTCACCAAACAATTTGACGTGTAAAAGGTTAATTACATTGATGAAAATAAAGAATACCAGTGCTGAAACCCAGGTCGGAATTTCCGGCCACCAGTAATGAATATAAAGACCAATCGCGCTGAGTTCTGCCATACAGACCAGAATATTCAAAACCCAGTAATTCCATCCAGACATAAAGCCGGCAAATTTGCCCCAGTACTTATAAGCAAAATGACTAAACGAGCCACTGACGGGTTCTTCTACAATCATTTCACCCAATTGGCGCATCATTAAAAAAGCAATCATTCCGGCTATGGCATAACCTAAAATGACCGATGGACCCGCAAGCTTAATGGTTTGTGCAATACCGAGAAATAGCCCTGTACCGATCGAACCACCTAATGCGATCAGCTGGATATGACGATTACTTAAACCTTTTTTCAGGTTTCCTTGTTCAATTTGCTGCATTTTCTATCTTCATCCGTGCTGAGATAGTGCTCTATATCGGGATGATTGTGATCATTTCTAATTCTTATTTTATGCAATCATCAGAGCAGTATCAGAAATTTTATTAAAATATTTAAATAAGATGTATATTTTGCATGCACATACTCAATGTATGCGCATGAAAATAAAGGACAACTTAAATGTTCACACTGCGATTAGGCTTTTGAAATATCCAGTACACCACGTTTGATTTGATCGCGTTCAATTGATTCAAACAATGCTTTAAAGTTGCCTTCTCCAAAACCGTCATCATCTTTACGTTGAATAAACTCAAAGAACACGGGACCTAGCATATTTTCCGAGAAAATTTGCAATAACAGACGTTTGTCTTCGCCTTCAATATTGCCGTCTAATAAAATGCCGCGTTTTTGAAGTTCATCAGTCGGTTCGCCGTGGTTCGGTAAACGATCAGGAAGCATGTCATAATAAGTGGCTGGAGGGGGGGTCATAAATTTGGCACCCAAGGCTTTTAACTTATCCCATGTCGCAATCAGGTCATCGGTAATAAAAGCGATATGTTGAATGCCTTCACCATTGAACTCGTTTAAGAATTCAGCAATTTGACCATTACCTTTGTCAGAATCTTCATTCAGGGGAATACGGATTTTCCCATCAGGTGCAGTGAGCGCTTTAGAAGTCAAACCGGTATATTCACCTTTAATATCAAAATAGCGAATTTCCTGAAAATTAAAAATTTTCCCATAAAAATCTGACCAATACTGCATACGACCTTTGTAGACGTTATGGGTTAAATGATCGATTTCTTTTAAGCCTGTTCCAACTGGATGCGAATTCATATCATCAAAGAAAATAAAATCACTTTGATAAATATCACGATCGACCAAGAAAATAGGCGAGCCACCAATGCCTTTAATCGCCGGAATATTTAGTTCCATTGGGCCGATTTTTGAATAAATCGGTTCTGCGCCCAATTCAACAGCTTTGTTAAATGCTTTCGCGGCATCTTTGGTCCTAAAACCCATTGCGCATGCAGAGGGACCATGTTCTTTAAAGAAGAACGCTGCATAAGATTCAGGCTGATAATTGAGAATGATATTAATGTTGCCTTGACGCCATAAATACACATTTTTCGATTTATGTTTGGCAACTTTGCTAAAGCCGATGGTTTGAAAAATTTCATCTAGATCTCCATCTTTAGACACGAATTCAATAAATTCAAATCCACAAAGTTCTAAAGGGTTGGCTAGCTTATTCATACAACATCCTCATTTTATTAAAAGCAATCCTATTGCCTGTTTTTAACCTATTCACTTTTAAACAAACAAGAAAAATCATATTAATCAGTTCAATTTTTATGACAAATCCGTTTGCCTGATACTCTTTTATCGTTCGAGTTTTTGCTCGAAAACAAAACCTTATACGATAAAATTAATTTATTTTCTCATCATACGGCGGCTTTTTTATTATTCAATACATAATTTAATTACGTATTGCGTAATAATTTAGATTGATAAGTTTTCTTATAATATAAAGTAATGATATTTATAAAATAATGTTTTGTATTTTTGACATCACTTCCTAAATCTGTAATTGTGTTTTTTTGTAACTGAAAAAACTGTTCAAAATATCAAGCCGTAAACATAAAAAACTAATTTTGTTTTACTTATTAATGTCTTAAATTATTAATTTATACAAAAAAGAGAGAAATTATAAAATAAAAATTAACCCTGCTGCATAATCAAAGCTAAATGATCAAGGCAGTAATTTTGCATAAGGCGATCTCGTCTACATATAAATTCGAAAAGAGCTCTTACTCATCAGTCCATAAATTTAATAATTAAATTTTTTTCTCAACTTATCGTAATAGATCAATCTATGAGTAGATTGCTCAATGGCGCATTGTGAATTTTCGGAATCAAGGAAAATGGGCCATAAAAGTTTGATTAGAAAGTGAGGGGGGCATGTTTATAAAATTTGAAAAAAAAGCAAAGCTTATTGTTTTGGTGTTTTTTTAAACCATAGATAAGTAAAAGTTGACCAATTTATGTATTTTTATTTTGTATAAAACCCTTGTCAAATGTATGAATACAGCGTATTTTAATTTTAATACACATACTTTTTTGAAGAAATAAAGATGTTAAAGCAACCAGTCACCTCAAACGCACGTTATTATTTTTGGCAATTTAGATAGTTGCCTGAATGCGTTCGGGCAATAAATGGTTGCCCACCAAGTTTTATAACCTGATCGGCAACCCTGATCAGGTTTTTTTATGCTTTATTTTTTATATACTTTTGGAGTTACTTCATGAAAACATTAAACTACTCATATTTTAGTAACTTCTATTGGTTTTATTTTAGTCAAGTAATGACCCTTGCCTCGCAATCCGTTAGACCCATAACGCTCAAATAAAAGATTGGACTGGAAAAAGTCCCCAGGAAAGACCAATGAATGCTTTAAATACTGCTTTACAACAAACGCAAACTCCTGAAAAAGAAACTATTTTAAGTTTGCCTCATCAATTGAAGGCACAATTGCCTTTATCTGGAAAATTGGCTCAGCAAATTGCCGAGCAGCGTCAAACTATTCAAAACATTTTAGATGGCAAAGATCATCGTTTAATGGTGGTAACAGGCCCATGTTCAATTCATGACCCCATTTCTGCACTCGAATATGCTGAAAAACTACAACAATTACAAAGCCAAATCGCTGATCAAATTTTTCTGGTTATGCGTGCATATATTGAAAAACCACGTACCACTATTGGCTGGAAAGGTTTCCTGTATGACCCAAATCTAGATGGTTCATCGAATATGCAATTGGGCTTAGAGAAATCACGTCAGTTATACTTACAAATTATAGAAATGGGTTTACCCCTTGCTTCTGAAATTTTAAGCCCGATGGCGACTGCATATTTCGATGATTTACTGGCTTGGGGTGCAATTGGTGCACGTACCAGCGAATCACAAATTCACCGTGAAATTTCAAGTCACATGCCGTACAGCATTGGTTTCAAAAATGGTACAGATGGCTCTATTCAAATTGCACTTGATGCCATTCAATCGGCTGCACATCCACATCAATTTTTAGGCATGAGTCAATCTGGCCTACCGTGTATTTTAGAGTCTAAAGGCAATCCGAAAGCCCATCTGATTTTACGCGGTGCAAATTCAGGGCCTAACTACGCATTGGCTGAAATTGAAAAAATTAAAGAAAAAACCAAAGGGGAATTACCTGCTTTAGTGATTGATTGCAGTCATGGTAACAGCCACAAAAACCCTTTATTACAATCTGAAGTTTTACGTACCATTATAGATGAACGCGTTCATACCCATGTTCGTGGCGTGATGTTAGAAAGTCATTTGGCGGACGGTCAGCAAAAGATTTCATGTAATATGACTTATGGTCAATCTGTTACTGATGGTTGTTTAGGGTGGGATAAAACACAGCAACTTTTATTAGAAGTTGTAGATTCACTTCGTATTTCTCAATTAAAGCGCAGTGCTTAATATTTCTGAACCAACATGCTTATTTTATGATGCAGCCCCGTTAATCGCGGCTGCATTGTTGCTCATAAGCACCTTTGTATTATCTGTTTAAATTTAGAACAATACTTTGTTGATGCTCTATACATTTTTTGTCAATTTCTTTAACTGATTAGAATTAACAGATTTGAGTGGTATGATTTCTTTAGGCAGAATAATAAAAATTGAGACTAAGTAATAACTGATTGGTTAATAAATACAATTCACTCTATGTGTTGCTTGGTACTTGAAATAATTTTAAATGGGAACAAATATGTATAGTGCGGAATTATTGGAAGAAGCGCGTAAAATAATATTTCATATGCTCACCAAGGTCGTGGAATATGGTGGCTCAGACTTGTTTATTTCAGCAGATTTTCCGCCGAGTATTAAACATCAAGGGATGATGAAACCGATTGGACAACAAGCGCTAACAGCGGATAAAACCAAACTGTTTGCCTATAGTTTAATGAATGAAAAGCAGCGACAGGAATTTGAAAATGAACTCGAATGTAACTTTGCCATTAGCGTTCCCGATGTTTCGCGTTTTCGTATTAATGTATTTCAACAACAGTTACAAGTGGGTATGGTGATTCGTACCATTACTGCGGAAATTCCAAATTTTGCCCAGTTAAAATTACCTGAATCGCTTAAAGATGTGATGATGGCAAAACGTGGCTTGATTTTAGTGGTGGGCGCGACCGGTTCGGGCAAGTCAACCTCTTTAGCAGCCATGATTGATCATCGCAATGAAAATTCAGCAGGGCATATTATTACGGTTGAAGACCCGGTAGAATTTGTACATAAACATAAAAAATCCATGATTACTCACCGTGAAGTTGGGGTGGATAGTCACTCATGGCACAATGCTTTGAAAAATACTTTACGTCAGGCACCAGACGTTATTTTAATTGGTGAAATCCGTGATACTGAAACAATGGAACATGCAATTGCTTTTGCGGAAACCGGGCACTTATGTCTAGGAACGCTACACGCGAATAATGCCAATCAGGCCCTTGACCGGATTATTAACTTTTTCCCTGAAGAACGAAAAAATCAATTACTGATGGATTTGTCTTCCAATATGAAAGCCATTATTTCACAGCGTTTAGTCCGTACTCAAGATGGACGTGGACGTCGTGCGGCGATTGAAATTTTACTGAATACTCCTTTAATTGCCGATAATATTCTTAAAGGTCAATTGCATGAACTCAAAGAAATCATGAAGAAATCCCGTGAACTCGGCATGCAAACTTTCGATCAGGCCTTATTTGATTTGTATAATCAAGGTGCAATTAGTTATGAGGAATCCTTACGTAATGCCGATTCTATGAACGAATTACGTTTACAAATCAAATTAAAAAGTCCGAGAGATGATCAATCTGTAGCTGGTACAGCAACATCATTTAGCATGGTGCAAGAAAGTAATCCAGAAGAAAGTGAAAGCAAGCAAGAGAACCTAACCTAGTTGAGTCATGGGCAAGTAATGTCCAACGATATGATAAAAATAAGCATTATTCCATTTTGGGAGGATGCTTATTTGTTTTGTACCCATCTAGATAGCCTTTTTAGGCTACAGTATGTTTACGATCTACAAATAACTTATAAAAAATTAAGCTTGATGCCGTGATCAATGCACAGAGGAGATAGGCAAAACTGTAGCCTTGGTGAGCAATCACCGCACCGAGCAAGATCGAACCAATCGCAATTCCGATGTCATAACAGGTAAAGAAGGTTGAGGTTGCATGCCCAATTCGATCTTTGGGTGAGCGCTGAATGGAAATGGTCTGCAAGCAGGGTTGAGCCGAACCAAAGCCCATACCCACAAATACTGCAGCAAGCATCAATCCAGTCACTGTATTGATTTGGCTTAAAACAATCAGCCCAATGGAAAATAAGGCAATAGCAGGATAAACCACATAGTTGGGGCCTTTACGATCATAAATTTTCCCAGTGATTGGTCGCAAGCTCATCATTGAAATTGCAAAGACCACAAAGAATAAGCTGGCATAGGGAAGCAGATTTTTTGATTCGGCAAATGTTGAAATGAACGACATGATACTGGCATAAGAAAAAGAAATGATCATGGCCATAATTGACACGGGCAAAGCCTTCTTCTCTACAAAATCTTGCATAGATAAACGCTGTTTCCCTTTTGTTAGCACTGGTTTGGCTTCTGTCTGAATGGGAATCATAAAACAAAAAATAAAGCCTATACAGATAATAGCAGCTAGAATTGCTGCGACCATGGTATAAGACAGGGGCTGGATTAAGGTCAAGCCGAGCAAAGGGCCAAGTACAATACCCAAATTAATAGACATGACAAAATATCCCATACCTTCGCCTTTACGCTGTGCAGGAATGAAATCATTGGCAATCGGTACCGTCACCGTAGTTAAAATGCTGAACCAAATTCCATGCAAGAATCGAATAACTAAAAGAAAGCTTAAATTGTCAGCAAATAAATAAGCAAAAGAAAACAGACAAAATAAGGCTTCGGAAACGTATAAGGTTTTTTTACGTCCAAATTTTTCAATAATTAAACCACTAAAGGGACGAACCGCAATTGATGATGCCATAAATAGTGTCATGGCTAAACCCGCTTGCGCTAAAGTTCCATGTAGCTCATTTAAAATATAAATAGGTAAAATAGTCGTTTGGGCAAAATAAAACACAAACAAGAATAGATTATTGGCCAGACATAGAATAAAGGATTTATTCCATAACTGTTGTGTATTTGCAGGAGACATAATTTACCTAGATTCGTAAGAAGTAGACGATTTATCAGGCTTATCGAGGCAATTATTTTTGTAGGCTAGAAAAATGTTTTTATAATAAATAAAGATAAGTCAGATCATCGTTAGATTGTATAGATTTTAGATGATTACTATTAAAAAGTATAGCTGAATCAATAATAAAATATATTAATTTGTTTAATTTTTCATTTTTTTAATTATTAATCTCATATTGTGATTTTAGATCCAGTATTTATATATTTAACTAGGGTTCGCGTGAAATAAAAAAAACCAGTCATAAAGACTGATTTTTTATAGATATAACCAGGATTATAAACCTGCTTCATATTCACTGTTTGAAAGTAACTTTTCGACATCTGCCATATTGTTTGGCTTGATTTTATAAATCCAGCCCTTGCCATATGGATCATCATTCACAAAGTCCGGATCATCTTCAAGATCAGGATTGACTTCAATTACTTCGCCCGAAACAGGAGCATGAATATCAGAAGCTGTTTTAACCGACTCCACCACACCTGCTTGTTCGCCGGCAGTAATTTGCTGGCCTACTTCTGGTGCTTCTACATAGACTAAATCCCCTAAAGCATCCTGTGCATGATCGGAAATACCGGTAACAACCAGATCACCTTCAATTTTGACCCATTCGTGAGTACTGGCATACTTTAATTCTGAAGGGTGATTCATTGATGACTCCTTTAAAATATTCAAATCATTTTTGCCATGTTTTATACATGTTTTTTGCTAAAAACAAAAGTTTATAAGTAAGGATCTTTACGCCAATTGCTTGGACTACGGCCACTCCAGCGTTTAAATGCCCGGCTAAAATTGGCCACGTCACTATAGCCAAGTTCATCTGCAATCAGCTCTAGGGTGTAGTCTGTTCGGGAAAGCAGCGATGTTGCGTGACGATAACGTACTTCATCTACGATAGTTGAAAATGACGTACCTTCGGCAGCTAATTGGCGTTTTAAAGTCCGATCGGACATATGCAGTCGATCTGCGACATTTTCGATACTTAAATAATGCTGCTCTGAATTGGTCAAAATATCCCGCACCCGCATGGCCAAACGACGGCGTTCACCTAATGCCGAGAGTTCAGCTTCACATTGGTTAATCGCAATCTGGCTGGCAAGGGGGTCAGCATTGACCATTTTTAAACTCAGGTATTTCTTATCAAAACTTGAGAGCAAATGGGGGTGTTCAAAACGAAAATGATGCGATGGAAATTTTGCCATATAACGCTCAAAACCGGCTGGTTTCGGGAAATCAAAATCAATTTCACCAGATAAATCCTCACAGCCCGTTAAGGCTTTTGCCATGGTGACAATACCAAAGGTCAATGCTATCGTAATTTCAGTTCTTAAAGGCTCAATATCAAAATCACATTGCAATTGCAGTGTTGCCTTCTCGCCAAAGGTTGAGAAGTAAAGCTGTAAAAATGGTAAACGGAGCTGAATAAAGCGATTAGCCAAGACCAGGGCATCGGTAATATCATGTGCCGTCATAATGGCATAACCAATAAAACCATGAATGGAAATTCGCATTTGGGTACCCAAATGAAAACCCAACGTCGACTCGCCGGTTAAACGTAATGCATGTTTAACCAGTTCATTTGCAACAGGGGTTGGAATGCGAAAATTTGGCTCTGCCAGCTGTTCACTGCTTAAATGGAAAGGAGTAAACAAGGCTTCTGCATTATAGCCCCAGCGTGACACTACATCGAGGAGCAATAGACCGTAAACCCCTGGTATTCCCTGATCCTGTCTTGGAGAAATCGTTTTCATGCGCTATCCATTGCACTTAAGTCATTTTTATATTTGTTGATTTTTCATATTGGCATGAAAAGAAACAGTATCCTATTAAAATTGTTCGACAATTTATCAAAGCCTGTAAATTAGACAGGTTTGAATTCCTTTTTAAAGACCACAATTTTCGTTGTAGAGATAAGCAGCACATCCTGATTCTGATTCAATGCCTGAGTTACATAGCTCACTATAGCGCGGTCAGTTTTGGTTTTTGATGGCGTAATCGCAACAATTTCAACCCCAACATGAACTTTATCGCCAGGACGGGTCGGTCGTGGCCAGCGCAGGTTAGATTCTGAACCAATCAGGCCATAAGCAACCGGAAAACATTCTGTCCATAAACGCATGGTCACGGCACAGGTATGCCAACCACTGGCTGCAATACCTTGAAAAATAGGATGCTCGTTAGCTTGATCTTCATCAGTATGGAAAGTTTGCGGATCATACGTATGCGCAAACTGTTTAATTTCATCCAAGGTCATTTCATATTCCCGACTAATGAAACGATCCCCGATTTTTATATCTTCTAAATACAGCATCAATGCGCTTCCTTTTTCTTCAATGCCTGTTGTTCTATCAAAAAACTGCCAGTTTGTCTTTGCCACAAATGCGCATAGATACCATTCAGCGCGACCAGTTCATCATGTGTACCTTGTTCTACAACTTTTCCTTCATCCAGTACAACTAAACGATCCATTTGGGCAATCGTCGATAGACGATGTGCAATGGCGATAACGGTTTTACCCTCCATTAAATCATCCAGACTGGATTGGATTGCGGCTTCAACTTCGGAGTCTAAAGCACTGGTCGCTTCGTCTAAAATCAAGATTGGTGCATCTTTTAAAAATACCCGTGCAATCGCAACCCGTTGACGTTGTCCACCCGAGAGTTTGACACCCCGTTCACCGACATAGGCTTCATAGCCAGTTTTGCCACGCAAGTCGGTCAGTTGCGGAATAAAATCTTCTGCCTTGGCTTTACGGACGGCTTCAAACATTTCTTCATCGCTTGCATGGGGGCGACCATATTTAATATTTTCGGCCACAGTGCGGTGCAATAAGGAAGTATCTTGAGTCACCAAAGCAATGCTTTTACGCAGACTATCCTGGGTTACATCTTCAATGTTTTGACCGTCAATCGAAATGCGGCCTTGGTTAAGATGATAAAAATGCAATAACAATTGAATCAGGGTAGATTTACCCGCACCTGAACGGCCCACGATGCCGATTTTTTCACCGGGTTTGATGGTTAAATTTAAATGATCTATCACATTTTTATTGTTATAGGCAAAGCTGACATCTTCAAATTTGATTTCACCATGTTGTACCAGTAAAGGCTTGGCATCTTTCTTGTCTTGAATGTTAATCGGGCGGCCCATAGTTTTCATGCCGTCTTGAATGGTACCGACATTTTCAAATAAAGCAGAAGATTGCCACATCATAAATTCAGCAATGCTGTTGAGCTTTAATATCATGGCAGTCGTTGCAGCAATAATACCCAGTTCAGCTTGTCCATTGATCCAGAGCCAAATCGCTGTCCCTAACACGCCTACATATAAAACTACACTGAGTAAATTAATGCTAATTTCATACTGCACCCCTAAACGCATTTGCTTATACACCGTGATCATGAAGCCTTGCATGGATTCTTTGGCATACTGACTTTCACGCCCCGCATGGGCAAACAGTTTCACAGTTTGAATATTGGTATAGGCATCCGTCACGCGACCGGTCATTACAGCACGTGCGTCGGCCTGTTTATTGGAAATTTGGCTTAGACGTGGAATAAAATAGCAGGCAGCCGTAATGAATAGTACTAACCACAGCATGAGTGGCAAAATCAGCAGAGGAGAAATAGCGCCCAGAACAAAACTGATGGTGACAAAATAAATCAGCACATAGGCCAGCATATCACCCAAAATTACCCAGAACTCACGTATTGCAAGCGAAGTTTGCATCACTTTGGCCGATAAACGGCCGGCAAAATCATTGTGGAAAAAATCCAGACTTTGCAATAAAAGTAGGTTGTGAAAGCGCCAACGCAGACGCATGGGAAAGGTACTATATAAAATTTGATGCTTGATCACGGATTGCATGCTGGCGAATAAAATATTGGCCAACAAAATACCTGTCAAGAGGGTCAAATTTTGCGAATGCTCTGCTAAGAAGGTGTCGGGTTGACTCTTGCTCAACCAATTAACCAAATCGCCAATTTTTGCATACAGTACCGCTTCAAAACTTGCCGCTCCCGCAGTACATAACACCAGTAACAGCAGATATCGGCGAACACCCGTTGCAGCTTGCCATACAAAAGGAAAGAAGCGTGTTGGAAGTGGTTCGTTTAAACCTTTGGATGGGTAAGGATCGACCAGTTTTTCAAACCATTGCAACATAGGTTACGCTCCAATTTATTCAAACGATTCAATATCAGTATTATGCAATTGTTACAGTATAAACACTATTCTATATTAACGCTTAAGGCTCTTCTGAATAGCTGCAAACAAGTATCTAGATATTAGAACCTGATCAGGTTGAGGCCCGAATTGCGCCATACTTGGTAAAACGGTTAAGGCATAAAGATTCATGGGTATAATAAAAGCCGGAAGCCTAAATCCAAAATTAATTTGCTCAATTTAGTCAAAAATCTACTATTTATCAGAAGTCTATCATGAAAGTAAATTATAGGAATTCATCAGCTCATAGAGCTCTTTAAAAAATATTTAATTAACAATTAGAGGGGGAGTTATTGAATCTGCTACGATTAAATAAGTGCTTCATAGCGCTATCGCTTTTTTCAAAAATACATTACTTATCTGGATATTTAGAGCATAAATAAAGCTGGATAGAAATTCTAGTCTTTAAAAGACTACAACCGGTACGTTATATTTTTAGTGATCTATTTTAATAAAAATATATTAATAATATAAAAACACTAACTTATCTTTTATGTATCTAGAAATTAGTATAGCGAATCATTGTGTAATATTGATTTATTTTATGGTGTATTGCTTAAATCTTATGATGCTTTTAGTAATAAATGTTAATAAATGCTTCAAGTTTTAATTATGGATCAAGCATATAGATTTATAAAATTTACATTGAATGAAATTGAAACAGATGAAGACTTGGTGAATGAAATATAAAGAGTAAAGTGAATAAAGTCAGAATGAGGGCGTTATAGACCAAAATATTTTATAGGAGGTAAGTGTAAATGACTACTCAAGAACCAGCTAAACAAAATCCAAAAAAACAATCAAATCATCAACAGCAGCAACAACAAAATCTGCAAAAGCAACCTAATCAACAAAACGACCGCCAACAAGAACATCCACCTAAACAACAGAAATAAAACTTTGATTTTTTTGCTCCTGAATATTAATTTTTTATTCATGGTTTTATCTGTGTTCAAAGTTTTACTAGATTTATAGTTTCATTATTTCTATCCATCATCAAAAGGGAAAAATAATATGAACTCAAAAGATGTAAAAATCATAGTCGCTGTCATAGTCGCTGTAATCATTGCGGTGATTCTTTATTCCCTATATGAAAGAAACAAAAATGAAAATATGGGAAATTTAAAGAATGGGCAAAGTAATACACTGCTTAGTCCTATGCACAAGATAACCTCAAGCGCATAGAGCCGTACCAGCATGCTAAAGATAGACTAGAGCAATAATATTTTAACGTTTTTATGAAGATGAACCTTTATAAGTGAAACTGGCTAGAATCAGCCAATTTTTCTAAACACAATACTGTTATAAGGAGAAAAAAGATGGCAAATTCTGATGAAGATCGTATTAAAAACAATCCAAATAATGATGAGCGAGATCCACACCCAGTAGGAACAGGTGTAGGTGCTGCAGGTGCTGCTGCTGCAGGTGCCGCAATCGGTAGTGCGGGTGGCCCAATCGGAGCTATAGTCGGTGGAGCAGTGGGTGCGATAGTGGGTGGTGTAGCCGGCAGTGCGGCAGGTGAAGCGATAGATCCCACTGTTGAAGATACCTATTGGCGTGAAAACAGTGCTCATCAACCCTATTATAAGTCCTCGCAAAACACTTATCCGGATTTAGACTATGATCGCGATTATCGGCATGCTTATCGTGTAGGTTATGAGGATTTATCTACATATGATTCATCCAAAAGATTTGAAGATGTAGAGCCAGATCTTCGTTCTAAATGGGAACAATCAAAAGCAGAATCCCGCCTGTCCTGGGAAGAGGCTAAACATGCCTCACGTGATGCATGGAATCGTTTACGTCCCTAGAGCGACTCCATAATCTCAAGCACGTTTAAACCAATCTTTTTAATTTTAAAAGGGTTGGTTTTTTGATTCAGTCTTCATGAAAGAAACGGAATTATATTTTTTCTCATATTTTTATAGCTTCAAGTGATGGCTATTTTTCAAGCTCTACGTGATCATCTTAATCAAATCATCTTAATCAATAAGTTTTTCAAAATCCGGATTCCTGATTTTTTTTACAGTAGTTATTTAATCTCTCTCATCTTAAACAATATTAAATTTGAAGTTTCACGATTAAATAATGCTGAAATAAATATAAGTAAAGAGATTTTTAAGGATGACTTTAATATTAAAGATAGGTGGTTTTAGGTAACAATTGTGAACGTGATTTTAAAGGTCTAGTTGGAAATCAATAATATAAAGTGATGCCGGTTTACAATGAATGAAATTGACACAGAGTTACACTAGGATAAAGCAAAAGAAAGAGTAAATTGATAGTACCGTAATTTAGGCGATGTAAAATTCACGCGATATAGATTCATAATCTGAACAGGGAATTAAACATGAATAACCAACCACAAGATCCGCAACTGGATCAACCGAACCTACATATTGAATTCTCTCAAAGACCTAACGAAGAGAAGGGATATACTCCACCTAATCCACAGCTGGATCAACCCAACCAACATCTTCAACATTCAAATTTAATGAAGCAACCTCAGTAAAAACTTGTAAATTCCTGAAATTAAAGGGTCATAAAGGTTCTCATTTAAAATTTTGAATTCAGTTTTTTAAAACTGTTTTTATTAGAAAATAAGAAAAATAAAAGTAATATAAAAAACCCTCATTTGAGGGTTTTTTAAAGTCATAATCAGTTTGGCATTTAAATTAATTACATTTCATTAATACTTATAAAAAATATAATTTATCATTGATTTTCTTAAATAAAGAGTTATTTCAATTCATACAACAACGCTTTATTTTAAAGTTTAAACCAATGGATGATTGGGTTCTGCTATCGCCGCTGAAACAGCTGAGAATTGCTTAAAATCAGCGCCAGAAGGAGCTTGATAAACTTTCAAACCAAATTCTGGGATAATTGCAATCAGGTGATCAAAAATGTCCGATTGTATTGCCTCATAGTCCTTCCATACCGTAGTGTTTGTAAAAGCATAAATCTCCAGTGGCAAACCTTCACTGGTCGGTTGTAATTGGCGAATGATTAAAGACTGATTTTGCGCGATACCTGGATGTTGATTTAAATAAAATTCCACATAGGCTCGAAATGTCCCTAAATTGGTTAAACGTCGCTGATTATAGGATGCCTGATTCGACAATTGCTGATTAAAGCTTTCCAGTTCACTATGTTTGGTGTTTAAGTATTGATCGAGCAATAGAAATTCTTTGAGTTTCTGCTGTTCTTTGTCGGTCATGAAATGTACGCTACTCTGATCAATATAAATTGATCGTTTGATGCGGCGCACACCAGCAGAGGCCATGCCACGCCAGTTTTTAAAGGTATCCGTCACCAGTTTGTTGGTCGGAATGGTGGTAAAAGTCTTATCAAAGTTTTGCACGGTAATGGTATGTAATGACATATCAATGACATCACCATCTGCATTCAGGGTAGGCATTTCAATCCAGTCACCAATACGCACCATGTCATAAGATGAAATCTGTACTGAAGCAACTAAAGACAGAATGGTATTTTGGAACACCAACATCAGAACGGCAGCCATGGCACCAAAGCCTGCAAGCAAGGTAAAGACATCTTTTTTCAGAAATGTCCCTAAAATCATTAAGCCACAGACAATAAAAATAATCAGCTTAACCAACTGCAAATAGCCTTTAATCGGCTTATTTCTTGATTTTGGATTACGCTGATAAATCAGGTTAAAAATACTTAAAAATTCACTGATGGCCAGTGCCAGAGTCAGGAAAATAAAGGCTTGTGCACCCATCTGGACCAAGGTAACCACTTTTCCTGAAATGTGCGGAATCGTCACTATGCCGTTCATAATGACAATCGCAGGCACAATATTTGAAATACGGCTGATGACGCTATGTTCAGCAAAAATACTCGAATTAGCCCATTTCATCTTTGAAACAAGCTTGCGAATACCCCGAACTACCACTTGTTTGGCAATAAAGTTTGCGAGAACTGCCAGTAAAATCAGGATACTTAGGGAGGTTAGCATCTCTAACCATGGATATTGATCTGACCAATCTTGAATATTACGGATAAAAGCAAAATGCTCCAAAAATGCACCCTCAATATAGAAATTTAAAAATTCTTTATAGTTTATAGAGTTATAATTTTATCATTGTAGGCGGTAACGTTTTTGCTACATGAATTCAAACTGAATTAACGACCAAGTAAAGTTAAGGTCAGGCTATGAGTATTTTTGAAATTTGATTCAATCGTATTATGTATTTGAAGGGGATGCCAACACCGATATTGGCATCGCTTTTTAAATTACTGAAAAACTAAACTTACCACATCAAATCATCAGGAATCACATAAGCTGCATATGGATCTTCTTCATCAGTAATTTGCTCATTCTTCTCAGAATTATTGACGATAATAAAGCCTTCCATTTTGTCATTAATGCGATCTGCCAAGGCTTTCGGTAAAACTGCATAACTCTCGCTTTCTTTGGCAATCACCAATGAACCGGAAACCAGCGCATTATAAATTTGTTGATTGAGATAAATCTTTTTGATTTTACTCTCGTCAATAAATTGATAAGACACTTCACCATCGATATCGCGAATTTTGTGCTGATTGATCATTTGGATAATGGCAGCTTTTAATTCTTTACCCTGCAACAGGCGTTTTTTCTCTAAATCCAGCGCTTGATCTTTCGCGAGTTTTTCCTGCTTATCTTGCGCAATTTTCGCTTTCAATTCAGCTTCGTTGCTTTGTCCAGTACGTTGTTCATGAACTGCCTGTTTAGACAATTTTTTAGCCTTTTTATTATCGACTAAACCAGCTTTTAACAATTGAGCCTGTAATGCATTTTTGACCATAATAAATTCCGAAACTACTCTTGAATACGTCGATAACGAAAATAAATAACCCAATATACGGCGCTAAGCGTCCAACTCAACAGCGCAGGGATAAGGAATGAATCTAATTTTAAATAAGGATAAATCAGGCTGGCAACTAAGCCACCGATGAAAAATCCAAATAAAATGGCTAAATGGAGAATAATCCGTCTGCGATCTACCTCTAAACCACGTAAGCGATAACCTAACGCTAAACCTAAATCGGTCAAAACACCAGATAAATGGGTGGTCCGAATGATGGTGCCTTTGTAATGACTGAACATGGCATTTTGCACACCCATTGCCACACATGCCCAAAGCAAGGCATAGCGGGGAAAATAGGGCAATAGAAACCAGCACAGCAAAATGAAAAAAGCCACCAGGCTTAAAGGAAAACCATAACGGCGACCTAAGCTAAAGTGGCTATTTCCCAGTATTATTCCGCTATAACATGAACCGATTACATAACACAGGACAACCAGGCCTAAGTAAACGATCTGTTCAGGTTGCCAGTGCAATAAAGCCATGGCCAACATGCTGACATTACCGGTCATATGTGAAACGGACTGATGTAAAATGGTCACCAGCCCGAGGACGTTAATCATTCCTGCATTCATTGCAAGAAAAAAAGCACCTAGTTGAACCCAAAGCGGTAAAGTTTGAAGAGGCATAACGTCATAGAAAAATTCTTAATAATGACTATCTTAATCTAAACCGCGGTCTACAGCAGCAGTAAATAGCACATCTGTAGAAGAATTTAATGCCGTTTCAGTCGAATCTTGCAATACGCTGATGACCATGCCAATCGCAACCACCTGCATGGCAATATCTGAACTAATGCCGAATAAGCCACATGCTACTGGAATAAGCAGTAAAGAGCCACCGGCAACACCAGACGCACCGCATGCTGAAACAGTTGCAAGAACCGATAAAACCAGCATGGTGGTGAAATCAACCGGAATCCCTAAAGTATTCACAGCAGCCAGGCTCAGCACCGTAATAGTGACTGAAGCACCGGCCATGTTAATGGTCGCACCAAGGGGAATGGCCACATTTGCCGTAGATTCATTCACGCCTAAACGTTTGGCTAAATCCAGATTCACTGGAATATTTGCTGCAGAGCTTCGGGTGAAGAAGGCAGTAATTCCGCTTTCACGTAGACATTTAAACACCAGTGGGTAGGGGTTTGTACGAGTCACAAATGCCACCATAATTGGGTTAATCACCAAGGCCACAAAGAACATCGTGCCAATCAGTACGGCCAATAATTGGGCATAGCTCTCGAAGGTACTTAAGCCGGCTTCTGCAACTGTGACCGCCACCAGACCAAAAATCCCCACTGGGGCAAAATTAATCACCAGACGAATCACGGTGTTTACCGCATTTGCAGCGTCGGTGAGCAATACTTTTGTGCTGTCATTGGCATGACGGAATGCCGCACCCAAAGCAACAGCCCAAGCCAAAATACCAATAAAGTTCGCTTCACTAATCGCAACAACAGGGTTGGCCACAAAACTTAAAAGCAGATTTCTTAAAATTTCAACCAGACTGCCGGGCGGTTGTAAGTCCGTATTTGCAGGGATATCCAGAAACAAGGTACTTGGGAAAATAACGCTGGCAATCACTGCACTTAACGCAGCCAAGAACATCCCCACAGCATACATCACTATAATTGGTTTGATTTTAGCGCCATGTCCAACTTTAAAATTAGCAATGGAGGATAAAACCAGCACGAAAACCAATATAGGAGCAACAGATTTAAGCGCTTTAATAAACAAGTCACCCAACAGACTTAAATAAGGAGCCAGATTAGGGAACAAAACAGCAACACCAATACCTAAAATAATGGCGATAATAATTCGGGAGACTAAACTTAAACGCATTAAAGCAGTGAACATAGAGGTGCCTTGTTACAAATACGAGGACTAAAAAATTTACAAATATGCTCGCCATTTTATACCTAAAATAGTTGCTGCTAAAAATTAATTTTTATATAAAAACTAACTACTTATTTTTAAAGTTGATATTCTTATTTTTAAATATTTTTAAACTCATAGAAATTAAATATTCTGGTTATAGATATACTTTAAAACTCCCTTATTAGATCGAAATTCCCTCAAAATTTTCTCTTGATTACCAAGCCTTGTTTAGATTTAATCCAGTCGATTGTTGCGAACTGACTGGACACATTTATAGCGAGGTATATACCTCTTAAGAGTTTAAAAAAACTTCAGGGGAAAGTTCTTGCATGGCTTGAAAATGAGACAGATAAATTTGACCACTTAAATGTTTTAACAGTTTTGAATGCTGTAATTTATCCATTACTGGCCCCTTAATTTCTGAAAAATGTAATTTGATATTAATTTTTTTAAATTCTGCATTTACATCCTCCAGCATTTCTAAAGCACTCAGGTCAATTGCACTAATACTTGAACAGTTGATCACCACATGTTCTAAGTCCCTATGCTGACTTACTGCATTAATCAAGAAACCTTTTAAAGTATTGGCATTTAGAAAAGTCAGGTTTTCATCAATACGCATAGAAAGCACCTTAGAAGAGGTCAGCACCTGACGGCGTTGTACATTTCTAAAATGTTGCGTGCCTTCAACCAAACCAATCACCGCAATATGGGGACGACTAATTCGCCACAATAAAAGCATAAAGGTGGAGACAATACCAATGATTAAACCGGTAGAGATATCTATGCAGATCACGCCAAAAAAGGTAATCCACATGGCAATACCATCTGCTTTTGAATAACGCCAGGTTTCAATAAAAGGTTTGAAATCGACCAGCTTCCAGATAGAAACTATAATGGTGGCTGCCAAAATAACCAGAGGCAAATCACGGAAAAAACCGGTGAAATATAGGCTGACCACCACAATTAGCAGCGATGAAAACACACCTGCCAGTGGTGTTTTAGCACCCGAATCTGCATTCACCACAGTTCGAGATAAACTGCCGGTGACCGGAAAGGCAGAACTAAGACCGGCACTTAAATTGGCTAAACCTAAGGCGACGAGTTCCTGGTTGCTGTTTAAATGACTGCGCTGCTGTAATGCTGTCGCTTGTGCGATGGATAAGGATTCGACAAAGCTAATCATGGCGATCATTGCAGCACCCGGCAATAGAGTGATGACCAAGTCCATATTCCAATACGGCATACTGAGAGGCGGAAAACCTGACGGAATTTCTCCAACAGTTTTAATACCGATTTCTTGCAAATTTAGAAAATAAACCGCAGCAATTGAAGCAACGACGAGTATCAACGGTAATGCTTTAGAGATAAAAGCTGTCGACCCAATACGACTTTTAATGGCATTGGAATTTAAAACTTTAGGTAGATAAATCAGAAAGAGTAAGGCAAACATGCCAAAAATAAAGGTTTGAATATTGCTATACCCAATGTATTGCCAAAAGCTGAGCAAAAATTCAGGAATATTATTGGCTTTTAACGGGACATCAACCAGAAATTTGAATTGACCTAAAGCAATCAATAACGCGGAAGCGATAATAAAACTTTGAATTACGGGATGGCTAATCAGTTGAATAAGAAATCCAAATCTAAAAATCCCGAGCAGTAAGGAGATGATTCCGACCATCACTGCAAGTAAACAAGCAGCTTGTATATAAACTGGAGAACCGACTTCAAATAATGGATTTAAAGTGGCAAAGGTCATCATGGAAATAATAGCGACCGGACCAATGGATAGCGTAGGACTACCACCAATCATCGCATAGATAATCATCGGCAGAATGCTGGCATACAAGCCCATTATAGGCGGTAAACCTGCAAGCATGGCATAGGCCATGCCTTGCGGAACCAGCATTGCAATCACAATCAGCGCAGAAAGAAGATCTGATTTAAATTTGGCTTGGTCATATGTGCGCAGCCATTGCCAAGCAGGCAATAATCTTGTTAAGCGAGAATTTAAATCTGACATATCTAAAGCTAAATCACTATTTTAGATATATTATGCATAAAAAATGCTAAGAAGTCTTAATCTGATCATTTTATCTATTTAATTTACTGATATTAATAAAATTAAATTAGATCCTTAGGACAATAAAGTTGGTATAAAGTATTTAACAATTGAACAAGTTTTTCATCTTTAATCGAATAAAAAATCTGTTTGCCATCACGACGGGTGGAAACGACATTGCTTTTGCGTAACATCATCAGTTGTTGAGATAAGGTCGGTTGATTAATTTGGGTCAATTCTTCAATTTGCGAAACATTAAGTTCCTGTTTGGCAAGATGGCATAAAATAAGTAGGCGATCTGTATTGGCGAGTGATTTTAATATCGTGACAACGATATCGATAGAATCATGCATAGAAGCAATTTCAAGCTCGGTGTTCATATAACAGCATTTCCATACTACTCATCAGTAATATACGCAGTATAATGCCTGTATAGTTGAATACATGAGAAAAAAGCACTATTTTCAATGGTTTTTAATGAACTTAAATATCAAATATTCTTATATCAATAAAACAAGGCATTTAATTTCAGTTAAATGCCTTGTTTTATTGCTAGATGTGAATAATTTATTTTTTACTGGTTTGTTTAAATTCTTTTAATTCCTTTTCATTAAAATGAAGTGTTTCAATTATGGCTTGACGATTATCAGGATCATACCAATTGAAAATAGCCGACATTTTTTCTTCAAAATGATCACTGAGAACAAAATGAGTATCTTGAATACTTAATAAACTGTTTTGTTTAAGTATGGAAATAAAACTTTTTAAGGTCGCACTGTCAAAATAATAACCAGACGGAATTTTTTGAGCCTGGAAAAGTTTTTGCAATACCGTTTTGCCCATTTTCTCTAACTCCTTCATCGTAAGCGCTTGAGACGGAGCATACTGCTTAAGTAAACCTGAAATTATGATCATGTTATTCAAGCTAGAGCTAGATAGATGCGCAAGTGATAACAGCTTATTTTGCATCTGTTCATCTAACGCAATCGATACCGTGGTTTCTTGCTGAATAATCCAGCCCAACTGTTCTAAACTATTTAAAATTAATCCAATCTCATTTTCCAATTCATCTAGATTCCATTTTAAGAAAAACTCTTCTTTAAAATAGGGATACATATTTTTAACACTATCCATTAAATAATGACGTGAGATCTTTTTATAAGATTGAATCAGCATGGCGACTAATGCAGGAACAATAAAACAATGCAGAATATTATTACTAAAATAACTTAACAGGATTTTTTGACTTTCCGCCACACGAATCCAGTTTTCATTATTTTGACTAAAATTTTCAACTTGTTTTAATTTTTGAGCATATTGAACAATTTCAGCGCTGGATAATTCCGTCATCATCATTCGTTGATCGTACTTCGCCTCATTTAATAACTGACGATATTGATCAATTTGTAAGATTAAATCATATTCCCTTAAAGCATGATTTTTAGCATTAAGTAAAATTAGTGAGATCAATGAAATAGGATTAACCACCACTGCTTTATTAATATTTTCTAAAATAGAATTTGCGACCTGGTTGACAGTTTGAACCACAGGTTGAGGTAATTCGTCATCAATATTTAATTTAATTTGATCGGCTTGATTAGCGGTTAAAATTTTATCCAGAAAAATGGGTTCACCAAAATTAACATGCACTTGTCCAAAAACTTTTTCAATTTTACGTGCTGAACTTAAAATACCCCAGATTGATTCAGCTTCCTTCGGTTTGCCATTCAGTTCATTTAAGTAAGAAGTACCTTCCATCAGCTTTTCATAACCAAAATAGGTCGGAATAAAAGCAATCGGTTTGGTCGCGCCGCGTAAATGACTTTGTACTGTCATCGAAAGCATGCCTTTTTTAGGCGGCAACAATAATCCCGTGCGTGAACGACCACCTTCAATAAAGTATTCCAAAGGCGTGTTACGCGATAAAAGGCTGTGTAAATATTCTTTAAATACCGAGGTGTAAAGTTCATTACCACTAAAGGTACGACGAATAAAGTAGGCACCGCCGCCACGCATGATTTGACCCACAATAGGCAGGTTTAAATTAATCCCTGCGGCAATATGTGGAACCATGAGGCCACGGTTAAAAATCACATAAGAGAGCAGCAAATAATCGATGTGACTGCGATGGCAGGGCGTATAGACGATCTCATAATCCTTGGCTAACTCACGTACCGTATCGAAATTATGTACTTCAATACCATCATAAAGTTGTGTCCATAACTTGGTCAGGGCAAGTTCAGCAAAACGTAAGGTTGAATAGGAGAAATCAGAAACCACCTCGGTTAAATAACCTTTGGCACGATTTTCCGCTTCAAACATACTAATTTTATGATCAATACTTTCTTTACGAATGGCATCTTGAACTGTTTCAGTCTTCATTAACTTATTAATGAGATTACGACGGTCAGATAAATCGGGGCCTAAAATTGCTTCTTTATGTTTATTAAAATTGCTATTGAGTTGTTTAACAATTGAATGGGCGGGAGAAAAATTCGGATGCTCAATTTTGGCTTTTTGCATGGCAGATTTAAGTGAAATGGGCTTATGAAATTCAATATAGTTATCACGACTATATAATGAAATATTCAAGGCCTGTTTTAATTTGGATGGGGTAGACCATGCATCAGAAAATAAAGCCTTAAACCAGGAGTCTTCATATTCAGGCGAACGTCCCCATAATACCGTCACTGGTACCAGTTCAATATCGTATTCAGGATATTTTTCTAAAACTTCGATTAGCCGAATCAGTTTGGCAGAATAGTGATAAGCCTCATTTTTTGAACTCGGTACATTTAAAGCCAGGATCGAGTCATCTTCTTTAAATTCCTGAATCGTTAATGGCGCAAAAACTGAAGGCAGTTTGCGCGCTTTCGCTTCAGTGTCGATTAATACCGTATTACTGAGTGACGCATCTTGTAATACATAACAAATTAATTTTTTGTCGTGTTTATTTTTTATATTTTTTTCTAATTCTTCTGTATTGCCTAAGACTTGAGGAGTCACGATTTTATCAAGGATTTTCTGCGTAAATTGTCGATAGAATCGGCTATAACCCTTATTAGACATTTGCTTCCCTAAAATCAGTTTTCATTTGCTGGATATTGTGTGCAATAACAAGGATAAATACAAATCTTATTGATGACAAATAAGTCATTTAAGTTGTAATGACTTAAGAAAAACCAAGTTGAGATATGATGAAAAAATCTTTATTTTTTAGGCTTAAACAGACAGTTAAGACGAAAAAAATGGAATAGAAAAACTTATCTTCACGGTCTAAATGACTTATGATGAATGTATGGCTTTAAAATCAAAAAATCGCTCAAGGAGTTAAAATGAGTACAGATTCTGCATTTCCAACACCAAATAATTTAGGCATTGCGGTTTATAGTAATAATGCTGAGTCTATTGGCAACACCCCATTAATTCGTATTAACCGTTCAATTTCTTCACCTGCAACGGTACTGGCTAAAATTGAAAGTCGTAATCCTGCATTTTCAGTAAAATGTCGTATTGGTGCCGCTTTAATTAAAGATGCTGAAGAAAAAGGTTTGCTTAAACCCGGCATGCATATTGTAGAGCCGACCAGTGGTAATACCGGAATTGCACTGGCATTTGTCGCTGCGGCAAAAGGTTATGACATCACCTTGACCATGCCTGCAAGTATGAGTGTTGAACGTCGCAAAGTGTTAAAAGCATTTGGTGCAAATCTGGTCCTGACTGAACCTGCAAAAGGCATGAAGGGTGCGGTGGATGAAGCCGTACGTTTGGCCACTGAACAACCGGAACTGTATTATTTACCGCAGCAATTTGAAAACCCGGCCAACCCTAAAATTCATGAACAAACCACAGGTCCAGAAATTTGGGAAGCCACAACTGGTAAGGTGGATATTCTGGTTTCAGGAGTAGGAACGGGCGGAACTATTTCAGGGATTTCACGTTATTTTGAGCGGGTAAAAAATCAAGCGCTATATTCAGTGGCTGTTGAACCGGCTGAATCTCCAATTATTGGACAAGCCAAACGTGGCGAGCCTTTGACTCCTGGACCGCATAAAATTCAAGGCATTGGGGCAAACTTTATTCCCAAAAATCTGGATTTAGATTTAGTGGATGAAGTCATTGCAATTGATAGTGCAACAGCAATTGAATGGGCACGTAAAACAGCGACTCATGAAGGCATTCTGGTGGGTATTTCAAGTGGTGCTGCAATGGCAGCAGCTGCTCAACTGGCAGCACGTCCTGAAAACGCGGGCAAAACCATTGTGGTGATTTTACCGGATGCCGGTGAGCGTTATTTATCATCTGTTTTATTTGAAGATATTTCTGCCGATTAATGTGTCACGAATTTTTTGAGAATAAAAAGGCTGAAGTTGATCTTCAGCTTTTTTATTAAGTACGTATGAATCACAAAATCTTAACGGATAAACAGTTTTAAAATCAGTTTTTGAATAAATGTGCCATAAGGCGGATAAAACAAATACATCAAACTAAATTTCGGGCGGTTAAACACGGCTTTCGCATGACTAAAGGTGATAAAACCTTCATAGCCATGATAATGACCCATTCCCGATGTACCCATACCGCCAAAAGGCAGATCTTCCTGTCCGACATGAACCAGGGTTTCATTGAGGCAAACACCGCCACTATGCGTTTGCATGAGTACTTTTTGCTGATCTTGTTTGTTATAACCAAAATAATATAAAGCCAAAGGTCGCGGTCTTTGATTAATGTAGTCAATCGCTTCATCGAGCTGTTGATAAGTCACAATCGGCAATAAGGGACCAAAAATTTCATTTTGCATCACCTGCATATCATCTGTGACATTGCTTAAAACATAATGTGCTAAACGTCGACCTGAAGATGTGTCAGTAATGACATTCACAGTCGCATTTTTTGCAGTTGCATCCTCAATATAGCGATTTAGGCGGTTGAGCTGCCGCTCATTAATAATGGCAGTGTAATCCGGATTATTGTCTAGTGTCGGGAAAAATTCCTGAATGGCTGTCGAGTAATCTTCAATAAATTGGGCCTCTAAGTGCGCAGGAATCAGCACATAATCGGGCGCCACACAGGTTTGTCCGGCATTCATGGCTTTTCCAAAAGCAATTCGCCGTGCACTTTCACGAATATTGGCATCGGCCAAGACCAACGCTGGAGACTTTCCTCCAAGTTCTAAAGTCACAGGCGTAAGGTTGCAGGCTGCTGCACGCATGACGTGTTTACCGACTTCACTGGCACCGGTAAACAAGATGTGATTAAAAGGCAATTGGGTAAATTGCTGCGCAACTTCTGCATCACCATTGACCACACACACCAAATCTTCAGGAAAGGCTTGAGCAATCAGTTGCTTAAACAGGGCAGAAAATTCAGGGGTATATTCACTCATTTTCAACATCACCCGATTACCCGCCGCAAGGGCTTGGCAAAGTGGGCCGATGGCTAAAAATAGCGGGTAATTCCAAGGGACAACTATCCCCACCACACCAACCGGTTGATACAAGACATAACCTGTCGCAGGTTGGAAAAGAATACCAATATGACGTTTGCTTGGACGCATCCATTTTTTCAAATTTTTTAAGGCATATTTAATGCCGAATACACTGGTCATGACCTCGAACATTTCAGTTTCCGAATGACTTCGGTTAGAAAAGTCCTGACTAATTGCCTCATTGATCTGGGTTTTATTTTGCAGAATCAATTGCTGCAAATTTTTAAGCTGCTGCCTGCGCTGCTCTAAACTCGGGTAACTGTTTTCAGTAAATGCCTGTTTTTGCTTCTCGAATAATGCTTGTAAATCAATCCAGATACTTTGATCTGCACTTTGATCCATTTTATGATTCAACATCTTACATATCCTTTGTCAGTAGCGAGAGAGTAACTTGAATTTTTCAATATCATTCCGTTATTCTCACTTTGTTATACTTTTAAATCTTTTAAAATATTACATAACAGGTTCAAATCTATCCTCAAGTCATTTTGAGTGGACTGAGCATGATGCGCTTCTCTTTGGAGTTAAGCATGTAACTGTTTGGCGCGTATCATATCCACCGCTTTTTCAGCAATCATGATGGTTGGCGCGTTGGTATTGCCATTGACCACATTGGGCATAATCGAGGCATCGACCACGCGTAGATTTTCAATCCCATAGACACAAAGCTGCGGATCAACCACGGCCATATCATCAACCCCCATTTTACAGCTGCCGACAGGGTGATACACCGTATCTGCACGTTCACGTAAAATATGCCGGATTTCGTCATCGGTTTTGACCGAAGCACAAAACAGATCTTTTCTATGCAATGCTTTTAAGGCAGGTGAATGCATCAGTTGTTGCGTTAATTTATAGGCATTGACCATATCTTCAATATCATCTTCATGATCAAAAAAATTCGGGTCAATTAGGAGGGGATCTTCAATGCTTGGGCCACTGATTTGAATACTGCCGCGACTTTTAGGATTCAGCAGGCAGACATGACAGGAAATACCGTGACTGGCATGAAAAGTACGAGCGTGGTTATCGACCAAGGCCACAACAAAATGCAGCTGTAAATTTGGAATGTCCTTATCTACTGTACTTTTTAAAAAGCCGCCACACTCGGCAAAATTGGTACTGAGCATGCCACGGCGCTCTTTACGATAGCGTGAAATTTGCTTCATCAAGTCAATCGTACCGGCCAGCGAAACGCCAAAAGTACCCGCAATATCACTAACGGTATAACTAAAAATAAAATCAGGATGATCGTGGAAATTTTTACCGACACCGGGCAGGTGTTTGGTCACGGCAATATTATGCTCGCCCAGTTTCTGTTCATCTCCAATACCGGATAGCATTAAAATTTGCGGCGAATGCATCGCACCTGCGCTTAACAGCACTTCTTTATGGGCACGCAGCTGTTTAAGTTGTCCTCCATGTTTAACCTCGACCCCCACTGCAACCTGATTTTCAATTAAAATGCGCTGGGTAGAGGCATGGGTATAAATGGTCAGGTTGGGACGTTCCAGATGCGGAAATAAATAGGCACGCGCCGCACTACAGCGCTCGCCATTAATATGGGTGACTTGATAAACACCTAAACCTTCTTGTTCGGCCCCGTTAAAGTCATTCAGAATTTTATAACCTTGTTCTTTCGCAGCAGTGATATAACGTTCATGCCATGGACTATCGGTGCGCAAATTCGATACTGATAAAGGTCCGGCATTGCCATGATATTCATTTTGAATATCGTGATTATTTTCCGAACGAATGAAGTACGGCAGAACCTCCTGATAACTCCAACCGTGATTACCCAGTTCCGCCCACCGGTCATAATCTTTTTGATGGCCACGCACATAAATCATCGCATTAATGGCAGATGATCCGCCTAAACATTTACCACGCGGTTGATAGCCTTTACGGCCATTTAGACCTTTCTGTGGCACAGTTTCAAAGGCCCAATTGTTGATTTTGCTGGGTATGCTGATCACGGCTGCGGCGGGGGTATTTACCATCCATGTATTGCCATGACTGCCAGCTTCTAATAAACACACTGAAATTTCTGGATTTTCTGATAAACGTCCAGCCAAAACACAGCCGGCACTGCCACCACCAATGACAATATAGTCAAACATCTGGTTTTCCATAGAGGATCTTGTTCCTGTTATTTATTCTTCAATATCATTTTTGTTTTAAGTGACATTTCTATTGTTTTATCACCCATTTAATTCGATCTTACTGAAGCTTTAGGCGAAAAGATATACAGTTTAGCGCTTGATTCAAAAAAATAAAAAATGGTTTATTCTTACCTGTACTTATATAATTAACTGCCGTTCTAATTACAGTTTCATACGATATTCGGTATAAATGAGCATTGGAAATAAGACTAAAAAAGCAGATGATGTATATCTGTTATGGATTAAAACAAGTAGGATTTTAATTAGTGTTTGAGCTTGACTGTAAATTACTCAGTGTTTTTCTTTATATTTATAAATATAAAAGTGTTTCGGTTGCAGCAGAAAATCTGTCGATGAGTCAACCGACGGTCAGTAATATTCTGAATAAAATTAGACAGCATTATAATGATCCGCTTTTTTTAAGAATTGGCAATGAGATGATTCCTACCGAGTTATCTAAACAGCTTTTTCCCTTGGTCAGTGAAGCACTAAGTAAGGTCGAGATCATCAATAATTTCACCATTGATTTTGATCAATCGGTTTCGCAGCAGAAATTTACCATTGCCATGACCGATGTTTCACATTTGGTGTTATTACCTAAAATTTCACAGTATTTAAAACAACATGCTTCGCATATTCGCTTGAATGTACGCGCGATTACTTCAGAAACTAGTTATCAGATGGCCAATGGGGAAATTGATTTAGCCATTGGTTTTTTACCCAATTTGGAAAATGGTTTTTATCAACAAAAATTATTTGAACAATATTATGTGGTGATTGCTTCTAAAGATCATCCAAGGCTGAGTGGAAACAGTTTAACTACTGAACAATATATCAGTGAACCCCATATCGATATTGATGCTGGAATGGGGCATTACCATATTGAAAATGAGTTACTTAATTTAGAATTAAAACGTAATATTTTAATGCGTTTACCAAGCTATTTAGGTGTGGGGCTAGTGGTACAGGAAACCGATGCCATAGCAACCGTGCCTTATTATTTAAGTAAAGTGTTATTGTCGCGCGGCAATTTACAAATTTTAGAAGCGCCGATTACCTTTCCAAGCTATGCCGTAAAACAATATTGGCATATGTCTTGTCATCACAAAACCAGTCATCAATGGCTGCGTCAGATGTGTTATGAATTATTCAGCCAAATGAATGAACTGGATGGTTCGATGCCTGGAATGATTCAGCAACAAGAATAATGATTTAAATCATATCGATTTACTAATCTACGGAAGAAATTTTATCCGGGGTCATGAGTGCCTGATTGATATACAGCTTGATTAAACGTTCACGAGAACCAATGGATTTTTGATAATGGGTTGAATTGAGGAGTAAAGATGCACCATAGGTCACGGTCCAGATATAAGATAAATAATCGCGAATTGACATGGCGCTATCTAAGGATGTTAAATATTCATCGGTCATGTCTTTGATTTCAATAATCCGTTCTTCACGCACCTGATATAATTCTTCAAATAATTCTTTTAATTTTCTTTCATTGTTGGTTAGTCGGTCTTCAATCACGTGTAATAAAATAGTCCGGTTAGAATTTAACATGTTGTAAAGCATGTACTGTGAAACATAGGTTTTAATATTGTTTTTATATTTTTTTGAAATTTCTAATAATCTTTTTTCATTCAAAATAATCAGTTCTAAATACAGCTGATTTTTGCTTTTAAAATGTTTATAAATGGTGCCTTTGGCAATATCCAGTTCAGAGGCTAATTCTCCAAGCGTAATATCTTGATTGTTATCCAGCAAAAGCGTTTCTGCCATGGCTAAAATTTTCTCTTTTCGTAATAGAAAATTTTGTTGGCGTACTGTATTCATTGCAATTGTTCCAAGCAAACATTAAAAAAGCGTCTTCAACATATACTAATAAAATTATTATGACCATGCCACTATGGTTAGAAATTGGTAAAAATTAATATTTAAAATTCGATATTTATATTTGACCCCCATTTTGAATTTCATAGCGCTCACGTGCATAGCAAAAATTAAAAGTCAATAAATGAGAACCTGAGAGGTCAATAATCGCCAATAAAATTCCAATTGGATAATAATTATTTTATTGTTATTTAGCCCTAAAAAGTGGAATCATAGATTAAACGCAAAGAAATAATATTCTGATCAAACGGTATTTTAACCGTACATTTAAAGATGAGGTTTTAGAATGAATTTCTTAAGTCAAAGTCAATTTAAATGATAGAAAAGAGGTTTTGTTCAGCTAGCATTAGAAGCCAGCCGATTCAATTTTGGTTCATGGTGATGTACGCCGTACGCTCCTTAATGGTCGTGCCAACAATGAAATATCACATGCATTTGCGATGTATGTGGAGCAGCAACTGGATATCACCAAATGCCCTAGCGATGCAGAAGCGGTGAAAAAGTAAGGATCGTGTAGGGTTTAATTACCAAAGCCTATTTAACCGATACGGCATTGAATACTGTGCTTGATGCCCAAATGGTGTTTGGTGATCATGGATATATCCGGGAATGGGGCATGCAACAATGCGTGCGTGACCTGCGGATCTCGCAAATTTATGAAGGCACCAATGGTGTACAAGCTCAGGATTTAATCGGCCGTAAAACCATTCGCAAGAATGGTACTAATATGACGAAATATATCACTGAAATTCGTGAATTTTTTGCTACATTAGATAATTCACTTGCGATTAAAGCCGCGACTTTAAAAGCATGTAATGAAGTGGAAGCGATTACCCGGTTTATTTTGCAACAGGCGAAAGGCCAGCTGATTTTGCTAATGGGGTTGCGGTAGATTACTTGTATACATTGGGCTTACTGAGCTTTAGTTATAGTTTGCAAGAATCTCGCAAGCAGCTCAAGCTAAAACAGAAGCACTCTGTCAAAACAAACTTATTTTGGCGCAGTATTTTGCAGAAAAAATATTATCTGGCTTAACTGCATATATTGCCCAAATTAAAGCCGGTTCAAACTTGATGATGCAGTTACCTGAAGACTACTTTTTTACTGCTCAATCTTAAGTCTAAGACCAATGCTTTACTTCAAAAGGAAATGATATGGGTAGAGTATTCTGTTCATGTCAGTAGATAAGATCTATAAATGAGGATGGAAAAGAATGATTGTTATTGTGAATGCTGTACGTACAGCGATGGGTGGTTTTCAAGGCTCGCTTTCAGCATGTACAGCACCAGATTTAGGTGCAGTGGCTATTAAAGAAGTAGTCACACGTTCAGGCTTACAGCCTACAGATATTGATGAAGTGATTTTTGGTTGCGTGTTGCCTGCAGGTTTAAAGCAAGGGCCAGCACGTCAGGCCATGCGCCAGGCAGGCTTGCCTGATTCGACCGGTGCAACCACCATCAATAAAATTTGTGGTTCGGGTATGAAAGCGGTTATGCAAGCGGCCGATGCAGTTAAAGCCGGTTCTGCACAAATCGTGGTTGCAGGGGGTATGGAATCGATGAGTAATGCGCCATATTTACTTGAAAAAGCCCGTGCCGGTTACCGTATGGGGCATGGTAAAACCACAGACCATATGTTCCAGGAAGGTCTGGAAGATGCGGAAACCGGTCTTTCGATGGGCATACTTGCACAAGAAATGGCAGATAAAAAAGGCTATACCCGTGAGCAACAAGATGCTTTTGCAATCAGCTCTCTAAATAAAGCCGTTACTGCAATCCAGAACGACTATTTTAAGGCTGAAATTGCACCTGTAACCGTCTCTAGCCGTAAAGGCGATGTGGTGGTTGAGCAAGATGAGCAACCCCTGAATGCCAAAGCCGATAAAATTCCGACTTTACGTCCTGCATTTAAAAAAGATGGCACTATTACCGCTGCAAATGCCAGTTCAATCAGCGATGGGGCTTCTGCACTGGTAATTACTTCAGAAGAAATTGCAGCTGAACGTGGACTTGAAGCTGTTGCTAAAGTTTTAGCTTATGCCAGCCATTCACAGCATCCTTCTGAATTTAGTATTGCTCCGGTGGGTGCAATTGAGAAAGTTCTAAAGAAAACCGGCTGGACTGCTGCTGAAGTTGATCTTTGGGAAATTAATGAAGCCTTTGCGATGGTAACCATGGCGGCTATGGATGCTTTTAATTTAGATGAAGCTAAGGTCAATGTGAACGGTGGTGCATGTGCCCTCGGTCATCCACTCGGTTCATCAGGTTCACGTATTATTGTGACCTTGATTCATGCATTGCAACGTACTGGCGGCAAAAAAGGTATTGCTGCATTATGTATTGGTGGTGGTGAAGCGACTGCTATTGCGGTTGAATTGATTTAAACTGGCACAATGAATCCAGCAGTAAGCCCAACAAATGCCATGATTCTAGTACGCTAGGATGATGGTAAAAGGAATTGATTAAGACAGTGCTGTAGTAGGTCCAATGGGGTTTGCTGGTACAGATGAAGCCGACACTGTTCCTTTGGCTTTGGTCTATTCTGCTCAGTAACATCCTTTAAAAATTACCCTGACAATCAGTGCAAGTCTAAGTAATAAAACTGCTGGTCGCTTAAATGAAGCGCATGCCATTTACGTCGTTGTCTCCCTATCAGGCCGATCCAGGCTGGCGTAAAGTGACTAACGCTGATGAAGTAATCTATCGTTAGCACCTGTCTGAAATGGAAAATAATCTGCGTCATCATAATTTACTGCTTACTAATATGGCGGTTATCGCAGCATTCTCCCTCACTAAAGATAGTTATTCCCACTCTGGTTCATACAGTAACTTGGTTAACTTTATTAAAATGGAGGAGCAGGCCATTATTGAGATTGATCCAAAACACTAGGTTATCTAGGGTACTTGGAAAATGCTTTAGAAAATTCAAAACTTAAAAGTTGACTCATGATTAACAAAAATGGTGACAATTATTTCATTAACCATATGTTAAAAGATAAAGCTACCGGAAGAACCGAAGATTTGGTGGATTCAAAATCAATTTATAAAAAGTGAAATAGTTGAATGACTATAGCCGATGCCGTATTTTAGTTCAGCCACGACATCTTTTCTTTTCTATCCCGTGAATAGAATTTAATAACTCGGCATAATCCTGCACAAAATAATTTGCCTGAGCTTTAATTGCCTCTAACTCATGTGCCGAATATTGGTCATAAATGGCAATAACGTCAATACCGGCTTGTTTCGCTGCCTCGACACCAATGAGTGAGTCTTCAATAATTAAACATTCTTCCGCCTTAAAGCGAAAATGCTGAAGTGCGGTTAGATAGACTTCAGGATGTGGCTTGATATTTTCGACATTTTCTCGGGTTAAGATGAGTGAAAAATCGTTCTTGAAATCAATTTTACTATTGATAAGGGTATTGTTGTCTTGATAACGCTGAATATTGTACAAACTGGTGGTTGTAGTCAGTGCTAATTTTATCCCTTGTTGTTTGAGCGCATCAATCAATAGGTGGGCTTGAGGTTTGAGTTGAACAATATGATCAAGAAAATAACGTGAAATACTATAACGTCGTGACTTAACTTCTGCTTTAGTTAATTTAAAAGCATAAAATTCGTTGAGATAGCCACAATATTCCAAATATGGATCAGGAGATTGTCTGAAGTTTTTCAGCTGGATATCCCGCTGCTGCTGAATGGTATTCAGATCCACTTCAATCTTCGATAATTGCTGAATCAGGGTTGCATCGACTTGATTCCAGATTCCCACGGAATCAATCAGGGTGCCATCTAAATCAAAACAAATTAACTTTTTCCCCTGAAACATTTTCATCTGACATTTTGTTTGAATGAGCTGAATTATATCTCGTCTGAATATGCACAGTAAGATGAATAGAAAATATTTCTTGTTTTAAGTTTTGTTTGGAAATCGTTCTTTAAGTTGGGTAAATAGCATCTGCATACCTTGAGTCGCGGTTTGGGGAATTAAATGATATTGCTTGGGTACACGAAGATGATCAGCTTTAGGATCAATATAATAGGCTTCACATGTTGCAGGTATTTCATGAATCAGTCCGGCAACTGGGCAAACCACCAAACTGGATCCAATGACGATAAAAATATCGGCATCTTGAACCAGTTGAATGGCGTATTTATAAGCGGGGACGGCTTCGCCAAACCAGACCACATGCGGACGTAGCGGATAGCCCAGCGGACATTTATCGCGTTGCAGATTTAATTCTCAGCCTTGAACAGGGTAGAAGGTCTTAGAATATTGTGCCCCCGGTGCAGAGCTTTTGGCTAAGCGAATATTGCCATGTAAATGTAAAACATGCCGGCTGCCAGCGCGTTCATGTAAATCATCTATATTTTGGGTAATGACATCACATTCTGCAAAGTCCTGGATTTTGGCAATGAGTTGATGTGCTAAATTTGGCTGTGCTTCCAAAACACTTTTGCGCCGTGCATTATAAAAGCGCTGCACCAATTCTGGATTTCTTTGCCATGCCTGCGGTGTCGCTACATCTTCAATCTTGTGATTTTCCCAAAGTCCCTCATGATCACGAAAGGTATTAATTCCACTTTCTGCACTCATTCCTGCACCGGAAAAAATCACGATTTTTGGCATTTCTATCGGTTCGCTGTCTTTAATTTAGATAAACTTATCATAAATTATTCAGCTTTTTATAAGTTTTACATAACACTTTAATTTTACTTTTAAGCAGCTATAAAAACAAAAGCCCCCACAAAGTTGTGAGGGCTAATTGTGTTATTTTTCTATCAAGCAATAAACTCTTGAACCGCCTGATTGAACTCATCTGGACATTCAATATTTGAAATGTGCGAGGCATTAATTTCAAATAAAGCACTATTTTTAATCTGGTTAACCATAAATTGACCATCAGCTACTGTGGTCACGGGATCTTGCTGACCTGCTACGACCAATACTGGCACAGCAATGTCTTTGAGTTGTTCGCGTAAATCTGCTTTTGCTAAAGCTTCACAACAACTTGCATAACCTTCAGCGCTGCCAGCTGCCAGGCTATTTTGCAACTTTTCAACTTCTGCTAAATTGCTTTGAATAAATTTATCTGTAAACCAGCGCCCGGCTGCAGTTGAAGCGATCGGTTGTAAACCTTGTTCACGTACCAGTGCTGCACGCTCATTCCACGCTTGTTCCTGACCAATTTTCGCTGCAGTATTACATACAATAACTTTGTTAAAACGCTTGGCTTTGTAAACAGCAAGCCATTGACCAGTTAAGCCACCCATCGAAATACCGCAAAAAACAGCTTTTTCAATATTAAGATGGTCAAGCAGATTCACGACATCTTGACCTAATTGCTCAAGCGTATATGGACCTTGAGGCGCTGAAGATGCGCCATGACCACGTGTGTCATAACAAATCACAAAGAAATCATTTTGAAAATGACTAATCTGAGGTTGCCACATTCCATAATTCGTTCCGAGCGAATTTGAAAAGATAATCGCCGGTTTATTGACATTACCAAAGGTTTGGTAATTGATTTGAGCACCATTAGAGTTAAAAGTTGGCATTTTTATTTCCTAATTCTCCCTCGATCCCTCCTTTACAAAAGGAGGGAGGAAAGAGCATTTAATAATTAAACACGTTCGATAATTAAAGCGATACCTTGACCGACCCCAATACACATTGAACACAGCGCGTAGTGGCCACCCGTCTGTTCCAGCTGGTTCAGCGCAGTCGTCACCAGACGTGCACCGGATGCGCCAAGTGGATGACCCAATGCGATCGCGCCACCATTCGGATTGACTTTGGTTGAGCCATCTTCAATACCTAAGTCACGCGTCACCGCTAAGGCTTGTGCGGCAAAGGCTTCGTTCAGTTCAATCACATCCATCTGCTCCAGCGTTAAACCGGTTTGCTTGAGCAGTTTTTTAATTGCAGGCGCAGGGCCAAAGCCCATGATGCGGGGTTCCACACCGACCACGGTTGCGCCAATAATCTTGGCCCGTGGTTTTAAGCCATATTTTTCTACCGCCTCATCCGAAGCAATCAGCAAGGCTGCTGCACCATCGTTAATCCCGGATGCATTACCTGCCGTTACCGTACCTTCTGCTTTCACCACCGGTTTCAGTTTATTTAAACCTTCTAATGTGGTTGAAGCACGTGGATGTTCATCGCTATCCACGACAACGGGTTCGCCTTTACGCTGTGGAATCACCACAGGCACGATTTCGTTGGCAAAGAAACCTTTGGCTTGTGCTGCTGCTGTGCGCTGCTGACTTGAGAAAGCGAACTGGTCTTGATCGGCACGGTTGATGTTAAACTGTTCCGCCACGTTTTCCGCGGTTTGCGGCATGGTTTCTACGCCATACATCTCTTTCAGTTTCGGATTGATAAAACGCCAACCCATGGTGGTGTCTTCAAGTTTCTGACTGCGGCCATAAGCGCCTTCGGATTTACCCATCACTAGCGGTGCGCGTGACATGGATTCTACACCCCCGGCAATAATCAGCTCTGCTTCACCGGCTTTAATGGCACGCGCTGCCATTGCTACTGCATCCAGTGATGAGCCACATAAACGGTTCACGGTCGTTGCAGGCACCTGATACGGCATTCCTGCAAGCAGGGCCGACATACGGCCGACATTGCGGTTGTCTTCACCGGCCTGGTTGGCACAGCCATAAATCACATCATCTACTTTTTCAAAGTCAACCGATGAATTACGTTGCATTAAGGCTTTAATTGGAAGTGCACCGAGGTCATCGGCACGTACCGGAGCGAGACCCCCGGCATAACGGCCGAATGGGGTACGGATGGCATCGATAATATAGGCATTTTTCATTATGTAATCCTTTTACCTCCCTTAATCGCTCCTGAAAAGGAGGGAGACTTAGCGAGCTTCAACATTGAGCTTTGGCATAAAGTCTCCCTTCTTGTACTTTGGCTTAAAGCAGTGCTTAAGCCTGGCTCAGGGAAATCTAGGGGATTTAAAATTTCTTTAAAGCGTATTAACCCTGAGTTGCATCAATCAGCTTTGCACCGGTCAAAGACTGCAATTCTTCAAATGACAGACCTTCGACTTTCTCAATCACTTTCATACCTTCATCAGTCACGTCAATCACGCACAGGTCGGTATAGATGCGGTCTACGCATTTCAGGCCGGTGGCAGGATAGCTGAGTTCTGAAACAATCTTCGGTTCGCCTTTTTTGGTCACATGATCGGTGGTGATAAAGACTTTTTTCGCACCCACCGCCAGGTCCATGGCGCCGCCGACAGCAGGAATCGCATTCGGTGCACCGGTATGCCAGTTGGCCAGATCACCATTTTCAGCAATCTGGAACGCACCCAGTACCGCGATATCCAGGTGACCGCCACGCATCATCGCGAACGAGTCGCCATGATGGAAATACGCGCCGCCCTGTAATAAAGTCACAAACTCTTTACCGGCATTGATCAGTTCCGGATCCTCTTCGCCAGCAGCCGGGGGTGGACCAAACGCCAGCAAGCCATTTTCAGAGTGTAGAAACACATCTTTGTCTTTTGGCAGGTAATTGGAAATCTTGGTCGGCAAACCAATGCCGAGGTTGACATAAGCACCATCGGGAATGTCTTGTGCCACACGCTCTGCAATTTGATCGCGGGATAGTTTGCTATAGCTCATTTTTTAATCCTCACGTAATTAGGCAGATTGCTCAAGGGGTTTGGTGCCAACAGCAACCACGTGCTGTACAAAAATGCCCGGGGTAATAATGTGTTCAGGGTCAAGCGCACCCAGTTCCACCACTTCTGCAACCTGCGCAATGGTGACATCGGCGGCCATGGCCATGATCGGGCCAAAGTTACGTGCCGACTTGTTGTAGACCAGGTTGCCCCAGCGGTCGCCTTTATACGCTTTAATCAAGGCAAAATCGGCCTTGATCGGGTTTTCCAGTACAAAGTCTTTGCCTTCATAGTTCAGGGTCGGTTTGCCTTCCGCCAGCAAAGTTCCAAAACCGGTTGGCGTATAGATGGGACCAAGTCCCATGCCTGCAGCCTGAATCCGGCAGGCCAGATTGCCTTGCGGCACCAGTTCCAGTTCAATTTTTCCGGCACGGTAGATTTCATCGAATACATAAGAGTCGGACTGGCGCGGGAAAGAACAGATGATCTTGCGCACTGCACCGGTTTTAAGCAGCTTGGCCAAACCGTAATCGCCATTGCCGGCATTGTTATTCACAATGACCAGGTCTTTTACACCCAGTTCGATTAAACCGTCAATCAGTTCAGCCGGTTGTCCCGCTGTACCAAAACCACCAATCATGATGGTGGCACCATCTTTAATCTGGGAGAGCGCTTCGGTGAGAGACGCTGTACTTTTATCAATCATAGTTTTTCCTGACGCAATAATGGCGTTTCTTGATTAGACATTGAATGAGGAGGCGGGGTGTCTGCTTTTTTACTCAGCATGAGATGGGCAATTAAGCCAATACAAATTCCCCAAAATACGGAACTGAGACCTAAGAAGTGCATGCCAGAGGCCGTGGCTAAAAATGTAATCAGTGCGGCATCTCGCTGATGTTCATCTTTCATTGCCGTTGTAATATTGATACCAATTGCACCCAATAAAGCCAAGCCGGCCAATGCGGCGACCAGTTCTTTAGGCAGCAAGCTGAACAACATGACAATACTGCCGGCAAATAAACCACCTAGAATGTAAAAAATACCGTTGGCAATTCCGGCGATATAACGTTTTTCTTTCAGTTCATGCGCATCTTTACCCATACACAAGGCTGCGGTAATGGAAGCCAATACAATGGTGATTCCTCCAACGCAGGCCACTGCTAAGGACGCAATGCTGGTTGCCGTGATAATCGGCTTAGCCGGAGTGTCATAACCGCTAAGCTTCATGATGGCCATGCCCGGTAAAAACTGTCCAGACAGACTGACCAAAATTAAAGGAATGGCAAAATTCAGCATGCCGTTCAGGGTCCATTCGGGCGCAATAAATTGTGGAATGGCCAAGCTAAAGCTCATTTCAACCGGATTCATTTTGCCCAGTACCAGACTTAAGATCACACCTGTGATCAAGACCCAAAGCATGCTATAGCGCGGTGAAATCCGTTTAGACACTAAAAACACCAGCAGCATGCTAAATACAATCCAGGGCATACTGTCTGTTGCTGTAAAGAGTCCCAAGCCAAACTGAAACAAGATTCCCGCCATCATCGCGGCAGCAATAGATTGCGGAATCCAGTGTAGTAATTTGTCGAAGTAGCCACTTAAGCCAATAAATAAAATCACTAAAGCAGCCGTAATGTAGGCTGCTATCGCTTCATTCAAACTTAAACCGGGAAACAGGGTTACCAACAAGGCGGTACCGGGCGCAGACCAAGCGGTAATTACGGGTACTTTGTATTTAATCGATAAAAAAATACCGGCAACTGCCGCACCGATGGAAATGCCCCAGATCCACGAGATCATCATCTCGGAAGAGACATTGGCTTTTTGTGCAGCTTGAAAGAAGATGATGAGTGGACCCGAATAGGAAATCAGCACAGCCAAAAATCCTGCGACTGTTGCTGAAAGTGACCAATCATCTTTTAAAGTTTTAAACAGGGATGCCATTGGGCTATTGCCTCCATGCGTAGATTTCAATGATCCTGTTGAATTTTGATGAGATCAGGTTTAACCCTGATCGCCACCACCTACAGGGACCACAGTTCCTGTCATATATGAAGATTCATCTGAAGCCAAAAATACGATGGCATTGACTTGCTCTTGAATGCTGCCGTAGCGGCCCAGGAAAGTACGATCAATAGTTTGGTCAACCACTTCCTGCATCCAAGCTTGTTCAGATTCGGTTAATGGATTGGCATTGCGCGGTACTTTACGAGGAGGCGCTTCAGTTCCACCTGTAGCCACTGCATTGACACGAATACCATCTTTGGCATGTTCAAAGGCGAGGGCAGCGGTTAAACCATTTACACCACCTTTAGAAGCAGAGTAAGGCACGCGGTTAATCCCACGAGTGGCAATAGATGATACGTTTACAATCGTCCCTTTCTGATTTTTAATCATTTCAGGTAAAACTGCGCGGCAGCACCATAGCGTTGGGAACAATGAACGATTTACTTCCTTGAGAATTTCTGCTTCAGAAAATTCCTGGAAAGGTTTCATCCAGATTGCGCCACCTACGTTGTTGATTAGGATATCAACACGACCATAAGTCGCTATTGCTTTTTCAATAACGGACTGTGCGCCTGCAAAAGTTTCCAGGTCGGCATTGATGGTGACAGCATTGCCACCCAGCTTTTCAATTTCCGCTAACACTTCTTGCACGTAAGGAGAAAGGTCGGCCATGACCACCTGTGCACCTTCGCTTGCCACTTGTAAAGCCACACCGCGACCAATGCCTTGTGCGGCACCGGTGACAACCACGACTTTGTTTTCAAATCTTTGACGATTAGACATTTGATTGATTCCCGAATTAGTTTGCAGAGAATTTTTCAAACAGGAAGCTTGCAGGTTTAACGCCTTCAGCATCTAACCAGCCACGTACAGCTTCTACCATCAATACAGGACCACACAGATAGATATCAACATCACCTGCATTTAACCATTCATTTTCAATATGACCGGTCACATAACCTTTACGTTCATGCGCAGAATCTGGGTTGGCGATGACAGTACGATATTCAAACCAAGGGAATTTTTCTTGAAGTTCATTCAGTTTTTCAATCGCTACCAAGTCAAAGTCATTGGTCACACCAAACACTAAACGTACCGGATGTTCTGAACCTTTTTCTTCTAAAACTTGCAGCATTGACATAAATGGTGCAATACCTGTACCACCTGCCAACATTAACACCGGGCGGGTCACAGGACGCAGGTAAAAGCTACCAAAAGGACCGGCAAAAGTCATTTTGTCGCCTGTTTTGGCATTGCTACTTAAGAATTCGCTCATTTGACCGTTTGGCACGTTACGGACCACGAAACTGGTTAAACGGTTACCCGGTTTAGAGCTGAAAGAATACGAACGGGTTTCTGTGGTACCCGGAATACCCACATTGACATATTGACCTGCGAGGAAATGAATGTCAGGTTGACCTTCGTCTAACTGGATATCAAAAGTGATGGTTGAATCGGACAATTTTTCAACACGCTCAAGCGTACCTTGGAAGGCGTGAATTTCAGTTTTACATACTTCTGATGACGCTTGAATCTGGAATACTGCGTCCGAAGTCGGTTTACACTGACAGGCCAAAATGTAGCCTTCAGCTGCTTCTTCAGGGGTTAACGCATCTTCAATATAAGTTTCTTCAGGCATGTCATACGAACCTGATTCACAAAATGCACGACACGTACCACAAGCACCATCTCGACAGTCCAAAGGAATATTGATCTTTTGACGGTAAGCCGCATCCGACAGGGTTTCACCGTTTGAAACAGAAATAAAACGTGTAACGCCATCTTCAAATTGAAGTGCAATATTGTGACTTGACATGGCTGAATATCCTATATAAATCTTTGTAACTGGACCTTTCAGCCAATTTTCCATCTGACTGAAAGGTTTTATCTGGCGGTATAACAGTTTTAGAGGTGATAAACGTCGATTACTTGATTAATGTAATCGTTTTTCAGCACCACGTATTTGTTTAGAATTTTGAACTGATCGCTTGAACAGTCAATCACATAACGTGACGTGCCAAAGTAGCTGTAATTGGTTTTATAACGGAAACTCAAAGTATTCCAGTTAAAACGAACCGTTACTTGATCACCGTTTTGCTCAACAATTTCAATATTGCAAATGTTGTGACTGGTACGGGTATCGGGCATGGTCGCAGAAGAACGTTCAGTCTTGATACGGAATACACGATCTTCTAAACCTTGACGGTCAGGGTAATAAATCAAAGAGATTTCAGTCTCTGGGTCTGTTGTCAGTTTGTCATCATCATCCCAAGCTGGCATCCAGAACTCTGCTGATGGAGCATAACACTGTAACCAGTCATCCCATTGTTCATCATCCAGAAAGCGCGCTTCTTTGTAGAGGAATTGAGCAATGTTTTCTAAAGTAATCGCGCTCATGCGTTTTCTCCTTCAGTTGCAGCCAGTTCTTTTTCAGAAGTAATTGCTTCTTTCATCAGCTGTAACCAGTGTTCATGCTGAGCCAGGTATAGACCTTCGTCTTCAGTTTTGATGCCTGAAAGTTTTGGTTTTAAACCAATTTCATTGGCTGCATCATCCGGACCTTGAATCCAATGCTTGGAACCACGGCTCATATCATTCCATTCAAGCGCAATACCTGCATAGCCGGCTTGGCATGCACGGAATTCTTCCAGGTCATCTGGAGTTGCCATGCCTGAAGCATTAAAGAAGTCTTCATACTGGCGAATACGGCGTGTACGTGCTTCTTTGTCTTCACCCACAGGTGCGATACAGTAAATGGTGACTTCAGTCTTAGAGGGAGATAAAGGACGAAGTACACGAATTTGTGAACCGAACTGATCCATAAAATAGACGTTTGGATAAATACACAGGTTACGAGAGCGCTCGATCATCCATTTCGCCATTGCAGCACCGAATTTCTCGGTATATTCCGCGGCTTTCGGGAAGTTTGGACGGTCTTCAGGATTGCCCCATTGAGTCCAAAGCAGCATGTGACCATTGTCAAAGCCGTAAGAACCACCACCTTGTTTGCCCCAAGATCCTGCACTCATTGCGCGGACATTATCACCAGCTTCTTTTTCTTTACGCTGTTGAGTTGTGGCTGCATAGTTCCAGTGAACGGCAGAAACATGGTAACCATCGGCACCGTTTTCAGCAGTTAACTTCCAGTTACCTTCATAAGTGTAAGTAGACGCACCACGTAAAACTTCAAGACCTTGATCAGACTGATCAACAATCATGTCCATAATTTTGGTTGCTTCACCAAGATATTCTTCTAACGGTGGAACATCCGGGTTTAAGCTGCCAAACAGGAAGCCTTTATAGCTTTCAAAACGGGCCACTTTCTTAAGATCGTGAGAACCGTCTTTGTTAAAGCAATCTGAATAGCCTGCATCAGAAGGGTCTTTAACTTTTAACAATTTGCCCGAGTTGTTAAATGTCCAACCGTGGAAAGGGCAAGTATAAGTTGCTTTATTGCCTTTCTTATGACGACAAAGTTGTGCGCCACGGTGTGAACAGGCATTGATCATTGCATTGAGTTCACCTTGACGGTTGCGCGCAATGATGATCGGTTGGCGACCCATATAAGTCGTGTAAAAATCATTATTATTCGGAATTTGGCTCTCATGTGCCAAGTAAACCCAATTGCCTTCAAAGATATATTTCATCTCTAAATCGAATAAGGCCTGATCTGTGAATACTGAACGATGAAGCTTAAATTCACCTGTTTCATAGTTTTCAACAAGTAATTCATCAATGCGGTCGAGATGGCTGGTGTTAATTACAGGGATACGAGGCATGTCCGTTCTCCGACTTTCCAAATTTAGGCAAGTCCCCGAAATGTCATTAAATTGACATCTCGGTTCCTTATCATAAGATCATTAAGCGCTTGCGCGACGACGTTCAACTTCAGTTGATGGCGCAGTTTGAGCATCTTTCACAAGTTCAACATTGAACTGAATGTGTTTGAATGCTTTATTCAGACCACGCTTCGCAATTTCAGCTTCGTCGGTTACATCAACAGCAGTCGCGACTAAACCATCACGGGTTGCAAATGCAAAGTCATCCCAAAGGTACTTGTCGCCTTCAATGTTAAATTGCGTGGTTAATTTGCGGTAACCTGGTGCAGATACAAAGTAATGCACATGAGAAGGGCGATTACCGTGACGACCAAGTTTGTCTAGAACAAATTGAGTCGTGCCTTCAGGAGGGCAGCCATAACCCACTGGCATAGTGGTTAATGCTGTGTATTGACCATCGGCACCTGTAATAATGCTGCGACGCAAGTTAAAATCAGATTGTGATTTATCAAAGAACGAGTAGTTGCCTAGGCTGTTGGCATGCCAAATTTCAACTTTAGCACCTTCAATGATATTGCCTTGGGTATCTGTTACTGTACCTTCAATGATCAAGGTATCGACTTTATCTGACTCAGAACCATCATCCATGCGAGCAAAGCTTACCGATTCCGGTGCGCCAGCTACATATAACGGACCTTCAATAGTACGTGGTGTACCACCAGTAATACCTGCTTTAGCATCTGCTTCATCTGCACGTAAATCTAAATAGTGTTCTAGACCTAAACCTGCAGCCAAAAGACCCAATTCATTGGCCTGACCTGCATCAGTCAAATATTCCAGACCTTTCCACAATTCAGTTTGTGAGATATCAAGGTCTTCGATCGCTTGGAAAAGATCACCCAATAAACGCACAACAACCTGTTGTACACGTTCATCAACAGGGCCTGTCGCTGTGTCGACATTCATTTCTTTTACAAGTGCATCAATTTGTTGGCGATTCATACTATTGCTCCTGAAGTATGTATACATTTTTGAGTGGCAGGCTGTTTAGCGTTTATATTGGCTGGCTAAAGCTGGCTGGCCACAATCCTTGTCATTACCCTTTAAGGGTGCTTTTTTTGCAGCCGGTAAATGAATTCACCATGTTGCATATTATTAAAATTAGCGATCGTCTTCATGAATAGAAGAAGGATGGCGATTTAATGGCATCACTTCAATATTCATATACGGATATAGCGGAAGACCTTGTAAAATATTGTGTAGTTCTTCATTGCTCTCAACATCAAAAATACTGATGTTTGAGTACTGACCGGTAATGCGCCAGATATGACGCCATTTACCTTGACGCTGTAAATCATGCGAATAAGCTTTTTCAACTGCTTTAATTTCGTTGGCTTGATCGCTTGGCATATCTAGTGGAATATTTACATCCATACGTACGTGGAAAAGCATGTCTAATTCCTTAAGTTACTGACGACGTAAGTTGTCAATTTTGTCTAAATCCAGTTCGATACCTAAACCAGCTGCAGTCGGTAAAACCAACTCATAGTTTTGATATTGAAGCGGTGTTTTTAAAATGTCTTCAGTCAGTAGCAGTGGACCGAATAATTCTGTGCCGTAGGCAAGACTTTCAAAAGTTGAAAATACATGTGCTGAAGCAATCGTACCGACTGGTCCTTCAAGCATGGTGCCACCGTACAGGTCAATGCCTGCAAGTTTGGCAATTTTCCCAACTTCACAACCTTCAATCAGGCCACCTGACTGGGCAATTTTTACTGCAAATACTGAGGCACCGTTGTTACGCGCAATCTGATAAGCACTCTGCGGACCGTATAATGATTCATCCGCCATAATGGCAATATCAAAACGACGGGTTAAACGCTTCATGGCATCCAGATTCTCAATCGCACATGGTTGTTCAATCAGGTCGACACCGCCATCTTGTAACAACTGAATACCTTTAACCGCTTCAAGTTCTGACCAGGCACGATTGACATCGACACGAATCGAGATGTCTGAACCCAAAGCTTTCTTAATCGCTAAAACATGGGCAACATCGTCTTCTACAGGACGTGAACCGATTTTGAGTTTGAATACGTTATGACGTTTCAGCTCAATCATCTTTTTCGCTTCGGCAATGTCTTTCTCTGTATCACCTGAAGCAAGCACCCAAAGTACTGGAACGCTATCGCGTAGACGGCCGCCTAAAATTTCACTGAGCGGCAAACCTAAGCGTTGTGCCTGAATATCCAGTAGTGCGGTTTGAATGGCACATTTGGCAAAACGGTTACCGTTAATATTACGTTTGAGCGTTTTAATCGTTTGAGCGACATTCAGACCTGAAAGTGATTTCAGTAACGGGGCAAAATATGTTTCAATATTGGTTTTTACGCTTTCCGGACTTTCATCCCCATATCCCAATCCACCAATCGTGGTCGCTTCGCCCCAACCGGTAAAACCGTCTTCAGTCGTGACTTTCACCAACACTAATGTTTGGGTTTGCATGGTTGCCACAGCCATCTTGTGCGGACGGATGGTTGGAATTTCAACAAGCAACGTTTCTATGGATTTGTACATCTTTAAGCTTCCCAAGCATCTTGCTTTGTCTATCTCATGTGGTATACCTTAAAAGAATAAAGATATGCTGTCTAAGATCAAATTTGCATTTTAATATGCTTTAAAGGTATGGGTAATTATGGAATTAAGACATTTACGATACTTTGTTGCCGTAGTTGAGGAACAAAGCTTTACGAAAGCGGCTGAAAAACTGTTTATTGCCCAGCCTCCTTTAAGCCGTCAGATACAAAACCTGGAAGCAGAGCTCGGCATTCAGCTTTTTGAGCGTGGAAGTCGACCTTTAATGACAACTGAAGCAGGACAATTCTTTTATCAGCATGCTGTTAAACTTTTGTCTAATGCCGAAGAAATTAAGGCAATGACCCAGCGGGTGGGAATGGTCGAAAAAACAGTCACCATGGGTTTCGTCGGTTCACTGCTGTATGGTTTACTACCAAAAATCGTCTATTTATTTCGTCAGCAACAACCGCATTTGAAAATTGAACTGATTGAAATGAGCACCAAAAATCAAATTCAAGCACTTAAAGAGGGAAGGATAGATGTAGGCTTTGGTCGACTACGTATTTCTGATCCTGCGGTGAGACGAATCCTTTTGCGCGAAGAACCCCTAATGGTGGCGGTACATTCTAGTCATCCACTGGCTATGCAGAAGAAAGGTGTCTTTCTGACCGATATAGTGGATGAGAATCTGTTTCTATACCCAAGTCACCCAAAACCTAATTTTTCCACGCAAGTGAGATCACTTTTTTCGGAGTACAGTCTTGATCCTAAAAGCTTAAAAGAGGTTCGCGAAATCCAGCTGGCTTTAGGGCTGGTTGCAGCAGGTGAAGGGATTTGCGTGGTTCCGGAAAGCGCTAGAACCATCCAGTTACCGCATTTGCACTATATCCCGATACTGGATGATGCTGCTGTTAGCCCGATATTTCTGGCGATTCGCAGTATGGATGAAAGTGAGGATATCCGTTCATTATTTGACTGTATTTATCAGGTCTATGATCTAGAAGCGATTGGTTACGACCGTGCCGTGATTTAACAGATTAGAACTAATTTTCCTATAATTATTGGTATTGTTATCCCACAAATTACTTGATTATTTTTAATAATATGCCTGCCGATCAGTATTTTATATTGGATCAGCCGGCATTTTTTTCACAACAACAAAGCTTGAAATAGAAAATAAAATATCCCAACCAACCTTATAGGATTTCTGGATATCTATAAAGTATCGTTTTGGTTTTTAATACCGCTTGTCTTACTTTTAAGGTATGAATATATATGTAATCGGTTTTGGACAATAAAATCACTTTGCTGCATTGTGACTACAAATCTAAAGATTCATATGCAGGAGCGCAAAGTGAATACCAATAAACTGAACATAAACACTTTAGTGGATGAAGCCAAATTTACTCCTTTTCATTGGGGAGTCCTGATTTGGTGTTTAATGATTATTATTTTTGACGGTTATGATTTAGTCATTTATGGCGTCGTTTTACCTATTTTAATGCAAGAATGGGTGCTTACCACTGTGCAGGCAGGTTTGCTTGCCAGTACTGCATTATTCGGCATGATGTTTGGTGCCATGAGTTTCGGAACACTCTCAGACAAGTTGGGGCGTAAAAAAACCATCATGATCTGTATCGCCATTTTCAGTGGCTTTACATTTCTGGGTGCATTCGCAACGACACCGACCGAATTTGGAATTCTACGATTCTTGGCGGGCCTGGGAATTGGTGGGGTAATGCCAAACGTGGTTGCACTAATGACGGAATATGCCCCTAAACGTATTCGCAGCACCTTGGTTGCCATTATGTTTAGTGGTTATGCTATTGGTGGTATGGCGTCTGCCTTGTTGGGTGCATGGCTAGTGGGGGATTATGGCTGGAAAATCATGTTCTATATCGCCAGTATTCCGTTATTTACTTTGCCGTTTATTTGGAAATATCTTCCAGAGTCCCTGATGTTTTTGACTAAAAAGGGTGAAACAGAAAGAACCTGTGCAATTGTGAAAAAAATTGCACCGGAACAGCAGATTGACTCACAAACGACTTTTATTCTGAATGAACCAACTGTTGGCGATGAAGCTCCATTACGTGCGTTATTTCAGCAAGGCCGTATGTTCAGTACCTTAATGTTTTGGGCAGCCTTCTTTATGTGCTTACTCATGGTTTATGCATTAGGCAGCTGGTTACCGAAATTGATGATTCAGGCTGGCTACTCATTGGGTGCAAGTCTTATGTTCCTGTTTGCCTTAAATATCGGCGGCATGATCGGTGCAATTGGTGGCGGAGTTCTAGCAGACAAATTCCATTTAAAACCGGTACTGACCACTATGTTTACCGTGGGTGCAATTGCTTTAATTCTGCTTGGTTTTAATAGCCCGCAAGCAGTGCTGTATGTTCTGATCGCCATTGCAGGTGCAGCGACCATTGGCTCACAAATTCTGCTTTATACCTTCGTTGCACAGTTTTATCCAACTGCAGTTCGCTCAACAGGGATGGGCTGGGCATCAGGAATTGGACGAATTGGTGCCATTGTTGGACCAGTCTTGACTGGTACTTTACTCACCTTTGAATTACCGCATCAAATGAACTTCTTGGCCATCGCGATTCCAGGAATTATTGCAGCGATTGCTATCTATCTGGTGAATTTAAAAGTCTCTGTTGATGCAAAAGCCCTTACACAGTCTGGCACTAGCGATACGCCTTTGACTAAAAAAGCGATTCAATAACTCTATAATTCTTAATAAACATAATGTCATCAATGATATAGATCGCCATCGTCGCGATGGCGATCTATTGCTAGAATTTAATCGGACAATAACAAGCGAGTTTAGGATGAACACGACACTATTAACCCAAGCAACTGAATTTCAGTCAAAAAAAGTTCAACCAGCAATGAAGCGCACGCTTATGCTGAGCATGATTGCCCTAAGTATGGGAGGAGTCAGCGTAGCGGCCCAAGCCCAAACTCAACAGCAAAAAGAAATTGAACAGCTCAGACAGGAAGTTCAAGCTTTACGCAACATGGTTGAACAGCAAAAAGTACAGACTGCGCAGACTGCTACTGCTATTGCAGCGGTTCAACGCCCAGCGCCTGTGGCTACAGCAAATCCTGTACTGAAAACTGCCAAAGGTGCCGAGTTTAATCTGTATGGTAATGTCCGTACTGATGCGTCCTATCAAGTTGAAGGCACAAGCAGAGATTTGCCCTATAACCATATTAATGCTGTTGCATTAGAGGGAAATAGTGAAAACAGTGACCGTTTAAGATCGACTTTAGCGGCAACACGTTTAGGCTTGGATTTTAAAACTCAAGTCTCTGAACAAGATGTAAAAGGTAAAATTGAAGTTGACTTCCTGGGTGGATCAAACTTTGATAATTTGCGTATTCGTCATGCTTATTTAAGTTACGGTAACTGGCTGATGGGGCAAACCTGGTCAAACTTTGCGGTTCCAGATTATATGCCTGAAACGATTGATGCCTTGGCATATGTGGGGGGAGCTGTAAAACGTACGCCACAGGTGCGTCATACCACCAAATTCAATCCACAAACCAATCTGGTGATGGCACTTGAAGACCCAAAAGATGCTTCAATTACGCAACGTTTACCGGCTTTGACTGCACGTTTAAACCACCAGTTTGCCGACAATTTGAACGTCAGCGCACGTGCTATGGGGCATGAAAAACGTGTGAATTCAGATGAAGAAATGGCTTGGGGTGTGGGTTTGGGCGCCAAGTATGATGTGGTGCCAGGAACAACCTTAAAAGCCGATTATTACCATGTCAAAGGCGATAGCAGTTTTGTTTCCTTTACCAATAGCGGTGTGGTGAAACAAGCGGATGGTAGCCTTGTGCAGAGCGAGTTTGATTCGATTACTGTAGGTTTGACCCAACAGTTTAATGAAAAACTACGCGGTACTGTGGGCTATGGTTATATGATTTTTGATGAAGATCAAAATTATATCAATGCGTTAACCAATAAAACTGCAGCCAATAAAGAACTTTGGCAAGCTTGGGCAAATGTTTTTTATAGCCCGACCAAACCTTTAAGTTTTGGGCTTGAATATGTTTATGGTGAACGCGAAGCATTTGGTGCTGCACCAAATGGCAGCAAGACGGGTGAAGACAACCGCCTGAATGCTGTAGCGATCTATAACTTTTAATCTGCTATAACGACAAATTCAAAAAGCCTCTATTTAAAAATAGGGGTTTTTTGATATGAATAATTTTTAGATTTTATCTAACGATAAACATTATTCTGTGACTTCAACCGTTAAGCCATAAGTAAAGTTTTCAGTGGCCGGTTTTTTAGTCGCATCCGTATTGGCTTCTGGATAAGACGCAGTAATTAAATAAATACCGGCCTGATCAAATTTAATTTCTACTTCGCCTTTCGCATTGGTTTTTACATGTGGCTGTTCACGTTTTGCATTTGGCTCATAACTACCTGCACCTTTAAAGATATCAATTTCAAGATTCGGCACCGCTTTCCCATTCATCAATACCTGAGCTTTGAGTGATTCACCTGCGTACAGCTCATTGGGATGAGTCAGTAACTTGAACTCAAAACCTTTCTTGCTTGGTGCTGGAATTGCAGACGGTTTGCCTTTGGTGACATAACTTTCAGCAATCAGGTGATTGGTGACTTCTAAGGTTTTTGCATTTGTCGGCACTTGGTCTGCTGCAATCATACGCGGTGGCTGAGTCGGCGCAGGTGCCTTTTGAGTCGTGACTGTTTCAGCAGGTTTGGCCGGTACAGGATTTTGCATGCCGGCGCGCACTGGACGCACACGTAACCAGCGACCATCCACCCAGGCATATTTTCCGGGATTACCCACTGCATCTTGAGTGCGAATGCGATAAGTGCCTTCTTTTGGTAAATCAAATTCTGCAATATTAAAGCGTTTTAACGCTGCTGCCGCATTTATCGTTTTTTGTTGACCGTCAGGTTCGGTGATGACATAGCTGGTTTTAAAGTTATTTCCCGCAACAAAAAACTTCTCGACTGTAATTGCACTTTGGAAACTGATGCTTTGTGCGGCTTTGGTATCGAATACTTCAGGAAGCAGAAAAGGACTCATGCTATGTGCATGAGAAATAATAGGTAGCGACGTCAGTAATGCAATTTTGAGCCAGTTATTCATTGTTAGGAACTCCAGAAAATATTTATTTAATATAATGCACGTAATCTACTTGATAACTACTATCATTATCAATAATATTCATTAAAAATATTCTGGAGAATCAGTATGTCATCTGCTGCAAGAAATTTTTACCCAACTCATAAGGCATTTCGTCTTTCGCCCTTGGTTATGGCACTGGCACTGATTTCTCCTTTGCAGACAAATGCTGCTGAGCAGAGTGAAAAAATCGAACGATCAGAACAAATCGTCACCCAAACCCATCATTTCCATAGTGACCATATTTTAGGTACATCCTTGGATGTGGTGGTTCAAGGGGCTTCTAAACAAGAGGCTAAACGCGCTGTAGATGCCATACAAAAAGAAATTAGCCAGTTAGATCAGGTGTTATCGACTTGGCGTGATGACAGTGAAATCTCTGCTTTAAATAATAATAAACAGGGCAAGGTTTCAGCTGAGCTTTTTGAAGTGATTGCTGCCTGTGAAAACTGGCGTGATAAAACCTGTGGGGCTTTCGATGCGCGCTTGGGTCAACTGATGACGCTATGGGAACAATCGCAGGGTGTAGCCAAGCTGAATGAAGCCACCCGTACCCAAGTTTTAAATCAGTTAAAGGCAGACAGCGTAAAACTAGATACGGAACAACAAAGCATTGCGATGAATTCAGCTGTGAAATTTTCCCCTGATGCCTATGCCAAGGGCTACATTATTGACCGTGCGCTGGTTGCAGCGCGTCAAGCTGTTCCAGGTGTTCAAGGTCTGTTGGTAGATATTGGCGGTGACATCCGTGTTTGGGGTAATGCACCACAAAAAGAGGGCTGGAAAATTGGGGTACAAGATGCCTTTAACCATACGGATAACAGTGTGCCTCAACAAGTACTTAACTTAAACGATCAGGCTATTGCCTTTAGTGGGAAAGGTTACCGCAGCCTTGCAGGACAAACCCATTTACTGTATCCAAAAACAGGCATGCCGCTACAGCAAGTAGAACAATGCGTTGTAGTCGGAACCTGTGCAGCAGATGCTGATGCCTTGGCGACTGCCTTGGCTGCAATGACACCAGCAGAAGGTTTGGAACTGATTGAAGCCCTGATTGGATATGAAGCTAAAGTTACTTTGACGGATGGTCAGGTTTATCAAAGTTCAGGTTGGAACAGCCTGGTTCAAACGCCTCAACATGCAGAAATGCGAACTGTCGCAGCGAGTCAGTCCTCTGCAAAGTGGCCAGCAGGTTATCAAGCCATTATTGACCTGATCATTCCTAAAATTGTCGTTGAAAACTACCGTGCCCCTTATGTGTCTGTTTGGGTGACAGATGCCAATAAAAAAATTGTCCGTACCTTGGCGGTTTGGGGTAAAGATGAGAAATGGATTAACTCGAATTATGTCTGGTATCGCCGTTATGGACGCCAAATGCCAAATCTGGACGCAGTAGCAAAACCTTCACGCCAACCTGGACAGTATAAATTGTCCTGGGATGGTAAGGATGAAACAGGTAAAGCAGTAGCAGCAGGTAAATATCTGATTCATATTGAAACCTCGCGTGAGCATGGGGAGCATTCTTATCAAACCTTTGATCTGGATGTAAAAGCCACAGCTTCCAATCAGACCTTAGCTGCACAAAAAGAAATTGGCGCAGTTAAACTTAATTTCCAAAAAGTGAACTAAGGCTAAATACGTGTATCAACGTTGTGATTTTTACCGCCATGCACGTTATGTGCATGGCTGGCTTTCAGCTTTTGCATTTATCACTTTGCTATTTTTTTCTGTGACGGGCTTGTTGCTGAATCATCCTGAATGGTTTAAACCGACTACAACAGAAGAAACCACTAAGCTAATTTTACCTGAGTCGCTTTTAAAGTCGATTAAGCAAACCGAGAACCCTAGCGATACGATTTTAAATTTTGTCCGTCAACAGCACAATCTGGTAGGGCGTTACCAAAGTAGTGAAGTGATGGATAATGAAGTGATGATTCGCCTGGAAAGCCCAGCCGGAGCAACTGATATTTTTGTGACGACCGATACCGGTGAAACCGAAATTACTCAAAAGCCCGCTTCTACAGTATCGCTGCTGAATGATTTGCACCGGGGTAAAAATTCTGGACTGGCGTGGAGCTGGCTGATTGATATCAGTGCGATTATTTATATTGTGTTGTCATTAGCAGGCTATATTTTGTTTTTAAGCATTAAAACCCGTTTGGTCATACATCTTGTGCTGACAGCAGTCAGCTTGGCGATGATTATTTTACTGATCTGGTCTGCGGTATAGGAAAGATCATTTCATGACATATTCTGTTGCTATAGTTTTAATTGCATTTGCCATTTTACTGTTGCTTTATGCAATATGGATCGCTTGTCTGATCCTGACCAATCATCAGCAAAAACCAAGGCCAGTATTGAGCCAAAATGATGATCTGATTGTTTTTGCAAGTCAGTCCGGTCAGGCAGAATATTATGCCCGGCAGACGGCGCAACAGTTAGAACGCGTCGGCCAAACAATGAGCGTCGTTGATATTCAATATTTGACTGTTGAACAATTGCGAGCAGCCCATAAAGTTTTGTGGTTCGTGAGTACCTATGGGGAAGGCGATGCGCCTGATACGGCACGGCTAACGATAAAAAATATTTTTAGCGATTCATCTTTAAACCTTTCCCATCAGTCGTATGCCATTTTAGCTTTGGGGGATAAACGCTATACGCATTTTTGTCGTTTTGGACAAGTCTTAGATCAACATTTACAGCAGCATCAGGCGAAAGCTTTATTTAAAATGGTCTGTGTCGATCATTTAAAACAAGCAGACTTGAATTGCTGGACACAACGTTTAGAACAGCTCACTCAACAACAATTCACTTCGGATCAGCCAGAGCAAAACTGGCATACCTTTATCTTAAAAAATCGGGTGTGCTTAAATACAGGTAGCCAAGGCAAGCCGATTTATCAAATCCAACTGTCGTATGCTGAAAGCACAACTTGGTCATCTGGAGACATTCTAGAAGTTCAATGTGGTAATCGACTTGAAGATATACAGGCATTTTCACAAGCTCAGCAACAAATAGTTGATGGAGATTTATTAGTTACATTGCAATTTAAGAATTTAAGACGAGTTCCAGACCGAGGGTTGAATGAGTCTTTTGAGGAGTGGATTCAACGCTTTGATGATTTGGCTATTCGAGAATATTCAATCGCCAGTATTTCTGAACAAGGAGGAAGAATTGAATTGGTGGTTAGACAGGAAATCACCGCGACTGGTCTAGGTTTAGGCTCGGGTTGGCTGACTGAATATGCTGTGTTGGGACAAAACATTGTGGCCAGAATTCGTTCTCATGCCACCTTTCATTTAAAACCCACCCAGAAGCCTTTCATTTTAATTGGCAATGGTACCGGTATTGCAGGTTTGGTCGCTCATCTTGCACAAAGACAGCAATGGAATGAGCCGCAAAACTGGCTAATTTTTGGTGAACGACAACAGCAGTTCGACCATCTTTACAAAGACCAGATTCAACTGTGGCAAGCGCAAGGTTTTCTGCCCGAAGTGGATTACGCATTTTCCCGTGATCAGGCTGAAAAAATCTATGTTCAGCATATCTTGCAGCAAAAATCTGAACAGCTTTTAAGCTGGATTGAAGCGGGTGCCGCCATTTATGTCTGTGGCAGTTTAAAAGGTATGGCACAAGAAGTGGAGCAAACCTTGCTTAGTCTTCTAGGTGCTGAACAATTAGAGCAGCTGAGAGTCGAAGGACGTTATCGAAGGGATGTTTACTAAACTTTATTGCTTGATCAAAGTGAGTTAAACATTTAAGGGCATGTAAACATGCCCTTAAACAAACTTCTTCCATAAATCATTTTAGAAACTAAAAATTGTTCTTAAAACCAAAATTGAAAATAGATTTTTAGCAAATATTAGAGTCATGAGCGTGGCATGGATGCTACACGTTTCCCATCACGACAAGAATGTCGTATATGGGAAACAAAAGGTTTTTCTTGCGGACTCAAAATATATTTTAAGTCCTCATTTTGACCTTTCAAAAGTATAGAAAATGCCTACAAAAAGATAAAAAATTAAATCAATCAAATGAGGCCGTGCTGATTTAAAAAATCTAATATTGAACATTTTTTGATTTATGAAAGGGATCTAATATTTAGCTTTTTGTTAAAAAGTAGGCGGCATATAAGTTAAAGTTCGACCCAAGATCCACAATAAGAACAACACTAAAGGAACATGGAAAATCAGCTGGGTCACGGTAAAGCCAATCACATCTTTGGCTTTGAGTTTTAAGATCCCGAGCATCGGTAACATAAAGAACGGATTAATTAAGTTGGGAAGGGCTTCTGCTGCATTATAAATTTGTACCGACCAGCCCAAGTGAACTTTTAAATCATGTGCTGCCTGCATCACATAAGGTGCCTCAATAATCCATTTCCCGCCACCAGAGGGAATGAAGAAACCTAAAATTGCAGAATAGATACCCATCACAATGGCAAAGGTTTCTTTAGACGCAATCGAGACGAAAAATTCCGCAATATAGTGCGACAGAGATAGATCCTGTGCATTCATTGCACTGGTCATAATGAAAGCAATACTGCCATAAAGTGGAAATTGAATCAGTACGCCCGATACCGCAGGTACGGCTTTGGATACGGCATTTAAGAAATTTCGGGGTGTACCATGCAAGGCAATTCCGAGCATTAAGAAGATAAAGTTATAGGTGTTCAGGCTGGAGATCGCAATAATGGGATTGCTTTTGGTAAATTCGTTGAACATCCAGATCAGACCCAATGCGACGATTAGAATACTTAAAATGGGAGAATTTTCCAGCCAGTCACCCGGTCGTTTGCTTGTCTGAACCTCTTTGTTTTCCTCTTCAAACTGAATAGGAAAGTCATCCAGAGTTTTAATGCTACTGCCTTTCGGTGCCGACCAGAAGGCAATCGCGATCGAGACAATAATCAGTACACCCGTCATAATCATCGACTGCGGCAAAAAGATGGTTTCAGTGAATGGAATTACGCCAGTTAAGTTGTAAATCGGTTCAGGTAAACTGGCTTTATTGGCTTGTAATTGCGCAGCGGATGAACTGATGCCCAGTGCCCAGGTCGCACCCATACCAATAATGGCAGCTGCCGCAGCAGCGCGATAATCCATATTCAGCTCTTTGCGCTTTGCCAAGGCAATCACCAAAAGGGCGGTCAACACCGTGCTCATGGCCCAGTTAATTAAAGAAATACATAAACTGACAGTGGCGACCATCACAATGGCATTACGACCGGAAGTCGGAATTTGCGCCATTTTTTGAATCAGCAATTCTACCGGTTTGGATACGGAAACCACATAACCGACCACGATTAACATACACATTTGCATGGTAAATGGAATCAGGCTCCAAAAACCGTTACCGAATGAAATGGCTACCTCTTGCACAGGTGCACCTATGCCTATAGCTGCAATCGCAACAATAACGACACCTAAAAGTGCAAAGATATAGGAATCGGGGAACCATTTTTCTGACCAGTCACTGACTTTCAGGGCAAAGCGTTGCAAGATATTTTGAGAGTTATCCACACTTTTAATTTCCTTTTTATACTTGAAACTCTTGTTTTTAAAGCAGGCAAATCTATGCCAGAAATGATTTCCCCTTAAAACTTTAGTCAGCTTTAAGGGAAGCAGGAAAATAGAAGATCATATCAATACAGCATTACTGAAGCAGTTTTACCCCAGTGACTTTTTGAATCTCTTCAAAGCTGACGTCTTTCGCCAGTTCCACCAGTTTGACCCCATCAGCGGTAATATCGAGTACCCCCAAATCGCTGATAATCCGGTGGACTACACCTTTACCGGTCAGTGGCAAGGCACATTGCTCTACAATTTTTGGCGTGCCATCTTTGGCGCAGTGTTCCATCAATACCACCACTTTTTGTACGCCTGCGACCAGGTCCATGGCACCGCCCATACCTTTGACTTTTTTACCCGGAATCATCCAGTTGGCCAAATCGCCGGTTTGGGAAACCTCCATCGCGCCTAAAATGGCAATATTGACATGACCGCCACGAATCATGGCAAAAGAGTCAGCGCTGGAGAAAAAAGCTGCGCCTTTACGGGCGGTGACGGTTTGCTTGCCTGCATTGACCAGGTCGGCATCTACCGTTTCCTGAGTGGGAAATTCACCAATCCCGAGCAGGCCGTTTTCTGACTGTAACCAGACATCCATATGTTCAGGAATATAGTTCGCCACCAATGTCGGTAAGCCAATACCTAAATTGACATAGAAACCATCTTCCAGTTCTAAAGCGGCACGCTGTGCCATTTCATTACGAGTCCAAGCCATTTATACCACCTCCGCTTTTAAGGTCATTTGTTCGATGCGTTTTTCAGGATTGCGATTTAAAATAATCCGGTTGATATAAATGCCGGGAAGATGAATTTCATCTGGATCCAAATCGCCAATTTCCACAATTTCTTCGACTTCAGCAATGCTGATTTTGCCAGCCATAGCACAGACCGGATTAAAGTTTTGTGCGGTTTTACGGAAAATCAAATTGCCGGACTTATCGGCTTTATAGGCTTTGACTAGGGCAATATCGGCAGTTAAGGAATTTTCCAGAATGTATTCCTTGCCATCAAATTCACGAACTTCTTTACCTTCGGCAATTAAAGTACCGACACCGGTCTGGGTAAAAAATGCCGGAATACCGGCACCACCGGCACGTAGTTTTTCCGCCAATGTGCCTTGCGGTGTCAGTTCGACTGCCAGTTCGCCGTTTAAATACTGACGTTCAAATTCTTTGTTTTCACCGACATAAGATGAAATCATTTTTTTGATTTGTTTGGTTTCTAACAAAAGCCCTAAGCCGAAACCGTCCACACCGGCATTATTGGAAATACAGGTCAGTTGTTTGGCCCCGGTATCTTTAAGCGCTGCAATTAACGCTTCTGGAATACCACATAAACCAAAACCACCGACCGCTAGGGTTTGACCATCTTTGACAATATCTTGTAATGCAGCCTGTGCATTTTCATAAACTTTATTTGGCATTTGATCCCTCTTTTTATTTCTAGTCATTTCTGGGTATGACCGAATTGCAACTTTTTATCAATTTGATGCAGGATTTTTTAGCAATGAAAAAATCATAGCAGTTTTAAGCACACTGGGTTTGCCAATAGGCATTGGCATAGTTTGATGGATTATTACGTTTTAACATCTGACTGATGTTGCGGCTGGCCTGCATTAAGGCATCCAAATTGATACCGGTTTCAAAACCCATCTTAGACAATAAATAGTACAAGTCTTCCGTGGCCACATTGCCAGATGCACCTTTGGCATAAGGACAACCGCCTAAACCGGCAATCGAAGAGTCAAATATCCGAATACCTTGATTAAGCGATTGATAGATATTGGCAATCGCCATGCCGTAAGTATTATGAAAATGACCGGCTAAAACCTGGCTATCTAACTCGGCAAGGCAAACATCCCAGACCTTTTTAACCCGATCGGGAGTGGCAGTACCGATGGTTTCCCCTAAGGACACTTCATAGCAGCCCATATCCAGCAAGCGTTTGCTGACTTTAGCGACTTGCTGCGGATCAATGGCACCTTCATAGGGGCAATCCACCATACAGGACACATAACCACGAACTTTAATATCATTGGCTTTGGCTGCCGCCATGACGTCGGCAAACTTCTCAAAACTTTCATCAATGGAACAGTTGATGTTTTTGCGGGTAAAACTTTCAGAAGCTGCGGTAAACACAGCAACCTCCTTACAACCAACTGCCAGCGCAGACTCAAATCCTTTCAAGTTTGGAGTGAGTAAACTGAACTGAATGTTCGGATCTTGGGGCAATTGAGCAAACAGCACATCACTGTCTGCCATCTGTGGCACCCATTTGGCCGAAACACAGGAACCGACTTCAATTGCCTGTAAACCGGTTTTCATTAAATCCAGAATCAGGTTTTTACGGTCATCTAGGGTGAGGGGCGTTTTTTCATTTTGCAGACCATCGCGCGGTCCGACCTCTACAATTTTGACGAAACCAGTCATGCAACTTCCTCCGTCAAGGCTTGAAATTCCACCAGTTCATCACCGGCTTTGACCTGATCACCAGCCTGGAAATAGGAAGCTGCGACAATGCCATCATGCGGTGCACGAATTGAATATTCCATCTTCATGGCTTCAAGCGTCATCAGTACATCGTCTTTTTTCACCTGATCGTTAGCGGCAACCAGAACTTGAGTAATCACACCTGGCATTGGCGCTTTCAAGTTGCCTTCAGTGCTTTGTGTATCTTCAGAACTGAATTTCTGATTCAGATAACCAAACTTGTGGCTTTGACCATTTTTGAAAATAGTCAGACCTTGCGCATTTTGGCTAAATGCAATTTTGGCCTGTTTACCATTAATATTGAAATGTGCGGTATGGGCATTTAAAAGCTGGCCGGAAATATGGAATTTTTCACCTTGATATTCGGCAACAAAACCTTCTTGTTCAGCGCTTAAATTGACTTGAACAAGGGCTTCATCGAGCTTTAATTTAATCGCATAGCTTGGGCTGATATTCACGCGCCATAGTGTTTCACTTTGCCAAACTGGATTGCTTGCCGGTTTATTTTTACTGAAACGCAGCAATAATTCGGTCAATGCTGTCGCCACAACTAATTCAGGTTGCAGTGATTGAATATTTTTAAACAGGAATTCATCTTCACGCTGGATCAGGTTGGTATCCAACTTGGCATTTTTAAAAGAATTACAACGAATAATGCGGTCCAGGAAAGCAATATTATTGCCCAAGCCATCGACATGGAACTGTCCTAAGGCATGATGCATTTGTAATAAAGCGGCTTCACGGTTTTCGCCCCAGACAATCAGTTTGGCAATCATCGGATCGTAATAAGTGCTGATTTCATCGCCTTGAACAATACCGCTGTCGACACGAACATGCTGATTTTGTTCAGGGTAGTGCAAATAGCTAATTTGACCAATTGCAGGAATAAAGCCTTTTTCAGGCTCTTCTGCATACACGCGGGCTTCAATGGCATGCCCATGAATTTTCAACTGATCTTGCTGTTTTGGTAATGGCTCACCAAAAGCTACACGCAACTGCCATTCAACTAGATCAACGCCGGTGATCATTTCAGTGACTGGATGTTCAACCTGTAGACGGGTGTTCATTTCCATGAAATACGCGGTACCATCTTGCTCGACAATAAATTCAACCGTGCCTGCACCGACATAATCGACCGCACGCGCGGCATCAATGGCAGCTTGGCGCATGGCATCGAGCTTGTCTTGTGAAACCAGTGGGGCGGGCGCTTCTTCAAGGACTTTTTGATGACGGCGCTGTACCGAACAATCCCGTTCAAATAAATGCACATAGTTGCCATGTGAGTCACCGAAGACTTGTACTTCAATATGACGCGGATTAATCACATAACGTTCAATCAAGACTTCATCATTGCCAAAGCTGGATTTGGCTTCGCTTTTACAAGAGGCCAATGAACCCAGGAAATCTTCACTGCGTTCAACCAGACGCATGCCTTTACCACCGCCACCGGCACTGGCTTTAATCAGCACCGGATAGCCGATGCCATCAGCCTGTTGCTTTAAAAATTCGGCATCCTGATTGCTGCCATGATAGCCCGGCGTAAGCGGAACACCGGCTTTTTCCATCAGCGCTTTTGAAGTCGCTTTTAAGCCCATGGCCAAAATGGCTGCGACTGGTGGACCAATAAAGGTAATGTTATTGGCTTGGCACGCTTCGGCAAACTGGTCATTTTCTGACAAGAAACCATAGCCCGGATGAATCGCTTGAGCACCGGTGTCTATAGCCGCCTGAATAATGCGATCAATCTGTAAATAACTTTGCGCAGCCGGAGATTCACCGATATGAATCGCTTCATCGGCCAGTTTGACATGCTGTGATTGTGCATCGGCATCGGAATAGACCGCCACCGTTGCGATTCCAAGTTTTTTTGCGCTACGAATCACACGGCAGGCGATTTCACCACGGTTTGCAATTAAGATTTTTTCAAACATTGTATGATCCTTATTATTGTTCTGCTGTAGAGATAATCCAGGAAGGACTTTGCTTATCTAAAAAAGCACTCAAGCCATTTTTAGCCTCTGATCCTTGGCGTACATGGGCAATATGTTGTGCGGTTTGCAGCAGTAATTCTTCAGTTAACACCTGCTGATCGACCAGTTGAATCAGTTGTTTGGATGATGCCTGTGCTTCAGGGCCACCCAAGAGCAAGGCTTGAACAATTTCATCAATCTTGCTATCCAGTTCTTCAATCGCCGTGACTTCATGCACCAGACCGATTTTTTGTGCTTGCTCGGCAGTGATGCGTTCTGCGGTTAAGAAATAGCGAGAAGCCTGACGCGCACCGATGGCACGAATTACATAAGGGCTAATGGTCGATGGCGCCAGACCTAAACGAACCTCGGAGGTGGCAAACTTGGCATCAGAGCTGGCGATACAGATATCGCAGGCAGACGCCAGACCCATGCCGCCACCAAAAGCAATCCCATGCACACGGGCAATGGTCGGTTGTTTTAAAGTCGCCAAACTTTGCAACATTTTCGCCAGTTTTAGTGCATCGGCTTCATTTTCCGCTTGCGAAGCTTGTCCGGCCTGTTTCATCCAGTTCAGATCGGCGCCAGCCGAGAAGCTTTTGCCTCGACCCGCCAAAACTACGACACGTACATCTTCACGGCTATTTAAAGCTTGAAAGCAGGCATGCAATTCTTCAATCACCTGTGTATTAAAGGCATTGTGGAGTTCAGCACGGTTAATCCAGACCGTAGTCACCTGATTCTGTTGTTCGAGCTGTAAAAATTGATAAGTCATTTTCTCACCCCTTACATGCGGAATACGCCAAATTTGGTTGGTAAAATTGGTGCATTCAGCGCCGCTGCCAGACTTAAGCCCAAGACTTGACGTGTCTGTGCAGGATCGATCACACCGTCATCCCAAAGACGCGCTGAAGCATAATAAGGATGACCTTGGCGCTCGTATTGATCACGAATCGGTTGTTTAAATTGATCTTCCTGTTCTGATGACCAGCTTTCACCTTTTTGTTCAATCTGATCGCGCTTTAAAGTAGAAAGCACGCTTGATGCCTGTTCACCACCCATCACCGAAATACGAGAATTCGGCCAAGTCCAAAGGAAGCGTGGAGAATAGGCACGACCACACATGCCATAGTTGCCGGCACCAAATGAACCGCCAATCACCAAGGTCAGTTTCGGTACATTGGCATTGGCCACCGCCATCACCAGTTTGGCGCCATTTTTGGCAATGCCTTCATTTTCATACTGGCGACCGACCATAAAGCCGGTAATGTTTTGAATAAAGAGCAGGGGAATATTGCGCTGGGTACACAGTTCAATGAAATGCGCACCTTTTTGTGCAGATTCCGAAAACAGAATGCCGTTATTGGCAATGATGCCGACTTTCATGCCAAAAAGTTCAGCAAAACCTGTGATTAAAGTCGTACCAAAGCGGGCTTTAAATTCATCAAAACGTGAACCATCGACAATACGGGCAATCACTTCACGCACATCAAAAGGCTTACGCGCATCACTGGGTACGATGCCGTACAGCTCATCTGCATTAAATAATGGCGCTTCAATTTCATCTGCGCTTTTATTGGGTTTTTTATTTAAGTTCGCCACAATATTACGGGCAATCGCAATCGCATGTTCATCGCTTTCAGCTAGATGATCAGCAACCCCTGAAAGGCGAGTATGCACATCACCGCCACCCAAGTCCTCAGAGCTGACCACTTCACCGGTCGCGGCTTTTACTAAAGGCGGGCCACCCAGGAAAATCGTGCCTTGATTACGCACAATAATGGTTTCGTCCGACATGGCAGGCACATAAGCACCCCCTGCAGTACAGCTTCCCATCACCACGGCAATTTGTGCAATGCCTTGGCCCGACATACGCGCCTGATTATAAAAAATACGGCCAAAGTGATCACGATCCGGGAACACTTCATCCTGCATCGGTAAATAAGCACCACCTGAATCGACCAGATAAATACATGGCAAATGGTTTTGTTCAGCAATCTCTTGGGCACGTAAATGTTTCTTCACCGTTAGGGGATAATAAGTGCCGCCTTTGACTGTCGCATCATTGGCCACAATCATGCAGGTGACGCCATTCACCTGACCAACTCCGGCAATCACACCCGCAGCAGGCACATCATCGGGATAGACTTGATAAGCTGCCAATTGCCCAATTTCTAAAAAGGCAGTTCCGGCATCAATCAGATGATCGACGCGTTCGCGCGGTAACAGTTTGCCGCGTGCCAAATGTTTTTCACGGGCTTTTTCACCGCCGCCTAAAGCAATCTGCTGCGCTTTTTGTTTTAAGTCATCGACCAAAACCTGCATGGCAGCTTGGTTAATTTTAAAATCTTCGCTTCGGATATTAATTCTGCTTTGTAATGTATTCATCTTCGAACTTCCTTGTTATTCAGTGTACTCACGGACCGCGATTTAAGCTGTTTCATTAAACAGTTCACGACCAATCAGCATGCGACGGATTTCAGAAGTTCCCGCACCAATTTCATAAAGTTTGGCATCGCGCCATAAACGGCCGGCTGCAAATTCGTTGATATAACCATTACCACCTAAGGTTTGAATGGTTTCACCTGCCATCCAGGTGGCTTTTTCAGCAGCATATAAAATGGCACTTGCTGCATCTTTACGTAAGCTGCGGCTATGTTCAGCCTTGTCACATTCAGCGCCCACGGCATAAACCAGCGCCTTACATGCCAGCCAGGTGGAGTACATATCGGCAATTTTGCCTTGCATCAACTGGAATTCACCGAGTGCCTGACCAAACTGTTTACGGTCATGAATATAAGGAAGTACCGTGTCAAGGCAGGCATCCATAATGCCCAGCGGACCTGCACTTAACACTGCACGTTCATAGTCCAAGCCACTCATTAAAACTTTGGTACCATTACCCACGCCACCCAGCACATTTTCTTTCGGTACTTCTACATTGTCGAAGAAAAGCGGGTAGGTGTTTGAACCGCGCATACCGAGTTTATCTAAATGCGTACCATGACTAAAACCCGGCATACCTTTTTCAACCAGAAAAGCCGTCATGCCTTTAGAACCGGCTTTCAGATCAGTTTTGGCATACACTACCAGTACGTCAGCATCGCCGCCATTGGTGATCCACATTTTTGAACCATTGAGCAGATAATGATCGCCTTTATCTTCTGCCTTTAGCTTCATGCTGACGACATCTGAGCCCGCATTAGGCTCTGACATTGCCAGGGCACCGACAAAATCACCGGAAACCAGTTTAGGTAAATACTTTTGTTTTTGTTCTTCGTTACCATTTCGCTTAATCTGGTTTACACATAAGTTAGAATGTGCACCGTAGGACAAGCCAATCGATGCTGATGCGCGTGAAATTTCTTGCATGGCAATAATATGGGCCAAATAACCAAGGTTAGTTCCACCGTATTCCTCGCTTACAGTCAGGCCAAGTAGCCCCATATCACCAAATTTTTTCCAAAGGTGAGCAGGGAATACATTGTCTTGGTCAACTTGCTGAGCAATCGGTGCAATCTCCTTTGCACAGAATGCTGCGATTGAATCTTTAAGGGCAATTAGCGTTTCATCCAAACCGAAATTTAAACTTTGTAGATTCATTTCTTCATTCATCCTGATGGTTATATTTGTTGTTCCAAAAAGCATTTTTTTGTGCTTGATTTTTACAATACAACTATTTTTTGAAAAAGTGAATATATATTCACAAAATGATTTACAATTCATTTTATCTGGTTGAGAATAAGATTATGAGTTATAAAAGATCATCATTGATGCAGGAAAGAATGGAGCAAAATCGTCAAACGATTTTGCAGTCTGCGCGTGAACTGATTGCTCAAGGGGGCTTTAAAGATGCGCAAATTCAGGCGATTGCTGATCGTGCAGGCGTATCCAGTGGGCTGGTTTATCGTTATTTCGATAACAAAAGTCAGGTGTTGATTGAAGTATTGTCAGAAGCGATTCAGTATGAAGTTCAAATTTTGAACAACATTGCTGCAAGTGATCTTTCTGCATCTGAAAAATTACACAAGGCGGTGACCACTTTTGTTAAACGTGCATTGAATAGCCCCCAACTTGCGTATTCGCTGATGTTTGAGCCTGTCGATCCTTTACTCGAACATGAGCGTTTTCGCAGCAAACAACTGATTAAACAAAGCATTAATGAAATACTTGCCGAAGGTAAAATTAATGGCGAGTTTGGATTTGAAGATTTAAATACTGCAGCCTTGTGTGTGGTGGGTGCCATGACTTTTGTGGTGATTGAACCCTTAAATCCTTCTAAAAGTGTCAGGTTTGATCAGGCGTATAAAGACTATTTTGTCAAACAGATTGCCGATTTTTGTGTGAGTGGAGTGTATTTAAAGGAGGGTGAGTGATCGGTTAAACACAAAAAATAAGGCTGTTTGGGAAAGTTGTCTGAGTCAAAACAATTAAAGTGAAAGAATCATAATTACAAAGAATCAAGGAGAGTGATTCAATGACACAAGTACGGTTAAGTTATGCCTATGGAACAAGCAGTCAGCCTTTACTTGGGATGACCATTGGTGAAAAGTTTGATCAGGCATGTCAGCAATATGCTGAACAGGATGCTGTGGTCAGTGTGCATCAAAATGTACGCTTAAGCTATAAACAGCTGCAGGATCAGGTCAATGCATTTGCATGTAGCCTGCTTCAATTAGGCTTGGAAAAGGGCGACCGGATTGCGATTTGGTCGCCCAATTGTGTGGAATGGACCATCACCCAGTTTGCAGCCTTTAAAGCCGGCATGATTCTGGTCAATTTGAATCCTGCCTATAAAAGCAGTGAACTTGAATATGTACTGAATAAAGTGTCCTGCAAGGCATTGGTGATTGCAGCGCAATTTAAAACCAGTAATTATCAGGAAATTTTGACCAAAATTGCCCCTGAACTTACCCAATCGCTAGATAAAAGACTTTCTGCAAAACGCCTGCCGCATTTACAGCACGTGATTAAAATTGATCACGAACAGCATATTGGTATTCACCGTTTTGCTGATTTACTGCCAGAACCGACAGCTGTTCAGTTAAATCAATTGCAAGCGATTGCCGCTGATTTACAGTTTGATGAAACCATTAATATTCAATTTACCTCGGGTACGACAGGTAATCCGAAAGGCACTATGCTCACGCATAATAATATTTTAAATAATGGTTATTTTGTCGGTGAAGCGATTCATTTAACCCCCCAAGATCGGGTCTGTATTTCGGTACCGTTATTTCATTGTTTCGGCATGGTAATGGGTAATTTGGCCTGTATTACCCATGGTTCAACCATGGTCTATCCATCTGCCGTGTTTAACCCGCTAGATACTCTTAAAACGATTCAACAAGAAAAATGCACCGCAGCCTATGGTGTGCCTACCATGTTTATTGCCATGCTTGAACATGAACAATTCGATGAGTTTGACCTGAGCAGCTTACGTACCGGAATCATGGCGGGCAGTCCATGTCCACGTGAAATTATGCAGCGTGTGATTGACCGTATGCATATGGCCGAAATTACAATCTGTTATGGCATGACCGAAACTGCACCGGTCAGTGCGCAAAGTTCGACTTCAGATTCGGTTGAACGCCGTGTCGGAACTGTCGGCCGTGTCCATCCACATTTGGAAATCAAGATTGTCGATGAAAATGGCAAAGTGGTACCGCGTGGAAAACTGGGGGAACTGTGCGTACGCGGCTATTCGGTCATGCTGGGTTATTGGGAAGACAACGACAAAACTCAGGAAGTGATAGATGTTGCCAAGTGGATGCACACCGGTGATATTGCCGAAATGGACGAAGATGGCTTTGTAAAAATTAAAGGCCGAATTAAAGATGTGGTGATTCGCGGTGGTGAAAATTTATTTCCGAAAGAGATCGAAGACTTTTTATATACGCATCCCGATGTTTCAGATGTACAAGTTATTGGGCTGCCAGATCCAAGATATGGCGAAGAACTGTGTGCCTGTATTATTCTGCATGAGCATCATCAGGTCAATGAAGAAGCAATTCGGCAGTATTGTGCAGAGCATATCTCGCACAATAAAATACCGCGATATGTGCGCTTCTTTACCGAATTTCCAATGACTGCTTCAGGCAAGGCGCAAAAATTTAAATTGCAGGAATTGATGCGCCAAGAGTTGCAACTGGAAGATATCGCTTAATCTTGATTCAAGATTGGCTAGCCATCGTCTGCCTACCTCCCGATATTAATCAATAATGGGAGAGGCCGAGATCAAAATATTAGAAAATATTCATGATGATTAAAACTCATTAATAAGGATAAATCCCAATAAAAAGCGACTTAATAAAGTCGCTTTTTTAAATATGTCAGTCAGAATTAATTTACGCGAACCCAGGTTTGGTTACGTCCTAAAGCAGAAATCCCAATATACCCACGACCCGCTAAAGTTTTACCATCTTGAGATAGCTTGGCATTAAAACTATATGTTTTACCATTCTTCGGGTCGGTAATTTTTCCGCCATCATACATATTGTTTGCAGTATTTTTTAGACCTGAGACAATCTGTATACCTTTAAGGGGTTTGTTATGGAATTTACCCGCACATTTTGTACATTTTTCACTTTCACTCGCCTCCAGTACATCCACAATTTTTGCAGAGAGCACACCGTTAGACGTTTCAGTAAATTGCACAACCGATAATGGCTTTTTAGTCACATCATCAATGGTTTTCCATTTGGTACCATGTAAGGGATCGGAAGCTAGAGCTAGGCTAGAGACTAGAGATAGTCCTAATACGCTTAGAGTTGTTTTTATCATCATTAGACCTCAACTGATTTGAGTAAGTTTTTCTTTAAAACTAATAGAAGTTATAGATTATACATACAGAGCTTCTATTCGGAAAACATGTATTGAAGTACTATGTTCTGTCAGCATTATGATAAATAAAATAGTATTTATTATGGATTTTTCATATATTTGTGTTTTTCTTATTTTCAATTTAAAACTGATCACCAAATGAATAGGATGTTAAATTCTCAATCATCAATTCACTTTCATATTGAATAAAAATTTATTTTATATCAAGTTCATAGAATATAATTATAGATTCAAATTGAATAGCATTACCTAGAGAAAAGTTTGGTAATAAACATCGAAAAACAGTGTAGGTTCAAAGTTTTTTGTCAGGTTTAATTAAAAAGTTTTATAGAGCTCATAAATTTTTATTTCTAAATTATCCAAAAACACTAGAAAGCTATTTTTAATCTGAGCCTCCTAGAAGGCTCAGATTACCTAAAAAAATAAATGAAGGCGTTATTCGAACGTCTACATTGTGAGTAAAACAATATTCATGCATTTTTATAGGATGCCAAACATTGTTTTTCCAACCATCCCCAAATTACATATTCGGATAGTTTGGTCCACCACCGCCTTCCGGCGTTACCCAGGTGATGTTCTGAGAGGGATCCTTGATGTCACAGGTCTTGCAGTGTACACAGTTGGCTGCATTGATCTGAAAACGTTTCGAACCGTCATTATTTTCCATGATTTCATAAACCCCCGCCGGACAGTAACGCTGAGCAGGCTCATCCCATTTCGGCAGGTTGACGTTGACTGGAATTGAAGCATCGGTCAGCTTCAAATGCGCCGGCTGGTTTTCTTCATGTACCGTGTTGGACACAAACACCGAAGACAGACGGTCAAAGGTCAGCTTGCCATCCGGTTTTGGATAGTTCGGCTTAAAGTTCGCCGCATCGACGGTTTTCAATGCACCGAAATCCTGTACCAGATCATGCAAGGTAAATGGCACTTTAAATACGTTCTGATCGATAAAGTTAAATGCACCCCCCATCCATTGGCCAAACTTGTGCATCGCCGGGCCAAAGTTGCGCGAGTTATACAGCTCTTCTTTCAGCCAGCTGTTGTTAAACTTGTCTGTATACGCAGTAAGTTCTTTAGCGAAGAAGTCTTCACCCTCGCTCACACGTGCAACAGCGAGATCACCACCTTTTTCTACACCGGATTGAATTGCTTCAAACACCGCTTCACCACACAACATGCCGGATTTCATCGCGGTATGTGAACCCTTGATCTTGGCAAAGTTCAGGAAGCCTGCATCATCACCAATTAAAGAGCCGCCCGGGAAAGTAAACTTCGGTAGCGAGTTAAAGCCGCCTTTGGTTACGGCACGTGCGCCATAAGAAATCCGCTTGCCACCCTCTAGATACTGCTTGATTAAAGGATGGGTTTTCCAGCGCTGCATTTCCATGAATGGATACATGTGCGGGTTGGTGTAGGACAGATCCACGATCATGCCCAAGGTCACCTGATTATTTTCAGCGTGGTATAACCACCAGCCGCCTGAAGAACCGGTTTCAGCAAGAGGCCAGCCCGCACCGTGCATCACCAGACCCGGTTTGTGTTTGGCCGGATCAATTTCCCAAAGCTCTTTAATCCCGATCCCGTAGTGCTGTGGATCGGCATCTTTATCCAGGTTGTATTTTGCAATCAGGCGTTTACCTAAATGACCCCGGCAGCCTTCAGCAAAAAGGGTGTATTTGGCATGCAGTTCATAACCCGGAGTAAAGTTATGTGTCGGTTCGCCATCTTTACCGATACCCATGTCACCAGTTTGAATGCCTTTTACCGTTCCATCCGCATGGTACAGAATTTCAGACGCAGCAAAGCCCGGGAAGATTGACACTTCCAGCTCTTCGGCTTTGGTGCCTAACCAGCGCACCACGTTACCGAGCGAGATGACATAGTTGCCATCATTGTGCATGGTTTTTGGCACCATCCAGTGCGGTGCTTCTTGTGATTTTTCATCTGACAGCAGGAAGAAAGTTTTGTCTTCTGTTACAGGCACATTTAAAGGTGCGCCTTGTTCTTTCCAGTCAGGGAACAACTCATTCATGGCGCGCGGTTCAAGTACTGCACCCGACAGAATATGTGCACCGACTTCAGAGCCCTTTTCCACGACACAAACGGACAGATCGTTTAGATTGTTTTCAATTGCAAGTTGGCGAATTTTGATCGCTGCAGAAAGACCCGCAGGGCCTGCGCCTACGATAACGACGTCAAACTCCATTGCTTCTCTGATAATATCTTCCATTATATAAAATCCTATTTCGCTTAGCGGTATTTTAGCAAATAATGGTTCATTTTAAAAGCTCATCTGGCTTTTAAATCTGTATAAAAAAGCCTCATAAGAGGCTTTTTCAGATATTTAAAGCATTAAGATTTTTGAGGGTCGTATTGCTTTTCTTTGATGAACAGCGCAGGAATTACACCACAAATAAAGTATGCAGCACCCATCACCAGGAAGCCAAGGCCAATAGACCCCCCACTTGCAAGGTAACCAATAATTGCTGGTGCAATTGCGGCACCTAAGCGACCCACATTGTAAGCGCCGCCGATGGCTGTACCGCGTACGGCTGTCGGGAAACTTTCAGTCATGTAAGTTGCATTTACACCGTATGGAATACCGTATAAGAAACCGAAGATGACCAATAGATAAAGAATATTTTCTGGCGAATTATAAAACACGATTAACGGTAGGAAGATGGCTGTACCTACAGCACCGAATGCATAAGTGAAACGTCGCCCAACTTTGTCTGCCATATATCCAGCAAGGACTTTACCCAAGATCATTGCGGTATAGGTACCTACCATATAAGCCGTCATTTCTTTAAACTTCATACCCAATTCGCTTTCGAGGTATGTCGGCATCCAGTTGTTTACACCATAGTAACCAAATTGTAGGAAACCAGCTGTTAACGCCCAAAGAATGAACATGTTGCGATTTTTCTTGTCTTGAAAAATCATTTTCCAAGTCGATTCGGCAGGTTTGTCTGTTAATTCAACCTTCTTGAAACGATTCTCTTGCCATGCAGCAGGTTCTGGTACCATAAAATGCATCAGAATCGCCAAACCAACCGGGATTGCAGCCACATAAAACAACATGCGCCAGCCATGGTCTGGAATTAACCAGCCTGCAAGTAAAGTTGCGACAATATAACCGACCGTCCAGCCTGCTTGGAGTGTACCCAATACTGTTGTACGGTATTTTGTCGGAACATACTCGGCCATGAGGGTATTAGAGGCAATATATAAAGAGCCCAAACCTAATGAAGCGAAGAAACGCAAAGTACCAAATTCGACAAATGATCGCGTAAAACCAAGACCGCAAGTCAACACAGAAAATAATAAAATAGAAATAACAACAGTACGGACGCGTCCGAATTTGTCACATGCCCATCCACCAAAAATACCACCAATCGCCATACCTGCCAGAGTAAAGCTTCCAAGCATCCCAGCTTCGACCGATGTTAATCCGAACTCAGCTTTAATACTGCTTAAGCTATAAGATAAAAGCATTAAGTCAGCGCCATCAACCAATAAGGCCAAGAACGCAAATACAAATGCAATTTTCCATGTATTCGGATTAATTTTGGATAAAGTATTAACAGCCATAATCCATTACCTTATAAAAAAGGCTGAGTCGCAAGGAGAGTGACCCAGCCAAACTGTTAACGCGTAGCTTCTTTAATCATGTTACGCGCAATAATTACTTGTTGAATTTGAGTGGTACCTTCGTACAAACGGAATAAACGGACATCACGGTAGAAACGTTCAATCGCATATTCGCTGATGTAACCTGCGCCACCATGGATCTGCACACCACGATCTGCCACACGGCCACACATTTCTGTAGCAAACATTTTTGCGCATGACGCTTCAGTGCTGACATTTTTGCCTGCATCACGTAGACGCGCCGCATCAAGCACCATGCATTTAGCTGCATAAATTTCAGCTTTTGAATCGGCCAACATGCCCTGAATCAACTGGAAATTAGCAATTGCTTGACCAAATTGCTTACGTTCAACCGCATATTGAAGCGAATCATCTAGCATGCGTGTTGCTGCGCCAACGCTCAGTGCTGCGATATGAATACGGCCTTTATCAAGCACTTTCATTGCAGTTTTAAAACCAACGCCTTCCACACCACCAATTAAAGCAGATGCTGGAATACGGCAGTTTTCAAAAATCACGTCACAGGTATGTGCGCCTTTTTGGCCCATTTTCTTGTCACGTTTACCAAGAGAAATACCAGGCGTTTTGCTGTCGACAATAAATGCAGAAATAGCAGCTGAACCTTTCAACTCAAGATTGGTACGTGCCATTACCGTGAAAGCACCTGCATGAGGCGCATTGGTAATAAAGCGTTTGGTACCATTCAAGATGTATTCATTGCCATCTTTTACTGCAGTTGTTTTTAAAGATGCAGCATCAGAACCAGAATCCGGTTCGGTTAAGCAGAATGAACCAATAATTTCACCGCTGGCTAAGCGAGGCAGGAAATATTGTTTTTGTTCGTCTGTACCATCAATGATTAGACCTGAAGCACCGATACCATTGTTGGTACCAATAAGCGAACGGAAAGCAGGAGAGGTACGGCCTAATTCAAAGGCAATATAAACCTCTTCTTCCATAGTTAGGCCAAGACCTTCATATTCTTCAGGAATTGTTAAACCAAACAATCCTAACTCTTTCATTTGCTGAACGATTTCTGCAGGAATTTCGTCTGTTTCAGCAACGAGTTCTTCATTTGGGATTAATACACCTTCAACAAATTGACGAATCATATCGACTAATTGGTCTAAGGTTTCCTGATCGCGAATCATGTCCTAACTCCGTTTTTAGGATTAACAGCTTGTTTTTTCAATCAATAAAATTGAACAAGATGTAGTCACTAAGCTAAATTTATCCGGATACTAATCAAAAAAGATTACTTGCACAATATATACGAAAGTATATTTCGCACTGCGGTATCTAATATTTATTAAAATTAAAACTTTAAGTTATTGTTATTTAAGTAAAATTTGTCTTTATCGTCTCTATTAATTATTTTTGATATGAAAAAATTTGATTTAAAACTGAGTCAAACTTATGTATATTACAATTAATATACCGCTGTGCGAAATGTGAAGATTATGGAAAGCACCCAAATATTAAAACTTACCCTTCAAGAAGATGGCGTGGCGCTTGTAGAAATACATCGACCTGAAGCAAGAAATGCACTGAATCTGGAATTACGTCAAGCACTTTCAGAAACTTTTCAAGCGCTGAACCAGAATCCCGCGGTACGCGCGATTGTGATTACTGGCGGAGAGAAAGTTTTTGCGGCAGGTGCTGACATTAAAGACTTCACCACTGCAACCACAGCGCAAATGTATTTACGCCATACCGAACAGTACTGGCAAAGTCTGGTTGATTGCAGCAAACCGATTATTGCAGCGGTCAATGGCTATGCCTTGGGTGGCGGTTGTGAACTGGCAATGCATGCCGATATCATTATTGCCGGCCAGTCGGCTAAATTTGGTCAGCCTGAAGTGAAACTCGGCCTGATGCCGGGCGCGGGCGGTACTCAACGTTTACTGCGTGCCATTGGTAAATTCAAAACCATGCTGCTGGTGTTGTCGGGTAAATTTATTAGTGCTGAAGAAGCCAGCCAAATGGGCTTGGTCTCTGAAGTGGTTGAAGATGAAAACACCATCAGCCACGCACTTGAGATTGCAAAAACCATCGCAGGTTTCTCTCCAATTGCAGTTCAGCAAATTAAAGAAGTGACCAATTTGGGTCAGGACTTGTCTTTGCAAGGCGCGCTGACTTTAGAACGTAAAGCCTTCCAGATTCTATTTGACACCAAAGATCAAAAAGAAGGCGTGAATGCATTTTTTGAAAAACGTCCTGCACAGTACACGGGAGAATAAGACATGACCATTCAATCTATGGCGTTGATCGGTACTGGTGTAATGGGTATGGGCATTGCGCAAATAGCTGCACAAGCCGGCGTGGAAGTTCGTTTATTTGATGCCAAAGCCGGTGCTGCCGAGGCGGGTTTAGCCAAACTCCAAGGCATATTGGAAAAACTTCAGGCTAAAGGCAAATTCACTGAACAAGTGCTGAATGAAACCTTGGCACGTTTTAAAATTTTAGACAGCATTGAACAAATTGCAGGTGTGGACATGGTGGTTGAAGCCATCATTGAAAACATTGAGATCAAGCAAAGCTTGTTTAAACAGATTGAAGCCATTGTTGCGCCTAGCACGATTTTAGCCACCAATACATCTTCACTGTCTGTAACCGCGATTGCATCAAATCTTGAGCATCAAGAGCGTATGGCGGGTTCCCACTTTTTTAATCCTGTGCCTTTGATGAAAATTGTCGAAGTGATTGCCGGCTTGGCCACCGATGAACAGGTGATTGCCGAATTGCTTGAACTGGCACAGCGTATGGGCCATTTCGGTGTACGCACCAAAGACACACCGGGATTCATCGTCAACCATGCCGGCCGTGCATACGGTACAGAAGCACTAAAAGCACTCGGTGAAGGGGTTGCATCAGTTTCAGACATTGACCGTATTTTACGTGACGGTATGGGTTTCCGTATGGGGCCGCTTGAGTTATTTGACTTAACTGCGCTTGATGTATCGCATCCGGTAATGGAATCGATCTTTAACCAGTACTATCAAGAAGACCGTTATCGTCCACACCCTTTAACCCGTCAAATGTTGGCCGGTAAAAAAGTCGGTCGTAAAGTCGGTGAAGGTTTCTATAAATATATTGATGGCAAGAAAACCAACGAAGCACCGTTACAAGTTGTTCCGGCAGTCAACCACTTTAATGCGGTGTGGATTGCGGCAGATCGTGAACAAGATGTCAGCGTTTTACGTGATTACATCCGCGCGCAAGGCTTGGTGTTGGACAGTGCAGAACAACCTGCGGCAGACAGCCTCATTATACTTGCTACTTATGGTGAAGACAGCACTACGGCTGCTTTACGTTTGGGCGTAGATGCAGTGCGTGTGGTGTCGATTGATCTGCTGACTGATTTTGACAAGCACCGCACGCTCATGCCATCCATTGTGACTGCGAAAAATTACATCGATCAGGCGCATGCGATATTTGCTAAAGATGGACAGAGCGTGACCGTGATTGCAGAAAGTGTCGGCTTCGTTGCACAGCGTGTCTTGGCAATGGTAGTGAACCTGGCGTGTGATATTGCACAGCAGCAAATTGCCACGGCTTCTGATATCGATAAAGCAGTGAAACTGGGTCTGGGTTATCCGCATGGTCCAATTTCATGGGGCGATGTATTGGGTAGCGATCGCATCCTGTTGATTATAGAGCGAATTTATGCCAATACTGGTGATCAGCGCTACCGTCCAAGCCCATGGCTGAAACGTCGTGCACAATTGAATTTATCTTTACTTCACAGCGCAGCTGTTTAAGCGAGTCAAAAGGAATCTCCTATGTTAAATGCCTATATTTATGATGGCGTACGTACTGCATTTGGTCGTCATGCCGGTCAGCTTGCCACGATTCGTCCGGACAATCTGGCTGCACATGTGATCAAGGCTTTGCTTGAAAAGCATAATTTACCCAACAATATTTATGATGATGTGATTTTAGGCAACACCAATCAGGCTGGTGAAGACAGCCGTAACATCGCGCGTCATGCTGCATTGCTTGCAGGTTTGGATGTCAAAACCCCGGCACAAACCGTAAACCGTCTCTGTGCATCAGGTTTGGCATCTGTAATTGATGCAGCACGTGCCATTAGTTGTGGCGAAGGCGACATTTTTATCACCGGTGGTGTTGAATCCATGTCACGCGCACCTTTTGTCTTTGCCAAGTCCGAAAAAGCCTTTGGTCGTGATTTTAAAGTCTTTGATTCAGCAATCGGTGCACGTTTCCCGAACCCTGCGATTGAAAAGCAGTTTGGTGATGACACCATGCCAAAAACTGGTGACAACGTGGCGGTTGAATACGGCATCACGCGTGAAGATGCGGATACGTTCGCGGCAGCATCGCAAACCAAATATGAAGCAGCCAAACAGGCCGGTTTCTTTGATGGTGAAATTGTCGGCATCGAAGTGCCTCAAGGCCGCGAATTAGCGCCTAAATTAGTCGCAATTGATGAGCATCCACGCCCATCGTCTAATATGGAAGCTTTGCAAAAACTGAAACCATTGTTTGAGGGCGGCGTAGTTACTGCCGGGAATGCTTCAGGCGTGAACGATGGTGCAGCAGTATTGTTGATTGGTTCACAGCAGGCTGAGCAAACCTTGGGCTTTAAGCCGATTGCCAAGATTTTGGCATCGGGTGCAGCCGGGATTGAACCACGTATTATGGGTGCAGGTCCGGTTGATGCCATCAAGCTGGCCCTCAAACGTGCTAACCTGACTTTGGCTGATATGGACATCATCGAGATCAATGAAGCTTTTGCCTCTCAAGTGTTGGCATGTCTTCAAGGTTTAGACGTTGCTTTGGACGATCCACGTGTCAATCCAAATGGTGGGGCGATTGCAGTCGGTCATCCATTGGGGGCATCGGGCGCTCGCCTGGCTTTATCAACGGCACGTGAACTACAACGCAGCGGCAAAAAATATGCTGTGATCAGTCTATGTATTGGTGTGGGACAAGGTCTCGCAATGGTTATTGAACGTGTATAAAGGGAAAGACACATGGGTGCATTAGAGGGTATTCGCGTACTGGATTTAAGCCGCGTACTTGCAGGTCCTTGGTGTGGTCAAATCTTGGCGGATTTAGGCGCAGAAGTGATTAAAGTTGAACGTCCAAAAACGGGTGATGACACTCGTTTATGGGGTCCACCTTGGATGAAGAATAATCAAGGTGAGGACACACGTGAAGCGGCTTATTACCAATCTACGAACCGAAATAAACTTTCCGTTGCGATTGATATTTCGACCGCTGAAGGTCAGGAACTGGTCCGCGCTTTAGCTACAGACTCTGATGTAGTGATTGAAAATTATAAAGCCGGCTCGCTGAAAAAGTACGGACTGGATTACGATAGTTTAAGTGCCATTAACCCAAAACTGGTCTATTGCTCAATTACCGGTTTTGGTCAAACCGGACCACGTGCACCGGAACCGGGTTATGACTTTATCATCCAAGGTATGGGCGGGTTAATGTCTGTGACTGGTGAAAAAGATGACTTGCCAGGCGGTGGTCCTCAAAAAGTAGGTGTGGCCTTTGCTGATCTAACCACGGGTCTGTATTCAACCATTGCCATTCAAGCAGCGTTGTTAAATCGTACCATTACTGGCTTAGGTCAACACGTTGATATGGCATTGCTTGATGTACAAGTGGCAACGCTTGCTAATCAAGGCATGAACTATTTAGCGTCAGGCAAAGTGCCAGGGCGCTATGGTAATGCGCATGCCAATATTGTGCCTTACCAAGTGTTTAAAGCAGCAGACCAAGACTTTATTATTGCTTGCGGCAATGACAAACAATTTGTGGCATTAAGCAATGCGATTGGTTTGCCTGATTTACCTAACGATCCACGCTTTACCACTAACGCACTGCGGATTAAACACCGCAGTGAAATTGGCGAGTTATTATCTGCGCATTTCCTTGGCGATAATGCAAAACATTGGGTTGAAGTGATTCATGCGGTGAAAGTACCGGTTGGATTGATTAATAACCTTGAACAAGCTTTTGAAGAACCGCAAGTGAAAGCCCGAGATATGCTGGTTGAAATGCAACATCCTTTAAAAGATAAGCTGAAAGTAATTGGTTCCCCAATCAAACTTTCTCGTACTCCAGTGGAATACAAGAAGGCACCGCCAATGCTGGGTGAACATACCAATGAAATTTTGGCGCGGGTAGCGGATGCTGAAAAATTAGCAGAACTGCGAAGCAAAGGTATTATTGGTTAATCCATCTTAAAAGCTTTATTAAAATGAATAAAGAAGCAACTTTTACAAGTTGCTTCTTTGCTATTAATAGGATATTTATATTATAATTTTCGCAATGCGAAACAGAATTAAAGAAATTAGGCCATTTAAATGACTGAAGTGACAGAATCGGAACAAGCGGAGAAGCTATTAGCTCCTTTACGACATGAACTCCTGGATCCTATTGAGGATATGCAGGATGAAAATGATCGTCAATACATTACCGCTCTTGCCCGTGGTTTGGAACTGTTACGTTGTTTTACTCCAAAACATCAACATTTAGGTAATCAAGAACTGTCTCAAATGACGGGTTTGCCGAAACCGACCATTACTCGGTTAACTCATACACTGTCACGTTTGGGGTATTTAAAACAAGTATCAAACTCAAGTAAATTTCAACTGTCTGTTGGCGTGCTCTCATTTGGTTATTCGATGTTGTCGAATCTTTCAATCCGTTCGATTGCTCATCCATACATGAAAGAATTAGCAGATTATGCAGGTGCAGCCGTTGCAATGGCAACTCGTGACCGCTTAAACATGATTTACTTAGATGTCGTGCAAGGCAAGGGTAGTGTTACTATGCGACGCCAAGTCGGTACCTATTTACCCATTCATTTAAGTTCTGTTGGTCGTGCATGTTTGGCAGCTATGCCAGAAGATGAGCGTGAATTTTTACTCAATGCCATTCGCACCAAACACAAAGAAGACTGGATAAAAATAAATCGTGAGTTAGATAAGGCTTTTAAAGATTATCAAGATTTTGGATATTGCTTCTCGGTCGGTGACTGGCATAAAGATGTGAATTCAGTGGCTGTACCTTATTATCACGATCAACATGGATTACTGGTATTTAACTGTGGTGGGCCAAGCTTTATTTTAAGCCGTGAAAAGCTGGAAGATGAAATCGCTCCGCGTTTAGTGCATATGGTAAATAACATTCGTACAGATTTTGGCTAATGGATATTAAGACGCTATACCTATTACTATAATCACATAAAGAGCAGTATCTATTCAAAAGATACCGCTCTTTTTGTTTATTTTTGAATAATCATTAGGGTTGCGGTAGCATGCGCATAAATTTTATCATTTTCATCAATAATTTTGCCTTCAGTACTGACAATTGTCCGTCCAGCATTAATTAAGTGCCCAATGCCTCGATAGGTTTTTCCGACTTGCATGGGACGAATCATTTTAATATTCAAGTCTACAGTCGCAAAGCGATTGCCTTTTTCCATAATGGAGTGGGCAACACCGCCCGTTACGCTGTCTAGAACAGTGGCACAGAATCCACCATGCACGCCACCTTGTAAATTAATATGTTCTTCACCCGGTGTAACTTCATACACAACATATCCTTCTTGCACATCCACCAGTTTCATGGGAATGGTCTTGGCCATCGGTGCATGTGGAATTTCACCATTTTTAAGTGCATTAAGTGCTTCAATTCCTGAATATTGGTCAGTCAGCATTCCTTTATTCCTTGTCCTGTCTTTTTCGATTTATTGAAAAATAACATAATCTGGAAATTTATAAAATAAAATTTTGTATTGCAAAATATTTAAATCTTATCTGAGTATTTCGCTGTTTTTTATAGAAAAATAAGAAAGATAAAAATGATTTTATTCAGATATTTTTATTCATCATTAATTAAACGAGAAAATATGGCAGATTTTCAAAGATTAAATGACTCTGTTTAGATAGAGATGTATAAAATTTAATCAAAAAAAACGGATTGATGTGCTTTTTGTAGTAAATAGTAGGTATATGGAATATTATTTCGTTATACGAAATTATTTCTATGATGTGAAAAAATCACGCCGTTATAAATGTGAAATATTCATTTTAAAGATCACAAGAACATTGGAACTACTCTGCCAAATATTTAAAAATTTTAGCAGGGAATATAAAAGGAAGGATTAAACAATGCCAGATTATATTGCACCGCGTCGAGATATGAACTTTGTCTTAAATGAAGTGCTCAACATTGAAGAAACTTATTCTGGTTTTGAATATTACCAAGACAAAGTGTCGGCTGAATTATTTAATCAATATTTAGATGTCGCAGCAGATTTTTGCCAAAATGAAATTCTGCCCTTAAATGCAGTAGGGGATCGTCAAGGTTGTACTTTAAAAGATGGGATTGTGACTACACCAGACGGTTTTAAAGCAGCTTATAATAAATATGTTGAATTAGGTTTCCCATCCTTAACTGCACGTGAAGAATTTGGTGGTCAAGGTTTACCAAACTTACTTCGTACCGCAATTCAGGAAATGACTACGGCGTGTAACTGGGCATGGGGCATGTACCCAAGTTTATCGCATGGTGCTATGCGCACGATTAATCACCATGGGACAGAACAACAAAAACAAATTTATCTGCCGAAATTAATTAGCGGGCAATGGACAGGAACCATGTGCTTAACAGAAGCACAAGCAGGTTCAGACTTAGGGCAAGTTCGTACCAAGGCTGTACCAAATGAAGATGGCAGCTATGCGATTAGCGGTGAAAAAATCTTTATTTCTGCAGGCGATCATGATTTGGCAGAAAATATTGTGCATATTGTACTGGCTCGCTTGCCAAATGCACCTGAGGGTACACGCGGTATTTCTCTATTTATTGTGCCAAAATTTAATGTGGATGCAGAGGGTAATAAAGCCGATCGTAATAATGTGGTATGCAGTTCGCTTGAACATAAAATGGGCATTCATGGTAACGCGACCTGTGTTCTAAATTTTGATGCTGCGCGTGGCTATTTGATTGGTCCGGAGCATAAAGGTTTACTGTGTATGTTTACTTTTATGAACGCAGCGCGTTTAAGTACCGCAACCCAAGGTTTAGCCATTTCTGAGGCAAGTTATCAAGGTGCTTTGTCTTATGCCAAAGATCGCCTGGCTTTACGTGCGCTTGGTGGTGCAGAATTCCCTGAAAAAGCAGCCGATCCGATTATTGTCCATCCTGCAGTACGCAGTATGTTGCTGACCCAAAAAGCTTTTGCCGAAGGAGGCCGTATATTAACGTATTTAATTGCACATTGGGTCGATGTAGCTGGGGTAACTCAGGATGCTGCCGAAAAGAAAAAAATTGAAGATCTGCTCGCTTTATTAACTCCAATTGCCAAAGCTTTCTTAACGGAAATGGGCGTGGAGTGTTCTAAACACGGTATGCAAGTGTTTGGCGGTCATGGTTATATTTCTGAACATGGGATGGAACAGTTGGCGCGTGATATGCGTATTGCCTGTCTATACGAGGGCACTACCGAAATTCAGGCGATTGACTTGCTCGGTCGTAAAATTTTGAAATCAGAGGGTGTCCTTTTAAATAATTTCACCGATATGATTGAACATTTTATCGCAGAACATCAAAATCAGACGGGTATTCAACCCTTGTTAAACAAGTTGTCTGAATTATTGACAGAATGGAAAACTCTGACTGATTTTATTGCGGAAAAAGCCAAAACCAACCCTGACGAAACAGGTGCAGCCTCTGTCGATTATCTGTATTTCTCTGGCTATGTGACACTGGCTTATGTATGGGCTAAAGCGGCACAGGTTGCACAAAGTCAAATTGCAGCAGGCTCAGCAGATGAGTTTTATCAAGCAAAACTGGCGACTGCGCAATTTTATTACAGTAAATTGTTAAACCGAACTAAAACGCATGCCGCTAATATTTTAGAAGGCGGTAAAGTCGTGTTCAGCTTAGATCCTGAAGCATTTAAATTTGATTAATTTATTTATCAAATTGCATGAAAGAAGCGCCATTTAGGCGCTTCTTATTTATCTAAAATTTTTTAGTTGTTATTTAAGGTACTGGAAATATTATTGACCATATGAATTAAGCGCGGCCCGATCTCATTTTCCAGCTTTTCCTGATCCAACAAATAACTTGGCGCGCCACAGTTAAACACCAAAATGCCATGTTGCGGATGAATCAGCGGTACCGCTACCGAATTGACATCTTTGGCCCAGTCACCAATAGACAGACAATAACCATAATCTTGATAATCACGAACTGCACGTTCTAAATTACGCTTAATACTCGACCAACTGTCTTCATTTCTTTTTTTAATCGCATCAAATAAATAATGGCGCTCTTTCTCAACCATAGCAGCCAAACATGCCCGGCCCATCGCACTGCTATGAATAGGTAAAGTTGAGCCAATCGGACGACGCATGGTGAGTGTAGAATCTGTATGCACTACATTCAGATAGATCATGTTTAATCGGTCGCGTGTCGCCATCGCTACTGGTGCCTGTGCATATTTAGACATTTCCTCCATAAAAGGTTGTGCCTGAGTGCGTGCAGAGATATTGGACAGTGCTGAATAGCCTAATGCCAATACACCAACATCGAGTAAATATTTGGTGGTATTGGGCAATTGCTTTAAGTAGCCTAAAGAAACCAAGGTACTGGTAATACGTGCCACAGTCGGTTTAGGAAGATTGGTCAGATGTGCAATTTCCTGATTGCCTAGCAATTGATTGGTTGATGAAAAACAACGTAGGATTTCTAGCCCACGTGCAATTGAAGCAATAAATTGTGGATTGTTTTCGCGATGAATATGAGAAATGGGGTCTAAACGTATTTCATCAAAGTTGGAACTTTCACCTGATTTATTTTTTAATGTCATGATAGTGCAATCAAATAGGTAACTATAAAATATAATAACAACTAAATTTCACGATACAAAATAAATGTCTAATTATCTAGTTTTATTAAGATGAATGACCATCCATTTTTTAATATCTTTTATGAAATGAATGTTACATAAAATTAAGCGGCTGAATAACCACAGCCGCTTAATAAGATTTCAAGGCTTACTGAAAAGAATACTCAGCCTACGTTTTCAATCACCATGGCCAAGCCTTGGCCAACGCCAATGCATAAGCTGACTACAGCATATTTTTTTCCTGTACGCTGTAATTGGCGTGCAGTGGTTAATGCAAGACGTGCACCTGAAGCACCTAATGGATGACCGAGCGCAATGGCACCACCATTTGGATTGACACGTGGATCATCCGAATCAATCCCTAAGCCTTTTAAACAAGACAGCACTTGAGATGCGAAAGCTTCATTAATTTCAATGATATCCAAATCATCTAAAGTCAAACCGGCACGTGCAACCGCTTTTTTAATGGCTTCAATTGGACCTGCGCCCATAATACGCGGTTCAATACCTGCTGCTGCTGCAGACAAAATTCTAGCCATTGGCTTTAGGCCATATTTTTGCTGTACCGCTTCGCTACCAATCAGTACTGCAGCTGCACCATCATTAATGCCGGAAGCATTTCCTGCAGTAACCACACCACCTTCAAAAAGTGGTTTCAGTTTTTGCAATGCTTCGAAATTAGAACTCGGACGAGGGTGTTCATCTTCAACTACTGATTTTGGCGGTAATTTACGTCCTTGAGAAACTTCCACTGCGGTAATTTCATCTTCAAAAAAACCGCCCTGTTTCGCAGCTTCATATTTGGCTTGTGACGCTGCAGCAAATGCATCTGCCTGTTCACGGCTGATACCAAACTCTACCGCAACATTATCACCTGTTTCCGGCATGCTATGACCGCCAAATTGCTTGACAATCTGTGGGTTAGGGAAGCGTGAACCAATGGTGGTGTCATAAATTTTTGCTTCGCGGCTATAAGCAGATTCAGCTTTCGCCATCACGAAAGGCGCGCGTGTCATTGACTCGACACCACCGGCAATATACAAATCACCTTCACCACAAGTAATAGCGCGAGCAGAATCAATAATAGCGCCCAAGCCTGAAGCACATAAGCGGTTAACGGTTTGACCCGGAACGGTGACTGGTAATCCTGCCAAAAGGGCAGCATGACGTGCCACATTACGGCTGTCTTCACCGGCCTGATTGGTACTGCCAAAAATTACATCTTCTACATCTGCACCTGGAATGCCTGTTTTTTCAACCAGACGGCGAATCACTAAACCGGCTAAATCGTCCGGGCGAATTGTAGCTAAGCTACCTGCATGACGACCAAAAGGAGTACGTAATCCATCATAAATATAAGCGTTTAACATTTTTCTTTCCTTGAAGAATTTTGATATAAAAGTTTTAAGCGGTAAAAGTTAAAGATTGGTTAAGCTTGACACGACGTTGCAACCAAGGACTTGGGCGATAACGCGGGTCTGCGGTAATTTGAGTCATGCGCTCCAAAATAAGCAGGATTTTTGCAGGGCCGAGCACATCTCCCCAGCTAATTGGACCATGTGGATAGCCTAGCCCTAAGCGTACCGCAGCATTAATGTCATCGACTGTGGCAACCCCTTGCTGGGCAATATCACAGGCTAAATTAATCACCATCGCAATCACGCGCTGTGCAACAAAACCGACACTTTCCTGAATCACGGTGACGCTATTACCATCCAGATTGAAAATGGAATGTGCTGTCTGGCTCAATTTTTCTTGGGTAATCAGACTTGGCATTAAAGTACGATGAGCATTTAAACCATTAATTAAGTCGATAGCGACAGTACGTGTAGGATCGAGGTTTAGGCGCTGGATGCTTGAGCTGGTATCTTCACCATAACTTGCCACTAAAATCAGACTGTCCGCGGCCGGATAATCTTGCGTATCGATTTTAATTTGATGCGTATTTAGATAGTCGGTTAATGCCTGACGGTCTGCTTCAAAATCTGCCGCAATCCAGACGGCAGGGTATTCAGCCAATTTTTCAACTCGAATTGCCGGCTGTTCATCTAGTTTTTGTCCCGCTGGATAACGGTAAAAACCTTGACCCGTTTTACGCCCCAGTTGTTTGGCAATCAGCATTTGTTTAGTGAGTACATTGGGACGGTAACGTGGTTCTTGATAATATTGCTCATAAACCGATTCCATCACTGGATGCGACACATCCAAACCGGTTAAATCCAGCAGCTCGAAAGGTCCCATTTTAAAGCCAAGATTTTGTTTTAAAATTCGATCAATTTCATGAATACTGGCGACATTTTCATTAAGAATTTTTAAAGATTCGGTGCCGTAAGCGCGACCGGCATGATTGATAATAAATCCGGGTGTATCTTTTGCAACCACAGGTCGATGTCCCATTTTATAAGACAAATCGACTAAGGTACTGACAATCTCGGGTTGAGTACGGATGCCGGGAATCACTTCCACTACTTTCATGAGAGGTACTGGATTAAAGAAGTGATAACCTGCGATACGTTCAGGATGTTGGCTTTGCGATGCAATTGCAGTAATGGAAAGTGACGAAGTGTTCGAAGCAATAATGGTATTTTCCGGGACCAATGCTTCTAGCTGCTTGATCAGTTCTTGCTTAACTGAAAGATTTTCAACAATTGCTTCAATAACAAGATCACAGTTTTTAAGTTCATCTAAACTTTGTGCGATCACTAAATTAGCTAAGGCATGCTGAGCAGAATCTGCAGTGATTTTATTTTTTTCGACCAGTTTATTTAAAGTTGCTTGTAGTTTTTCGGCTGCTGTTTGGGCAGCACCTGCATTAGCATCATATAAATACACGTGATGATTGGACTGCAGGGCAATTTGGGTAATTCCTGTACCCATGATGCCGGAACCGATAATGCCAATCGTGGCAATTTGAATGGACATAAAAGCTTTCCCTAAATAATTTATTTGCCTTGATATTGCGGATGACGTTTTTCAATAAAGGCTTGCATACCTTCTTTTTGATCTTGGGTATCGAACAGCAACTGGAAGGATTTTCGTTCCAAGCTTAAACCGGCATTCAACGGTACATCTTCAGACATTAACGCCACTTCCTTAATTTGCTCAAGGGCAATAGGCGGTAGACGTGCAATGGTTTTTGCCATTTTGATGGCAGTACTGATCGTTTCACTATCTGGTACAACCTGTGACGCCAAACCAATTTGATATGCTTCCTGTGCAGAAACCAGGCAACCCGTCAGAATCATGCGCATGGCGTGAAATTTTCCAACTGCACGGAATAAGCGTTGTGTGCCGCCAGCACCGGGCATCACGCCAACCTTGACTTCGGGTTGACCAAACTGTGCAGATTCACCGGCAATAATAATGTCGGCATGCATGGCCAACTCACAGCCGCCGCCCAAGGCATAACCATTTACTGCAGCAATCACCGGTTTTGGATAATGCGCAATGGCTTGCCAGTAACGTTCGGTATGACGCAAATACATTTCTGCTGTCTGTGCCGAAGCCAATTCTTTTAAATCTGCACCGGCAGCAAAGACTGACTCACCGCCGGTAAGAATCACGACACGGATTTCATCATTTAAAGCCAGTTCAGAGAAGATCTGTGCAAGATGTTTGCGAACTTCTGTATTAAGCGCATTTTTCGCTTCAGGACGGTCGATTTTAACGATCGCAATATGATCTTCGATACACTCCATTGTCACTGTATGTTTCATTACCACTCCATTAATTTCGTAATGCGAAATTTTATTTTCATTTAAATTAATCCTATTCCTACCTAAACTCAATATCTTTTATACAAAAATATTTATTTTGTATTTCCCCTTGCTGTTTTTATTCTTTTGTGGTTATTTATTTCGTATTGCGAAATTAAAAAAAGGTAAAGGAATTTACCGTAAAAATGAACAAAGGGAGTAAACCATGATCCGTGATCCGGAAATGCTGGAACAGCTTTTAGACACCATCCGAAATTTTGTTAAAAATGAACTGGTGCCTTTAGAACACGAGGTGGAGGAAAGCAACGCCATTCCTGAACATATCGTCAGCCAGATGAAAGCGCTGGGTCTGTTTGGCCTGACCATTCCGGAGGAATATGGCGGCCTCGGCATCACCATGGAAGAAGAAATTCTGGTGGCGCTGGAACTGGGCCAGACCTCGGCCGCTTTCCGTTCCCTGATTGGTACCAATAACGGCATTGGCTCCAGCGGGATCCTGATCGATGGCACAGACGCGCAAAAGCAGAAATATCTGCCGCGTTATGCCAGCGGGGAATATATCGGGTCCTTCTGTTTAACTGAACCGGATTCAGGTTCAGATGCGGCCGCGTTAAAAACCTCAGCGGTTAAAGACGGTGACTATTATATTTTAAACGGCACCAAGCGCTTTATTACCAATGCCCCGCGTGCGACCACCTTTACCGTGATGGCACGTACCAATCCCGAGATTAAAGGCGCGGGCGGCATTTCTGCATTTCTGGTTGAAGCCGGCACCCCGGGGCTGTCTTTGGGCAAGATTGACAAAAAAATGGGCCAGCATGGCTCGTATACCTGTGACGTGATTTTTGATCATTGCCGCGTGCATCAGGATCAGCTGATTGGCGGGCAGGAAGGCATTGGCTTTAAAACTGCGATGCGCGTACTGGATAAAGGCCGTTTGCATATTGCCGGCTACAGTGTTGGCATGGCAGAACGCATGCTGGAAGATGCGCTGCATTATGCGGTAGAACGGAAACAGTTTGGTCAGCCGATTGCCAACTTCCAGCTGATCCAGGGCATGCTGGCCGATTCCAAGGCTGAAATCTACGCGGCAAAATGTATGGTGCTGGATGCGGCTCGACTGCGCGATGCCGGCCAGAATGTGACTGTCGAAGCCTCGTGCGCGAAAATGTTTGCAACGGAAATGTGTGGCCGTGTCGCAGATCGCTGCTTACAAATTCATGGCGGTGCGGGCTATATCAGTGAATATTCAATTGAACGTTTTTACCGCGATGTACGTCTGTTCCGCTTATATGAAGGCACCACTCAAATTCAGCAGATTATTATTGCCCGTGAAATGATTAAACAAGCCACCGCTTAAATAGAACAACTATATTTTTGGACTAGACAACATGACTTCAAAAACCAGATTCAACTGGCAAGATCCATTTTTAATCGAGCAGCAACTCACAGAAGAGGAGCGCATGATTCGTGATTCTGCCCAGGCCTATTGCCAGGGTAAATTGTTGCCGCGTGTCCTGGAACAGTTCCGCCATGAACAAACCGATGCTTCCATTTTCCGTGAGATGGGTGAGCTGGGCCTGTTGGGTCCCACCATTCCGGAACAGTATGGCGGTGCAGGGCTGAACTATGTCAGTTATGGCCTGGTGGCACGTGAAATTGAATATGTCGATTCGGGTTACCGTTCCATGGCCAGTGTACAAAGCTCGCTGGTGATGGTGCCAATTAATGAATTTGGCTCGGAAGAACAGAAACAGAAGTATTTACCCAAACTGGCCACTGGGGAATATATCGGCTGTTTCGGCTTGACCGAGCCGGATCATGGTTCTGACCCGGGCAGCATGATTAGCCGGGCCAAAAAGGTCGAGGGCGGTTACCGTTTAACTGGTGCAAAAATGTGGATCACCAACAGTCCGATTGCCGATGTGTTTGTGGTCTGGGCCAAAGAGGTTTCAAAAGAAGGTAATGTCGGCGAGATCCGCGGCTTTATTCTGGAAAAAGGCTGGGAAGGGCTGTCTGCACCGGCGATTCACGGCAAGGTCGGCTTGCGTGCCTCGATTACTGGTGAAATCGTGATGGATAACGTGTTTGTACCTGAAGAAAATGCCTTCCCGGAAATTCGCGGCCTGCGTGGTCCGTTTACCTGCCTGAACAGTGCCCGATACGGCATTGCCTGGGGCGCGATGGGGGCGGCTGAATTCTGCTGGCATACTGCCCATCAATACACCATGGACCGTAAACAGTTTGGCCGTCCACTGGCGGCCAACCAGCTGATCCAGAAGAAACTGGCGGATATGCAAACTGAAATTGCACTGGGTTTACAGGTTGCCTTACGTTTTGGCCGGATGAAAGATGAAGGCATTGCATCGGTTGAAGGGACTTCACTGATCAAACGCAACAACTGCGGCAAGGCGCTGGATATTGCCCGACTGGCGCGTGACATGCTCGGGGGCAACGGCATCAGTGATGAGTTTGGGGTGGCCCGTCATCTGGTCAATCTGGAAGTAGTCAATACCTATGAAGGCACCCATGACGTGCATGCCCTGATTCTGGGTCGTGCACAAACGGGTATCGCTGCGTTCGGTAATTAATGTAAAAAAAATAAGCCAGTAAATTTTTACTGGCTTATTTTTAATTGTATTTTTTAGCAAAACTAAAAATCAATATTGATAATTTTATTTCGCCATAAGAAATAAAGTTTTATTATTATTGTTTTTTGGATTTAAAAATGGTTTATTAATATCATATTTAACAGGCTATTTAAAATTGGGACACAGCTGAATCAAGTGTTTCATTAATGCTTAAATAGTCCATAAATTTTTAAAAGATTTGTAGAGCACAGGAGTGCTTGAAGAATAATAGGGAACATCTAATGACAGTAAGTTCAGAACAGGTCCTATTAGGCAATAACGATACACCGAAAAAGAAAATATGGATTCTGGCATTTCTTTTTTCTTTTTTAGCATTACTGGTGGATGGTGCAGATATTGCGTTCCTTTCCTATAGCTTGACCAGTTTAAAACAGGAATTTTCATTAACCAGTATTCAAGCGGGCGCTTTAGGCAGCTGGACTCTTGCCGGCATGGCGATTGGTGGTTTCTTCGGTGGATGGGCCTGTGATAGATTTGGTCGCGTACGCGTCATTGTTATCGCAATTGCCTTATTCTCGTTACTTACCTGCTGGCTCGGTTTTGCAGAAAGCTATGAGCAATTTAAATGGCTGCGTTTTATTTCCGCAATTGGATTAGGCGCACTTTACATTGCCTGTAATACCTTAATGGCAGAATATGTTCCAACTAAATACCGCTCTACTATATTGGCAGGCTTGATGACTGGATGGACTTTAGGTTCTGTGGTCGCAACCCTTTTAGCAGGCTGGCTATTGCCAGAGTTTGGCTGGAGATATTTATATTACATTTCCATCATTCCAATCGTTCTTGCAGTGGCTATGTATTTCTTGGTGCCTGAACCGCAAGCCTGGGTTGAGTCTCGTCGTAAACGTCTGGCTGCACAAGCAAGTGGAATCGTTGAAGAAAAACCTAAAAATACGTTCAAAATGATCTTTCAAGATACTCTCAGCCGCCGCATGTTCATCTTATGGTCATTCAGTACAGCATTCTTACAATTCGGTTATTACGGTGTCAGTAACTGGTTGCCAGCATATTTAGAGTCAGATCTAGGAATTAAGTTCAAAGAAATGACAACTTATATGATTGGCACATTCCTGATCATGATGTGTACTAAAGTCATTGCAGGCATCATTGCCGATAAAATAGGCCGCCGCGCGGTATTTACTTTCGGTACGGTTGGTACAGCTATTTTTATTCCCATCATCGTGTTTGGTAATACACCTGACAATATCTTATGGCTGATGTTGTTCTTCGGTTTCTTATATGGCATTCCATACGGTATTAACGCGACATACATGACTGAAAGTTTTTCGACCAAGGTTCGTGGTACGGCAGTCGGAGGAGCTTATAACGTCGGTCGTTTAGGCGCGGTATTGGCACCCCTTACGATTGGTTATTTTGCGCAGGGCGGTTCAATTGGTACAGGCTTGCTCATTATGGGTGTGGCTTATTTCTTGTGTGGTGTAATTCCTGCCATCTTTATTAAAGATCGTTTATTCGATCCACAAAAAGCAGACTAATTTAATTCTTCAAACGTATATACAGTGTTAGGGAACAGCATGATTAATAAAGTCACAACGGATATTGAGACAGTACTTAAGTCAATACCAGATGGTGCACGCATTATGACCAGCGGTTTTGGCTTGGCAGGACAGCCTATCGAGCTGATTGAAGCGCTGATTGATTTTGGTCCGAAAGATTTAACCATCATTAATAATAATGCAGCTTCGGGTGATCGTGGTTTAACCAATCTGCTACTGTCTGGTTTGGTTAAAAAAATGATTTGTTCGTTTCCTAAAGCCAACAATTCCACTGTTTTTGAGGATTTATATAAAGCCGGAAAAGTTGAGTTGGACCTGGTTCCGCAAGGCAATCTGGCTTGCCGGATTCAGGCTGCAGGTGCTGGCTTAGGGGCAATTTTCACGCCAACCGGGTATGGCACCAAAATTGCGGAAGGCAAGGAAACGCGCTGTATTGAGGGTAAAAATTACGTGCTGGAATATCCAATTTATGCTGATTATGCCTTGATTTATGCCCATCAGGCCGATCGCTGGGGTAATTTGGTTTATCGAAAGGCAGCTCGAAACTTTGGTCCACTCATGGCCAAAGCAGCTAAAACCACAATTGCTCAAGTACATGAAGTGCTTGAATTAGGCCAGTTAGATCCAGAAGTGATTGTGACACCGGGCATTTTCGTTCAGCACGTAGTTAAAGTTGGAGATATTAAATGACCATCCAAAAACGCAGCCGTGAACAAATTGTAGAACGCGTTGCCCAGGATATTGCGCCGGGTTCATATGTCAATTTGGGTATTGGCTTGCCAACCAAAGTTGCAGGTTATTTAAAACCTGAAAATGAAATTATCTTGCATTCAGAAAATGGAGTTTTAGGTTTCGGTGCTTTAACTTCTCCAGAACATGCAGATGATGACTTGATCAATGCCGGTAAGGAGTTAATTAGCATGTTGGGTGGTGGCAGTTTCATGCATTCGGCAGACTCGTTTGACATCATGCGTGGTGGTCATTTAGACATCTGTATTTTGGGCGCTTTTCAGGTCGCTGTGAATGGCGATCTGGCCAACTGGCATACCGGTTCTGCCGATACTGTTCCTGCTGTGGGCGGCGCAATGGACTTGGCAGTAGGCGCACGCTGTGTCTATGTGTGTATGGAACATCTGACCAAAAATAATCAACCTAAAATTGTGAATGAACTGACTTATCCTTTAACTGGTGCAAATTGTGTGAACCGGATTTATACCGACTTGTGCATTATTGATTTAAAAGACAATCAAGCCTTCGTGACAGAAATTGTAGAAGGTTTGAGTTTTGAAGAACTACAGCAAAAAACTGGTTGTGTCTTGATTGATACGAGAACCGCAGCATAAATTTATTTTCAAACCATTGATTTGATTTATTAGGGAAAATAATGAAAAAATTAATTTTAGCCGCAGCTTGCGCTGCGGTGACAGGGATTTCTTTTGCCGAAACTTCGACAACAGAGCAGCGTATTAATTTGTTGGAAGCGGAATTACAGCGTTTAAAACAGGAAGTATCTGCCCAGAAAAATACCAATATTCAATTGGTTCAGCAGCAAGAACAATTCAATACGGAGCTTAAATCTGCAGCGCAAAAAAATAGCGGCAGTTGGACAGACAATGTGGATGTTTATGGGATTTTGCGTTTAGATGGTGCCATAGACTTTAAAGATACCACGGCTGCGCGTGGCCGAACTTCAAATCAAATTAATAAAGTACCGTTTGATGCCGCTCAAGGTAAGCGCTCTGACTTCACCATTGCAGCCTCGCGTATTGGCTTTGATATTAAAAATCTGGCAGGTCGTGAAGATGTTAAAGCTAAACTGGAAGCCGATTTCTGGGTTGACAATGGTAAAGGCGATGGCAAACTTAGAATCCGTAATGCCTATGTAAATTTTGATGACTGGTTATTCGGTCAAACCTGGTCATTGATGTCAAATATGGAAACCATGACTGAAAGTATTGACTACACCCAGTTTTTAGGGGTTTCCACTACACGCTTGCCGCAAGTACGTCGTGATTTCAATTTTAATGCAGCAAATAAATTACAGTTAGCTTTGGAATATGCAAGCGATCGCACCTCTGAACTACCGGCATTAACTGCAAAATATATTTACAAGAACCAGGCCGTATTATTGATGGGCCAAGGGTTTATCAATGAAAAGCGCGCTGAAGTGGATAATCGTGATATTGATAAATTGAGCTGGGGCGTGGGGTTAGGTGCACGCTATAAAATTACTCCAAAACAGTCTGTTCAAGCCAATTATTACCATGTCAAAGGTGATCAGAAATTTGTGTCTTACACCACACAAGGCTCGAGTAGTGATGGTGCAGCAATGGGAGGGGATTATTCTGTAGATTTGAACAATAACTCACTTTTGCAGAATGAGTTTGACAGTTTGACGCTAGGCTACTCGCATAAATTCAATGATCAATGGCGTGGCAATATTGCGACCTCTCTGATGAAATTTGAAGATGATAGTGCATATGCAAAAGCAAATATCACCAATAACAAACAACTAACCGATCATGCTATTAATCTGATTTATACCCCACGTCCTTATGTCGATTTGGGCGTGGAATATCATCTGGGGGAGCGTAAAAGTTTTGAAGGGAAAACGGCAGACATTTCAAGGGTAAACCTGTCTGCACAATATAAATTTTAATCGTTAATTTGAAACATCGGACGGAAAGCACAGATCTCATGAGTCAATCTTTATTTAGCCGAAGCTTTATTTTAATTATGGCGATCACTTGTGGGGTTTGTGCCGGTTCCAACTATTATAACCAGCCGCTGATTTATGCCATGGCTAAATCCCTTGGAGTAACGGTTGAACAGTCAGCCGTAACGATTGTGATTAGCCAGTTTGCCTATGCTTTAGGGCTGATTGTCCTGATTCCTTTGGGAGATAAATATTCCAAACGTAAAATCATTATTAGTTTAATGGTGATCTGCGGATTGGCCCAAATTTGTATTTCTTTTTCGCAACAATTGTGGAGTCTGTATTTTTTTACCTTTATTGCCACGACCTTCTCAATTGCCTCTCAAGTTTTAATTCCTTTCATTTCCAGCATTGTTGAATCAGAAAAAATGTCGGAAATTATTGGCACACTGATGAGTGGACTATTTTTAGGGATTTTACTGGCACGTTCCTATGCCGGAATTATTACCACTATCGCAGATTGGCACCTGGTTTATCTCAGCAGTGGATTACTCATTATATTGTTAGCTGTAGTGATGTATTTTAAATTACCTGTTCCTGCAGCATCGAATCAGAATCTAAAACTCATGCAGATTTATAAATCGATGTTCAGTATAGCCATGCATTCGCCACAACTCATCCGTCGGAGTTGTGTAGGTGCCACGGCGTTTGCATCCATGATTCTTGCCTTAAGTACCATGGCTTTTGTGTTGGCTAATCCACCTTATGCATTCTCGGAACTTTATATTGGCTTTTTTGGATTTGTCGGAGCTGCTGGGGTATTCGCAACAAAATGGGCAGGTAAGCAAATTGATCAGGCCAAAGAAAAACTTGTGGCAGTACTAGGCTGTGCTCTGCTTATCGTTCAATGGTTAATGCTATATTTCGCACAACATTCACTCATGGCATATGTTTTTGGCTTGCTCTGCGGCTATTCGGCACTTTCGATGATACACGTGCTAAATCAGAGTTTGATTTTACGTTCAGCCGATGAAACGCGCTCAAGACAACATTCCATTTATATGTTTATCTATTTTATGGGGGCTGCTGTTGGTTCCATGGCCGGATTATATGCCTGGTATCATTGGGGATGGACCGGTTGCTGTATCGTAGGTTTAGCTTTTAGCTTAATGACCGTGTTTTTTGATGTATTAGACCGTAAACACATGCAGGCTTCAGCCGTATAAGCACAGCTGTATAAGCCGCTTATAAAAAAAGGAATCTTACGATTCCTTTTTTGTTTTTCTGAAAATTTTCTATCGCTGCTGAATCACTTTTTTGTTTTTAAATTCCTCAATTTCATCCGTGCTTAAAAACTGGCTCAAGATGGCATCGGTATCTTCACCTAAACATGGTGGCGCTTTCTTATACTCCACAGGCGTTTTGGAAAGTTTAATCGGTGAACCAATAGAGGTGTAATCTTCGCGCAAAGTATGCGGCATCTGAATCACCATCTCACGGGCAAGTACCTGTTCTTCTTCCAAAGTCTGTTTTAAATCATTAATCATGCCCACCGGTACTTTCACCGCATGAATCAGATCTACCCAGGTTTTTGCCGGTCGAGTATAGAAATGAGCTTGTAGAACTGTGGTCAGTTCTTCCCGATGTGTAACACGCCCAGAATTTTTCAAGAAGCGAGGATCTTCTGCCACCTCAGCCAAACCAACGGCCTGACACAAAGCTTGAAATTGCAGGTCATTACCACAGGCAATAATAAATTCACCTTCCTGGGCTTTAAACACCTGATAGGGCACAATATTAGCATGTGCATTTCCGAAGCGACCCGGTACTTTGCCTGAAGTCAGATAATTCATGGCTAAAACAGATAAAGAGGCCACCTGCGTATCCAGCAGCGCCATATCAATATGCTGACCTTCACCAGTTTTTTCCCGAAACAGTAAGGCAGCTTGGATGGCAATCGCAGAATATAAACCGGTGGTCAGGTCGGCAAAGGCCAAACCGGCTTTTTGCGGGCCACCGCCTGGCAGGTCATCACGTTCACCCGTGACGCTCATCATGCCACCCATACCTTGCACAATAAAATCATAACCCGGTTCATGCGCGCGTGGCCCATGTTGTCCAAAACCGGTAATCGAACAATATACCAATCGTGAATTCAATTGACTCAGGTTTTCGTAATCCAGACCATACTTTTTTAAAGACCCGGCTTTATAATTTTCAATCACCACATCACTTTGCTGGGCAATTTTTTTAATAATGCTTTGGCCTTCAGGTGTAGATAAATCGACCGCAACAGAGTGTTTGCCGCGATTGGTAGAGAGATAATAAGCTGACTCATGCGTGTCTTCGTGCTTATCATTTTTTAACCAAGGTGGTCCCCAGATGCGCGTGTCATCGCCATGATCCGGTTTTTCAATTTTAATCACTTCTGCACCTAAATCAGCCAAAATTTGACTGCACCAAGGGCCGGCTAAAATACGGCTTAAGTCCAATACGCGAAAGCCTGTTAAAGCACCCATTGTTACGCTCCCTGTCTTATCTTATTCAATGTTATTTAATTTTCAATAATCATATAAAAACTATATTAAAACGACTTAATAATCAACTTTACGGTAATTTATTTCGTATGACAAAATTATTTATCGAATTTTATTGAAAATTCACGATATCTTGATTACCCTAAATCAGCTTTAGAGTAATTATTCAAATCAAGATGGGATCAAGACCATCGCTAAAGAATCATTAGAAAAACAGGAGCTGTGAGTGAACGATCTGAACTATGGATATATACATAGTAAAAAAGCATTCATCCAGATAATGGTTGAGTTATATGCAAACTGGACAATAAACACGGGATAGGGAACAACAAGGATATTAACCCATGACGGATTTAATGAGAGCGTTAGAAAAAATTAAGCCCACCACCAAAAGGACACAGCAAATTGCTTTTGTATTTGCTTTTTTAGCCTTATTGGTCGATGGCGCAGACATGCTGTTGCTGTCTTTTAGTTTAAACAGTCTGAAAGCTGAATTTGGTTTGACCAATTTGCAGGCAGGAACGCTTGGAAGTTTTACCCTTGGTGGTATGGCTATCGGTGGTTTTATTGGAGGATGGGCCTGCGACCGCTTAGGTCGTGTTCGTACTGTGGTCATTTCTATTCTTATTTTTTCAATTTTAACCGCAGCACTGGGCTTTACCCAAAATTTTGAACAATTCGCGATATTACGCTTTCTGTCGGCATTCGGTATTGGTTCTCTTTATATTGCAGCAAATACATTGATGGCGGAGTATGTCCCAACAGAATACAGAACCACGGTATTAGGAACATTACAAGCGGGATGGACCGTGGGTTATATTGTGGCAACCTTGCTTGCTGGATGGATTATTCCAGACTACGGCTGGCGTATGCTGTTCTTTGTCGCGATTATTCCGTCTGTTATGGCCATTTTTATCCAGAAACTGGTGCCAGAACCAGAATCTTGGCAGCGTGCAAGGCTAGAGCGTTTATATGCACCGACACAAACGACTCAAAAGCAGGAAGTTAAAAAGAGTACGGCAAAAGAAATTTTTGCAGACCCCCAAAATCGCAGAATGTTCATTCTATGGATTTTTACGGCAGGTTTTTTACAGTTTGGCTACTATGGCGTAAACAACTGGATGCCAGCTTATTTAGAATCTGAATTACATATGAACTTTAAATCTATGGCTGGTTATATGATAGGTACTTATGTCGCCATGATTTTCGGTAAAATTTTGGCGGGTTTTGCCGCAGACCGCCTAGGACGACGCTTTGTATTTGCGTTTGGCGCCATTGGAACGGCGATCTTTTTACCCATCATTGTGTTATTTAATACGCCGGACAATATTGCCTATTTGCTGATTTTCTTCGGTTTCCTTTATGGTATTCCTTATGCCATCAATGCTACTTATATGACTGAAAGTTTCGCGACTTCTATTCGCGGTACTGCGGTCGGTGGTGCATATAATGCCGGACGTATTGGCGCTATGTTCGCACCTGCGATTATCGGTGCTGCTGCAAGTGGCGGATCAATTGGCCTCGGTTTCTTGATTATGGGTGGTGCTTATTTCCTATGTGGTGCGGTATCCGGGATCTTTATCAAAGACCGTCAATATGACCCACAAAAGGCATAATAAAAGCTATAAAGAAGAAAAATGAGCTTTTATAGGCTCATTTTTTACTGTACGCTTTTTACTTTTGATCTACAGTTTCATTCTCGATTTTAATATTTTTTAGCCCATTATTAACTTTATTTAAAAGGTAAATTAAAGTTATCACACGGCATCACATTTAGACCATATGATTAAAATTAGGAGCAACCGAATAAAATTCTTATAGTTTCTATAGCGTTTAGCATTCGAGGAAGATATTCAAATAATGCTGTTTAGCCAATTTGTTAGAGTTATTATGAATAAACTTTACCTAAGTAGGTACTAGATTAGAAACCTTTTTCTAAGATTTTTTTAAAATAAAAAAGCTTTTTTATGATTTATTAGCCTTAATAATAAAAAGATTATAGAAATATCTATAATTCTTATTTGAAAAAAGTAAATGCTATAAGCAGTTGGGATATAAAGATAATTATAAAACAAATTTTTGAAAAGAATTCAAATGAGAATTGATTAAGCTTGAAGTAGAGGGGGTTGCCTCAAATAACAATATTGATAATATTCCTATTTTTGATATCTTTAAATTTTACTAAGAATTCAAAATCATGAAAAAGATAGTGTTACTAGGCTTTATGATTTCCTCACTTGCAGCCTGTTCAACTGTACACAACACAGATACTGTTGCACCAAAATTAGGTACAGCTAATCCTGCGAGTGAATATTGTATTAACCAAGGTGGAAAATTAGAAATCAAAAATGAGACGAACGGTCAGGTAGGTTATTGCCATTTGCCAAATAGTCAAGTTATTGAAGAGTGGAAATATTTCCGAGATAGTTCAAAAGAATGCTTAGCAGAAGAAGCGAAAGTTTTGGTAGGGCAAACGGGTTTAACGGATGCTCAGATTAAACAAAAAACTCAATCTGAATTTATTCGTAGAATAGCGCCTGGACAGCCAGTAACTATGGATTACCGTGCAAATCGAATTACAGTGACGATTGATCCAGTTACTAAGAAAATTACCCAAGCCAACTGTGGTTAATTTTTCTTAAAATAAAGTTATTGAAGTAAAAAGAAGAACTTAAAAGCTCATCGAAAGACGGGCTTTTTTTATAACTAAATGTGAACAATCAGCTAACAAATGCAGTGAATATTTTTGAAATTCTTCGGGTGTATATTATTTAATGAATAAGTTTGCTGGAGCAATAAAAAATGAAAAGTGCCATTAATTTTCAGATGTTGCAGCAAGTTTATAACTTTATTGCTGAGAAACCGAACTTTAAAACCAAGGGAGAGTTAGATCTATTATTAGAATTTTTTTCAGAAATACAGCAAGATCAAAAATCGGAGATAAGGCTAGATTCACCTTCTAAAATTATTGGTAAATTTGGCAGCCGACAAATAATCAATATTAATTTAGCGCCTCCTATACGGCATAAAAATGAGTTTCTGGCATGGGTATATAAACAATTACATCGATAAGGATTTAATTTATTTTAACAATATCCCTTTAATCATTTCAAATGACAAGAGGAAGCTTCCTTAGCAAGGGGGAGCTTCTTTAGTTCAGTTATTCGAAGATAGAGAAAAAATAAATCAAGTAGATAAATTCGACTAATTTACCAATTAAGTAGATTTTATTTTGCCTAAAATTCTATTTTTTTAAAAAAATTTAAATGCGCTAATTTCTACGTAAATGATTTTATCTCCATGCCTATGAATACTTTGATGAAATTGAGTGTCGGAAGCGACTTGGTGAAGATTACAGATATAATTAATAATATAAAACAAATACTTATGATTTATTATCATGCCTTTATAATTTTGTATTTGGGTTGTAATTGTATTTTTGGTAATCAATGGTGACCAAAATGACTGTATCCACTTCGCTATTAACATTTGAAGAATTATTTACTGAACTTCACAATGCTATTGCTAAACGAGAGCAAAACCCCGTTCGGTTGAAAAAACCTTTAGATTCTATCGAGAAGGGTGCAATTTTAGAATTGGAAGAATACTGCCGAAAACACGCTTTTAATTTTCAAACTCATTTAGAGGGCGAGAATACATTTGTGATTACTGTGGAGTATTAATTTAATGCAATTTTTAAGAGAGTTATGTTGTTGGCACGCGTATGAGTATGAACAGGATGACACGGGCAAGATGATCAAAGTGTGCCGAAAATGTGGAAAAAACCTAGACAAAATATGATTTTCTCCCGCTATAGCCGAATCTGCTACGGCCCATAAACCCCGCCACATACGAGTTATGGGCGGTTTTTTCTTTTCTTATGTAAGGATCAGTATGGGTTAAGTTCGCAGATGAAATTGTATTCATTCATCATGATAAGTTATAGAGCCTACTCCATAATATAAGGCATTAGAATGAAAATTATTGCTAGAGATCGAAATACAGGTGAACTGATAGAACTCGATGCTGAAGAAGATACGAGCATGGGGACTTTAAATTATTTTTATCATGATCAAGAGGGAAATTATTTGCGTTCCTCTAAACATCCCTATGGCAAAATGCCTAGACATTCGGTGATGCCTAATATGCGTTTTGCTTTGGGTCAGAGATTAATCTTAATTATAGAAATAATAGAATAATAACCAGCCTCCTGCGGGAGGTTTTTTAGGGGTAAATTTTATGAATAGACCATATCTACCCATTAATCTAAATGCTCAAGAGAACGAAGCATACCTCATAAAATTGTACGAGTACTTAGATTTGAAAGGGTGAGCAATTAATCTACTCCTCAAACCTGAATTTTCGCTATATATTCATGATAAGGATCACTTAACTGAGTTAATAGGCTCCGATGAATCATTGCTTGGGAAATCGTTCCTGTTAGCCGAATTCATCTCATGTCTGACTCGACTGATCCGATCATAGATCACTTTACGCAGTCGGTTCACTGCTCCGAGGGGTTTATGTTCAGGTAAAGAGTGCCATGGGGTGAAAGAAAGATTTTCACAAAATTTATTCTGATCAGGTGTATCAAAAACCTGCTCAGGAATACGAATAGTTGCGACCTGATAAAAGGGTGCCTGCGTTTCTTTCCATTCGGTCATTGAATCTTCGATGGGTAACATATCTGATGTTCTGGGTTGTACCAGAAACTCCATACAGGCATCGCCCTTTTGCAGGCTATTTCGTAGGGCATCTCGCAGAAAATCATGACTCGGTTTTTCTGGTATGGGGTCTGTTACTGTCGAGCAAGCCCTAGCAGAATATTTTACCGCACGACGATCAGAACCTAGTCCTAGCTGGTAAGGAACCATAGACCAATATCGGGTTTGCAGGGGATTTGAAATTCGGGTATTGAGGTTTAAGGCAATCAGAGTTCCTTTAGCACCCAGTGCGAAAGGAATATGCAGCTTTCTAAAAAAATTATCGCTATTTATATCTTGCATCAATGCCATATAGCGCTCAGGATCATTAGCGAAGAATACTGGATGATTGATCATAATGAAGTCTTGTGTGGTGGCCTCATCCTCTAAGAGTTTTTCTCCCGGTACACCTAAAATTTTGATTGCCATCCCTCTTGCATCTCTTTTAATGTCTGCTTTCGTTGCATCACGGGAACCATTCGAGAAACGAATCCATGCCTGATAGGTTTTACCCGGAATAAAAATCCCCTGTGCAAGATAATGAGGAAGCGTTTCCCTCACATGAAACTCTGCTCGTACACATCCATGAGCTTTCGGATGTGCATCACGAAGGGCCGTGCCCGCGGAATATTGTTTACGGATCGATTTTTCAATTACCTCCGAGATTTTTTCGGCTATTGCCGCTTCATGAGGATACAGATTTTCACTTAGACCAGGATCAATGCTGGGATAAGCAATACGATTAGGAGTGTTCAGCGTTGTAAGAGTGGGATTTTGAGGTTGCGTAGCAGAGCAACCGCTGATCATCACCACTAGAGGTGCCAGAGTGAACAGTAGGGTAAAGTGTATCGGCCGGATTATAGTTGGCATCGATTTTCTCCTTGCTGCAACGATAACAGCAAAATTATATTATTTTTTTGCGCTCAGAATTTTAAAAGCCTTGAGCTTATTTAATACACTAAATGACTATAATATCTATGACATTTTTTTGACTCATTTAGCCACAATGTACGATATGAATAGAAACTAACTTTATAGATATCTTGCAAGATACCTTTTTGGGATTTATAAAAAAGTACCCTACTAATAAAAGCAGCTCCGATGTCCTGTCAGGGCTTCTTTATATACGGTTTGCTATAACTCTTGTCACCCACTTACTTTCTACTCAATACTTATAATTATTGTTTTATGTTTTTTGGACTTCTTATTTCTTATTAGAATAAGAATATGAAACATAAATTGAGAAAGATATGCCTATTCTGATTGTTGCAAGTTAAAACTTAGATTTTCCACTTAATTCGTATTATTTAAATTATTGATCGCTCACTTGTAGTGACTCATCTATATAAGAGAAGAAATCTTCATATTTGCAGGTAGTCGCTTACAAAAAAGAAATTTTCGATATTATTTATTGCTCATATTTTAAAACGAACTTCGCATTAGAGAAATTGAAAAATCACATAATAATTATAATAAGATAATTCGGGACTTACGGAAATGCAAAGCGTAAAAGAGAGGCTACCCTATTAAGCTTTATCAGTTTAGAAAAGGCTATAGGGTATTCATTTTTGACTCAGGCAATAAATTATAAATAGAGAAAAATTAGTTAAAACCATCCTGATATTAGGCGATAATTTTGTATAAACGAGAGGAATAAACTCTAAAACTTATTATTTATAGATACCTCAAACACACAATTAAATAACTCAAACGTTATATTTTATACAATTTTGGACATGAACAATTGTCTTTTTAGCCCTAAGTTTAAAGAAGCATCATTTATTACCAAAATATCCGCCGTAAAATTTAAAAAAATTTATTTAGCCTGAAATATGTCATTTAAAACTCAAATAGTAGAGGAAATCATTATGCGTGCTCTAACTTATCATGGTACTCGCGATGTTCGAGTCGAGTCTGTTCCAGATCCAGTGATTCAGGAACCTGATGATGTCATTTTGCGGGTCACTGCGACGGCTATCTGTGGTTCAGACCTGCATCTTTATCGCGGTAAAATTCCTGCAACTGAAGAAGGGGATATCTTCGGGCATGAATTTATGGGAATTGTCGAAGAAGTAGGGCCGCAGGTCACCGAAGTCAAAAAAGGTGATCGAGTGATTATTCCATTTGTTATTGCCTGTGGTCACTGTTTTTTCTGCGAACATGATTTGACTGCAGCGTGTGAAAAGACCAACACAGGGCGAGGAGCTATTTTAAATAAGAAACAGATTCCCCCAGGTGCAGCACTGTTTGGATATAGTCATTTATATGGAGGTATACCGGGTGGACAGGCGGAGTATGTACGGGTGCCAAAGGGAAATGTAGGACCTTTTAAGGTACCAGGCTCATTATCCGATGAAAAAGTATTATTCCTGACAGATATTTTACCCACTGCCTGGCAAGCGGTGACCAATGCAAATATTGGTAAAGGTTCCAGCGTCGCCATTTATGGAGCAGGTCCTGTGGGGTTGCTATCCGCTGCATGTGCACAAATGTTAGGTGCTGAACAGATCTTTATGGTCGATCATAATCATTATCGCTTGGAGTATGCTCGCAACACCTATGGGGCAATTCCTGTAAATTTTGACAAGGTCGATGCGGCTGAATTTATTATCAGTAATACTGCTGGTCAACGCGGTGTAGATGCAGTTATTGATGCGATTGGTTTTGAAGCCAAAGGAAGCATGATTGAAACTGTGCTGACCAATCTTAAAATTGAAGGTTCAAGCGGGGCAGCACTACGTCAATGTATAGCCGCGGTGCGTCGTGGTGGTGTGGTGAGTGTTCCGGGTGTGTATGCAGGTCCCATTCACGGATTTCTGTTTGGAGATGCCTTTGATAAAGGTCTTACTTTCAAAATGGGTCAAACGCATGTGCATAAATTCTTGCCTCAACTTTTAGAGTATATTGAAAACGGCGACTTATCGCCCGAAGTCATTATCACTCATCGTCTGAATTTGTCAGAAGCGGCTGAAGGTTATCGTATCTTTGATAAACGTGAACAGGAATGCCGTAAAGTGATCTTAACGCCTTAATTTGACACCCTCATAGCTGCATTAAGATTCTTAAATGAATCATATAAAAGTAAATTATCTTCAACAGTAGTGTCATTCTAAATGGCGCTACTGTTTTGCTTTAAGAGTTTCATATCATTACTATACAAAATTACTATAATTCAAATAATTAACCCATTTAAGATTGATTGAAATGTAACAGAAATAAAATTCAATTATAACCCCCTATTCATGGTGTATGAATGAATGCGTATAGCAATAAAATAAAAGGAGAAATATCCTTGAGTTTAAATAAAGTTTTGTTTGAATTCGAACAGAATGAAACTGATATTGATCAAAATTTAGAAAATACCATTAAAAAACTCATCATGTTTGTACCTGATATTCCTCATCCGGGAGAGGGAGAAACATTAGTAAGATGGAAGATATTGGCAAAAGTGGGATCCACTAATTTAAATTTAGCCAAATGGTTTGAATCACATCTGGATGCACTGAGCATTTTAAATGAATTAAATTATAGTCCGGTCAATACTGGACTTTGGGCAGTATGGGCGGCGGAAGGAAGTACACCTCCCATTCATTTTAAACAAGCTCTTTGTTCAGGTCAGAAAAACTGGTGTTCGGGTGCAGGACTCGTTGATTATGGTCTGCTTACCTACCGCGATGAGCACAATCATTCACAGTTAATCATTGTCGATATGAGTCAGCCAAATATTCAAATCAAACATGACGGTTGGAACGCCGTTGGAATGCAACATACACGCACTGCCTCTTTATCTTTTGATCAGGTGAGTGCTAAAGCGGTTGGTCAGTCAAATGCCTATTTAGAAAGACCCGGTTTTTGGCACGGTGCAGCTGGAGTCGCAGCCTGCTGGTTTGGGGCAGCAGCACGTCTGGCCGATTTTTTATATCAGGCATGTCAAACGAAGCCGCATGCTTACCGTTTGATGTATCTGGGAGAAGTTAGTACTTTACTCTTTACAACGAAACAATATTTTCATCATGTTGCAAATCAGATTGATCAGTATCCTAAGCAAAGCCATGAACTTATTATCCGAATATTACGTGCCAAAGTTGAGCAAACGGCACAGCTGGTTTTAGACCAAGTAGGTAAGGCACTCGGTGCGCGACCGTTCTGTGAAAATAGAACCTTTGCAGCTTTGGCAGCAGACTTGCCGGTCTTTTTAAGACAGAGTCATGCAGCATTTGATTTAGAACAAATTGCAAAGCTTGTACTCCAGAAAAATAAAGGTGCTACATGGATGTTATAAAAGACAATGAGGTGGAAGATCGCATTATTTATGGAGAAGGGACAAGTTACCAAGAATGGCAAGACTGGTCGGGACTTGAGTCTTTAAAGCAGTTAGATCTCGTTACCTGTTTTCCTGAAGGAAAGCGTGTCCTTATCATCGCGCCACACCCGGATGACGAGATTCTAGGTTGTGCAGGATTATTACAACAACTTGCTGAGCTTAAACGTGACATTGTACTTGTAGCCGTCACCAACGGAACTCAGAGCCATCCAGACTCATTGCTTTATACACCTGATCAATTAAATACAATACGGCCTGCTGAAACTCATAGTGCGCTTAAAGTATTAGGTGTAAACCATACAGTTAAACGTATTGCTTTAAACTTGATGGACGGCGAAATTACTGCTCAGCAAGACAGGCTTTATCAAGCTTTAACAGAATTGATCTGTCCCGATGATATCCTGGTATGCACCTTTGATAAAGATGGGCATCCTGATCATGAAGCCACAGGACGAGTGGTACAACAATTGACAAATGAAGCTTACTTAAGCTGTTATCAAGTGCTGATCTGGGCATGGCATTGGGCCACTCCAGATGATCGCCGTATTCCTTGGGAAAAGGCTTTAAAGCTGGAACTCACCCCACAACAATTACAATATAAAAATAAGGCAATCTTGTGTTTTAAAAGCCAGCTGGAAATCGATACAAGTACAGGACAAGCGCCTATTTTATCCAAGCAGACTATTCAACGAATTTTATTGCATTGCGAGGTATATATTTGTGCTTGATCAAACTGATTATTTTGGTGAACTTTATAAAAAAAGTGATGACCCTTGGGAGTATGAACAGCGTTGGTATGAAGAGCGTAAACGGCAAATTTGCTTGGCCTTGCTGTTAAAACCTGTCTATTCAAAGGTATTGGAAATTGGCTGTTCTAACGGTGTTTTTAGTCAGCACCTGGCTCAAAGAGCGAAGCAATTAATCTGTCTGGATGCTAATTCTAAAGCGATACAGTTAGCAAAGACACGTCTTGAAAACTTATCTCACGTACAAGTTATCCAGCAGCGCATTCCTGACCAATTTCCTGCAGGATCATTTGATCTGATTATCATTAGTGAAATTATGTATTATCTTAAACCAGAGGAATTATCCAGGTTAATAGAAAAAGTTGAAAACAGTTTAACCTCACAAGGGGTAGTCTTATGTTGTCATTGGCGTTATCCGATTGATGGATTTGTATTGACAGGTGAAAAAGTTCATCATTTATTAAAGCAGCATTTTCATTTACAGCATTATTTGAATGTCAACGATCCTGATTTTATAATTGATTTATGGAATAAAGAAACAACCACATTGGCTTTCAAAGAGGGCTTGATATGATTGGGATTGTAATTCCAGCGTGTAATGAACAACAATACTTGGAAAAGTGTTTACATTATATACGGTTAGCAATACAGGCTTTGCCTACTTTGAGCCGGGAAGTCCGTGTACTGGTGGTATTAGACAACTGTAATGATCAATCGTTAGACATTGTCCAAAATGCAGGAGTAGACTATTTACAGTGCAATTTTGGATGCGTAGGTAAAGCACGTGATTTAGGTGTGCGTCACCTTATTAATTCAGGCGCTACCTGGATTGCATGTACTGATGCCGATACCTGTGTGGATATCCAATGGCTTTTACAACAACTCAATCATCAACCTGCAGATGCAATTTGTGGTGTGGTAGAAGTCGATAGCTGGCGCAATTTTTCTATTCTTACTCGCAAAAAATACTTGGCGCATTATCAGGATGTTATGAATCATACCCATATTCATGGAGCCAACCTAAGTTTTAGTTCAACTGCCTATCTCCAAACAGGTGGATTTAAAGCATTATGCTGTCATGAAGACGTTGACTTAATCCAGCGAATGCGGAACCTGAATTTAAAAATCATCTGGACTAATTTAGTACGCGTTAAGACAAGTAGCCGTTTAAATGCTCGTGCTCCAGAAGGGTTTTCCAGTTTTTTACATCAGTTAGAAATAACAAGCAGGGCAGTTGAATAATTTTGAGGTACAAATATTTTTATAAATTATAAAATTAGAGATTTAATAGATTAAGAATAATAAAAAAAATGAAGGATATATTGGCTTTTATATCAGGTAAATATTTAAAATATAATGTATTTAAAAACCTGATTCCAAAATTGATTTGAGTAATAGCAGTCTGGTTTTCAATAAAAGGGAAAAATGTAAATATCAAAAATCAACTATACATTTACATTGAAGCTAACAAAGTAAGTTATACATTCACTTTAGATTCCTTATGATAGAAACTTAGAGAGAGAGTTAAAATAGATATGATCAAAATTAAAAATCCAAATTCCGGTGAAGAAAGAACGATTAATAAAGTTCTCGGTGATCAAGTCACCTTAGCTAAGGCACAAGACCATGCCGGTTATTATGATATGCATAACAATCATTTTATTCCGCAAATGGATGACACTAATGAAGTGGTAGGGTTTTATGAAGCCGAAGAAAATTCTATTATTTGGGAAATAATTGTTTAAATTGTCTAATCGGTAGTGGATGTTCTATAATTTTATAAATGAATAGACGAACCAGAAAACCACTTGAAGTAGCCACAACCAGCTGGACCACAGAGCAGGATGGTTATCTGATTGAGAACCATTCGCTCACCTTTGCAGAGCTGAGAATCAACTTACCATTTACTGATGATCAGATTATCCAGCGAAAAGAGATATTAGGCCTATTACGCAGAGAAAGACAATTGCGAAGGTTCTAAAATTCTTGCTTGATTCTTTTCCCAAAGATTAAAACCTTAACAAGACACCTGAAAATATTTAATTCAAATACGAATCTAACAACTGGAAAGACAGCGGATGAATCAATCTTTAAACGTCTCGTTCAGAGCTTGTTGCACTGCATCTACCCGTGATTTACAGGCTTTGTATGCAATCATAGATTGTTCAACAATTTTCATCAAATTATCAATATCCGGTTCTTCCTGAGACTCAAGCAGTTCTGCATTCTTTTTAAGAACTTCATAACCTTGTTTAAAGGTTAATTCTTTTTTAGTCATGGTCGATCACCTCTTTAACATTGGCGTTAATAATACCATCCTGTAATTCTACCTGGATGCTCTCACCGGAGATCTGTTGAATCGAACGAATAGCTTTTCCTTGACTGCGGACAATACCGTACCCTTTGGCCATTACATTTCTTGGGTTCTGTAATAGGGTTTCCCGCATCAATGATTCAACCTGGGTGGATGCCATTTTAATTTGTTGTTGCGCGAAATACTGATTATTGCTTTTCATTAACTCAAGTGTGTGCTTAGTCGTATTAATTTGATTTTGGGCAAGCGTCTTAATCACTTTAAGGTACTGATCATTTTGACTTTGATAGGCCGCGATTTGGTGATGGGATAAAAGCTTAATGGTTTGCAGAAAATCTAGTACGTCTTGAGCACGTTCCACAATCAGATTTCGAATTCCCCCAATTACTTTGCTAGGCGTATCAAAAGAACGGTGAGCGACTTCATCTAAAATAGTCCGATCTTTTTCATGACCAATGCCTACCCATATTGGAACTGAGCATTTACATAGGAAAGCTGCTAAAGGGTAGTCATTCAAATACGCTAAATCATTTACAGCACCGCCGCCCCGAATGATCACAATCAAATCAGGAGCAGAATGGAAATCTGTCGCCCATTGACCCAAACCATTTGCTAAAGATTCAATCATACTGACCGCTGCTGTATTTCCCTGGAAAGTCGCCGTGTGATATACGAAGTGACATACACCCGCTTGATTTAAAGCATCGGCATCTTTTTTAAAGTCACCTAAACCTGCAGCATTTTCAGGAGCAATTACCAGAACATTCTGAATATCGAAAGGAGTAGGGAGTAAGCTATTTTTATTGGCTAAGCCTTCTAAGCGAAGGCGCTCTAATATTTGCTGATAACGTTTAGCAATATCACCCAAGGTATAACTGGAATCTATATCTTCTATATTGACTGAAAAACCATACTGAGGACTGAAAGTGGCTTTCACTTTTATAAGAACATTTAAATCTCTCGCTAGCTCAATTCCACTTTCACGCTCAAACTTTAAAACCATTTTGGCCGCTGAAAATTTCCAGATCGTGGCCTTACAGCTGGCAATGACTTTATCGGTATCTTGTTCTTTTTCTGCAAGCTCTAAATAATAATGACCACCTTTGATACTGAGATTACGAATCTCTGCTTTCACCCACACCGGCTCATTAAAAGTGATACGGATAACTTCCTTTACCGCAGATAAGTATTCACTTAATGAAAGCTGGGATATGGACATAGAATAAATATGCTTGCAAAGTATAATTATAAAAATAGTATCGAACTGATCGTTCAAAGGCAATTGAACTTGCTTAACTCTGCATTCGGTTTACACAAAAACTAAATTGGAGTGTCACCACTCTAAGCGTAACTTAATTCCCCGCATAAGTTGTCGAGGCCTTGTACAGTAAATTGCTCATTAGACAATGCCATTGCAGAGTCCTTTTTTAGAAGTTTAAAGAAGGAAAGAATTAAAAAGCGGATCTGTAAAACACGAGAAATGGTCCGTGCAGATGTATTTGATTATACCGAAATGCTCTACAATCGAATTAGGCGTTATTCGCATCTCGATGGTATGAACCTGGAAGCATTTGAGGCAGCTTTAAAATGAGACTGCCTTATGTGTGGGATAGAGGAAGCGATCAACATACCTGATGCCTATTTTAGATACTTTTAAAAACCTCAATTGCCCGAATTCGGGTTTGCTTCAGATCTGCAATTGGTTTCGGATAATTTAAAGCCAAATTGGAATTTTTGGCATAAGGCTCATGGATGGTTTTGGCATCTAAATGGGCCAGTTCAGGAACCCATTGGCGAATATAGTTTCCATTGACATCAAACTTTTGCGACTGGCTGATGGGGTTGAATATACGGAAATAGGGCACTGAATCCGTACCTGTAGAGGCACACCATTGCCACCCGCCATTATTGGCTGCCAAATCACCATCAATTAAATGTTGCATAAACCACTGTTCACCCAGCCGCCAGTCAATCAGCAGATTTTTAGTCAGAAACATGGCCGTGATCATACGAACACGGTTATGCATCCAGCCGGTTGCCAATAATTGGCGCATCCCTGCATCTACAATTGGAATGCCGGTTTGTCCTTGCTGCCATGCAGCCAAGTCTTTAGGGGCATCACGCCACTGGATTTTTTTTGTGTGTGTCTTAAAAGGCTGATGTTTAGAGACTTGAGGAAAATCAAAGAGTATATGTTGATAAAATTCGCGCCATAATAGTTCATCAAGCCAGGTCTGTTGACCTAAATGTTCTATCTGGAAGTGACCATGCTGTCGACGAAATAGAGCTTGAATACATTGACGAATAGAAATTATCCCTAAGTTTAAATAAGGTGATAATTGGCTGGTTGAATCCTGATGAGGAAAGTCTCTCTCTTTTTCATAGTGAATCACTTTATCATTAATGAAATCATCCAATGAAGTTAGGGCATATTCTTCACTGAATGGCCAACGATCCTGTAGTTCTATTGAAGGATGATTTGGATATAACTCAGCAAAAGTACAAACAGGTTCGTCTATGAGAGAGTCAAGCCGAAGATCAGACTGTGCTTCAATTTGAGGATAACATTGCGGTAAACTCACACTGAATTGTTCATAGCAATTTTTCTTGAATGCACCAAAAACCTGATAAGGTTGATGACTCTTATTGCGAATACTGCCCACTGGAAATAAAGTGCGGTCATGGTACAGCTCAAAGGATTTATTATCCTTTTCTAAGAGCTTCTGAAGCTGGGCATCGCGCTTTAACTCATTTACACCCAGTTCGATATTGGCATGTATACAATTGATATTGAGCTGTTGGGTAACCTTCAAAATGCCTTGTGGAACATCTTTCCAAAAGGGAATATGCCGAACCACTAACGGAATATTCAAGTTCTTTAGCTGCGTTTTAAGCGATTGAAGTTGTCTTAAATAAAAATCTATTTTAACAGCGGCGTCGCTGTGTAAAGCCCATTGTTCAGGTGAAATGATAACCAATGCAATGCAGGGCCCCGCTTGCGTAGCATGCCAAAGAGCAGCGTGATCTTGAATGCGTAAATCCTGTCGAAACCAGATGAATTGCATGGAATTATAATATCTTGAGAAAATTGTTGATTATTATTCTATGCAAAGTTGAGATAGAAAAAAAGCATGAACATGTGGTCTATGCTTCAAATGATTCATTAGGGAAGTTATTTCTGAGTCTGTTTGGTTTTTAATTACATCACTCAAGTCATATCCAATGGATTCAGCATAATCTAAGTGCTCCTGTACCAGTTCTGGTTGATGGTGTGGTGAACGAGAAAGGCTTCATATCTATTTTTATCGGGTTCAACGGCTAATACTGTTTCATAATGTTCATCAAATTTTAAAACCCAGTAGTCAATTCATGCGACTGGGAAAACGGATGATTTTAGCTAAAAAGCTCACTTTCAATTTAGAATTAAAGGATGCATTTTATACAAATGCTTCACCAAATGAATTTTTGAACTTTTCATCTTTTGTATAAAAACTATTGTCGACTTTAATATTGCCATTCTTATTTAAATGATAGTTAACAATCCCATTACTTTTGTATTTATTTTAAAAAGATAAAGGTTTTCTGGCAACTTCATAGCAAGTATTTAAATACTTATTTAACTCAATTTTTTCAACAGCCTGTAATAATTCAGTTTATATGCGCGCTAAAGTTAATATAGTGTTAGCGCTAATCACCAGTGCTAATGCAATCTTAGCCAAGTTAAAACTTGATCCTTATTTGAATTTTATCTATGTTTAAATTCGGTAAAAAATGTAATTAATATCTTTTGAAAATATTTAAATAATTTGATTTTAATGAGTCATTTATTCTGTTTTAAAGAAAATCAAATTTACAACGACAAAAAATGTCACATGAGCCTTATAGCTTTATCCCAATGAATATGCAAATTTAGAATAGTTACAAACTCATATGACTTATTTTAAAACTAGGATGGATATAGAAATGGCTAATCAATCACAAAACCAGCAAGACCAACAACGCCAGCAACAACAACAGAATGATCAGCAGGGCCAACAACAAAATCCGCAACGTCAGCAACAACAAGATGATCAACAGCGTCAACCAAATCAACAAGATCAGCAACGTCAACAGCAGCAACAAAATGATCAACAACGCCAACAAAATCAGCAAAAGTAATCAGTGATAAATAAAAGCGCGGATCTTAAGATCCGCGTTTTCGTGTCAACTTCTATTTAATGATCATTCTGCATTCTCTGATTGGGATTTAAGTTATCAATTTTTATCTAGCCATTTACGATACTACCGCCGTTGACATGAATAACCTGTCCAGAGATATAACTTGCTTCATCAGAGGCAAGAAATAAATAGGCTGGAGCGACTTCGCTAGGTTGTCCCATACGTCCCATTGGTGTGTCTTTACCAAAGTCTTTCAATTGTTCCTCATCAAAACTACTTGGTATCAATGGTGTCCATATAGGTCCGGGAGCGACAGCATTCACTCTAATTCCTGTTTTATTTTTTAAGAGATTTGTAGATAAACTACGGGTAAATGAGGTAATTGCACCTTTGGTACTCGCGTAATCTATAAGTAAATCATGTCCGTGATAACTGGTAATACTGGTAGTATTAATAATAGTATCGCCTTGTTTCATATAAGGAACTAACAGTTCAGTTAAATAAAACATAGAAAAAATATTTACTTCAAAGGTTTTAAAAAGTTGCTGTGTATTAATATCGGTAATGTACTTTTGTGGATATTGCACTCCTGCATTATTGACTAAAATATTGATAGTTTGAAATTCTTGAAGGGCAGTTTCTACCATTTCCTTTATTTCATCTTGATGTTGTAAATCACATTTTATGAGTAGGCAGCGTCTTCCTTCATTTTCAACCATTTTTTTAGTATCAAGCGCGTCTTGATCTTCTTCTAAATAGCAGATACAAATATCTGCACCTTCTCGAGCAAATAATACGGAAATCGATCTGCCTATTCCGCTGTCACCTCCAGTGATCAGTGCAACCTTACCCTTTAATTTATCACTTCCTTTGTAATTATTTTTGATGACTTCGGGCATGGGATTCATTTTAGATTGAATACCCGGTTGATGGCTTTGCATTTCTGTAGAGGGGTTTTTAGGATATTGGTTCATAACTTATTTTCCATATTTATACATACTTAAAAAAGATTTTATTTGAATTCCTATACTTTTTATTGCAGATAAACATTAAATAACATAATTAATTTAATATTTATATATTTTTAAAAAATTAAATAATTGAAATATTTTATATTAATTGGGTGAATCAATATATTGATATAATTAAATATAAAAATTCGTTATCTCAGTTGAATTGAAAATTATTCAGTACTTTTTGGTAATAAAAAGGAAATAGATTTTATTTAAATCAACAAACAGGGAGATTTGTCTCGACGCTATAAATAATTTTCAATATAAATAAAGCTTTTTTTGATAGGGGTTAAGATGTAGGATTCATCTCTATTTTAATTATTTTTTAAATAAAAATTACTTGCATAAATTACTATAAAAAAGATTATATTTTACTTAGAGATAAGATATTTCCTATTAGGGTTTTCTTTATATATTAACTAATAAAGTGCTATAGCGTAAGCTTGATTTCCATCAGGAAGATATTAAAGAATTTAATATCGGAATAATTCTAAGAATTTAAAAAATATGGGCTATAAAAGCCCATATTCTAAAATATTACATTTTATCCCATGCATCTTTTACCGCATGCTTAGCTTGATCCCATTTTAAACGAGACTCTGCTTTAAATTTATCCCATTTTGTTTGTAGATCATTCTCGGAATCTTCGAAACGTGCATTTTCACCATATTCAGACCGGGAATTACGTCCAAATTCATAAGCGGAAGATAAATCTCGATCATAATCAATATCTGGAATATCACGATGTAAATCATTGTAATATGGTCGATTAGTATGGTTTTCGCGCCAGTATTTTTCAGATTCCATACTGTTTGGAGTACGAGTTTGATTCTCTAGATTTGGATCAATCATTATTTTATTCCTATTTTTTGAATCAATATATAAGGGAATCTAATACCCATATGTATGATAAAGAATGTTTAATTTAAAAATTATTTCTGCTGTTCGTTTTGGTCATTTGGATTTTTTCCAGAATTTTGCTGTTGGCCAGTTTGTTGACGCTGATTGTCATTCTGTTGTTGCTGCTTATCATTAACATGTTTTAGAGGCTGGTTAGAATTTTGCTGCTGTTGACCATTTTGCTGACGTTGCGGATCTTGAGGGTTTTGCTGGCGCTGTTGATCATTTTGTTGCTGTTGCTGACCTGAGTTATCATTTTGCTGTTGATTTGGATTATTAGAGTGAACATTATTTTGATCTTGCTGATTATTTACATTACTCATTTTTACACCTCATAATATATAGTTAGTAAAATTTTAGAATCTGTATAAACCAGATATAATTATTATTAGCATGGATTTTTGATTAATAAATAAAATAGATGTTACATATTGTGTAATATTTTATTTAATGTTTCTATAGAATACTTTTAATAAATAAAATGTGGTAAAAATTAGAAATAAGAGAAATTCTATTTTAAAAATTAATTATTTTGAATAATTTTAACTAAACTCTTACATATCAAATCAATCAGTTTTTTTAATTTCTCTTCCTTTTTTCCTTTGCAAAAACACCGATAACTATATAGTTTATTTTTATATAAAATAGAATAAAAAAAGGTTCCTACAGGTTTATCCTTGGTTTCTGATCCTCCAGGTTTAAGCAACCCAGTACATCCCACATATATATCTGATTTGAATATTTTTTTTGATTTTTTAACTAATTCTTCAGTGATTTTAGAAGACTCTGGTGTATATTTTTTAATCATTTTGGAGGGGATTTTTAAAACATTTTCCTTAATTTTTAAATCATAACAAACTAATCCACCATTTAAAATGTCACCAGAAAAAGGGCTAAGAGAGAATCGGTAAGCCAGATAGCCTGCAGAAGCACTTTCAATAAAAGTAATATTAAGTTTATTTTTGGCCATTAATTTACAACATTTAGCAGTCATATTCATAACCTTGTTTTTAGCCTTTTTGATTATAATATCTTAAGGATGAACATAGATATTAACAATATATTTTCTATAAATTTTTTATCATAATTTAGGAGTTATGTAATTTAACTGTTTGAATTATATAAATAGATAAAAACCAGTTAAACACAAATTAAACGAATAATAACAATTTGAATCTTTTACCATGTCATATTGGTAACCTATGTTTATAGCAGAATTACCGCTTGGAGAATAAAAATGCCAGTAGCAGTAAAAGAACGCTTGCTCGATTTAATTGATAAAAATCATCAGAACTACTGCGATATAGTGAATTACTTTATGAATTCACAAATTACCCAACATGCTAAAGAGCGAAAAGCCGCGATTTTTTTACGCAAAGAAATTCAGACCTTGAATTTAGATAGCTTAGAATTTCCTTTGGACTTGAATAAAATTCCTGAATGGCTTTGTAATGATAATAAAGTTCAATGTAGTGAATATCAGTTATATAAAGATAGAAGGAGTAGCGGGGGAGAGCGAGAGTATTTTAAGAATGTAAGTCAAGCGTTTGAATTCCTTATTAAAGTCGCTCCGGTAAAGCGGGTAGATGGTGCATGGTTATATAGCTTAGTTCATTACTGGAATGATCCAATTTTTCATGAGTTAATCCAAATATATGTAGAGGAATTAGGGCTGGGCTTAGCCAAATCTAATCATGTAAGTTTATTTGATGATTTACTGGTTAAGCTGGGTCTGGAACATTTCGTATTAGAGTTAGAGGATGAGTATTATCATCAGCCTGCAATTCAATTAGCACTTGCTTATGCCCCCCCTGAATTTATTCCCGAAATAGTCGGTTTTAATTTGGGCTACGAACAGTTGCCATTACATCTTCTGATTACCAATTATGAGCTCAATGAATTAGGCATTAATTCCCAATATTTTAATCTGCATATCACTATAGATAATATGGACAATGGTCATGCAGACTTATCCATTAAGGCCTTGGAAAAAATTTATAAAAAATTCAAAGATAAAGATTCATTTATAGAAAAAATGAAAATTGGTTTTGCTTTGAATAATAAAGGATTATCTTCTAGACAAATTATTAAAAATTTAAATTCAGAAGCTTTAGTGGTTAATATTTCGAAACGGAAAGCCCTAGTTGGCAATGTCATTCATAATGATAAATGTAAATTTAATAATCGGTCTATTAATGAGTGGCTTTCTGAGCCGAATCTGGTCGAAGAATTTGTAGAACTGCTGATTGAAAAGCAGTGGATCATTCTAAATCAGGATCCTGAACAAAGCCGGTTCTGGAAGTTGATCAGTCATGAAGAAGGCAAAATGTATGGGGTTTTTAATGCGACTGAAAAGCAAATTATTCACGACTGGATTGCAGGTGACTATTTTAAACAATCGCATTCGAAGTACAAAAAGGTCAGCTCCACTTCTAGCGCTATCGATGAGTTCATGTTCAGTTATTTAGCTGATGGAGAGTTAGAGACCCTACAACAGCAAATTTCTGAATCAGGCAATCTAGCTGTCAAAATAAATAAATTGCTACCTTATCTGGCACCTCATGCCCATCATAAAGAAGCTGGCCTTTGGTGTACTCAACGTTTTGTGGATTATCTTTTTCCCTTTCTTAGTGAGAAAAAATCATCCATTCATTAATTGCATGCAAATACAATTTGCATCATTTTTTACCATCCTCAGTAGTACTTTAACTAACAATTATAGGTAGGAATATGGACCCTAAAGCAAAGAAAAGTGAAGTAGCAGGAACTGACACTTTAGATAAGCAAAATACCAATGCCAAATCGCAACAATTGGATGAGTTTCGCCGAGATGCTACTGGCGAGGCACTGACCACAAATCATGGCGTCAAAATTTCTGATAACCAGAATAGCTTAAGGGCAGGTGTGCGTGGTTCCACTTTACTGGAAGATTTTATTTTAAGAGAAAAAATCACCCATTTTGATCATGAACGTATTCCAGAGCGTATTGTGCATGCACGTGGTGTAGGCGCGCATGGATATTTTCAGGCCTATGAAGGTAATGAACAATATACAAAAGCGGCTTTTCTAACTGATGCTAGTGCAAAAACCCCAGTCTTTGTGCGGTTTTCTACTGTGCAGGGGCCACGTGGTTCTGCAGATACTGTTCGAGATATTCGCGGCTTTGCAATCAAGTTTTATACTCAAGAAGGTAATTACGACATGGTGTGTAACAATGCACCTGTTTTCTTCGTGCAGGACGGGATTAAATTTCCCGATTTTGTCCATGCAGTAAAACCAGAACCTAATACAGAAATTCCAACAGGTGCTAGTGCTCATGATACTTTCTGGGACTTTGTATCACTGGTACCTGAATCTGCACATACAGTAATGTGGGCCATGTCTGATCGCGCGATTCCCAGAAACTTACGTTCGATGCAAGGTTTCGGAGTACATACTTTCCGCATGATCAATGCTGCGGGTAAAGCAATTTTTGTCAAGTTTCACTGGACTCCAAAACAGGGCATGGCTCAACTTGTTTGGGATGAGGCACAAAAAATTGCAGGAAAGGACCCGGATTTCCATCGTCGTGATTTATATGAAGCGATTGAAGCAGGAAATTATCCGGAGTGGGAACTGGGTATTCAGATTGTGGAAGAAGAAGACGAGATGAAGTTTGATTTCGATTTACTGGATCCCACAAAAATTATTCCCGAAGAACTGGTGCCTGTAACTCCAATTGGCAAATTGGTGCTCAACCGCAATATCGACAACTTCTTTGCTGAAACTGAACAAATCGCTTTTTGTCCGGGCCATATTGTCCCAGGGCTAGATTTTACCAATGATCCGCTATTGCAAGCGCGCCTATTTTCTTATACCGATACTCAGTTGAGTCGTTTAGGCGGTCCAAACTTCCATCAATTGCCAATTAACCGTGCAGTATGTCCATTCCATAACAATCAGCGTGATGGCATCCACCAAAGCTTTGTACATCAGGGACAGGCCTCTTACCAACCAGACTCTATTGACAACAATTGGCCAGTAGAAACACCATCCGCTACCCAAGGTGGGGGGTTCGAGAGTTATCAGGAACGTATTGACGGTAATAAGATTCGTGCACGTAGTGATTCATTCTCAGATCATTTCTCTCAAGCTCGTCTTTATTACCAAAGCCTGGCTCCGTATGAGCAAAAGCACGTGGTAGATGCTTACGTATTCGAATTAAGTAAAGTTCAACGTCTACATATTCGAGAGCGGGAAGTAAAAGAAGTGTTGGCGAATATTGATTTAGATTTAGCGCAACAGGTCGGTCTGAAGTTAGGTATTGAAGTGCCTAATAATACGGATAAAAATCTTAAGAAATCCTCAGTTGAGAAGTCTGCGAAATTAAGTTTTGAGGCTTTTGTACCTGAAGATATTAAAGCCAGAAAAATCGCTGTGCTGGTGCATGATAATGTGAATCAAGCCAATATTGATGCAATTTTAACATGGGCTAAAGCTGAAAATGCAGTGGCTCATATTCTTACTCCAACCCCTGCACCCGTTTTAAATGACCAGAAAGCTAAATTGCCTTCCAATGGAATGCAAAAGGGTGAGCCTTCTATTATGTATGATGCAGTTGTAATTGTTGATGGTGATAATTACGATGTAGTCAAGACAGATGGTATTGCGACTCATTATATTCTGGAAGCTTATAAACATTTAAAACCGATCATTTTCTTAGGCGATAAGAAAACCTTAATTGATGATCTAAAATTGGTGATGGATAAAGGTACGCTAGTGGCTGAAGAGTTTAATGCAGTAAGAGATGAGTTTAAGGATCTGATTCGAGCTCATCGTATTTGGGCACGAGAACAAGTAGCAGAAGCGATTCCAGCTTAAATATTTATAAAAGCATAAATTTTTTAGCAAGTTTATGTAGGGCAAATTTTCAACAAGTAAGGGGAAATGCAATGTTTCCCCTTATTTTATGATTTTATAAAAATTTAGTCCTCTAAGTGACAAATATAATCTAAGACTTCATCTGCCCTAATCTTGAACCGACTATTCCTTGGAACATAGAAAGATTGGCCAGCATAGTAAATCTGGCCTTGTACATCATTTTCTAGTTGAACATGACACTTACCTGAAATGATTTCTATACGTTCAGGTACATTTGTTTCGAAAGTAAGGGGGGATTCTGTAGGTAAAATTACGCCTATTGTTTTTTTTGTGCCATTTTTAAACTGAATAGTACGACTAATAGATAAACCGTCAAAATAAATATTTGGCTTTTTTACTACAGAAACAAAATCAAATTGAGTTGACATCAAGATGCTCCTGAAAAGTTTTTTATAATAATTGAGCAATATTAGAATATGTATTTGAAATCCAAAGATATACAGGAGAAATATATTTTTTAGTTTAATTATGTAAATTTAATTAACAGTTGTTGCCGACAACCTCATTTTATGGAAAAACTAAATTATTCAATATATTATAACTATTTCATTATTTTCTATTTTTAAAAGGAGTGAGGTCCCTTTATGTGAACTTTTATATTTTAATTTACAGGATATTTAACCTAATCAATTCCTCGTTAGCGCGAGACAGAATCTAGACAAACTATTAAAATTTTATGCTTAAGTTATAATTTTTAATGTCCATATTGATCCAGTCAAGCTTACTACATCTATTATAAAAATGAGTTCTATTGCTTGTATGCCAATTAAATAATCTATAATTTTAATAGCTTATTTATAACATTTCTTAAGCGTACTTTATGTACCTTGAAACAGTTACAAAACAGTTTTTAAATAATTGAAAAAGGCAATTTATTTATAGTTATTTTGTGTATAATTTCGCCAAATTTAGCCCCTGTACAGTTATTGGTTTCCAATAAATCTACAGGGGTTTTTCTATGGAATTATTTTGGATTTGGATGCCCAGAACTTTCTTATCGTGGTGGCTCACACATGTTTTCTTCCAAAACAGTACATCTAGACCATGCAACACAACATAGTGCGCAGCGTCTATCTACATTACTTTGTTTTTTCACTCTCGGATTAAGTACTGCCGCTTGGGCACCTCTTATTCCTTATGCTCAGCAAAGACTTCATCTTAATCATGCTGACTTTGGCACTTTGTTGCTGAGTATAGGGTTAGGTTCCATGATTGCTATGCCTGCAACAGGTTTATTAATTCAGAAAGTGGGCTGTCGTGTGATTATCTCGGTAGCAATTTTAATATTATTACTCGTTTTACCGACTTTTGCTTTGAGTAGCAGCATCATCTTCATGTCTGTAGCATTGTTCTTATTTGGTACAGCTGCAGGTAGTTTAGGCGTTGCTATTAATTTACAAGCTGTAATTGTAGAAAAAAACAGTGCTAAAAGTATGATGTCTCAGTTCCACGGTATGTGTAGTTTAGGAGGCTTGGCTGGAGTAATGACGGTCACAGCGTTACTGGCAATGGGCGTAACACCGTTAATGAGTGCTCTGGCTATTTGCACTTTACTGATGATCATCAGTTTAATTGCTGTGCCGAATAGTCTGTCTAAAATTGAAAATGATCAGAAAACTGATCCTGCTAAACTTGAGTCTAAATCGAAAAAATTACCAAGTCCATTCATTATATTGATTGGGTTGGTCTGCTTTATTGCTTTTCTTTCAGAAGGTTCAGCCATGGACTGGAGTGGTATTTATTTAGTCAGTGAGTATGGCCTAAAACCGGCATTTGCTGGGCTGGCTTATACATTTTTTGCTATCGCAATGACTGCTGGACGTTTTGCGGGCCATTACTTACAAAGAATATTAGGTGAAAAAAATATCATTATTTACAGTGCAATTTGTGCATCGCTTGGTCTTTTCACTGTAGTTATGGCACCACATTGGATAGTGGTTTTATTGGGTTATAGTTTGCTCGGTTTAGGATGTTCTAATATTGTACCGGTGATGTTTTCACGTGTAGGACGTCAAAATGTCATGCCCAAAGCTGCTGCATTATCCTGTGTTTCGACTATGGCGTATAGTGGATCTTTATTAGGTCCTGCATTGGTAGGAATGGCCAGTGAAATGATAGGGTTAACTATTGTTTTTGGAATGATTGCCGCCTTACTGATGCTGATTGCATTTTTGAATCACTTTACTCAAATTAAAGCTTCTTAATTCGCCTGCTTCAAATTTTTATTTAAGATACATAAAAAACCGGGAGATCAACTAATCTACCGGTTTTTTATATTGAAAAATATGCAATTTATCTAATGTATATCTTTAATACTGAACAACTCGATTATAGGATTTACGGAGTTGGGGGGTAAAAATTTTAAGTGCTTCTGCTCGTCTTAAATCTTCCAGAAAAGCATTCCGCCAGTCATTAATATTAAAACGTTGTAATCCTTTCATGAGGTGTTTGTAGCGGTCCAGACGTTCTGCCTTGGACATAGTCAAAGCCTTTTTTAAACCCTTAATCATGCTGTTACGATCTTCTGGATCCACAATAATTGCTTCAGACATTTGTTCTGCTGCACCGGCATACTTTGAAAGAATTAAAACACCGGGATCCTCTGAATTTTGAGCAGCAACATACTCTTTTGCTACCAAGTTCATGCCATCGCGCAATGAGTTAACCCAACAAATATTGGCTTGTCGATAAATTTTCATCAGCTCATCATGCGAAACAGTTTCATGAGTGCAATTGATAGGCGACCAGTCATCTTGCGAAAACTCCTGATTAATAAAATCAATTCTAGATTTTAAATGGTCATAGAGATTTTTATAGGCTGAAATCTCCATGCGGCATGGACATGCAATTTGTAGATCAGTAATATTTTTGTGATATTCGGGATTGGTTTTTAAAAACTCTTCATAAGCATTAAAACGCTCTATTAATCCTTTGGAATAGTCAATCCGGTCAACACTAATAATGGTTTTTTGATCAGTTAAATCTTCAAATTCAAATACAGGGTGAGAAATCTCTGTTTCTTGCTGAGCAACCTGTTGTATGAGTTCAGGATTAACTCCAATTGGATAGCATTTGATAGCAATCTGGCGATTGTTATAGCTTAATAGATCGCTATTAATAACTTCAGAAGCTAAGACCTGATGACATACTTCCATACATTGTTTTTGGTCATGTTCAGTTTGTAAACCTACCACATCGTACTGGCAAAGATCTTGAATCAATGACGGTGCAGTAGGAATTAAGTCCCAGATCTTTAAACCGGCAAAGGGGATGTGTAAAAAGAATCCAATCCTATTTTGCATGCCCAATTCACGGCAATAACGAGCTACACTAAGAAAATGATAATCATGTACCCAAATTACATCATCTGGTTGAGCAATTTCATAAAGTTGATGGGCGAACAAACGATTAACTTCTTGATAGGTTTTAAATTCTTCTGGTTTGTAGTTAATTAGATCATCGCGATCATGCATGGCTGGCCAAAGCGTATTATTGGCAAAGCCACAATAATAGCCGTCATATTGTTCTTCAGTTAAAGGACAGGTAATATATTCCACACCTTGATACTTAGTCTGGCTGAAATACGGATGTTGGTTATTTTTAATTTTTTCACCATTCCATCCCAACCAAATTCCTCCAATATCCTGTAGTGCATCTTGTAAAGCAACTGCCAAGCCACCGGCTGTGGATTTCTCGGGATTGGGTAAACTTACGCGATTTGATAATACGATTAATTTAGACATGCTTTTTCTCCATGCGATACTTCAGAGTGTCTTGAAAAATGTGTTTTAAAAAATTGTAAAAATAAGTCAAGAAAATTAGCGACATCTGCAACATTTTTAAGGCGATAGCATGCTTCTGTTTCCTCCTCTCCAACTTTTATACTGATACCGTGATAGTGATTTACTACTTCAAAACCGGATTCGTCGGTTTTATCATCACCAATAAAAATAGGTAAAACATTGGTAAAATTTAAATGATTCAATATCTTCTGAATTGCCTGTCCTTTATCAGCCGCTACAGGGATTAATTCAAATACATATTTACCTTCATTAATTTTAAATTCCGAATGTCTACTCTGGATATCATGTGCAATTTTTTTTGCAATTTCGGCCATTTCTGGGTATTGCCGATAATGAATAGCCACTGAATAATCTTTATTCTCAATTAACAATTGAGGATAGGGAAGACAGGTCTTTTGAGTGTCTTGCTGAATTAAAGCAATATGAGCTTTATTAATATCTGCATTTAACTTCCCAAATGGTTGCATGTCTATTTCTAGACCATGCGTTCCGGCAATTGGTAACTGTAGTGGAGAAAATAAATGTGAGGCTACCTGTACAGAACGTCCGGTTATAGCAATCACAGGAATATCTAAATCCTTTAGTTGGCGCAATGTACACAAGGTTGTTTTAGGAATAAAACTTTTTAAAGGATCTATATGGAATTCGGAAAGAGTTCCATCAATATCAAGAAATATACAGCATTGTTTTTCTTTAGAAAAATATTCGCTAATAACAGATAATAAGTTCTGAGAATAAGATTCTTTATTTAAAGATTGGCGTGTAGCATTATGCATGTTCTATATCTACTACTTATTATGGTTAATCACTAATAGCACTAAAAACTTGATTAATGACGTAATTTATTATTAAACCTACATAACTTAATTAAAAATTACATATTTTCTTCTTATTTTAACTATGTTATTTTTTGTTTTTATTTACATGTGCTTACATTATTTATTAACATGATGTATGATTTTTTATTTTAAAAATAACCTTTCAATTAACAAATAGTCAAAATTAATTTACTTATTAATAGGAGTATTTTATAAATAAAAATGCTAGTGATATTTAAAGCAGAAATGGATAATCTTCTGAAATTATAATCTTTAACTTTGATTTCATGCCCCCATATAAATATTATGATCCAACACATAGTAATATCCAATTTGGATACTACTTTTTTGCTATGGGAGCTTAATAATATGTTTCATTTTTTGCGTGAATTACTTTGCTTACATACTTATGAATATTTCGAGAATATTGAATGCCGGAAGTGTGGAAAAACGAAGTCTGATTAGCTGAAGATATTACTTTAAATAACCAATATTATCTTGATATTATTAAATAAATTTTATCTATATAACTCTTGAGATATTCAATATTAGATTTTTGAAATCAGTGCTGACTTATTTCGTTGATTCAATTTTATACCTTTGTATAGAGGTTATCTCTACTTTAGACCTCTTTCAACAATCATTGTTTGCTCAGTTCCCCCCCATATAAATTCCAGCAATTAAATTGAATCTTTTTAGGCCCAATACGTCTTCTATTAGTTTTCTGGCTATTGTGTTTTAAATCAGTATTCAATTTACAACGTTTCTTAGCTTTTCAATGCAACAGGCTATTGTACTCCAGATTATAAATATCCTGATAGTCTTTATCTTCAGGGGATAAAAGCCCTGACAGGAATATGCTGTAAATTACCTTTGAATAACTCAAATTCATGTAGAGCACAGTGAAAACATTGTGATTTTTTTAGTAAAGAGAGATATTAAATTGCATGAGGATGAACCACCGTCATCATCATGCAATACATTTATTCTTTAATTTAATTCAGTAGCTTTTCTCGTTGTCAGAACAGGAGAAATCGATTGCCCTAGAAGAATTAGTTATTTTTCTTGGTTTTATGTTTGAACTGTCTTATCGTTTATTGTATTAACTTGCCTTTGACCAATGTTACCCTATAGTTGTTTGAGTAGGCCTTAATCGTGGATATTCTATTCATCTTATATTTATTTAGAGAAAGTCATCAATTAACTCGAAAAATCTCATACGTCCTTATTTTTCCATGACTAAACGCTAGGGATTTACAGAACATCAGGGGGGGACAAATTAAGCATCTGTTACCTGAAGGAACGGGTTATATTGAGGTAATTACCCAAAGAGTGATTTAAACCCTAAAATTTATGCATCGGACTGACTACAGTAACCAATTCGCCAAGATTTTACTTCTAGGTAGGAGTCAACTCTGATCTATTCAATAATGAGGAACGGAATTCTGCAAAAGTAAGACTTGTATTCTAGTCATCTTCCAAAACAATATAACACCAAGTTGAATAATAATTACATGGAGCAATATGTATGAAAAAATCAGAAACGTAGGAAAAAATATTTTTTGTAAGACTTAAAAGTTTTAGAGAAATCGCAGATAGAAAATTAGTCCACTAAAAAGTAGACTAATTTATTGCTTATAAAGAATTATTTTGTGTGTTTTACCACCAGTACCGGTACATGGCTTGAGGTTAGAATCTCTTGCGCAATACTGCCAATAAAAGCTTTTTTAAAACCTGTACGTCCATGAGAACCGACGACAATTAGATCAACATTTAGTTCATCAGCGATTTTGGCGATGACCTCACCGGGTGATTGACCGCTGAGAAGTTTGGTATTGGTTTCAATACCTAGATTGGTAAATTTTAGTCCTAGCTCGGCCAAAATATTTTTAGCATGAGCTTTTGCTTCCATATAATAATCCGTTATTCCAGGTACATTTTTATAAAAACTTACACTGGTTAATGGATCTATCACGACAACGCTTGCTATGGTGACTTTACTTCCCAATGCTTTAGCTAAAATGATGGTTTGATCAGCTGCTGCAATGGCAATAGGGGAATCATCAACAGCGACTAAGATGTGTTGGTAATTCATGATACTTTCCTGTTGTTTCAAGATTAGTTATCTACTCAAAGATTAACATAACTGGAGTACAGTGATAAAAAAGGATAAAAGTCTATCTTTTAGCTAACACTTCTCTTATCTTGCAGAAGCATTTGAGGTGGAGCTCCCATAGTGGCTTTACTTCAAAATACCTGAATAATTGGTAGTACTCATTATCAGTGATTATTAATTCTATTTCACCCAAAACGCATAAAATTATGGTCTATAACCGAGAGGTTTAAATACAAGCATACAACTCGATTATTTAGGAGAATGCTTTAGATGCCAATCAATCCGACCATATAGATGTAGCCAGGAAATATTTCAAAGATTTTATTAAATCGGCACAATTGTCAAAACTATTAGTGACTTCTTTGAAAGCAGAATAATATTCACGTTTGTAGGGTTTACCTGTTAATGTTTCCCCGGAAGTATTTTCATAATCATAAATTGCAGTGCGCAGATAGATTTCTAATATTTTTTTATGTTCGGAAGAAGCACAGTTTTTCTGAACTATTTCACTTGTAGAATGGCAATCGAGTTTGACATGACCATAAAATTGACCTGAATTTTGATAAATATTAGACCTCTTGCGAAAGTAAAAACCACCTCAATATAGATTTCATGAGATATCAGAAATTAAACCGTTTTTCAGATTCTGAATTTAAACGCCTGGTTGGCGTACCTCGACCAGTTTTTACCGAAATGGTAGATGTTTTAGAAAAAGCAGAATCACTCAAAAAGAAATCAGGTCGTCCTCATACTTTAGATATAGAGGATCAGTTGTTATTAACTCTCAATTACTTACGGAACTACAGCACTCAACTGGAATTAGCGGCAAATTACCATATCGCTGAAAGTAATGTGAATCGAACCATTAAAAAGGTTGAAGATGCATTGATGAAATCAAGACGTTTTACTCTGCCAAAACGAAGCATTACCACGGCAGACGAACACTTTAACTGGGTAATTATTGATGCGACAGAATGTTCAATAGAACGTCCGAAAAAAAAATCAGAGTAAATTCTACAGTGGTAAAAAGAAGAAATATACGCTAAAAGTACAAGTGATCTATCATCCGAACAGCAAACAAATCATAGGGCTAGATATATCGAATGGCAGTCAGCATGACATTAAATTGGCAAGAAAAACGGTTAAGAAATTCAAACATTGTGAATATGTTATGACTGATCTAGGGTACTACGGATTAGAGCAAGATGGCTTTAAATTATTGATGCCAATAAAGAAAAAGAAGAATTTACCCTTATTTGATGTTGAGAAAAAGTACAATAAAATGATTGGAAAAATACGAGTTGTGATCGAACACATTAATAGTCAATTGAAAACATTTAGAATATTAAGTGAACGCTATCGAAATAGACGGAAAAGATTTGGTTTACGCGTCAACTTAATAGCTGCATTGGTAAACCGGATAAATTTTCAATAATGACTTTCGCAAGAGATCTATTATTTAACTCTTTTAATTCACTTGCTGATAAGCATTGGGTAGCATAAGCAAAATTATAAGTCACAACCATACAAATAATAAGTAAATTGAATTTCATTTTTTATTCCTTATTGTTTTTTAATGATCTAATCATATCGTCCAGACTTACACAACTACAACATTAGACAACCGGATGAATCAAAATTTTATTCAAACCGAGAACAGAGAAAGTAATGAAAAACAATAGCTCTAGATATTAATTAGGAGGCAGACATTTTGACTCTTATCTTAAACGCATCATTTTTGACTAAGTAGATGATAGAAAATCTTGATGAAGTAGGAGGACGTGAGTCATTTCGATTTTTGTAGATGGCTGCGCAATGGAATTGCATATCTGGGATTTAATCTGAAAGATTAACTGTGCTTCGGGATGTATTATGGAAGAAAGCGCGACCTTATTTTACTTATAGTAAAAGAAATTAAGGTGCAGTATCTTTTAACACTTTATCCAGCACATGCTGATGTATAAACCTGAATTTATCCAATACTACATTTGACAGAGTAAATGGGTAAGCATCTTCCAAACCCATGCTGCGGTTTAAAGCATTGAGGTTAAATGTTACCGTCATCCAGTTCTGTAAAATCTTTTCAAAATCCTTTGCACCAATCGGGTTTTCTATAAATTCCATATTGGACAGGTCAGGCTGGTTAGGTTTTACCACAAGACCCGCATAGTATGCTGTTTCCAGCGTATCCATCATATGCTGATAATGTGCCCAAGTTTCAGCCCAGTCTTCCCAAGGATGCGTACTAGCATAGGAACTGACAAAATTCTCTGGCCAGTTAGCGGGCGGACCTTGTTCATAATGCCGCTTTAAGGCTTCGCCATAATTCTGACGTTCATCGCCGAATACAGCGCGAAACTCATCAATCACTTCTGGGTGCAAATATTGCATTACATCAAAATAATAATGTCCGCTTTCGTGGCGGAAGTGTCCTAAAAGTGTCCGGTAATTTTCGCCCATTTTAATGCGTGTAGTTTCACGGTAAACGACATCTGCTTCACTGACATTTAATGTGATAATGCCATTAGCATGACCTGTCAGTACGGGTTGGCCCTCTACTGAAATTTTAAAATTAAACCACAAGCCATACCGGTCATCTGAGGAAATTTTAGGGCGGGGCATAATGTTCAGCCGCTGCATCAGATACAGAAAACGCTGTTTAGCGTGTTCGATGCGCCTCCAATAAATAATATTCTCCGGAATATCCAGGTCTGGAAGTATCTGGGTGAGCTGACAGGATTCACAGTAAATTTTCTCACTGTCCGCCGGTAGCATCCAGTTGCAAACCTGATAATTCGTATAGTTATAACAAGGCTTAAAGCGTTGCTGCTGAAAACTGGGATTCAACGCAATCCAGAGCTGATCAGACTCTTGCTGAAAACTACCCATATCTTTTTCAGAAGCAACATACCCCAATACGGTTTGACAGTTGACGCACATCGAATTTGCAAAAAACACCTGATTATTACAGCTAGCACACGAAAAATACTTCATAACAGGTCCAATTTTTTATCATAAAGTCCCAAGAGTGGACATACAATCTCTACTTTTACACATATGTTTCTTATTTTTGTGAGTTTTTAACGGTTTTCTTGTTTTTAAAATTGATACACTTTCTGCTTATCTTTAAGTAATAAAAACAGAATGTTGGTAATACCTAAAACAAGATGGACATGAACGTTGAAAAACAGAAAAAAGTACTCGATACATGAAAATAATTTTTAATTGAACTTTTACTACACGTACCGGTTTATACGTGAAGTAGGTTCACCCGCGAGGATAACCTTGTGTCAAAACAAAATCAGTATGACTGTGTCACTCACAAGCCGTTGTTGATATGATCAATAAACATGTAATTGCCGGTCATACTGAGCATAACGCAGTGATGGTCGACATCTCGATTTTACTTTATGACGTGAGCTGGATATAGGGGCAGTGGAGAACTACTGCACGTCAACCAACAATCTATTGCTTTAAAAGAGGTTAGCAGAGGGCATTTGGAGAGGCTGGATGCGGTGATGACAAATATTCCCCGAAATGTTGAATAAAATCCCGTGTTAAGATCAGTACCGATAGTTGATACCTCAAGCTTTCAATAGGTTCAATATTCTTAGTTTCTAGAGTATTTGTAGTTGAATCCTAATATTCTGTGTTCTAGGTAAACTTGTCAGGGTGTAGACCACGTGCTGATCACACAATCAAGCATCAACCATAGTAAGCTGTCGACTTTTTTAAAATGCATCGCCGTATATAAGTTTTTAATTTTTAAAAATATATAAATTTATTTATCATAAAAATAAATAATAGACATAAAAAACTTGAATATTAATTTAATTCATGTATTATTAGCTCAACTAGAAAAAAGTCTTGTTTCGGTAAATCTTCTTTAAGTATCGCAGTTTTAGTCATAATCCTTCGTTTTTCAGATTTTAAGTTTCATTCTTTATTATTTTCAAGTTATGAATAGTCATTAAATTGGCTAAAATTATTAAAAATCAATAGGATTTATTATGTCAAACTCAAATGTTGTTAAAGGTACTGTAAAGTGGTTCAACGAAACTAAAGGTTTTGGTTTTATTCAACAAGAAAACGGTCCAGATGTTTTTGCTCATTTCAGCGAAATTGCTAGTTCAGGCTTCAAAACCTTAATGGAAGGTCAGCAAGTAGAATTCAGCGTTGCACAAGGTCAAAAAGGCCCAAATGCCGTGAATATTGTTGCTATCTAAAAGATATTAATATACAGAAATTAGATGAATTAAAAGTAATGTAAATTACCAATTATTTTTAATTTTTGTATGCTAAAAAAAGCCGAGAATCTCGGCTTTTTTTTATGCCTATATATAAGGTAATTTAATACCTTCAACCAGGTAGTAGCTGCTCTATTTAATAACAAACTGATTGCAAAAATCAGCTGCAAATTTTCAATCAAATCCGCCATGATGCTATATATATATGCGATCAATTTCCTGCGCAATGCTCATGGAGACTCTAATGAATCCAGATCAACAACAAAATATCCCTAAGCGAGAATCACGCGTTTTTTCAAAAAGTTTTGATTATTCTTTAGATTTTAAAAAAATTAATTTTAGAAAAAGACCCGAACTGTATCGTATTGGCCGCGGTGAACAAGGGGTACTTCTGGTCGAACCGTATAAATCAGAAATACTGCCGTATTGGCAATTTGCCGATGAAGTTAAAGCTACCCAAAGTAGTGAAAAGATTTATGCATTATTTTTAGAGTATTTAGAGCAGGCTGACTTTATTGGTGCGGATATGGCCAGAAAGTTTTTACAAATGGGCTATACCCGCGCACGTCGCTATGCCAATCATAAAGGCGGTAAAAAATATAAGGGTTCAGTTCCTGAAGACAAAAAAGGTTTGAGTGGGGCACATGGTCGGCCAGAGTTAGCGCGTAGTGCAGAAGATCCTGTTAAAGCTGCGGCGGCACAAATTTTTAAGAAGAAATGGGATGACGCCAAGTCAAACCCCAAGTATCTGGAATTGAAAGATCAATTTAATACGTTTATTCAGAAAAATAGCCAAGTGTAAGCTGCAATAGATGTTCTAATAAATAGAACGAATCAACACCAGAAATTTAATGTATTACCTCCTATATATTCTAAAACTTATATGAGATTGAATTAGGGCTTAAGGTTAAATCAAAGCAATACTTAAAAAAATAATGATCAGAGCGCTAGAGAGTCCTTATTTATCATATTTATTCTCTTATTTTGAAATACATGACTTGAGATTGTCCATATTTTTTCTAAGCTTTTCTTTTATTAAAGGTTTTTATAATTAATCTTTAAAGACAGAGAAAAGTTATCAATTAAACCAAATCCCTCTATAATATTGCCCATTATTGCAAATGTCGGATGTTCGGTGTGCTCACTAAACGGATGACGCTAGTTACTCTCTTTTTTAAGTCAATTTCTTTTTCGTGATTCGGCTTATGTTTCAATATTTAGAATCTTATGGGTCTGTCGTGACACATAAGAATAGTTAGGTGCCAGCAGCATGGAAATCAAGGTTAATTATCTCGACAACCTTCGACAAGAAGCCAAGTTCGATGATTTTTCGGTAATTGCCGACCAACCAATTCGTTATAAAGGGGATGGTTCGGCACCGGGACCCTTCGACTATTTTCTTGCATCTTCTGCTTTATGTGCAGCCTACTTTGTGAAGGTGTATTGTGCAGCACGTGATATCCCGACCGATAATATTCGTCTGTCGCAAAACAACATTGTAGATCCAGAAAACCGCTACAAACAGATTTTTAAAATTCAGGTGGAATTACCTGCGGACATTTCAGAAAAAGATCGCCAAGGTATTTTGCGTTCAATTGACCGCTGTACGGTTAAAAAAGTGATCCAGACGGGTCCTGAATTTATTATTGAGCAAGTGGAAAGCATTGATGCGGATGCACAGGCTTTGTTGATGCCAAGTTTAGCATCTGAAAGCAGCACCTTTATTCCCGGTAAAGATCTGCCCTTAGAAGAAACGATTGCCAATATGTCAGGGATATTGGCAGGTCTTGGCATGAAGATTGAAATTGCATCATGGCGCAATATTGTACCGAATGTGTGGTCTTTACATATCCGTGATGCGCAATCGCCAATGTGCTTTACCAACGGTAAGGGGTCAACCAAAGAAAGTGCTTTGGCATCAGCATTGGGTGAATTCATTGAACGGCTGAACTGTAACTTTTTCTACAATGATCAGTTTTGGGGTGAAGACATTGCCAATGCTGAGTTTGTACATTACCCAGATGAAAAATGGTTCAAGCCAGGCCTGAATGATGAATTACCAAAAGAAATTCTGGATGAATATACTTTAGAAGTTTACAACCCAGACGATGAATTGCTTGGCTCGCATTTGTATGACACCAATTCAGGTAATATTGAGCGTGGTATCTGTTCATTGCCATTTATGCGTCATTCTGATGGGGAGGTGGTTTATTTCCCATCGAACCTGATTGAAAACCTGTATCTAAGTAACGGTATGAGTGCCGGCAATACTTTGGCCGAAGCCCAAGTACAGTGTTTGTCTGAAATTTTTGAACGTGCGGTGAAGCGTGAGATTTTACAAGGTGAAATAGCACTTCCCGATGTACCAGAAGATGTATTGTCGAAATATCCAAACATCGTGGCAGGTATCAAAGCTTTGGAAGAACAAGGCTTCCCGGTCTTGGTTAAGGATGCGTCTTTGGGGGGGAAGTATCCAGTCATGTGTGTGACTTTAATGAATCCGCGTACGGGTGGGGTGTTTGCTTCTTTCGGTGCACATCCGAAGCTGGAAGTGGCTTTAGAGCGTAGTTTGACTGAGCTATTGCAAGGCCGTAGCTTTGAAGGTCTAAATGATTTACCAAAACCAACCTTCAGCAGTAATGCAGTGACTGAGCCAAATAATTTTGTAGAGCATTTTATTGACTCAAGCGGACTAGTGTCTTGGCGTTTCTTTAGCTCAAAATCTGATTATGAGTTTGTCGAATGGGATTTTACTGCTGATGGTGAAAATGCCAATGCGCAAGAAGCTGCCACCATGTTCGGCATTCTTGAAGAAATGGGCAAAGAAGTGTATATGGCGGTGTATGAGCATTTAGGTGCAACAGCTTGCCGCATTTTGGTACCCGGTTATTCTGAAATTTACCTGGTTGAAGATTTAATTTGGGACAACACCAATAAAGCTCTTCAATTCCGCGAAGATATCTTAAATATCCATCGTTTGGATGATAAGCAGCTTGAAGCCTTGGTTGAGCGTTTGGAAGAATGTGACTCTGATGATTACACGGATATCGTGACCTTAATTGGGATTGAGTTTGATGATAATACCGTTTGGGGTCAGCTTACTATTCTTGAGCTTAAACTACTGATTTATATTGCCTTACAGCAATTTGAAGAGGCAAAAGATTTAGTTGAGCAATTCCTGCAATACAATACCAATACGGTTGAACGTGGTTTATTCTATCAGTGCCTGAATGTCGTTCTTGAAGTTGAACTGGATGACGGTATGGATTTGAATGATTATGAAACAAATTTCCGCCGTATGTTTGGTGATGAGCGGATGGATGCCGTGATTGGTTCGATGGATGGCAGTATCCGCTTCTATGGTTTAACTGAAACCAGTATAAAACTGGAAGGCTTAGACCGTCATTTACGTCTGATTGAAAGCTATAAAAAGCTTCATGCAGCACGTTCTAAGTTTGCAGCTTTATCAAAATAGGAATACCACATAGCAGGAAGGGAGCAATCGCGCATATTACGCAGTTGCTCCTATACTTTTGATGGAAACTAAAGACAGTTAAGAAATGTTAAATGCTTATGTATCAGAAATAAGCCTAATGATTTCAAAATATTAGGCTTATTTTTTGGCCTATGAATATATACATAAAAAAAGCATATCCAGATTAAATCACTGAAATAGATTTTTTGAACGTGTTAAGCTAAGTTTTTCTTTTATCCATACTTTTCAATGTTTTATTTAACTTTCTTGACACATGCTAATCAGTATAAAATCCTTTGTAGCGAATTATATATTCGCTAAATTACTCAATTTTCATCAACATTCGAGAGCCATAAGATCAGCTTATTATATTGCTAAACTTTGATATCTCGAATTCGTCAACTTAAGGTAAGGGATCTAGACATAGTATTCATGTAGCTAAAAACAGAAAGACTTATAAATCAGATTTAACTATTAGGACATATCATCAATTAAACTAAATATTGGTTAACGTAAGATAGATCGTTGACCTAAATAAAGGATATGAACTTTAAAGATATTGTAATTAACTTATGTTCACCTAGAATCTAGTTCACAATTAAATTTAAGTTTAATAAACAATAAATTTAATTACTTAGAGCACTAAAGTGATAAATTATAAAATATTTGGTTCATGAACCTAGCTATGAATACATATTTTCCTACTAAAAAGATCTTAAGACTAGACTCAATTTGTCTGGGAGAGTGGTGGCCTGCCACCACTAATTAAAAGGTGTCTATAAAATTGGTGGCTATTCAATAAGTGTAGGTTACTATTTGGTATAAAATATTATGCTGAGACTACGGTTTTGATAGCTACTAATTCTGTTTGGCTTTTTGGCGTAAGACATACAGATATAAGCTTTCTACTTTTTCACGTGCCCATGGTGTGGTACGTAAGAATCGTAATGATGATTTAACACTTGGATCTATGCAAAAACATCTAATTTCAATTTTACGATTTAAGCCTTCAAAGCCACCGTAGTAATCCAATAATTCATCCAAAATGTCAGCAAGTTTTTTGCCATGTAAAGGGTCATTGGAGGTGTTCATAATAGATCAACCATATTTTGGGAGGCTATTATTATAACCTGAGCTAGTTAGAAAATGAGAGGGTTGGAATTTAAACGTAATTAACATAGAAAATTACAGCTTATCTTCTTATTTACAACAGTGCTGATGCATAAAATAGTTTAACTAATTAATAATTCAAAGAAAGCTTTTTAATATATGCTACCGTTAAAAAGCTACAAGAAAACGACTTCTTTCAGGTGCACACCATTTAACTTATGTTTACCTAAAGTCTAGTTCATAAATATTATTACCAATAATTATATAAATATAAGCTACTTATCAATAATATTGAATATTTTTTAAAATTTAAGTTCATGAACCTAATGATCTTGTCAGTTAATTTTATGAAAAATAGACTAAATTCAACTCTAATGTTTAAGTTCAGGTTAATAGGAACTTTATGTTTCAACATACCGATATGGAGGAAAGTACTAGCATTAAAAAGAGATAGCATAAGAAGAGATTTGTTTTATAATATTTAAATTATTTAATAATTACAGCGAGTTAATCTTGGCAAAAATGGAGGAATTGCAAGCAGACATTATTTTAGTGTCAGACCTGCTAAAACAAAGGAAAGTACAAATTCCAGAGTATCAACGTCCTTATAAATGGCAAGCTCACCAAGTCACAGCTTTGGTTCAGGATATTATGCAACATGCACCAAAAGCACCTTACCGTTTAGGTACGATTGTCTTTCATAGACATGATGATGTTCAAGACATTGTAGATGGGCAACAACGATTTACTACATTAAAGCTCATTATTTTCGCTTTTGCTGAGTTGACTGGAGTCACTGGTAAAGAGCCGACTATCAAATGTAGTGAAGTTATTAGAAAAAATATTACGGAAATTTATAACTATTTAAAGCAACATCATTGGAAATATAATCATTCTCTCAGTATTAAAAACATCTCAAATAATTACCAATTGCTTCTGAGATTGTTGCGCAGTTGGAATGATGAAGAAATTTTATTACTCCTTCAAAATACACAGGTCGTTGTTTTTTACTTAAATAATATTACTGAAGCATTCCAATTTTTTGACTCTCAAAATGCACGTGGTAAGGATTTAGATCCACATGATTTACTTAAAGCTTATCACTTACGAGAGTTTGAGGAGGTAGACCAACAAAGAAAAACATCGATTGTTGATCGCTGGGAAAGCATTGAATCAAAAAAGCTCAGTAATCTCTTTGCTCGTAATTTGTATCGTGTAAAACAATGGATGGCTGGCAAGCCTGCAAAAGTGGCTTTCATTAAAGATGATGTACACTTATTTAAAGGTGTAACTTTAACGAAGATTGATCATTATCCATATGTTAAAGCATTATTAATTAGCCATCATTTCACTGATCGCTATAATCAGGATCTTGATCGAAACATTGACAAGCAACACTATGACTTTCCATTTCAACTCGATCAAGTGATGATTAATGGTAGGAGATTCTTTGAATATGTTGATTATTATCAAAGTATTAAAGATTATATTCTTAAATTAAATTCTAATGAAAATTTTACGCAGTACCAATTATTAGATGAAAAAAATCAGTTAGTACAAACTAACCTCATCACATTATTGTTTAAAAATAGCAAAAGTTATCGAGAAGGTGAGCAATTTATAGCCAACTTATTTGGTTGTCTTATGATGTGTTTTATCGATAAATTTGGTACTAGTGATTTAGAGGAATTTGCTGAAAAAGCATTTGTTTGGGCATTTTGCTTAAGATTTGAATATAGCCAATTAAAGTTTATTTCTTTGGATAATTATGTACTACGCTACAATTTATTTATAACGATTAAAGAAGCAATTCATGTAGAAGAAGTACTTAACTATCCGATAAAAATGTTACCCAATATAAATAAGGAAAGTTGGAGTAGTTTTAAAGAACGCATAGATGTCCGTGTAGTCAACTTTTTTAAAGAGAATCATTACTATGTCCAACAATAATGAGCTCATTGATTTTTTGTCTCTTAGAGAACTCTTCTTAAGTGATGATCGTTATTTCATACCAGTTTACCAACGTAATTATGAGTGGCAAGAAAAGCATATCAGTCAGCTACTAAATGATGTTAGAGATTACTACTTAGAGGAAGCGGATAAAAATTATTATATAGGAACACTGATTGTAAATCGGACAAAAAATAGTGAATATACCTATAACACTTTTGAAACAATTGATGGCCAACAAAGATTAACGACATTTAACATCATCGCCTGTGCACTTAAGTTTTCATTGAAAAATGAAAATTTATTTCGTAAAGAATTTGACAGTTTTTTTAAGCAACCTATTTTAAAATTTGAAAGCCGTATTTTTGCAGATAAGACCTTAAATCAACTTCATCAATTTGGAAAAATTAGCCCTGACTTTAGCAATGCAAATACAAAAATGTCAGAAGGTTTTGAAATTGTGAAACATGTACTAAAATCTATTGCAGATGATTTTAAAATAGGTCAAACGGATAGAAGCTTTTCTGGGTATTTACACTATTTATTTAACTCAGTAATTTTGACGCGTGTACAGGTTCCACAAGGTATAGATCTAAATCATTACTTTGAAATTATGAATACTAGAGGAGAACAACTCGAAAAACATGAAGTCCTTAAATCTCGTTTATTGAGTTATTTGAGCTCGGATGAACCCGCTATTAGAGAGGCTTTTAATAAAATTTGGGAAGCATGCTCTGACATACATAATTACGTGCAGACTCACCCAAATTTTAGCACAGCTTTAAGAAATAATATTTTTGGAAAAAAATGGTTTAGTTTCAGACCTAAAAACTATCAATCTTTATTTTTAAACTTTAAAGAAAATAATAATACTGAAATATTCATTAGTTTTACTGACTTGGTACATAATAAAAGCAAATCATCAGCTATAAACTATGGAACTAAACAAAATCAAGAACTTGATGAAAGAGATAATGATCGATTTCATAGTATTATTAATTTTGAAAATTTCTTACTTCATGCCCTAAAAACGTATGTAGCTGATGATCTTATTAAAAATATTTCTTTAGATGACAAACGCTTGTTAACGAACTTTGAAAGCTATACGAAAGATATGTCTATTGAAGAAAAAAATAGATTTTCGAAAAAATTTATCTTTCACTTATTAAAATTGAGATTCTTATTCGATCAATATGTCTTGAAAAGAGAGTATGCCAATAATAAGGATCATTGGTGCTTAAAAATGGTTCGTTACTATATGAAAGGGGAAAACGGACGTACTAATGCTTCATTCAATTATGTGAATACTTTTAATGAACGTAGATTCTCCACACTACACAATATTCGACGTTCATTACATGATGAAACCTTGATTTTGTTGTCAATGTTTCATGTTTCAAATCCGACTGTAATTTATAAAAACTGGCTATTTGCGGTGCTTAACTATTTAAATAAAGCATATAGTTATGAACCTTCATCTGAAGAAGCGGACAAACCAAATGGCATTGAATTAACGGATTACCGTGATTTTTTGCGAGATACGGCAACTCATTTTCTTGGTTACAGATATTTGAATGAACAACCTTATGAGTATGATGACATTATCATCTTTGATATGGATGATTGTGCCTATGCTACTAATTGGAAAGATTATTTAAGATATGGAAATATTAGAAATAATTTAGTTTTTAACTATATAGACTACTTATACTGGCTAGAACAACCGACTAAACGTAAGGATTTTGAATTTAGTTTTAGAAGTTCGGTAGAACATTTTTATCCTCAGAATCCGATGAGTGATAAAAATAAGATCGCGGATAAAGTACTCGATAGCATAGGTAATTTATGCTTAATTTCTGCATCTAAGAATTCTTCATTAAGTAATTATATGCCTAAAGCAAAAGCTGATCATTACAAGGATTCAAATAGCAAAGAAAGTATAAAGCAATCAGTAATGCTTGAAATTCTAGGTACAGAAGAAGAGTGGAACAAGTCTCAGATTAAAGACCATGAAAAAGAAATTTTTGAAAAAATTAGAACTGCTTTAAATTGTATATAAGATTTCGTATAAATCTTAGATAAATCAATTAATTTTAATTTACTTTGGATTTTGTTTAATTGTTTTTAGCTCAAGTGTACATGATTCGATTTTTTCTTGATGCTTTTCCAATTTTTCAATAAACGTGATTTCTCTTTCTTCCAAACCTTTTAATTGATTTTCGAGTTTATTTTGTCTTTTTAATAGAATTTCTTGATCCGCTAAAATTGATTTATTATTTTCTTTTATTTCTTCCGTATTCTTTTCAGCAAGGTGCTCTACAATCCAGTTTTCAATAAAATTATTATGTATTCCAGATTCTATAACTTTTATAGGAATTTCATCTAATTTCATCAGAGATGAAATCTGAACATTTAATTCAAATGGGTTTAATTGCTTTTCACGTTCTTTATTAGGAGCTAGTTTCAGATTTGCTTGAACCCATTGCCCATTCTTAAAATCTTCTGATAATGTCAAACCAATATAAATATTATGATATCCATTATAGTTCTCTAATGGATATCGAAGAGGTATTTCTTCTATATTCTTAAGATTCGTAAGTCTATGTATAGAGGATTCTTTATCTTTCCTTTCAATTTGTCCCATTACTATAAGTTTTGTATTCTTCTCATAGCCCCATCTTTTTTTCAATAATTGAAAGGTTTCATCATCATTTAGATACTTTAGTACATCTAATGTGTATTTGTCTTGGTTTTCCATGATGTCGCTTATCTAAATTAATAATTTATTAGTTGAAATGAGAGAAGCAAAAAACGTTCCAAAACAGATAAATTAAAAGCAAATATATAATAAAAACAACCAATTGAGAATATTGTATAAATATAATTAAAAAATAATCTGATTCTGTTTACCAATATATGAAAAATATTTCATTAATACTTAAAATACATTTAAAATCAAATACATACTAAGATATTCAAAATATCAAAGGATGTTTGAATAGTCAACAAATTTGTAAACACCTTTTTGACTTAGAAGTGTCGGTATCTAGTTATAATAGTGTTCAATCAAAGAAGATAAATAACTTCTATAACAGTGATCAAATTACAATTTAGGTGGGGTATATGATAAGAACTGAATATTTGAATTTTCTACAAACATTAGGGGAAGATCCTACTTTGGCTTCAGTAAGAAAAGTCGCCAATCTTGTCTTGAATAATCTGAATGTTTTAATACCACTAACAACGACGAGTGGACAACGTATAAGAAAAATAGTTGATTTAGGGCAGTCTAGTTGGTCTAACGCCAATTCTGATATATCAGTGATTACTTCAACACAAACTGACATTCATCCCAAATTGACAAGATTAAAAAAATTGACAGTAGGAGTTAACCTTTCAATTGAATCGTAATTTGTTTCATCAAAACATGATGGAGCAGTATTTCTCAATACTGAGTCAATTTTATCAAATAATTTATTGATGCCAGAATAACTTAAGGCAGAGTAGGGAGGCTTTAAAGATGTAAATAAAATTTTTGATGGAATATCATTTCTAATTTCATCTATATAAATTTTCAAAATTTTATAGTCTCTTTCTTGCAATGTAATCACGCGATAAGAATACTCATTCTTGATTTTCGGTTTTCTCAATCTATCATCGTACTCATCATCTGTATTTGTGATGATAAGGCTGTAAGAATGGCTTTGAATCGACTTTTTAATTGAATTTATAGTTAATAACATTAACTCACCAACTCTAAGCCCATAATTGACCATTAGATGAACAATTAAGAAATTTCTTAATTGAGCTTGTTTAAGCTTAAATGGATTTAATTCATTAGTCTTATTTGAGTTATTTGGAGATATAATTTGATATAAAGCTCTTAGCATTTCATCTGTCATGCTTTTAAAAGAATAATTAATTTCACTTTTAATTGTTTTATTTGTCTTTGAAAACCTATTTAAAATTTTCTTCTTATTTATCATGTATTTATCTAGATTAAGTTTAATCCTATCGATTTCCTTTCTTGTAAGTTGTGGCTGAGAATGAATAGTCAAGTATTCATCTATTAGAAAGCTATAAAACTTTAAGAATGATTTAATTCGATGACCAATTGTAGTGTAATTAACGCTTTGATTATTCCTTAGCCTAATAAGGTGATCATCATTTTTATTGTTGTTTTCCAGATAAATAATGAAACTGTCAATTTCATTTTGGATAATTTCGAAATTATAACTTGAAGAATAGAACGATTCACAAAAAGAAGTAGAAAATTTATCAAACCAAAATTCATACCAAAATTTTAATGAAATTAAATCAGCATGCTGAGTAGATTGGCTTTGAAAGCGAAGAGACTTCATTGTGTACAACATTGGGTAAAGACATGGGCAAGAAGAATCTATATCAAACAATAGAATCAATTGATTTTCATTTGAAACTTTTTTTATTAAATGAATTGTCTTTAAAGCAAACATAGTAAAGTTTATGAAGTATTGTTTAGGTCAACATATCACAATTCAGAATAAAAAGAATACTGCTTTAAGTTATTGAATTATGGTTAGAGTAGAAGAAATATGAAGTTATGGTTAGGTGTATCGGATTTAACATAATATACATTATACGAAATCAAAGATTATTTATAAAAAGCCACATAAATGTAGCTCTTTATATACTTCATAGAACTTCGAATTCGATTCTACGGTTTTTCTTTCGTCCTTCGGATGTTGTGTTATCTGCAACTGGCTTGTTTGAACCTAGACCTTCGATACTTAAACTTTTTATTGGAATATTCTTTCCAATTAAATAATTTTTTACTGCAGCTGCACGTTCGTGACTTAAAGTTAAATTTTTAGCCGCGTCACCTGAACTATCCGTATGTCCAATAATTTTGACTTTCTTTCCAGTAACCTTGCTTAATGCAACTGCCATTTCATCCAAAATTTTGGTACCTGATTCAGCTAGTATTACACTGCCAGATTCAAACTCAATAATTCGATTTTTTAAAGTATCATCAAGAATTTTCTGTTCCGCCTGATTTACAGTTAACCGTATATTTAAACGATATGGTGCTTGAACCAAATTTTGCAAATTTGCTGTAGTTTGCGGTATATCGCTTTGATTTGAGACTTTTCCAATCAATTCAAGCTGTGTACTGCGTATAGATAATTTCCCTTGTTTAACTTTATTTAAATCTGATGTAATGATTTTTGCAACAGAATCACTCCAGCCATTAGGTGCAGATACAGTACGAACCTGAATTTTGTCAATTACTTGATCTGCACCGTAAATAGCATACATTTTATTTAAAATCGCTTGTTTACTTGTTTCATTAGGTACAGCGCCTTCAGCTACGATTGGTTCTGCATATGCAATGACGACCGCATTTAACATCAAGAAAATGATATTAAAAATAAATCTAATTATTTGTTTTTTCATATTTTTTATTCATTAATAAATGTTTGTTTAAATAATTTCATAGCTTGGCTTAAGCTCATTTGGCGTTCACTTAGGCATTATTCCAAAGCTGCTAAACCGGCATTTTGTTCTAAATACGGATCAATCCAGTCTGCATTAAGCAATGAAACCCAATGCTTTGAATCCATTTTTTGATTAAATATTTCGCTTAATGCAATAATATCAGCACCTTGGAATCCAAATAACAATACCGGTGAATCACTGTGTAAAATTCCAAAGAACAATTCAGTATTTTGTTTAGACACAAAACAGGTAATTAAATTGACCCAAAAAGCGGCAATTTCATAGCAATAACTTGGATTATTTACCGGTAAAATCAGTACCTTTTTTAATCTGTTTGTTCCTTGTTTAATTACGGGTTGCAACAATAATCCTAAACCGATCATACTTTGAGCAAAATCATAAGTACTTATTCTGATTAACTGTGAAAATGAATGAATCGTATGATGTTCATAAAATTCCGCACTTTCCGCATTGGTAAGTATTTGAATTTCATTACTTAATTTTTCTAATTTATCTAGCAGAACGTCTGGATCACGTACAGAATGTATCATCCGATTTTTTTGAAACAAATCAATCAAAGTTTGCTTATGATTATAAGGTGCATACAAAATATGATCGTATGCCGAATCAACCTGTAATAAATGACTCAGTAACATCGGAAATTGACGACCTGAACTATCTTCACTGGCGATCAAATTAGCTACCATAAACTTACTTTCTTGTAGATTAGCAATAAAAAAATCCAATGAGGGTATTTTTGCATACGTGGCACTAAAATCTGATGACTGCATGGCATCTTCAAGTGCCTCCGTAATCCATTGATCTATCGATTGAATTAAAGAAGACTGGCCTCGAGTTTTCAGGAAATCACCCCGTGCAGGACATTTACCATAATAAAGTGGGAAAGTTTTCATTTCATACATTAAAAATCTCCTCCTCTTTCTATTATTCTGCTTAGTCGTTTGTGATCAATCATGGCATTGTTCCATTAAAATCTGATAATGGAGATGTTGCATTGGTTTTAACTGATGCGACAGGTGTCGATGCTGCTTGTGCAGCGACAACACGCACGGATTTATGATTTACGACTTGATCAACCAATTGCATGCCAGCATAACCACGGCTCGAACCAATTTGACCTGAATTGCCACTAATCAGACGAAAATTCACTTTCACAGCCAAGTTTGGATTTTGTGGATTTTTCCAAATCATTTCAAAACTACCATCGCGTTGAGTACGCTGCGCACGATCAATTAAACGGTTTATTCCATACTCGCCCGGTTCATCAAAAATCGTATGGGTCTGCCCTTCTAAATCTATAGCTGTAATACGTGCACCCGGAATAGCCCCTTGGTTTGGCCAGACAAAATTTACCCATTGCTGAATGCCATTTTCGTAGACCATTCTTTGTCCATCAATATCAATCGTATAAGAAAATAGCTGGGTATTTTCCAAGGGATAAAATTGGAAATTTGATTGATTCGTTGCAGCGGATACTGAAGCTGGATTCAACTCTCCTGTCGCCACTCCATTACTCGGTGCAACATAACTTTGGAAATTCATGACAAATTGAGGATTTAAGCTCAGTCCTAAATCCTTCCATGTTTTAGAGGTCAAGGTATATCCACGACGAATTACCAATGGATCAAGATGATCTTTCACAAAGCGTGCAATACTGCCATTTCCACCAAATATTTGGCTAATTTCATTGCTGGTCGCCTGCAAGCTCGCAGAGGAATTAAACGGATATTTTTGGCTTAAATTTGCTGTAAACGGTTGATTGACTTGCAGTCCCCATAAGTTATTAAGCTCATCCTGTGCAGGAATCAATAAACTATTAAATGCTTGCGTTAATGGACCCATCAATAGTTTTTGCAAAATCTGTTGATCCAGTTCATTTAGTCCAATGGACATTTTTTCATCAACAATTTTTTGGGTAGCGTTAAAGACTGAATTTTGATCATTAATGGTTTGCTTGACCAAGGTCATGGCTGAAGGACCAATATCCCCTGCACTTTTTAGATCATTAAACTTGCTACGAACTTGCGCAAGTGATTGCATATATTCATCCAATAAAGATTTATTCTGCTGATCATCCCGCTTACGCACCATTTGATAGAACATCGAGAATTCTTTTGAAATCACAGTTTGAGCTTGATTCGATGCCTGTTGGGCAATGTGAGCATCATCATTACTTAAAAATTTACGTTTAAACCAGGCCACAAAACCTGTTTGCGGTGCAGCGAGTTCTGCTTGAACGACTGGATTATCCCAACTGGTTTCTTTAGCAATATGATTGATAATAGAACGAATCGGTGAATTTTCTGGTTCACCTAAAGTGTCTATATTCTTTGCCTGTTGTTTGAAATCATGAGGCTTTGCATAAATGCCATTCAAAAATTTATGCCATTCAGCGATATATTCCTGTTTATATAGGGCAGTCAACTGCTTGCGAATTTGGTCTGGACTTCCACTAAAAGTCAGATCATCCGATTGCGTGCTATTTAATACCCAATCTTTACTATCCGTTGGACGGTTTGCAGCTACATCAATGGCTTTTTCTACATAATCCGACCATGCTTTATAGGTAAATATGCCAGGCAAGGCATAACTGCCCAGTAGTGTATTTTGGCTATTTTCCCCAACTAACTGCTTCACCGTGACTGCAGGATAACGCACTGCTGCACGCATTTTTATTTCGTTATATACACGATCACGCGCAGGCATACCACGAATCACGGACAATAAAACTTGGCGAGTTTGATCTACCAGCAAGGTATCCGATTCAAGAATAGGAAATTTCTGCTCATTCGTTAGAGTCATACTGTAGGATAAAATTTGCTCCGCTTTCTGGATCATTTCCCCACGCGGCATTTGACCACGGTTTGCATCCAGCCAAGAGCGCCAGAAACGTGTGACTTGATCACTTAAATGACTTGAATCCATAAACTGTGGATTACTCATCATCAAATAAGCTTTTAATGCATTATAAGCATCTTGAGGATTGGTTTCAGATGGCTCTAAATATTGTTCATTTTTAGCAATTTGCTTTATTTCAACATTGATATGATTGGCTTTTAAAGTCACTTCATTGCTTTTTACCCGTTGCAAATACTGGGTAATATTTTGCAGTGTCGGCTGTAAAACAATTTGCTTCACGCCTTTTAAATATTCCGCTTTTAACTTGTCACGCAATTCATTGCCTTGATACAAACCAAAACTAAATTTAATGGGGCGATCTTCATTAAACTGATCCAGTTGTTGCATGCGATCCTGTAAAATCAACAAAGCGTTCAATTGCGTTGATAGCTCTTGTCCCGATTGTTTTTCAAGTTGAATAACCTGGTATAGATCTGCCTGAACATCAGCAATCAGCTGTTGATTATTACGATATGACCATACCCATAAACTTAGGATCAACGACATACCGAATAATGCGGCAATAAAAGCAAGGTTGCGTTGTCGCTTACGTCCTGGATTAATATGCTGTTTAACCAGATTCTTATCTTTTAAAATTACCTCTGAAAATAAACCTTTCAGGAAGTAACCATGATTTTGGGAAATCGAATTGGTCGGTATGCTATTTTCACTGTTCGGACTTTTGGATAAAAGAAAATCCTGTGCGATCTGCTCTGTCATTGGACTTTCGATCCTGCCTTCTTGCAAGGCACTGGTGAAATAGAAACCCCGGAATATAGGTTTAAACTGGTAGGGATTTTCTTCAAATAAAGTTCCAATAAAGGTTTTTAGTGCCGGTTTTAGGCTCTTAAACTCTAAAGGAAATGTCATTACACTCGGTGAGATATTTTGTGAATGACGTCGACTGAGATGTGTGGTACTTACCCCTTTTAAACCATCATATAAAATAGAATAATGCTGTTCAAAAAGTTCAACTGCACTATTTGCAGAATTCGGGTCATATTTTAAGGTTGCACCCCATACTTGATCAAATTCATTGACTTCATAATACTCAAAAAATTCGGTAAATCCTGCGATCAAATCCATTTTAGAAAACACCAAATACACAGGTGCAAAAATCTCTAATCGTTCGGTTAAGTCTTGAATTCGTGCTCTTAAATTTTTAGCCAGTTTGATTGATTTTTCAGGACTTTGACTGACCAGATCCGCAATACTGACAATCACGATAAGACCGTTAATCGGTGCTTTAGGGCGGCTTTTCTTTAATAAACCTAAAAAGCCTAACCATTCAGAATGATCTTCAGCATAAACCGAATAACGCCCAGCCGTATCGAGTAATATCCCTTCAGTTGAGAAAAACCAGTCGCAGTTACGTGTGCCACTTAAGCTTGAAGAAACCATTTTTTGATGCGACTGTTCAAAAGGGAATTTAAGCCCTGAATGATAGATCGCTGAACTCTTACCTACTGCCGGATTACCAATCACCATATACCAAGGTAATTCATATAAGGCAGCATTACCCTTTCTATCTCCCAACTTCGACTTACGAATCAGTTGAATAGATTCTTTTATTTGCTGATTAATCAGTTGTAATTCATCTTTATCTTTCTGCTTGCCATATTCCGCATGCGTATTACTTTTTATGGCTTCAGCAAGTGCTTCACCCTGTTTAGAATGACGATATTTTTTCCTCAGCCAATATATGCCATAGCCGATGAGTATCAAAACATAGGCTGCAATCAACGCCCAAAAAATATTTCGGGGAATGACATTATATGAAGAAACCAGTGCCACTAAAAAAGATAGTGCAATAATGGCTTTAGGATGGGTTACATACTGCCAGACATAAGCTAAGATGTTATAAAACATACGGTTCTCGTTATTCTATTCATTTTTATTAATATTTAAATGGCTTATTTTTCGAATTGATTTGATCCAGCAACCGCTTGAAAAATAGCATGAGTTGAGGCTTGATCGATACTGTGTATCATTGCTATAAGATCCTTTGGCATATGTACACCCAACATAAAGCCAAAAATTTTTGCAAGTGGTTGTGTATGGCCAAAATTTTGTTGTGTATATAAAAGATGATATGTTTCTATTAAAGTGGGGACAAAAATCTGGTTGGTTTGTTTAATCACTTTGATATCAGTTGCATTATCTAAAACCAGTACAAAAGGCTGTTCCTGCTGGGTGTATTTCGTATGATGAGGTACGGCCTGATCTAGACACGCCGCTAGATCATGGACATTAAGTGCAATTTTAAGTGACTTGATGGCTTCTGCATGATTGATGTTTAGGTCCTGAGCAGCTACGCACCAGCTAGATGCAAATTCTGCAGCCAAATAGTCATTCGACAACCATATTTTTTCATCCAGTAACTCTTGATCAATTTCAGAATCCACATTGATCACCAATGACACTTCATGTGATTGTGTTGATATTTGATCCAATAAATGCAGCCAATTTTCATAGGAACTTTGCTGATTTATAAAGTGATGTTGGATATGTATATGCTGCAAAATAATGCCCAATGACTGCATAAAATTAAGCAACATTCTTTCGCTAAAATGTTCATCCCACACATGCAATAAACTGTCTGATAATAAAATATGAATATTTAGTCGATTTAAACGTGGTATTTGCTCAACTTGAAGCTCCCATTTCTCTTCATTGCTAGTCGGATCGCTTACAGAGAAGTCCAAGTTGTTCCAGGCAGGATGCATATGATACTGGTATGCCAGTTCACTATCATAAAAAAATGCAGACTGTTTTAAATGTTCTCCCACTTGCAATAAAATTTCGCTTTGTTGCTCTAACGGGTGTTGAATTAATGCCAGGATTCGTTGCAAACGCTCCTGCTTTTCTTCCATTTCCTCTTCATCGTTCTGTTGTTCCAATACATTATCCAATGCCGTAATTCTATAGGATAAGACAGGTAAGCCATCACCATGGGTTAAGCTATGATCTAATTCTGGGCTTTTAAAGTTTTTCATTTCATCAATAATGGCTTCATTTTCACCAAATGCACTAAATGCCGATGAAGAGAAAATATGTAGATTTAACCATTTAACATCTTCAACTTTTTCATTGGCTTCTGGTATTTCTTTATTCGATTGTTGCTCTAATAAAGCTATTGCTTGTTGTTGTTTACGTAATTTATATGCATGGTAAGCTTGATAAATTAGATAGGGTGCAAGCAGGATTAAAGATAAAACTAAAGGTAAAACGATAAAATATGACAATAAATCCAGGCTGGATGGATCGTATTGGATGTCACGCCAATAATAAATAATCGTTATGCTGACAATTAGAAAGATACTGCTCAATGCTCCTAGAATGAGTTTAATCATTGCATATCTCCCAATAATGCATAACAGGTTTCTGAATTATGTTGAGCAAGTTTAGGCATTAAAAAAGCCCCCTGTGACAAGCCAAACTGCGAGTTGGAATCTAGACAAAGAGGCTGCATTTCTTCTTTTTTTAGAATTAAACGTAAATCCACCACCACGGTTGGACTGCACCAAGTCGATAAAAAAAATTTAAGCTTTTCACTCAGCTTCTGTTTAGGCATAAAATTAAAATAATCTTTTTTAGATAATGGACCGACTTGTATTTCTATTTTCCCGTCGATTTGTCGAATACTTTCTCCACAAAAAGTATTAATACCTAATAAACTGGTATTTAAACTGCCTAAAGTTGTTTTTTGTGTCTCATCTAATTTGAATTTTTCTTCAATAAACTCTTTTATTTCAAAATCAGCTTTAAAAATACAATTCAGCATTGTCTTTAAAGCATAGACCGTATTATTTTGTCCCTGCATTAAACCTGAAAATTCAGCGAAATAATCATCTAATTCAGCTTGATCCTGTTGCGAACTGACATAACCATTTAACGCATGCAGAATATCAAGATAATCATTTTCTTTTTCAATTTCATAACGTATCGGCAAATGATAGGTCAAGCTTGCGTCTACATATTGTGCAGTGAGCTTATGATTGAACAATCCCAGAAAGTTAATGATTTCTAATTTCTGCTGTCGACTACTGTGTTTCATTTTATGGGTATAGGTATACGGTAAAGCACCTTGCATCCCTGTTAAGCCAAAAATCAGATTGGTTAAATGAATCTGCCCATTTTCTAAAGTTAGTGTTTCGATTTCAGAAGCAGGAAAATTAAGGTTTAAAGAGCTGTTAAATTTAAAGTCATTTGCCCAATACTGCGTTGTAGCGGTATAAGGCATGTGTCTTAATAAGCGTGTAGCTTGAATAAACTCATAAGCTGTAGGTGTATTCATCAGATCATCAATTACAGAAGCATCTTTCCACCAACGTTCTGAACGCATTGGTATAACTCCTGTTGTGTGTTTGCATCACTGACGATAATGTCTACATAACTATTCATTTGAACTTTTAAATTAAATACATGACTTAAAAGTTGCGAAAAAACATATAGGCTATGTCCTCTAAAAACCTGTGAATCGATGGCTAAATTGACTTTGACACCTCGCACAAATAAAGGAAATGGCTTAGTTTGAATAAGCTTTTGCGTTAAAGAAAAATCAATATTTTTAATGGAATCGATAATGAGATGATTTTCTTTTAATTTAGGTAAATTATACAACTCCAAAAGTTCCTTCATATGACTAATCGCATCGCCTTTCATGAATGACAATGTGTTTAGAGAAAGATGAGAAATAATGCGCCATTGTTCCTTTTTATTTTGTTCAAAATAATAGGGCTTAGTGGGCCTTTTTAACATAAGCGCACGCCGTGCTAAATTACTATCATTTACATGAAGAATATTATTGGCCTGACTTAAAGCCTCATGCGGTAAATCTCGATTGCAACACAATAATCTGATACTGATAAAATCAGACTTGGTGCTTTGAGGTGACAAGTGTTTCGAAATAATCGAATACCTCGTTTCAACCGATTTATTTTGTAATTGGATGGGATTCACACTATAAAAAAACTGAATACTCTCCTGATGATAATGACTCATCGCAAAAAATGGCAAAACAGGAAAAATGACCTGGTCTTGATTGCTTTTTTCCCGAATCATATTCATCTCATGAATTGAATAAACTTGATAAAAGTCGGGATGATGAGCATCTGTCACCAAGGAGTATTCCAGTTGTTTATGATTGATTTTCTGGGGTTCTGCTTGCTTATTAAATAGGTTCACCACTGGCGTCGAAAACAATTTAAAGTTAGCGACATTTAATTCAGCATAATTTCGAATACAAGCCTGATCATTCAGATTTAATTTTAAATGAATCCTCACTTCAAATTTGTTTTGCTCAGCGGGTAAATGATTTAAAAAATTTAAATTGAGATTTAGATAATTAAATTTTTCAGGAAAGCAAAAATATTCCATTAACAAACGATAAGCATGATGAGTATGCTGATCAATGGGTAATAAACTTTCTGTTTCATCAAAACCCACCACTTCAAATGGATTGGTGATTTCAATAAAATCATTCCCTATTTTTAATGAAAATCCAGTACTTTTATTGAATATGTTATCTAAAACCTGTAACGGAAAGCTTGAAATTGCATCCAAATAAATCGGTAATTTTTCATTCATTAAATTTTTTTTACTGTGATTAAAAATTTCAAAGCTGAAGCTCAAGGTCGCATTTTGATTTAAATGCATATGCGCACTAGGATTAGTTTTAAAGCTTAAATTATTCAATAAAATAGGCAGCAATCTAATGGGCCCCGTCGTCGTGAATTCACACTGTACCCCTTTAAAACTACGTGACTTTAATGCAGTTGATTTAGGAATTTCATGTGCTTCAGTCAATTGTTTGACCTTGTTGATATCCTCAAAACTCACCACTGAACATGCAGGGAAAGGTTTAAGATATTGAGGAAACATGACCTCGAATAATGAGCAGGTAAAAATATCATAACTGTCCGCTAGTTTTTTATCGATACGAGCAGCAACCAGTGAAAAAGCTTGAATCAACCGCTCAATATGCGGATCATCAATTTGTTCCTGATTAAGCGATAAGCGTTGAGCAATTTTTGGGTATTTTTGTGCAAATTCACGCGATTGTTGCCCAAATTCTTGTAATTGCTTTTCATAATACGGTAATAGTTCTTCAATAACGGAAAACCCACTTAAGCTCGCGCGGAAATAACATATTGTTGTGTTGTTGGTTTTAATGAAGCATCAAAAATAACCGGTTCAAATAGAGGATGAATGTTTAAATAGGCTTGAATGCTTAAACATAAAGCTCCCATATTATGACTATCGAGCAAAATCTTTACTTTAATTTTTCTTAACCTCGGTTCATGTGCAGCTATTGATTGTTCAATCGATTGACAAATTTTATCCCGATCGGTTGGATTAGCGGTCGATAACCCAACAAAATCAATAATCCCAAATCGCAAAATAGATTGTTTCGCTAACGGAAAATCTTCAATGAAGTCATCTAATTTAGCCATGCGGCTATTGAGTAAATCCTCGAGATCAGAAGCAATAGATTCCCGTAGTTGTTGAAGCGATATCCCCTGATAATTTTTCTCTGTTTCAGGCAATAAACGGTCAAATAAAGTTGTTCTAAAACCATATGGATAGAGTTGATCTGGATTCATATTTTTCTTATTTATTCATGTGATTGATGAAAAAATAGAGGCCAACATAGGTTAGCCATTATCCTTATCATCAAATTATGCAGCGTAAGATGCTGTATTATTTGAAAGTGACCATTTCTTAGTTACAGCACCTTTTTGTGTGCCGTTAATATCTTGTTGATTATAGGTCCACTCTACCGCTGCATATTTCAATCCGAATGATTCAGTAGGTACACCTTCTTCATTTACATGTGGTATTACGCTTGATACCAGAACATGTTTTAGTTTTATTTGAAGATATTTAATACGTTTATCACCATTTGCACGATAAAAGTCGATTTGAACTTCATCAAAGGTATAACCGGCTGAACAGGCTTCCCAAAGTTTTGGGCTTGTTGCATCCAGATCTTTAACAAACAGCATATCTGAATGTTCAACACGTTCAGCAGTATGACCACCCACACTTGAAGATGTTGCAGATTTTGGTTGGCGGATATTGTGTGCCCAAGAGTTCACTTCTAGCCAATCTTTATGCTCTGAGTCACGAGATTCGCCATCAACTTTATATTTTCCTCGAAATTGTACGTATATATCTTTCATTTTTATAAATTTTCCTATTTTAATTTTAAGTTATTATAAATTGCACTCTGATTAATGAGAGGACTGAGGTAACTCAGTAACAAGTCGTAAAGAAACCGACAACTCATCCAATTGAAAATGTGGTCTTAAAAAAACCACAGACTTGTAGTGTCCAGGTTGAGCTGGGTTCTCTACAACTTTTACTGAAGCTTCACGAAGCGGATATTGTGCTTTCGCTTCTTGCGATGCTCCATCGTCCAACAAAACGTATTGCGATAACCATTCATTTAAAAATGCTTCAACATTTCCAGCAGAGGCAAAACTACCAACTTTGTCACGCATCATGGCTTTTAAGTAATGGGCAATACGAGAAACTGCCATAATGTATTGAATCTGGCTAGATAAAGCTGAATTGGCATTTGCAGTATCGCTATCATATTTTTTCAGTTTTTGAGTCGATTGCGCACCGAAGAAAGCGGCATAATTTGTATTTTTACAATGTACCAGCGGAATAAAGCCTAAATCACTGAGTTCTTTTTCACGACGGTCGGTAATGGCAATTTCAGTTGGACATTTAACAACAACTTCACCATCATGGGTTTTAAAAGTATGTACCGGCAGGCCTTCAACCAAGCCTCCACCTTCAACACCCCTTATGGCTGCACACCAGCCATGCATATCAAAGGCATTGGTTAAACGCGTCGCAAATGCATAGGCTGCATTCATCCATAAATATTCCTCATGATTTTGGCCCGAAACTTCTTCTACGAAGTTAAAACCTTCAGTCGCAGTACCTTCTTTAGGATGATATGGTAGACGACTTAATACGCGTGGCATGGTTAATGCGACATAGCGCGCGTCATTACTTTCACGGAATGAACGCCATTGTACATATTCAGCTGTTTCAAAAATTTTAGAAACTTCACGTGGACGATCAATGTCAGTAAATGATTCAAGTCCAAGCATATTAGGACTTGCTGCTGAAATAAAGGGGGCATGGGCCGCAGCTGCAACATGAGAAATTTGCTCTAACAAATACATATCTGATGGCGTGCGATCAAATTCAAAATCACCAATTAAAGTTGCGTACGGTGCCCCACCAAATGAACCATATTCTTCTTCATAAATTTTTTTAAATAATGTACTTTGGTCAAAATCTGTCGCACCCTGAAAATCTTTGGTCAGTTCTTTTTTAGTCGTATTGAGCATACGAATTTTGATTAGAGAATTTGAAGGTGTTTCTTGGCAGAAATAATATAAACCACGCCATGTTGATTCGATTTTTTGAAATTGCTCATGATGAATGATTTTGCTTAACTGGTTTGAAATTAAAGCATTAATTTCTGCAATTCGCTTATCAATCGACAAAACCATGTTTTCAGAAACTGTAATAGTTCCCGCCATGACTTCCTTTGCTAATTCGCCAATTAAGCTTTTTGCGCGGTCATGTTCTTCATCATTACGGGCAATACGGCTTTGCTCTACAATAGAGTCAAGCAAAGTAAATTCGTCAACATCTGTATGGGGCATACGAGCAGTTTGTAAATTATTCATGTTCTGCCTCCGCCCTTAATCTGCGAACTTGATCGGTATTGTGTAAAACTTCATCAAGTACGTCTTCAAGACGTTCATTATTCGAAATTTTGTTGCGTAACTCGGTTAAACGCTCACGCGCTTCTACCAATTTACGTAAAGGATCAACCTGCTGTACCACATTTTCTGGACGGAAATCTTGCATTGAGTTAAAAGTTAAATCGATCAACATACGCCCACCTTCTTCAGTTAAAGTGTTTTCAACCTGAAAATTTGCACGTGGCGCAAGTGATTCCATGACCTCATCAATATTATCCAAATCAACATTGATAAATTTTTTATCTTTTAACTTTGTTTTTTCTAATTCTGAAGCCGCTGAGAAGTCACCTAGCACTCCAATAACAAAAGGTAATTCTTTTACCTCTTTACCACCCCCCACTTCCACATCGTAAGTCAGTTGTACACGCGGTGGGCGAATTCGTTGTAATTTCTTTTGCACACTTTCACGTTTAGCCATGAATATTTCCCTATTTTAGTTCTTATTAAATGAAGCAAAAGGACTTGAACCAGAAGCTGCTGTATTACCGCTTTGTGGTTTTATCATTACTATTGTCTTTCTGGTGCTTGCTTTTATTGGTGTTGGATGAACATTAATATTTTTTGCGCGGTCTATTCGTGTTGTCTTATTGCCTGAACGATTTAATGAAACAGTTTTAGTTAATCTTTTTTGTTTAATAGATGCCTCCGTGATTGCTTTAGCATCAGATGTGTCAGGTTCAGGTAGTGAGGTATAAATACTTTCAGACAGTTTTTTCGCTGCAGGATAAGTCGTTTGCGCACTTAAATAACGCATTTCATTAGAACGCATATGCTGCAAAGAACTCTCAGCAATACCCACTCCTGCAAGAAAAGCAATATCCGTCAGTGCAGTACGTTGAACATTTTGTTGACCTAAACTTTCTATGAGCTGTAATGCTTTTAGATTCTTTCCAAGTTGTTGATATTTTTGTGCAGCTTGAATTAATAATTCATTTTGCAAGGCAATATTTTTCTTATTCTTTTTATCGCATATTTGGCTATAGATATTGAGTAAGTTTGGGTCAGTTTCGCCAATAACTAAAGGATAATCTTTCATACACCCTTTTTTTAGCTCGACTGGCTTTTCATCAGCAAAAGTTAATTGACTCACCGAGATCATTACAATCAAGGGGATAAAAAATATATTTTTATTCAAAAGATGCCTCTAATTATTCTAATTTTATTGTTTAGCTGAGTTAAATCATATTCCGCGATTTTCTCATTTTAGTTTAATTTTTATAATTTCAAATCAACGTTGCGAATTTAACAAAAAATAACCACTTAAAGTCAACAGGTAATTAACAAAAAATGATGCTTTTATCATTTTTATTGTCTATTTATGTAAAAGAGACTAATTTTTATCAAATATTTTTTAATATTTCGAAAGAAATGTGTAGAATGTGTCAGATGCTTTAACCAATAAAAAATAAGCTATTGTTTTTAATATAAATTTATAAAAATAAAATCCGATCAATTCAGTATTGAGATAAAAATAAAAACTGATTGTTCTTTTAACATGTTGAGTAACATATGAATAATTTAAAAATTTTAATTACAAAACTATCTTCTGGTGCCCGTTTAGCCTTGGAAAAATCAGCCAATATGTGTATTTCTCAACAAAATTATGAAATAGAAATTGAACATTTCTTTTTAGAACTTCTACAGAATAATTCAAAAAATGATTTACAGTGGTTATTAGAAAAATACAAAATCTCGGCTGATCGTTTAATTAATGATTTAAAAGAAAGTATTTCACATTTACCTAAAGGCAATACACGAACCCCTATTTTTGCAAAATCAATTATACGTCTATTAGAACAAGCCTGGTTGTTGGCCTCAGCAGAACAAAAACCACTCATTCGTAGTGGGCATTTACTGATTGCATTGTTGACTGGGCCGGATCTTTATCAAATTGCAGTTCGCGCTTCCAGTTTATTTGAGTTGTTCCCTTTGGATACCATAAAACATAAGTTTTTAGATATATGTTCACACAGTATTGAATGTAAGAATGAACAAAATGGAGATCAGCAAGATACAATAAAAACAAAGCAGCAATCCGAGCCAGTATTAAAAACCCCTGCTCTGGATCAGTACACCATTAACTTAACGGAAAAAGCAAAAAATGGTGCGATTGACCCCGTCATTGGTCGCGAGTTTGAAATTCGCTTGATGCTTGATATTTTAATGCGCCGTCGTCAAAACAATCCGATTTTAACAGGGGAGCCTGGAGTTGGAAAAACTGCAGTTGTTGAAGGTTTAGCCCTAAAAATAGCCAACAATCAGGTTCCTGATGCTCTAAAAAATGTCCATTTGCATGTGCTTGATATGGGGTTATTACAAGCAGGTGCGAGCGTTAAAGGGGAGTTTGAAAATCGATTAAAACAAGTCATTCAGGAAGTTCAAAGCTCAAGCTGCCAAATTATTCTATTTATTGATGAAGCACACACCTTAATTGGTGCAGGTGGTCAAGCGGGTCAAAATGATGCTGCAAATTTACTCAAACCCGCTTTGGCTCGTGGTGAATTACGAACTATCGCTGCAACCACTTGGACTGAATATAAGCAATATTTTGAAAAAGATGCTGCATTAAGTCGTCGCTTTCAGGTTGTCAAAGTGGAAGAACCAGCGACAGCTGTCGCAATAGATATGCTTCGTGCCATGATTCCTGTTATGGCAAAGCATTTTAATTTGCAGATTGAAGATGAAGCGATTGTGACGGCAGTACACTCCTCTCATCGATATATCAGTGGACGTCACCTTCCGGATAAAGCGATTAGCGTACTTGATACTGCAGCCGCTCGTGTTGCACTCACGCAGAATGCTCAACCAGTCAAGCTAGACCAGCTCAAAGCACAACAACATAATTTAAATTTGGAGCGTGAAATTCTAGAAAATGAACATAAGCACCTACCTATTCATCATGAACGTTTAGAAGCATTACGTCAGAAAATTGAATTACTTGAATCTGAAATTAAAGCTACAGAACAACAATGGCAAGCTGAACTTAACTTTGTTCAACAGATTCAATCTCTAGAACAACAAGAACAGTCTCATAAACCCGTAGATCAAAACAAAGGCGTTATCACTGCCCTTCGTCAGCAATTGGCTGACATTCAAGGAACATTCCCCTTGGTTTATGAACGTGTAAATGCACAAATAATCAATGAAATTATTTCGGATTGGACGGGTATTCCTGTAGGAAAAATGGTCAATAATGAAATTAAGCAGATTCTGACTTTAGAAGGCAAGTTGGCTGAACGCATCATGGGGCAAGATTATGCATTGCAGCAACTGGTTCAGGGCATCAAAACTTCGAAAGCAAAACTCGAAGATCCAAATAAGCCGCAAGGGGTATTTTTATTGGTGGGTCCAAGTGGTGTAGGGAAAACTGAAACTGCACTTGCCCTTGCTAATGAATTATATGGGGGTGAATCTCATCTGATTACTATCAATATGTCTGAATACCAGGAAGCGCATACCGTTTCATCGCTTAAAGGTGCTCCTCCCGGCTATGTCGGATATGGTCAAGGGGGTATTTTAACTGAAGCGGTACGCCATAATCCCTATAGCGTTGTCTTGTTAGATGAAATTGAAAAGGCACATAGTGATGTTCAGGAATTGTTCTATCAGGTTTTTGATAAAGGCATGCTTGAAGATGGTGAAGGTCGTTTAATTGATTTTAAAAATACCACTATTCTTTTAACGTCCAATGCAGGTTCCAATGCCATCATGCAAGCCTGCTTGAACTTACCTGTTACTGAATGGCCTGAGGCAGAAGAATTAACAGCTCAAATAAAACCTAGTTTATATAAACAGTTTAAACCTGCATTTCTAGGTCGTACACGTGTTGTACCTTACTTCCCTCTGCATGATGAATTACTGCTACGGATCATTAAGTATAAATTGGGGAAAATTGTTGCACGTTTAGAACAACAATACGCAACTAAAGTTACCTACAGTGAAGACTTGATTGAATTACTGCTTAGCCGTTGCACCGAAGTAGACAGTGGCGCACGCAATGTAGATAATATTCTTAATTCTTCGATATTACCTGCCTTAGCCACACACATTTTAGTTTGCTTAGCAGAACAAAAATTACCAAAGCAAATCTATATTGATGTTCAGGATGGAGAAATTATTTATCAGCTTGATCCTGTTGCGAAAACCACAAAAAAACGAACAAAAAAGACCAAAGCTACAGAAGCATAATTTATAAAAACTTTTTAAAAAAATAAAAGGCATAACATGAGTTTAGAACTCGAAGTATTATTAAAAGCAATTTCAGATGAAGCCCCGTGCGGGATGGATTGTTCATTTTCAAATGAGTTTCATGCCATTAAGAAAGCAAAAACTCAGGATGATCCATTATTAGATCAGGGTGATTGGATTGCTGAACCTAAACAGGCGGACTGGATTTTTGTAAATTCCAAATCAACTGAATTACTGACTGAGAAAACGAAAGATATTCGGTTATATAGCTGGTTGATTGAGGCATGGTCAAACCTATATGGTTTTGAAGGCATAGCCAAAGGTCTAGAGCTGATACAACGTAGCTTAAATGATTTCTGGATGTTATTACATCCAAAAATTGACGATGATGATTTGGATCAACGTCTGGGGTTGCTGCAGGGACTGATTAATCAACTGCCAGCGCTAATCAAAAACACCCCCGTGGTGAATGTGTCACCTTTTTATTCTTTAATGGATTATGACGGCTTATTGCACCAACAAAATTTACGCCGTAAACAACCTGAAGATAATGAAAAGGTGCAAGAAAAATTGTCACTTGAGCAATTTGAACAGGCACTCATCAACACAACTCAATCTTTTCAATATCAAAACTATCAGAATTTTTTAGAAATTTTGAAGCAGTGGAATATTTTAAAAAATGTGCTGGATGGTCTACTAGGTTTAGATGCACCAAGTTTTGCGGCAATTGATATGCAAATGGAATCAGTTCATAACAGTCTGAGAAAAATATATAAAACAGAGGCTTTCGAATTACCATTAGTAGCAATGAGTCAGCCAAATACTATAGCAGGAATAAAAATTTCACCTGAAGCTATTCATTCATCCATTGAAATTGCATCCACAACGCATCCACAAAAATTTCAACCCCAAGCTCAAAATCATGTGGCAAATCGTGAACACGCCATGCAAGTTCTACAAGACCTCGTAGATTATTTTCAGGCCAATGAACCGCATAGTCCAGTCAGCTATATGCTGCAAAAAACCATAAAGTGGAGTCAGATGCCATTACATGAATGGCTAAGCCAAGTCATAAAAAATGAAAATCCTTTAGAAACTGTACATGAGCTTTTAGGTGTACAAAAAAATAATCATGAAACAAATAATAATTGGTAAATTACATGTTTAAAGCAGAAAAAATTCTTTGGGGCGAAGGCTTATTTTTACGCCCACAACATTTTCAATTACAAGATGCCTATCATGAACAGCGCTTAAATCATACCATTCGCTCGACTATTCCTTTTGCTTATGGTGTGCAATCCATCCAGTTTGATGAAGTACAATTAAGCACTCATGTCTTGGCTTTAGAAAAAGTGAATATGATTTGGCAAGATGGTGATATTTACCACGCACCTGCACGTGACTTATTACCACAACCGATTCAACTGAATGAGTTAAGTTTACGTGGTGAAATGACAGTCTATTTGGCCTTACCGATTATTCAACCTAATAAACGCAATGTCTCTTTTGAGGAGAGTACCCAACTAAGCCGTTATCATTCACATCTTAGCGAAACACATGATTTATTTACTGATGCAAGCGTAGCAGATATCACTTTATTACGACGCCGTGCGGAATTTAAATTATTTGAATTCGGTATTGAGCCTAACCATGAACTGGATGGCTTTTTATATTTACCTGTGGCTAAAGTTAAACGTCAAAGTTCTGGAAATTTTGAACTCGATCACAAGTTTATTCCACCAATCTTGCATATTGACGCATGTAAAACGCTGATTTCAGGATTAAAACGTACCTTAAATATAATTAAAGCCAAGATAAAAACCATTCAAAGCAATAATCGTGAAAACGAACAAAAACTGATTGAATTCCGTTCAGGCGATATTGTCTCTTTTTGGTTAGTCAATGCCTTAAATACCGCATATACTACTTTAAATCATCTCTTGCAGTATCCACATAGCCACCCGGAACGATTGTTTTTTGAATTATTGCGTTTAACCGGATCATTACTTACCTTTTCAACAGCATATGAAGTTGATCAATTACCGCAGTATAAGCATCATCAGTTACAAGAGAGCTTTTATCAACTCGATGTGATTTTACGTGATTTGCTGGACACAATTATTTCAAATCGCTATCTCAGTATCGCGTTGAAAGAAGCTCGACCATCTTATTGGATAGGGAGTTTTGAATCCGACAAAATTACGCGTGACACGCGACTTTATATTGCAGTTTCAAGTGGCATGATGCAAACCCATGAACTGGTAAAGCTCGTCCCGCTGCGTTTTAAAGTAGGTAATTCTCGCGATGTTGAACAACGCGTTATTGCCGCACTTCCAGTTATTCCTTTACATCACTTAATGCAGGTTCCAACCGCAATTCCGGTACGTTCTGGTGTAAGTTATTTTGAAATTGAACCGAACAATGACCTATATAAACGGATGCTCGATGCTGAATCAATCTGTATTTATATTCCTGCAGGTTTTCAGGATATTTCGATTGAACTGATTGCAGTAATGAAGAGCTAAGGAGGATTCAGATGAATCTAAATGATAATGCGCCTTCACTTTTTGATGATGGACAAATAGGCCTAGGTTCTAACTCAACCACAATTCAATTCAAAGCTAGCAGTACGACTAATCTTGTTGATCTATTACATGATGCTTTCTATATCGTTTTTTTACTGAAGAACCAATATATCCCTTCTAATGCAGATGAGTTTCGGGATAAAATTTTAAATCTTTTAAACCGCTTTGAAAATCAGGCAAAAAAACTGCAATTTTCAGCGGATGATATTCATGATGCAAAATATGCTTATTGTGCATTGCTGGATGAAACGATTGTAACCCAACAAGATGTTCAGTTTTTTGATTTGCAAAACACTTGGATGATTAGTCCTTTACAGTTAAGTCTTTTTGGTTCGCAACTTGCGGGTTATCGTTTTTTTGAAATCTTAGAATTGCTCCGTAGCTGTGGTAAAGAAAGACTTGCAGCGTTAGAAGTATTTCACTATTGCATGTTGCTCGGTTTTCATGGCAAATTTCGAATCGAGTCTATACAAAATTTAAATCATCTGGTCGCACGTGTCGCAGATGAAATCGACTTCCTGAAAGGAAAAAAAGCATCTTTCTCCCCTTTTTCAGGTTTACCTGACCAAATCAAACATATTATTCATCGTGAATTACCGTTTTTTGGAATTTTAATCTTTTTAGCGATTTTTGCCTTATCGTCATTTATTGGTTTAAATTTTATGCTTTCACATCAAAATAATAAAGCATTAGCAGGCTATCAGAATATTATTAGCTCACCTGCTGAACAGGCATATATCACCATACATTTACCCTAAGGAAATATAAAAATGGCGAACAAATAAATAAATTTATTTAATAATATTAAATACTTAACAACAATAATCCATGCACCGATATTTTATTGATTTTAGGTTTTTGTAATGGGTTAGTTTTTAGCTCGATTGTGGGCTATGCGTATTTAAATACTTTAATTTAAAATGAAATTGAGCGAAACTTGAGACCTATTAATACCCACTATTCAGAAAAAACTCTCTTAAAAAAGAAACAGCAGCTCGCTAAAGGGTTAGAAATCCATGTCACTTCACCCAATATTCAAATCAATCAGCCTATGCAGGGTAAGGAATCTCCTGTTGAATTTCCTCAACTCCAAGAGGATGATTTAAGTAATGTATTTATACATCAGAATCAGCTAAGGTCTATGGTAAAAAGCCTAAATAAAATTCCATTAGTATCTAAACAAACCGCCGTGTCTCCATGAGTATCATTATTCTTATTGGATTCATCTTAGTTTCTTGTAGTCTAGCATTCCTATCCTCCTATGAGTTGCGGGACAAAGTACAACAATTTTTTTTGGGTGTTATTCCTCAAAGTAAGAAACAATTTAATTTTGCAAAGCAATTTGCTCTACAGTTAAATCAGGCTGCTGCACCTGAGCAGATCCAGTCACATTGGCATTTACAACAATGGTGGATTCTGGTTTCAGGTTTTTTTCTATTCGCCAGTATCTTGATTTTTACTTTTACGCGACCGATTAATCCAACAAAAATCGAAGCGGATTATTTAAGAGAAGCAGATCCTCAAATTTATGCCTTGCTGGATGGGCAGATGCTTTCATCACCACCAGAAGTGGAAGAATCATTAATTGAAGAAGCCATTATTGCTGCGACAAATATTGAATCTATTCAGACTACTATTCTGGCAGAAGTGTTTAACCCAAATGTTGCAAATGTACATATGCAATATTCACATGGTGATCTTGCATCAGCTGATCGAAAATGGCATAAAATGAATCCGCGTTATAAACAGCGTTTACTGATGGTGTTTAAAATCATGCAAGAACGTCATGGATATGAAATGGTTTTATTAGAGGGCTATCGCAGTCCTGAACGTCAGAACACCTTGGCTGGAAATAGTAATATTACCCGTGCCAGAGGTTTTCAAAGCTATCACCAATTTGGTTTAGCTGCCGATGTTGCATTTAAGAGAAGTAGAAAAGTTGTTATTTCTGAACGTGATCCATGGGCAATGCAAGGCTACCAATTATATGGAGTAGTTGCAGAATCGGTTGGTTTAACTTGGGGTGGCCGCTGGAAGTCGATTCAGGATTATGGACATACGGAGTATCGTATACCAGGGCTCAGAAAAACAGCTGAAATGGCAGAGCAATTAACTTCTGAAGGAAATTTATTGACAAATCATATAAATTAATCACTTTAAGTAATAGCTCAATTTTTTCATTGAGCTGTTACTGTTAATACTTTAATTTAGTTTAAATATTGATTAATTTCATCAAGTACTTGCTGAGGTTTTTCTGCATGTAACCAATGCCCTGCACCTTCTATCATCTTAATTGTGGCATTTGGAAATTGCTGTTGAATTGCATTGAAATGTTGAGCTTTACTTATATAGGCAGATTTATCACCACGAATAAATAGTGCCTGTTTTTGCCATGGCTGAATAGTTTCCCAACTTAGAATATCTGAATAATGGTTAAATAAGGCTTCAACATTAAATAGCCACTGCCCTTGGCTAAATGATTTCATTAAAAACTGAATAACCATTTCTTCATTTAAATATTCACGCATGATTTGAGTTGCTTGTTGTCGGTTTTCAGCCTTGGCATTTTGTACAGCAAATAATGCTTTAAAAATTTGATCATGATGATTTTCCGTATAAGCAAAGGGTGCAATATCCAGAATAACCAATTGTTCTAATCGCTCACCTGCTCTATTCGCCAATTGCATGGCAATTTTTCCACCCATTGAGTGACCAATAGCAGAAAATTTTGAAATATTTAAAGAATCTATAGTATTTAAAATATCCTGTGCCATATCCGCATAATTCATTTCTAGTGAATGTGTTGAATGTCCATGATTACGTACATCAATTTGAACAACCGAGTGTGATTCATAAAATGTACGCGCTAACATACCCAAATTACTTAAACTTCCAAACAGACCATGTATAAATATAAGAGGGGGTTTTATTGAAGTGGTTTCATTTAGATGAATTTGGTAATTTAAAATCATAAATATCTTTTATAACACTTTTAGTTGTAATTATTTTTGATGATAATTGAGATTTAATCAATTGTCATTTTTTGAAAACTTATTTTTTTTGCTTAGGCTATTTATAGAATATCAAAAATGTTGTTTATTATTCAACATTTTACGTTTTAATAGTATTTAAATATGGCAAACCGTCTTTACGTACTCATAAATAAATAATCAAAAACAAATATTTATAAGATTAATTATAATATTTACTTAGGCTATATTCTAAAATAAGCTGCTATAAAACCCGCTATTACCGAGTCCATCTATGCATTAACTGTTTTAAATCTGCTCCACTCTTGAGCTATTTAAAATAATTCAAAGGTAATTTTAAGTAGCGAATACCGTTTGCTTCTGGTTCAGGAAATCTCCCCCCGTCCATATTGATCTGAATTGCAGGTAAAATTAGCTTAGGCATTGAAAGTGTTGCATCACGGCGGTTTCGCATCTCTACGAATTCTGTTTTGCCTGTATGCTCATTCAGATGAATATTGTTTTTTTTCTGTTCTTGAATACTGCTTTCACTTTGATATTCTTCTCTGCCTGTAGGTAAATAATCATGACACAGAAAAACCCGGAACTTTTCATCTAACTGATATAGTTTTTGCACTGAATCAAACAAAGTCTCGGAACTACCCTCGGGGAAATCACAACGTGCTGTTCCATAGTCTGGCATAAACAAGGTATCACCTACGAACACAGCATTTCCGATTACATAGCTTAAGCACGCAGGTGTATGTCCTGGAGTGGGGATGTTATACGCTGCCACCCCCCCTATTTGAAACTGTTCTCCATCTTCAAAAAGATGATCAAAAATTTGGCTCGAATTAAAGTGTTTCATATCCAGATTATAAATTGCACTAAAACTCTCTTGTACAATGGCAATCTTCTTGCTCATTGCGATTTTTCCACCTAATTGCTCTTTTAGATATTGAGATGCTGTGAGATGGTCAGCATGTACATGGGTTTCTAAAATCCATTCTACGCTTAGGCTATTTTGACGAACATATTTGATTATTAAATCAGCCTGTGTGGTTTTGGTGGTTGCTGAAGGCGCATCGTAATCCAAAACACTATCAATAATGGCACAACGCTGGCTGACAGGGTCTGTCACCACATAACTAAAGGTATTGGTCTGCTGATCAAAAAAATGCTGAACGTGTGGATATTGCATCATAAATGTTTTCCCATCAATTGGCGCTGAAGCAACATACCGATAAACATCGCAATAATAAAGTAAATCACTTGGTAGTGTCCTAAGCCGATTAAAGTCAAGCTGGGTGCAGGACAAATTCCTGCAATCCCCCAACCGATTCCAAAGATTAAGCTCCCTATCAGCAAATGAGAATCTATCTTATTATTTTTAGGTAAATCAATGGCATCACCATAAACTGTTTTTGGAGTCTGTTGATGTATCGCTTTTTGAAACGGAATAAATGCCACGGCGATTGCGCCTAACATGACAAATGCAAGACTTGGATCCCATTGACCAAAAAAATCTAGAAAATCTAATACTTTCTTAGGATTAGACATGCCTGAAAGCATTAAACCAATCGAAAACAATCCGCCAAATACAAAAGCCCATATATTTTTCATATCAGAATGCTCCTGTGATATGGCGAAGAATATAAACCGTTACAAAACCTGCAAACATAAAAGTTATGGTTGCTACAATCGAACGTTTAGACAGGCGGCTTATGCCACAAATGCCATGCCCACTGGTACAGCCAGAACCCATACGCGTACCAAAGCCAACCAACAAGCCAGCAATGATCATCATCATCGGGCTAGCCTCCAATACAATATTGGGAGTTTGAACCATGCCATAGAAAAATGGCACGACGAACAGTCCTAGCAAAAACCATAAGGCAGGCGTTTTGAAGAGAGTTTGGGGGCTTAATACTTGCGCAATTAAGCCGCTTACCCCAGCAATACGGCCATTCACATATAGGTATCCCACTACAGATAGACCGAGCAGAATCCCACCGAGAAATGCGAGTAGAAAGTCATGCATAATCGCTGCTCCAAAAAACAATATATATTTATATAATATATTTTAAAATATATCAACTAAGGGAATTTTGTGGATAATGAATTGAAAGGTTTATTTTATCGAGATCATTTAACAATGCAGTTGAGTTTCAACAGTAGTCTTTGGAAATTAAAAATCCATCGATCGACATTTTTATACTGAATTATTATATCTAATCCATGGCGTATGCACTATGAGATAACGTTTAAGTCTTGTTTGATTTATTTCAAATTTTTTTTAACAGTCCAGATAGAGTGCACCCTTAGCTTCCTTAAGCTATTAATCAATACCCTGGCTTGTTATATCTCTTGGGATCAGATGATTTGTCAGACCTTTGTTCATTAATTTCTTGCCAGTTCTACTCAAAAGCTTATTGATATATATACAGTCTTTTATTTTTAGTCTTTTATTCTTCAGTGAAATTTTTCAAAACCTTGTCTGCAAACCACCATGGCAATTGCTGAACCTCAGGATTCATTTTTAAAGTTTCTGCCGATTGAATTTCTGCAATAAACGCTGCCTTTTCCCCATTAGAAGAGTTATCAAATAAATAGGTTCGATCACTGGCATCTACAGCCTGCATAAGTAAATCCATACTACGGTAATAACGTTCCACAATCTTTTTGTCAGGTACAGGATGGCCACCGACACTGACCCGATACTTGACTCGAGCAATATTAATTATCGGATCGACAGTCGATACATAATACAAATAGGTTCTAAAACCCTGCCGCTTTGCTTCTTGTAAAAACTCTACTTTAGAAATATGCGACATCACCGTTTCAAAAGTAAAACTAATCTTTAAGCGTAAAAATTCTAAACGAATATAATCAATGATACGCGCGCAGAGATAGGAGTCTATTTCTGATGGGTCAAACTGAATAATATTACAATCATCTAATATCACCGGTTCCATTTTTAGCAACGAAACCAGCTGTCCCGCAGTAGGACGTTTTTTCTGTTTTAGAAAATCAATAAGATCTTGTGCTTGTAAAGCAGGATGATAAGTCATCAAATCGAGTTGATGGCTATGCTTAAGGTTTTGTTCTAATTCGTCGGCATTTAAATAAGCCCCAATATGATGGGGCAATAAATATTCTTTGACTGTACTTTTTCCAGATCCGTTGGGACCGGCAAACATCCTTATTCTTGGTTGAGGCATTAAATTATACAGCTGCCTCTTGGGTTCTCTTGCGTTTTAACACTTTAGGAAGATCATTAACGCTCACATAAGCCTTAGACAAGTCTTGAAGCACGGTTTCCTGTCCATTCACTTCGCGTTGTAGCAGTTGCTGCTCTTTTGCATAAACCACTGTCGCGACCGCACATGCTTTGTCAAAGGCATGACGAAATGCATGTATAGCAAGTTTAGGAATCATATCATCCTCATATTTGCCTGCTTTCATGATGGTATAAGCTGTCATGGAACAACTCCCGTTACACAAGGTATATTTCTATCTCATATTAACATAGTACAAATAATTGTCTATTTATACACCAACATAGAAATGTAACGCGTGGATAGATGGATTCTTAATTTAGTCACGCTGTTTCATTTGGAACGACTAAGTGACTTACTGACTTACCAGAATTGCTTTAGTCATTCTTTAATCATGCAGAAGGATTGAATTAAAGTCTTCATCCATATTTTAAATACTGTTACTTTTAAATCTAGGTGCTTAAAAAATAAAAGCCACTTATTTAGTGGCTCATATCATCAATTTGATCGGTTATTCTTACTTAAGCTTGGCCTTCTTTCCATACATCTTCATAGTCTTCACGATCAATCATAAAGCGGAAACCTTCAGCCAAAGCCAGGTACGGAAGAACTTCGGGCAAAATATCCTGTAACTCTCGAACAGTCATGGTTTGAAAAAAATCTTCGCCCTCTCCCATTTTCCCACCATAGATAAACCAAGCGACATTTTCTTCAGTTTCAGGCTTTTTACGAATTCCGACAATGGGTTCCTGATTTAATGTCTCTACAGCAACTGCAACGACATCATCCCCACTGACTTGGATATAAGCAGAGTCAAATTCCTCACACAATAGTTTTTGTTCCGCAATTAATTCTTCTAAAGGAGATTTCTGGTTCATGGCTTATACCTTGGTAAATTGAGCTGAATAGTGCATTTTATCCTAGATCATAAATAGGTAGGCAATCTTTTTATTTTCAGTGTTTTTTGTTAAACTTGAAAAGGTTACAAATTCAAGAAACAACAATGAAACTTAAAGATATAATGATAATCGAACATAGCCACGGCGGCAGACGTAAAAATGCAGGGCGAAAAACACAATATCAAGAAAAAACGGTAGTTATGCGTGTTCCAGAGTCAAAAGTGTTGGAAATCAAGGCATGGTTAACCCCTAAGCCTGAAGATGACCGTATTAAGAATATTGCACTCCAACCAATTCAAATCCAAACACCGTTAAATATTCCTTATCCTTTAGAATCTGATGACGCAGGTTTTTCCTCATGCGTTCCGGATTACACAGAAAACTTTATCGACTTAAATGAATACTTGATACATAACCCACTTAGCACATTCATATTACGGGTGAATTCTTTGTCGATGGAAAATGCAGGGATAGATATAGATGACCAGATTCTCATTGATCGCAGCTTAACTGCAGAACACGGCGATATTGTTTTAGCCTTAATCAATAATGAGTTCACCGTAAAACGACTGATGAAAGAGAAACAAAAAAATGCCGAACTTAAGATCTGGTTAAAAGCAGAAAATCCAGAATATCCTGATATTTATTTACGTAGTGAAGACCAGTTGATTATTTGGGGAGTTGTGACCTGTATCTTAAAAAAATTAAGATAATGGAAGTTTAACCAGAGCAGAAATAAAAAATAAAAGTCACTTTTTTCATATTTAAATTAAAGCCATTCACTCGGTATTCAGTTTTACATTCGCTGTAGAAGTCTATAAACAGACAAAAGCCCCAAGAAAACCTTGAGGCTTTTTGTTTAACCCTTAGCGTTGTTGATGCTGTTGATTTGATTGTTGCTGTTTGTCTTGTTGCTGTTGTTGCTGTTTGTCACTTTGTGGGTTGTTTTGCTGTTGTTGACGTTGATTGTCATTCTGTTGATTAGGTTGTTGTTGATTAGCCATTTCCATATCCATCCTTTAGTTGTTAGGGATATGCCGTACTAATTACGACTCTTACTAATCTAGCGGATATTTCCGTTTCACCAACCCCCAAACTGTATCGAGTTAATTCATTGTAATATTCAAAATATTAATTTATTGATTCGTAGTAAGTAAGCCTTGCTCCTATTTACGCTATTAACTGTAATTACACTGAAGCTTACATGAGGTTAAACTTCCTTATCTAATCCCCTATTGATTATTCACAAATTTTTAATTTGAGTTTTTGAGCATCTCTTTATCTTTAACTTGATAAAGTTACAAAATCAAGATTAAAAATAATGGAACAATAATTGTTTGCTTTAATAGATATTAATAATTATTGGGTCTGCTGTGAGCGCGTATTTAATTCACTTTAGAATGAAAACCTGTAGTTGTACTCTCTAATAACGACGGCTGCGTGGTTTCACGTAGTAATAAAACTTTAAATATTGGAATGACTAGTGCTTAGTATGAAATTGAAAAAAGGCTTTGCAGGCAGGTAAAAGTATTTTCCTTAAATTACTAGCTCAAATTAGGGATTATCTATGGACATAAAAATTTTTCAATTTGAAGTTAAATCATTAGCTTATTAAATGTCCATAGCACCTCAACTACCCCTTAAATAGATGAATGATTTATCTGTTTAATACCGTATGCAAAAAGCCTCGACATTGGATAACATTGCCATGATTTGATAAGCATCCTTGATTAATGAATTGGTTTACTCTGCTGTATAGGAATTGACATAACCATTCTACAAAAAAGTCAAACTAGCAAATCATTTTGTAAAAAAAGACTCTCTTTAATTTGGTCTGCTTTTTATCCGACTTAGATTTATATAGGCATATATGTAGTTATAAAAACCTACTTCAAGGAAGACCGGTAGCAGATATTCGGGGGTATTGATCGTAAAATCAGCAAGCAACTTCAAGGTTATAAAATTTATAATAGCTATGACTTAACTTTTGCCAATGAACATCATCTTGCCAAGCAGTTTTCAGTAGTCATTGCACAGACTATCCGTGAGCTAAAAGGTCAGTCCTGTATTGATCTGGAGGATCCTTCAATTGCTTCAAAAAGAATCCTTTCCTCCCGTAGCTTTGAGTTAGTTTTAAGTGAAAAGAGCATCATAAAACAAGCGGTTACTTTCTATGTAAAGATTGCTCATAAAACGCTTAACTGCACAACAGCAACTTTGCGCATATGTGCATGTCATGCTGTATGGAAAAACACCCCTTCATCCCTATAAAAAGAGTGCTTCCCATGTATTATGGTTTGGAATCTGGAGCAGATGATTTCCTGAATTTAAACCCCGTTTAATTAAAGTAAATAGATGTTTTAATTAAGGAAAATAAAAAACATGTTAAACTCGAGGTTATATTTACTACGTTACAATCAAAGCAGCAATATATTCATGACTTATGGCAGCCATCAGAATTGATTCAATAACGTGAGGATTTGATGAAAACCTTATTAAAAATGAAGCAGCGATACGGTTCGGACTATATACAAGTTGGTTAGCATTGCAGCAGTCAAGCATGGCAAATGAAGTAACATCACCGATCTCCACTCTACACTACCTGCTGGCAGGAACTTCTGATAATTAATGATTCAGTAGTAACTGTTATACAAAATAAATGAACTGTTTTGGTCAATTGGGTTTACAATGTAAAAAATAGTAATAACTATAAAAAATTATAAAAAATGTCATTTTTTAACATTGCCAATTCCTTGCAAAGTTTTCATTATATAGCTCAGTTTTGACAGATAGCTTCCGCATTGATTCAAACAGTTTATAAAAACAATGTGGAAATATATGCCATAATACGCAAACTTTGCTGACATCTTGCAAGGTGGATTTGCAGACTTATAATTGGAGCAAGCTGAATGAGCTCGACCATTTTGGTTATTCATGGACCGAATCTAAATTTGTTAGGAAAGCGAGAACCTGAAGTTTATGGATATCTCACCCTAGAAGATATTAATAAGAAGCTCATCTCACAAGCTCAAAATGCATCTATTTCATTAGACACTTTCCAAAGTAATTGGGAAGGTGCAATTGTGGACCGAATTCATCAAGCCCAACAAGAAGGCATACAGTTCATCATTATTAATCCTGCTGCATTGACACATACCTCTGTTGCAGTACGTGATGCTCTTCTGGGTGTCGCAATCCCGTTTATTGAGGTTCATTTATCGAATGTACATGCTCGAGAGGCATTTAGACATCATTCATATTTGTCCGATAAAGCCGTTGGCGTAATTTGCGGTTTAGGTGCTCAAGGCTATGCCACTGCACTAAATTACGCCATCGAAAAAATTCAACTTTCTACGCAATCATAATTAGGAATACTGTCTCATGGATATCCGTAAAATCAAGAAACTCATCGACTTGATGATTGAATCTGACTTACAAGCGATAGAAGTTAAAGAGGGTGATCAATCCATTGCCTTAACTCGTCGCAATCCAGTGGTTGCGGCAGGTGTTCCAACCATGCCTGCTGCTGTAGCAGCTCCTATAGCTAAAACTCCACGTGGCGCTGTAGAAAATTCACCGATGGTTGGTGTGTTCTATGCTGCACAAAGCCCTGGCGAACCACCATTTGTTAAAGTGGGTCAAACCATCTCTGCTGGCGACACTCTAGGCATCATTGAAGCCATGAAAATCATGAACCCAATTGAAGCAACTCAAAGCGGTGTGGTTGAAGAAGTTCTAGTTAAAAATGGTGAAGTCATTCAATTTGGTCAACCACTTTTCCGCTATCGCGCGTAAAACCACGGGGATTTATAAATGTTGCAAAAGGTATTAATTGCAAACCGTGGTGAAATTGCTTTACGCATTACCCGGGCTTGCAAAACTTTAGGAATTAAAACCGTTGGTATTTATTCCGATGCCGATAAAGACCTCATGCACCTTCGCTTTGTTGATGAAGCTGTATGTATTGGTCCGGGTTCAAGTAGTGAAAGCTATTTAAACATTCCAGCAATTATTACTGCTGCAGAAATTACTGGTGCAGATGCCATCCACCCAGGTTATGGCTTCTTGTCTGAAAATGCCGAATTTGCAGAAATTGTTGAAAATTCCGGTTTTATCTTTATTGGACCACGTCCAGAACATATTCGCTTAATGGGGAACAAGGTTTCTGCCATTATTGCAATGAAAAAAGCAGGTGTACCCACCGTTCCAGGCTGTGACCATGCTGTAACCATTCACAATGCTCTTGCTGAAGCAAAAGAAATTGGCTTTCCGCTGATTGTTAAAGCGGCATCAGGTGGTGGTGGTCGTGGTATGCGTATTGTTGAACGTGTAGACACTTTACTTGAATCTGTTCAGGCAGCACAGCGTGACGCAGAAATGTGGTTCGGTGATGATACCGTGTACATGGAACGCTTCTTGCAGAAGCCGCGGCATGTTGAAGTACAGATTTTGGGTGATGGTAATGGTCATGCGATCCATCTTTTTGACCGTGACTGTTCTTTACAACGTCGCCATCAAAAAGTACTGGAAGAAGCACCTGCTCCAGGCTTACCGGAACAGGCACGCGCTGATATTTTAGAAGCTTGTGTTAATGCATGTAAACTTATGCAATACCGTGGTGCCGGTACATTCGAGTTCTTGTTTGAAGATGGTGAATTCTTCTTCATCGAAATGAATACCCGTGTTCAGGTTGAGCATCCAGTGACAGAAATGGTAACTGGTATTGACATTATTGAACAGCAACTGCTTATTGCAGGCGGTCTTGGTCTTAATATTGAACAAGCCGATGTTGAATGTCATGGTCATGCGATGGAATGCCGTATTAATGCGGAAGATCCAACTAACTTCCTGCCATCTCCTGGAAAAATTGAACATTATTATGCGCCAGGTGGTGCAGGTATTCGTTTGGATTCGCACATCTACCAAGGCTATAGCATTCCCCCTTACTATGACTCAATGATTGCCAAACTCATTGCACATGGTAAAGATCGTAAAACTTGTATTGCGCGTATGAAACAAGCATTAGAAGAAATGATCTTAACGGGAATTAAGACCAATATTCCTTTGCATAAAGACCTGATCTTACAAGATGAAAAATTTTGCGATCAAGCCATGGATATTCATTATCTTGAAAAGCATTTACTTCAGAAATTAGAAGGTCAGCAAAAAGAAGCCTCTTAATACTAACTTCTTAAATAAAAAACCGCTCCTAATGAGCGGTTTTTTATTTCTTTACTTTTATTCTTTAGTTTTTAGCTGTTACGGTAAAACACGGCGTAATGTCGCAAAACATTGTTCTGCTTTTTCATTACTACAAAAATTAATTGTTGATGGATTTTTCCATTGCACAAAATACTGAGAAATCTCGCCTGTTTGATCTTCCTGAAGACCCGAACAATCTTTTTCATTATTATCATACTTTACTTGCAAAACCAGTGCAGGTAACAAAGTACGTTCCTCTTGGGATGGCTGATAGTCATAAATGCCTGACGACCACTCTTGCCCACTTTTTATGATGACATTGTTATTACTTTTAAAATTATAGTATTCAATACATTTTTTATTATTGGCCACTTGCATTCCCCATAGGCCAACAATTTCAGGACGAGTTGCAATACGAATAGTATTTGAACTTTCTGTTTCAGCTGTGTCATCTTCTGTTGCCACAACTGCTTTATTGTCATTTGCCATCGTTACAGATGAGCATAATATAAGTAAAATTGTTAGATATGCGTTTTTCATACAGGAGTTCAATGCTAAAAATCTCTTTCTATAACTTAGCATATTTTTATGAAAAACCAGTATTTATCACCATATTACAACAATATACTTGCCCATTTTTATCTAAAAAATGGAAAGATAGCGACTTGAAAATATTAAATTATTCATTATGAAATTGAATAATAACGATCTACTTAAACTGACTTCTAATAACATTAAAAGCGTCGCTATTTTTGCCCCTAATGGAATTATCTATAGCTTGTTCTGGGTAGGTAATACTTATCTCATTGCTAAATTGCGGTGATTTTTATCTTTTACAAAGTTTTGCTTTCGATATCTAAAGGTTAACCAAACGCTTTATCAATTAAAAGCCTTGAAGCCTAATCAAGTCTATGTTGCTTCTTTATATAAAATCTATTACAACAACTAAAGTTCATATCAAAATAAAACAAGGGCCTTAATGAATCTTTCTGAATATCTACACTATGACGGCCTAGGGTTGGCCAAATTGGTTGCCAAAAAAGAAGTTTCATCTTCAGAATTACTGAATTTAGCACTAGAGCGTGCAACCCATACCAATCCCAAATTAAATGCCATAATTATTCCCATGCATGATTATGCACAGAAACGTACTCAACAAGAATTAACAGGACCTTTTGCGGGTGTGCCTTTTTTAGTCAAAGACTTATTTCAAGAATATGCAGGCTATCCCACTTCCTATGGCTGCAAAGGCTTAAAACGCATCAATCATATTTCTGAGCAAAATTCTGAAATTGTAAACCGTTGGGAAAATTCCGGTATTGTCACCTTTGGACGGACCAACACTCCAGAATTTGGTATTAAAGGCATTACCGAGCCAGATGCCTGGGGAGCTTGTCACAATCCTTGGAATTTAAAACACAATAGTGGCGGATCCTCAGGGGGTTCGGCATCTGCAGTTGCAGCAGGCATTGTTCCGATTGCCGGCGCTGGCGATGGTGGTGGTTCTATTCGTATTCCAGCATCTTACTGTGGCTTATTTGGATTAAAACCGAGCCGTGGCCGTACACCTTGGGGGCCACAACTAAGTGAAGCCATGCATGGAGCAGCCATTCAACACATACTCGCCAAAACAGTACGAGATAGCGCTGCAATGCTCGATGCGACACACGGCGCTGAACATAGCTCTTTGTTTAAAATTGAACATCCTCAAAGTAGCTATTTAGACGCTATTCAACATCCGCCTAAAAAATTAAAAATTGCTTTTAGTACCCACTCCCCGATTGGCACCCACGTTTCTAAAGATGCAATTTCTGCCGTGCACCATACGGCAAAACTATTGGAGTCATTAGGTCATACTGTAGTCGAAGATACGCCACCGATTGATGGTATGGACCTCGCCAAAGATTTTATTACCACCTGGTTCAGTCAATTTTCTTATATCCTGAACCAAATTAAACAACAACATCAGGCAAAAAATAGCGATTTTGAACTGGATTCACTCGCACTTGCTGCATTCGGTGGGCAAACCACGGCAATTGAATATATTCACAACCTGAATAACTGGGGCGTTTACGCCACAAAAATGAATCATTTTTTTGATCGCTATGATTTATATTTAACTCCTGCAACGGCTACTGTCGCCCCTAAAAATGGTGAAATTAAAATCCCCAACTGGCAAAAACCAATTCTGAAAAGTTTATTAAAATTGGGGAAAGCACATCTACTCGCTCAAGGAAAATTAGTTGACCAAATTGTAAAAGAAAATTTAAAATGGGTGCCCTTTACTCAATTGGCCAATATTACCGGTCTTCCTGCAATGTCTGTTCCACTGTACTGGAATCAAGACAACCTACCTTTAGGTTCACAGTTTATCGCACCTTTTGCCCGTGAAGACTTGTTACTGCAACTTGCGGCTCAACTTGAGGAAGCACAACCTTGGTTTAACCGATACAGCCAAATTCAATTATAAAACTAATCGGGCCTTTTAGGCTTGTTGAATCTGTTTCGGTAACCATCGGACAAACAGCAAGCCCACTAGAGTTGAAAGCCCGGCAATCATAAAAACCATCTCGCCAGAGATCAGTTGCCAGTATCTACCTGCCAAGATACTGCCTAGAGCTACACCTAAGCCCCACATGGTGCTATACATCGCCTGCCCACGACCCTGTTGCCCCATGGAGAAGTTTTGAAAAATAATGCGCATGGCAATCATGTGAAATAGGCCAAAACTAAAGGCATGAATGGTTTGGGCTAAAAACTGCGCAATAAATGAATTGGGCAACAAACCAACAACGATCCATCTTGCTCCTGTCAGCACCAAACATAGAATCACCAAACTACGCCAAGAAAATTGAGTTAAAAATATATGGGCAAAAGCAAACATGATAATTTCAGCGACCACGCCAACTGACCATAAAAAACCGATTTCTGTGGTGCTAAAACCGACTTGATGCAAGTAGTTGCTATAAAAACTATAAAATGGCGCATGGGAAAATAACAACACAAATTCAATTGCAAAAAATGCCGCCACTACAGGGCGTTTTAATATGGGTAAGAGCGGTTCTAATTGTATTTGTGAACGCGGCGCTGTACTCGGTTCTTTAATGCTAAAAGACCAAATAAAAGCCAGAAATGCAATACACAGCAACATGACAGGTAACATTGAAATAGGAACAATTTCCAATAAAGCCCCAATCCCAAAAACCCCTATAATAAAGCCAATCGAGCCCCATTTTCTCACTTTGCCATACAGTTGCGTTCGCTTTTCCCCCAGCCAAAATAAAGTCACTCCTTCAAATTGCGCTAAAATTGCATTTTGAAAAAAACTAAAAATTAGCATAAGTAATGCAACAGACTGAAAAGTATTTGGGATCAGGAAAATCATGAACCAAATGCAGGCTTCCATCCACGTTGCAATGCGTACCAACAACATTCTTTTGCCAGACTTGTCAGCAATCCATCCCCAAATAAACGGTGCAAAAAAGCGTGTCACAATGGCTAGGGAAGATAAAAGCCCAATCTCTTGATAGTTAAATCCCTGATCTTCAAGATAAAGACTCCAAAAAGGCATGAAGGTTCCTACTATTGAATAGTAGAAAAAGTAGAATCCTGACAGTTTGTGCTGGATTGACAAGCTTAGCATTTAATTGCATTCCATCATATTTTCAATAGCTTAAATATTTAATAGTTGCACCATATTGCAGGGGTTTACCACTAATTGCACTTCAATAGTCTATAAATCAGTTTACGAAAATTAAAATAAATATTTTTTCATTTTTTTGTAGATTCATATTAAGCAGCCCTAACCTTACTGATTTTAGAATAAAAATTTATAAATGAGCATAAATACATTTTTAGAGGATCTTTACAACAAAATGGAATAGTCAATGTGACTTAGAGCATGAATTAATATTATTGTATATTTTTCTTCCTATAACCCATCGCGCGCTAGAATGTTCTAGACATAAAACTTAATTATCTCAATATGAGTCAAATATACAAGTTTTGAAAATCCTAATTTTTTGCAGGCGGCACAATGGAATCAACACATTTGATGACTGTATTAAGATAGTATTTTAGAAAATAGAGAGCCACTCAGATTAATATGGTAGCACGCGCTATTTTTGATGCATAGTTGGATGAATAGGATTGATCGCTGGGAAGAATGGTCCTTAGAAATATGCAAATTTGCGTACTGGTGCAAGTAGGTGAATGAGTTTGATAAAAATATAGGCCCTAATGGAATTAGAGCCTATTTGTATTTATAGCGTTTATTTTTGCTCTTTAAGCGGATTCTCGGGTTGTTCATTTGGTTTTTTCTGTGGCTCTGAATTTTTATAAGAATCTTGGTTGCCCTTATCATCGTTAGATTCTTTTTGCGGAGTTGATTGTTGGTCTAATTTATTAGTCATGCCTATTTCCTTTTTATCTATGATTAGCAAATAAATATGACATATAGAGTTAAACATCAATAATATTTATGTTGCTCATTTTGTTCCCTGCGCTCTGCAAATACGTATCCACCTCCCAAGTTTCTTATTTAAGTTTTTCAATAAGCAGGCATTTTGGAATATATCAGACCTACTCGAAATTCAACCTATAGCCAAAGCTAGAATGAACGGATGACGTATTCCAGTAGAAATTACTATAGCTAAGGATCAACTTCATGTAAAAACCACTTCCAACATATTCATAAGTATTCATGCCACCACATCAACCAATCGGATAGCTTTCCACATAAAACCTCCTATAATTACTTCTAGTCTCTAAAATAATTATAAACTAAGTTAATTTTCGTCTCCTAATCCTGCTTGGTATGTCTTTGCGATGCGTATGAAGAGATTAATAAATTGAAAGAGTAGGATTGCGTTAGGCTTAAAAAGAACTCAAAAGCAGCTCAGCTTTATAAAAAAGTTTAAAACTTAATTATTTCAAAATTTGTATACAACTTAAAAACTATTATTTTTCAAAAATCTAGGATACATCTCGAGTATCAGTTATGTCTGTTAAGTTTTTATTAATTGATTTAAGATTACTAATACCATCTATTTGATTTTGTGGGAGAATGAAAATATGCCTACAGGTGAAAAATCGGCTTATACAGATAAGCAAAAGCGGAAGGCAAAACATATTTTCGAGAGTGAAAGAGAACGTGGTCTTTCTGAAGAAGAAGCAGAAAGTATTGCTTGGGCTACAGTAAACAAGCAAGATGACGGCGGCAAGAAAAAAAGACATTCCCATTAGTGAATATCAATGTTTTGCACTATCCTAAAGCCCTTTGATTAGGGCTTTGTTCTGTTTGCTTCGTAGGTATTTAGGATCATTTACCGCTTATCGGATAGTAAAATAGAATAAACCATGTAAAACATAGTTTTAATCCTGTATTAACCATACTTTCACTTGCAGATCACAATTTAACAATATTAAAGTCTCCTTCATCCTCTACAATTTTATTTTTACCTTATATGAGGTGGAAAAGCGGATGGCGCTTTATTGCATAAAAAGAGATGGAAAATTTTTAACTTACTGCGATCAATTTAATGACTCACATACATGCGAGATATCAGAATTGCATATTGCAATATTTAGTGAATGGCACTGGACGTCCGATGAAGATCGATCAAAAATTTTTATGAGTCAAAAAGAAGCTGAGCTTTTTATTACAGAGAGTGAAAATGATTTTTTAAAGGGTGCAGAGGTTATTTTATTTAAATTATAATTGCATCAGTGACCAATATGTGACAAGCAATCTTATATAATCAACTCTACTTAGAAAACTTGTTTTATTTTTCAAAATACTTCTTACAACCTTCAAAAAATTCCTCATTAAAATTCATCGATGGATCATCTTTATCATCATCACATTGATCTATGGACTTTAACGTATCCTGTGCATAGCGATAACCATTGTATTGTTCAGTGCCCTCTTTAAAGCCACCAAATTCTTCTGGTTTCATGGTGGATTGAAAATAGATGAAGGCCACAATTCCTATAATTGCTAATACAGCGCTGATGGTTTTGAAAGGTTTTAAGTTCATTATATTTATTTTTTGCCTTTGAATGAAATAATGATAAATAGAAATAAACGGAATTTATGTATGGGAACTTTAAAACAATAAAGACCCTGAATACTTAGATTCAAGCCAAGTAAAGCAAAGTTCTATTTCTGTTGCTTTTGCGGCTGTTCAGGTTGCTGATTTGGCTGATCAGGCTGTGGCTGATTCGATTGTTTCTGCTGGTCAGGTTGTTGATTATATTGGCTTTGCTGCATTGGTTGTTGATTAGCCATTGTTATTTGCATCCTGTAGTTTGAAATACGTCATAAAGATTACGACTTTTTTAATCTACTCCTTAATTCTTTTTATCCAACAGTGTATCTGTTTCAATTTGCTTCCATGTAAGTTTAAATCACTCATATGATTGATTTGCAAAATAATCTTTCCATCCAAGTTCACATTATTTACCAAAAGTATGAGAAATATTATTTTCACTAACAAGGTAATTTTAGGCTCCATTACCTCCCAAAAGTTTTGATCTAATTCAGCACACCCACGTGCTGATACAAATTCAAATCTCCCCTGACGAAGGAGTACGGTTAGTTTCTTAAAAACTGCTACTTAAAATCTTGATATTTCGCAAACGCATTGCAACAGAACTGCAAATCTTTTTAACGTATAGGGGTGCTTTTACAACTCATTATGAGGTCAGAAGAAAAATCCTACCAATATCGAGTATTTAGTAGGTATTTATGAGCTTTTAACTACCGCTGGATAAAAAGCGAATTAATCAGCTTTACCACATTTTCGGCACTTATGCGTGTACCCTTGCTAAGGAATTAAGCATATTTTGTCTACACAAAATTATAGTGAGCGCGCGCTCTATAGCCTGACTTCATCATCATTAGCTAAAATATAGCTCGAGATGAAATAATATAAATTCCAACTAATTTCTATCACTTATTTCCCAGAAATAATGAATCAAACTCATTGGCAAAAAATTCCTTATATCAATTAATCCAAATAAACGATTACATTATCAAAATAATCTACATACTATTTTCAATAGCCCCCTCGAAAATAAACTGGAAATATAATTTTTTTTCATCCTGACATTTACATTTATACAGATCAATCTGCAAACCTGACTTTCCGAATTGACGTTATCAACTCTTTATCACTCAACGCTTCTATTTATCCGTTTGCGTAATATAATTAAAGCCCCGCCAATAACTGCCCTGAATAGGAATGGTTCTAGATTTGTAAGATTCATTATGATTGCTGATTATTTTTGATTTAATGAATATGAATAAAAATAAAGAGACAGCTCATGTGTGCAAATTTTGAAGCCATCAAAAAAAATCGGGCATTCCTCCTGGATCTTGCGGAGCCTCCATTTGAATTTCCTGACGATATTTTTCCTTTATACAACGCGCCAATTTTAATGCATGGTGCTGATCAACTCGAATGGGATCTCGCCAAATTTGGACTCATTCCTTTTTGGGCTAAAGAGTTAAAATTTGGTCGTCATACCTATAACGCCAGAACCGAAAGTGTTGCTGAAAAGCCCAGCTTTCGACATGCTTGGCATAAAAATCAATTCACCTTAGTCCCCGTGGAAACGGTCTTTGAACCCAAATATATAGATGGAAAGCCACATTGGTATGGAATTTCTCGTGAAGATGGATTACCTTTCACTCTTGCAGCGATCTATGAAGATGCGGTTATCAATAATAAACCTGTCAGATCAATGAGCCTGTTAACCATCAATGCAGATCATCATCCCTTTATGAAGCAATTCCATAAGGCTGATGATGAAAAGCGTTCCGTTGTTGTAATACCAGAAGACAAAAGAATGGATTGGCTAAATTGCAACGCTAATGAAGCAAATCAATTTTTCTTAGAAATGAAAAATGAATATGTGGCGGCACCAAAACGTCCTTAAGCAGAAAAATTATAGTAGAACGATATTCTAGATGCATAACATATTTAAAATTCTGTCTTTTTATTCGCACCAGATTATGTTGTTCATTTTATGAATAAAACTAGATTGCGATAGAAGTGTGCTTCTATAAAATTTCGGAATTAGTAAATAATCCCGGTAATTATTTTTTAAAATAAACAGATATTTTTTCAGGAATTTAATAAATTAAAAAACATTTATCCACTCATAATTAAACAATGAAGAAGGTAGTCATCACCTTATTCCACTTTTCTGGATAAAGAAGATTAAAGATAATTAAATACGTTTCAATGTCGACCTGAAGAAATAAAAATGTGGGTCGCAGCTTAAGTTAAAGCTGCCACATAAAGCAAAAGTCGTTTATTTGAAAGGACTTATTTTTAGTTTAAAGCATTATTTCGCTCAAATTTGATCAACGAGAAATCAGTGAATCCTATTACTTAAAGTAATGCTTACAGCCCTGTAAAAAATCAGGATTAAAATTGATTGCTGGATCATGTTTTTCATCATCACACTGATCTACAGAGTTCAGCTGATTATCTTGGGCATAGCGATAACCATTGTATTGTTCAGTGCCCTCTTTAAAACCACCAAACTCTTCAGATTGAGAAAAATACTGAAATATGAAAAATGCAGAGATACCGAGAATGGCTAAAACAGAGCTCATTATTCTAAATTGTTTTGATATCATTTTTGCTTGCCATAACAGCTTGTGCATAAGAAATACAAATATATATGATTTCCTTAAACTTTTCCTTAATATTTCATCATGATTAAATTTATTTAAAATAGTTTATTTTATTGAATACAAGACTTAATTTTTATTTCTTATTAATTAAATTATATTTAAATTCTATATTTTTTTTATAACAGCTTAAAGCGATGTAAATCAAATATCTATTTAAAATGATCCTTACACACCCATACTTCTCCATCTATCCGAACACGATCAGATCCAATTAATTCTAATTTTTTACCATAATAATTGGTAAGATTTATGAAATTTCCATTTTTATCATAATTAGCCCAAACCCCTCGCTGAATATCAGGACTGTCTAATTTATAAAATGTAACTAATTTCTGCGGATATGTTGTTGTCATGTTCATTTTACATAACCCTGTTAATCTGTTAGATCAGGAAGATCTTCTTCTATAAAAAAAACCTCCCCGGTGGAATTTAAAATCCATTGATAAGTCCCCATAATTCTGGTTAATTTTTCTTGAGATGAGTCATAGACATTCATCAAATTATGATCGTCATCGTACTCTGCCATATAAATGAGCTTGGGTGAAACTTTAAAATCCTCATTCATTTTATATACTTTCACGGGTTTAATATGCATACTTTACTCCTTTTGTCCTGTTAAAAGGGGCCTGAACCCCTTTCAATATAATAGTGACATAATGAGCCGATTCTTATTTTTCACCCTGTGTTGGCTTTTCAGGCGATCTTTTCTCATTATTCCTATGGTCATGCTCTGGTAGGTGATGAGGTTGTTTTATAGGTTGATTTCGTTGAGTAGACTCAGTTTGATTTTGAGGTTTCGATTTAGGCATAATAGTATTCCTGTTGTCTATTTTACTTAATGAAAATATCAGCTCAATTATTAATCATAATATCAGCATATACTCAAGTTAACTTAATAAAAACAGCAATGATGTATCAAAATATAATATTAAAATAAAAGTATATTTATGAAGTTAAATATTATTCCAAAACAAAATGTTAATTAAAAATTTTATATATAAAAATTAGTTACTCATATACCAATTATTTTTAGATACATAAACTATTTACAATCCCCATTCAAAAAAATAAATATATAAATCAGGCTTTAAAATAAAAAACAATATCACTAAACAAATTCTATATATTCAATACGGTATTTATTAAAAAGCTTATTAATTGAATTAAAAAACGTGAATGATGAAATTAGAGGAATTAATTAGCGAAGATGGTATTGTGAATGGAGCGAATGGCAAAATTAGAATGAGTTTCCACCCCAAAGAATTAAGCTGAATTCCTTTTAACCAAGGTGATTATGGGATTTTAAAAATTTATGCGCATTACTCACGGGATTAGTCGGTGAACCTGACCTAAAGTACTTATGGGCTATCGCGATGTGAGCTTAGTTAAAGCGACTAACCAAGAATATTTAAATTATGTAAAAGCTTAGACAATGATCTATTTGAATTCATTCATACTGTATGTCGTAAAAGGGTGTATTTAACTAAGTTGATAAAATTCAAATTAATAAAAAAGCACCCTAAGGTGCTTTTTATACAACATTTTTTGACTAATTCAACATTTGCCCAAAAGCATAAATAACAAGCATTAGCATAAGAGCTGATGAGGAAGTTAATAATAATTCTAGTGTGCTCATCATCTACCACCCCCCTATATAAAGTGGATTACTTTTTATACCTCTATTATACTCACCAATAAATGACAAAAAGTGACATAAAGCGCTCACAAAACTACAAAAATGTAAAAATTAATTTCTTTACATCTATTTCTATATAAATATAAAATCCCAAATTTTTTAATCCGTAACGCACATTCAAGCATTGTACATATCAAATCATATTTTTTATTATATAAATGAGTCATTAAAAGAGAATTTTCATTGATACAAAACCACACCTGTAAATAGATGATCAGATAGCAAAAAAACCGCCTTTTAGGCGGTTTTAATTTAGATCAGTGATTATTTATATGTTTAATTCACACGTGAGGTGAATCGGAACATTTCATTAACACCTGTATAGAAGCTACGACCATCAAGATTTAAATCGATTTCAACACCAGATTGAAGTAAAACTTTCTTTCCAACTTCAACCCATTTAAACCCATCGCGAGTACTTTGCATTTTTTTTGAAGGAACCAGCGATACAATAATTTCACTACCATTTACAGATTTTGCTACTAAATTTTCAATTATATTCAACATTTACACCAATTTTTTCAACATATACAGAAACGCCACCATTGGCATTTCAAAATAACAACCTTAATTTTGATAACTCAGATTAAATAAGACTTATATCAATTTAAAAAAAGAACACTTTCATGTCATTTTTATTGTTGATGCAATTATAACAGAAATACTGATTTAAATACTAAATTTTATCGATCAAACCAATAGTAATTGCATCAAAATATTTCAAAAAGTGAAGACATCCCTTCATTTATAGCTTTTAAAATTTACTGGTGTTGCGCAATGAAGTAGTCTGCAATCAAGCGCGCTGCCCATGATTTCGTGTGATTTAAACCCTCATAAAAACCACAATGGCTACCCTTTTTCGTGGTAACCACCATAATATTTGACATCTGTTGGATAGCTTCTTTAAAGGGATCAAAATTTTGGATATGGCACACTGGATCATCCTCTGCATTTAAAATCATGAGTGGGATGCTGACATTTCCAAATACCAAAATCGGATTAGTTGCCTGATTATAGTCCTCAAAACTGCTATAGCCTGCCAGTTCAAAACATTGATACTGAAATTCTAACAGGCTTGTACTAGCCAAGACCTGCGACAGAGATGCCGTTTTTTCCCACGTCGCCGTATAGGGGTAAATAAAAGACTTAAAAAGCTTTTTGGTCATCACCTTGCTGTAGAAAGGATGGACATTTTTAAAGCCATGTTCAGTGTCATAGCCTGGACAAAGCGCAAAAGCGGCTTTAAATGGAGTTTGCTCTCCTTCTTCTCCCAAATAGCGCACCAACAATCCAGTACCCGCAGATGAACCTACGGCATATAAAGGAGAAGCTGGAAATTTTGTTTGAATATGTAGAATCTGTTCACGCAAATCATCCGTTGAACCAAATATAGAAATCTTCGGTATCGGCATAGGTAAGTTGGCATGACCACGGCGCAAACACAATGCTACACGCCAACCTGTATGTTGATGTAAGTCACGCACTAGTTCTGACATACTTTCAGGTGTACCAGTCAGCGTATGCATTAATATAATAGTCGGGGTATCTACCGGGAGATCCAGCCCATACCAGGCAATACCTGTGACACCACCATCCGACATCTTTAACTGTTCAATGGCATCATATTTAAGCTGAATGGTTTTCTTTTTAATCAAGTCAAAATACATCAAATGCAAATGCGTATTTGACAACCACGGCGTTGGACGATATTTCTGTTTCAGTTGAGGCAAAACATCAATCATTTGCCGTGCTTCACCTTGTGGATTGAAATACAGCGTAGGAAATTCTGCACCGGTCATCTGATCTACAATTTCTTGTGCCAAAACACTAATTTTTTTGACTAAAAATCTCATATTGGTTCCACCTTAATCATGATGCAACTCAAAATACTTCGTACATGTCAGTCCATTAACTGTTTGTCTATTTACTATACTCTTTATGCTTTTGGCATAAAAGCAGCCATGCGTTGTCCCATCTGTGCCGCCAATGCTTCCAAACCACTCTTAGAACGTAGCATCACCTCAAAATCAACAATTTGACCGTGTTCATTGAAAAGAATCATATCAATGCCTTTGAGTTTCTTTTCACCGACGTTGGCTGAAAACTCCAGTACCGCGCTTAATCCATCTTCTGTATAGAATTCACGGTGATAAGTAAAGTTTTCAAAGATCTGAATGACATTGGTCAAGATAAAAAATACCACTTGCTTACCCGGATAAGGGTTAAATGCCACTGGGGAGCGGAAAACCACATCTTCAGCAAGCAGATCATTCAAGATAGACATATCACGTGTTTCAAGCATTTCATGCCAGCGTTGAAGTGATGCTTGAGTATTTGTTAAAGCCATTTTATTTCCTCTCTTTCTATCCATTGTTTCATTCTATTTATCCCCTCACCTCAACCCTCTCCTTTTAAGAGATAAGAATTTTCAAAATATATTTTGAGTTCTTTAGGGAAAGGGCTATTTCTTGTTAAATCACTGCCGCCAAATCAGCACCCTGACGAATCGCACGTTTTGCATCCAATTCACCGGCTTCTTTGGCACCACCAATCAAATGTACATTTTTACCATCTGCTTTAAGCTGATCAAACATGGCAGTAAACGGTTCCTGACCAGCACAGATCACCACGTTATCAACTTCTAATACTGTTGGCTGACCATTGACCAAAACATGTAAACCTTGATCATCAATCTTTTCATAGTTTACGCCTGCAATCATTTTTACTTCACGGTGTTTTAAACCTGTACGGTGAATCCAGCCTGTGGTTTTACCCAAGCCTGCACCTACGGAATTGGTTTTACGCTGCAATAAGTAAATTTCACGATTGGATTGTTCTAATTGAGCTGCTTTCAAACCACCGACATTTTCATAAGTGGTATCAATTCCCCATTCATTATAAAATTTTTCCGGATTCAGACTTGCACTATCACCTTCATGAGTTAAATATTCAGCTGTATCGAAGCCAATGCCGCCTGCACCAATAATGGCGACACGTTGTCCAACTGGCTTACGTTCTTTTAATACTTCCAGATAAGTTAGGACTTTTGGATGATCAATACCCTCAATCTCTAAATGGCGTGGAGTTACACCTGTTGCGACTACGATTTCATCAAACTCTGATTCAGTCAGTTCGTTATAAGTCGCTTGATGATTTAGACGTAACTTAATATTAGGAAGTAATTCAATTCTACGTTTAAAATAACGTAGTGTTTCATAGAATTCTTCTTTGCCCGGAATGGTTTTGGCAATATTAAACTGACCACCAATCTGATTGGCCGCTTCGAAAATAGTGACCTGATGTCCACGTTCTGCCGCATAGGTAGCAAAACTTAAACCAGCCGGACCCGCACCAATTACTGCAATATTTTTTGCAACGGCGGTTTCTTTAAAGATTAATTCTGTTTCATAACATGCGCGTGGATTGACCAGACAAGTTGCAATTTTCATCGAGAAAATATGATCTAAACAAGCCTGATTACAGCCAATACAGGTATTAATTTCATCACTACGACCTTGTTCCGCTTTTTGCACAAAAAATGCATCAGCAAGCATTGGACGCGCCATAGAAATCATATCGGCATGCCCTGAAGCCAAAACATGCTCTGCCATTTCTGGGGTATTAATACGGTTTGAAGTAATCAGTGGAAGCTTGACCAGACCTTTCAGTTTTTCTGTCACCCAGGTAAATGCTGCACGCGGCACTTTGGTGGCAATAGTAGGAATACGTGCTTCATGCCAGCCAATACCGGTATTGATAATGGTCGCACCCGCTTTTTCAATTTCTTTCGCCAGTTGTACCACTTCATCAAAAGTTGAACCGCCCTCAACCAGATCCAGCATGGATAAACGATAAATAATAATAAAGTTTTCACCGACTGCTTCACGGGTACGCTTTACAATTTCAATTGGGAAACGAATACGCTTTTCATAGCTCCCCCCCCATTCATCATCACGATGGTTGGTCCGTGCAGCAATAAACTCATTAATCAAATAACCTTCAGAACCCATGATTTCTACACCATCGTAGCCCGCATATTGTGCCCATTTGGCACAGTGAGCAAAATCTGCAATGGTCTGGTTTACTTCAGCGGTAGTTAAAGCATGCGGTTTACTTGGATTAATCGGTGCTTGAATAGCGGATGGCGCAACTAAATCGGGCTGATAAGAATAACGTCCGGTATGTAAAATTTGCATGGCAATTTTGCCACCTGCATCATGCACCGCTTTAGTAATCACTTGATGCTTTTCAGCTTCTTCACGACTGTCTAATTTAGCTCCACCAGCAAAGGTCAGACCTGCGTCATTCGGTGAAATACCCCCAGTCACAATCAGTCCTACACCGCCTTGAGCACGTTCAGCATAAAATGCGGCCATACGGTCATAACCACCGGGTGCTTCTTCCAAGCCTACGTGCATAGATCCCATCAAGACACGGTTTTTTAATGTGGTAAAGCCTAAATCTAAAGGTGCTAACAAATGAGGGTAATTAGACATATGATCTCCTTGGCGTGCTATTTGAGCTAGCGAATAGGGTGCTTAATGCAACTTGTTGCATAATTTATATTCTAGATTTGATTTTTATGCAACATGTTGCATAATGATTAGGTAAATTTTTACTGACTGAGCCGTTTATGTCTTTAGCCCATGTTTTATTGACCAGCTTAATTGAAAAACCAAGTACGGGAATTGATTTAGCACGTCGCTTTGACCGTTCCATGGGCTTCTTCTGGAATGCAACGCATCAGCAAATTTATCGTGAACTTAGTGGCATGCAACAAAAAAACTGGATCTCCACCATTGAAGAGCATAATGCCACTAGCCGTAAAAAAACCTATCAAGTTGAAAAATTGGGTCGTACTGAATTAGCGGAATGGATGGTTAAACAAAGTCCTCCAGCACAATTACGCGAAGAGTTAATGGTTCGACTACGTGCTGAAGCTCAATTGGGTGGCAACACTGTACTGCCTGAATTAGAACGGCATCTGATTTTACACAAAGAAAATCTAAAAATTTACCAAACTATTTTTGCAAAAGATTTCACCAATGGGCAAGATCAAGATCAAGATCGGACCCAATTTATTCATAAAATGATTCTACAACTTGGCATTGATTTAGAAGTAGGTTGGATACATTGGTTGGAAACCATGATCCCGCAATTAAAAGCATTTGATCAACAATAATAACTCAAGGAACTAATCATGCCCCATTACCGCATGCCGGACGGCGAACAACTGTTTGTCCGCGAATTTGGACAAGGACAGCCTGTATTGGTTCTATCCGGTTTGGGCATGCAAAGTTGGCAATGGCTTCCTTTCTTATATCCCCAAGCCAAGAACCATAAATTCATTATCCCCGATTGGCGTGGTTTTGGTGGTTCACAGAGCTGCCGCATTCCTGAAATGGATGCCATTTCCAGTCACTGGCGCGATATAAACAGCTTGATTGAACAACTTCAGTTAGATCTATTCTCCTTGATTGCTTATTCCATGGGGGCAACAACGGCCATGCATGGTATGCAATACAGTAACTTAAATGCAAAATTAACGCGTTACCTGCATATTGATCAAACACCCAAGATTTCGGTCGATGACACTTGGCAACACGGTTTATTTAGCCAGCAACAGCCTCAATTTAAACAGCTCTTGACGGAGATTTCGCAACTGCTTTCGGCAAAATCTCATGCACTTCAATTATCTGATCTCGATTCAACCTCTCGACAACACTTATTAGAACTTTGGCTGCGTTTTCTTCAGCTCCAAACCAGTAATAAGTTCACACCTTTACTTTTTAACATGGCATTAAAACAGCCAAAATTACAGTCCCTGATTTTACCCAGGCAGCGTTTGGATTATTTAGCGTGGTATATCAATAATTATTTATATCATAACGAAGACTATCGTAACGCTATTGCACAACTTGCTTGTCCAAGTACTTTTTTTATTGGCGCAGAATCCAAGCTCTATCCAGCAGCAGGACAAAAAATAATTGCCAATAGCGTAAAAAGCTCCAAACAGATTATTTTTGAGAAGTCCGGGCATACACCGTTAATCAGTGAACCACTCAAATTCGGTCGCGAAATTGCACATTTTCTGCAAGATTAACGATAAAACTGCGGAATGTTAAAAAATTTGACGATCATATTTGATCGCTTCCAGATCATAGACTTGATAAACACTGTCGAATAGTGAACGGATATATTCATTGTCCTCTGCATTGCGAATAATCAAAAATACCGGACTTACCGCAGCATCGTCCAAGATAGGAATATACTCCAGATGCTTGAACTGTATGGTTTTCGCACTTTCCGGAACAATACACAGTCCTTCGCCTGCAGCCACCAACCCTAAAGCCAGGTGAATGTCGTCTACCAGAGTTAAATTCTTTGGTTCTAAACCATATTCTGAAAATAATCCTTTCATTTGGGTAGAAAAACTTGGCTTGGGGCGATTGGGATATAAGAGCAAATTTTCATCGACAATTTCTTCGAGCTTGACTCCTTGTTTTTTTTCAGCAAGCGCATGACTGGCATGCACAGCCATCATTAACGGTTCTTCACGCAACAAAATTCGCTTGATTAAGGGGTCAGAAATTCGAACCCGACCAAAACTGGCATCAATACGGCCTTCTTTAAGCGCCTCCACTTGCTCCATCGCATTCATTCGAATCATGTTAATCTTTAAATACGGCTGTTGCTGGCGAAATAAATACACAACTCGGGGTAATAGCCCATACAATAATGATCCCCCAAAACCTATGGTCAGGGTTCTTTTTATCACGCCTTCACGCATGGTAATCGACTTTAACTGTTCTGCACTGGATAACAGCTTGACCGCTTGCTGATAAAAAAAATGTCCTACTGCGGTAGGTTTTAATGGACGACTTCCACGCTCAAACAGCAAAGTACCGAGTTCAGTTTCAAGATTTTGAATTTGACGACTTAAAGGCGGTTGGGCAATAAATAATTTTTCAGCAGCCTTGGTAAAACTCTGCTCTTCCACTACGGTAACAAAATAGCGTAAATGCCTTAATTCCATGACATTTTTCCTTTATTTCAATCTACATTTTTATAAGAAGATGCCTAACCACGCCTTATCAATTAAGCAATGCTTAACCAGAAATATTCAACCGCTAACATAAACAAATGTTTTATATCCCGCTATTCCACTTTAGCCTTGTAATCTCAATAAGATAGAGCAGTAAAATTGGAAAAAATAAACAAATTAAAATTGACAAACTGCAACGATAAACCTTTAATTCTAAATATTGTTGCATAAATGGAATTCTTAAATGCTGTCTGATCTTGATGATTTTTATTGCTTTGCCTTGGTCGTTGAACATGGAGGATTTAGTGCAGCAGAACGCGCGACCGATATCCCCAAATCAAAATTAAGTCGTCGCGTTTATAATCTTGAAGAGCATTTGGGGGTTCGGTTAATTCAACGCAGTTCACGCCATTTTGCAGTCACTGATATTGGGATGAATATTTACCGACATGCCCAAGTCATGATCAATGCTGCCCAAGCTGCACACGACTTGGTCGATCATCTCAGTATTCAACCGCGTGGTGTCATAAAGGTCAGTCTACCTGTTTCAATCGCGCAAAATGAAATTGCAAAGATTCTGCCTCAATTCCTGAAAACCTATCCGGAAATCAAAATCCAGCTCATTGTGAGTAATCGCCGTGTCGATATCATCAATGAAGGCATTGATGTTGCGTTACGTGTTCGTTCAAATTTAGATGATGATCCAAGTCTGGTGATACGTAAATTCGAAAACATCGAACAACACTTATTTGCCAGTCAGGCCTATCTAAATGAATTTGGTGAATTAAGACAACCGGAAGATTTAAGCCAGCATCACATCCTGAGTATGGTAGATGAACATCTCGATCAGCATATTGTGGTACACGATGAACATAATCATCAAAAAAAAATCAAGGTAAACCCGCTGGTGATGGGATCTGATCTAATGATGCTGGCGCAACTGACAAGACAAAACTGTGGTATTGCCTTATTACCTGACACTATTGTGGAGGATTACGTCCAAAGCGGTGAATTAGTTCGTGTGCTCCCTAACTGGAAAGCCCCGCATGGTATTTTCCATGCTGTTTATCCCTCACGCCGTGGACTACTACCTGCTGTACGTGTCTTTATCGATTATCTAGTAGAACATCTCAGTAAATATTAATTTTTCTCATGTCTGATCTATTAAGAGAAAATGGCTGAATATTTAAAGCAACCTTGCCTACAATTTTCAGCCATCAATTAACAAAACATAAAACGATGATCAAAAATAAAGTATGACACATCACTTGATGTAGTAAGAAATTTTCGATAAAAAAAAGCTTACCCGAGTTGGATAAGCCTATAAACTTTGAAAAAGAAACTACAGCTAGAATCTATAGGTACATAGTACGAAAAAAGTGAAGTTAAATCTAATACTTAATACATCTTATAGAAAAATAGAAGAAAAATATTTTATAAAAAAAACAATAATATATATTTGTAAGTAATAGTTTTTAAAACTTTATTAAGCTATAAAATAGACCGCTTTTCACAAAATATAAAACAGTCTATTTCATTTAAATCTTATTCATTAAATTTCAGGATATGAACCCGTACCCTCTGGCCAAGGAGATAAAAGCTCAAAACCGGTATCAGTCACAGCAACCATATGTTCCCATTGTGCAGTCAAAGAGCGATCTGCTGTAACCACTGTCCAGCCATCTTTAAGCTCTTTTACACGTGGCTTACCGGCATTGACCATCGGTTCAATAGTAAAGACCATACCTTTTTTAAGTATAAGCCCCTGACCCGGTTGACCATAATGTAAAACATTCGGTTGTTCGTGGTAAATCTTGCCAATGCCGTGACCGCAGTATTCACGCACAATACTATAACCTTCACGATGGGCAACCGATTGAATTGCAAAACCGATATCACCGAGCGTTGCACCCGGTTTTACTGCATGAATGCCTGCTACCATCGCTTCATAGGTGGTTTCAACCAGTTTTTTAGCTTCAGGCTTAACTGTACCGACGTAATACATACGACTGGTATCACCAAAATAACCATCTTTAATAATTGCAACGTCAATATTGATAATATCGCCATCTTGCAAAATGGTATTTGGCGATGGAATACCGTGACAAACCACTTCATTGGGTGAAATACAGGTGGTTTTGGTATAACCATAATAGCCAACATTAGCAGGAATTACTTTTAAGGTATTTACAATAAAATCATTACAAATATCATCCAGATATTCTGTACTTACGCCCAGCTTGACATACTTCCCTATCATTTCTAAAACCTGAGCAGCCAAACGCCCTGAAATACGCAGTTTCTCGAGATCTTGCTCAGTTTTAATAGTAATAGTGGAAGCTTTCATTGCATCATCCTCATAAATAAGGTTTATGATTATAGACCTTTTCCTAATTTTTTGTTTAATTACAGTGCGTAAAGGAAAATGGTACTACCTTTCAAGGTTTTAATGACTAACTTATATACATTTAAACTGTCATTACAAAAAAATTAAAATAGTACGTAAGACTTTAAAATAGAAAACAATTTTTCCTTATTTTTTTATTTTCCACCCAATAATCAACAATATAAATCAACCGGAATTTAGCCATTTGTTTATATATCTGTATATGTATATAAATAAAAATCATAACCTCAATAAAATAAATTACCAAAATGCTTTTCTATCCTCTAAAATTGCCTCTTTTGATCAATCCCTCTCCCCTCTATGACAAGTCTCCGTACAAGAGATATTATTGCCTTAGGTTTTATGACCTTTGCACTTTTCATTGGTGCCGGCAATATTATCTTTCCTCCGATTGTCGCTCAACAAGCGGGTGAGCATGTATGGTTAGCTGCTTTAGGTTTCCTAATCACTGCAGTTGGTCTACCTGTCATCACCATTATGGCGTTATCGCGTGTAGAAGGATCCATCCAAAACTTAAGTTCTCCTTTAGGCAAAATCGCGAGTCTGATTTTAACTATAGTGTGTTACTTAGCGGTTGGCCCTTTGTTTGCAACTCCACGTACAGCAACGGTTTCTTATGAAATCGGTTTTTCCTCTTATTTTGGTACAGCAAGTAGCAGCCTGCTCATTTACAGTGCAATTTATTTTGCCGTTGTGACTGTGGTGTCTTTATACCCAAATAAACTGTTAGATACGGTAGGTCACTTCCTTGCCCCTTTAAAGATCATTTCTTTGGCTGTGTTAGGTATCGCAGCATTTGCAATTCCTGCTGGGTTTATTCCACCCGCAATTAATAATTATGTGACTGCTCCTGTTTCTGAAGGCTTTGTTAATGGTTACTTAACCATGGACACTTTAGGCGCATTGGTCTTTGGTATTGTCATTATTCACGCGATTCATTCACGTGGTGTAACTGATAAAAAACTGGTGACTAAATATGCAGTGATCGCAAGTTTGATTTCTGGTGTAGGTTTAACACTAGTTTACTTAAGCCTGTTTAAATTAGGCTTAGGCAGTCACGAAGTGGCTCCAAATGCAGCAAATGGTGCAGTGATCCTGCATGCATATGTGCAACATGCGTTTGGTGATGCTGGCTCTCTGTTCTTAACTGGAATGATTTTTCTTGCCTGTATGGTTACAGCCATTGGTCTCACCTGTGCATGTGCAGAATATTTCTCAGAACTGACTAAAGTGCCTTATAAAATCTTGGTTTTTATTTTGGTAGGCTTCTCATTTATCATTTCAAACCTGGGTTTAACCAAACTTATTGCAGTGTCTGTGCCTGTATTAAGTGCAATTTATCCACCCGCTATTGTCGTCATTTTACTGAGCTTCTTCTGGAAATTTTTCAATAAACCTGCTTACGTGGTTGCACCTGTAACCGCGATTGCATTTTTATTTGGCATACTGGATGGACTTAAAGTTGCAGGTTTCAATTTACCTGAAATTATTCAGCATTTACCTTTAAACGCACAAAATTTAGCATGGCTTATTCCATCAACCGTTGTGCTGATTATTGCTATTGTGATCGACAAAGTTAAAAAGTAACCGAAAACTGATGTCGTTAAAATCAAGTTTTACCCAAACATGATTTTAAGCGTGATCAATAAAACATCCTGTTTTACCCAAGCAGAGTTTTATTGTTTACATCCTCTAATTGACACAGTTTTCTGTATATATCTTATTCTAAAAAGATTAGCGATTCATCGTTATTTACCCTAGTGCCTTTCCCTTCAATATGCTGTATTGCATGCTCTTGGCATCAATATTGCTATCTTATATATCTACTATTGTTGAATAAAGCTTATTTATTAAAAAGTGCTACTATAAAATCTGGTCGATTTATGGACTAAAAATGTCAAATATCGACGTTTTGAATAAAATTAGCAGATGAATTTATGCACTAACATAGTTTTATGACAAATTAATGACATTTGCTATTGAAATTCTAATAAATAAGAAGTACAACATTAGAAGCTAATCTGACTAAAACAATTAGGTTTAGGTCAAAAAAACCACAGGAGGGGTGGAGATGTTATCATTACATTTCAATAAAGAAATCTTCATTAACGCTCTAAAAGCAAACAAGAACATGGTCACCTATTTGAGTACTACTGTTGCTCTGCTTGTGACATTAATATTCCATGGTTTAATTCAAGGCAATTTAAAACCTGAATTCTTTATGTATGCTTTTATTGTTTCAGTTGCCTTTTATATTTGGGCTGTGATCGATCAAAAGTATCGTCAACAGAAACACAGCAATTCTACAGAATAAAAGATGGGTGACTATCACCCATCTTAAAAAGAAAAATCTAAAAAACTTATAAAGATTATCTATTTAAACCTCCTTGATTACAATCTATTCAAACCTATTATTGCACCAAGCAACAATCCTGCTGTCGCTCCCAATTCTCCAATCACTAAAAAAATCATCGCACTGCTGAGCATCCATTTTGGTAAATGCCAACGACCCATCTGATGCGGCTGTTTAAACTGATTGGTGGTATCTTTTAACCAACCATGGAGCACATAACTTAAAATTGAAAAACTAAAAAAGAATAGATTGATCAACACAAAGATTAAGTTCAATTCCTCTGCCCAGACTGAAAAAAATGCCAATACCGCAATAATTAAACTGGCGGGTGCATAAAGCAAACTGCTTCTATGGGCAATATCAACATAATAATGGGCACGTGCCTGTTCAGAATGACTGATCTGATAATATTTCCATATCCCAGTCAGCATGCCCACCCAAAGAAAAATACCGCTAAATATAATGGCAAGCGAAACAGATTGCTCTAAACTTCCAATATCCATTGATTTATATCCATATTTTTAGAGTGCTATTCTGACTTCAAAGTCATCATTTGCGCAAGTTTCTTTTTAGAACTTGGGTACAGTAGTAACAAGATAAATTTAAAGAATGTTCTACTATGAGTCTTTTTGAAACATTAGAAATCAGCTGTAAAGATGGATATTCTCTCAGTGGACGTTTTTACCCAAAACAAAATCCAAGTCAAAATAATTATCCCGTTTTAATTTGCCCTGCAACGGGTATCACCCAACATTTCTACCAGGCTTTTGCAGAATGGTTGGCTACGCAAGGTTATGATGTTTTAAGTTTTGATTTCCGTGGTATTGGTCGATCCTTACACGGCCCTTTAAACAAGTCTGAGGCGAGTATTGTTAATTGGGGACAGCTTGATATTCCTGCCGCTATAGATACCTTATTATGCAAGACACAATCAGAACAGGTCATTTTATTGGGCCATAGTGCAGGTGGTCAGCTTTTAGGCATTGTGCCAAATTATCAAAAAGTTGCCAAAGTCATTGCGGTTTCAGGCTCTACTGGACATGTAAAAGGTCTAAAAGGTAAAACCAAACTACTTGCCCCCATTATGTTCAATGTTATTTTCCCATTAGCGCGCCTTACCAAAGGCTATGGACCCACTCAAGCCATTGGCATGGGTGAAAACTTACCTAAAGATGTGGCTAAACAATGGGCGCAATTTTGTAGCAAACCGGGTTATGTCATGAATGCGATGGGTAAAACCGTATTTGAAGATTATCACGCTGAAATTAAGTGCCCGATTATCTCGATCTGGTCCTCAGATGATGAAATTGCAACGAAAGCAAACGTAAAAGATTTACTACGCTTGTACCCGAATGCAGATACCCAGATGATCGAACTCAAGCCTAAAAGTTATGAGCATAAAGCAATTGGTCATATGCTGATGTTTAAAAAATCACATCAGAATTTATGGCCAGTAATCGCACAACAATTGACAGTTTAAATCAGATTTAGATGGTTATTTAAAGGCTGCTGTGTTCTAATACACTCAGTTTGAGATGAGCCTCTTACAGTATATGGGCTTGACCTGTATACGACTAGCCCCTAACCATGGGGCTTTTTAATATCTAAAAAAACAATAGTTTATAATTAATAGGGGAAATATTCAGGTAAAGAAGAAGTCATCTTCAGGAAGATTTTCTTCTCTAGAGACTCAATCGAGATACCGTGTGATATTATTTAATTTCAATACTTTTTTTAGTGAGCAAATAGGTATTAATATTTAAGCCCCCCCTCTTCGAATCAAATTTTTTAACTAAGTTTTCGATAAAAAAAGGTTTTTCGAATGAGTTCCTTTTTGTTATTAAACTCTACAAATACACCCTCATTGACCCGAATTTCTTCAACCATTACAGAAGCCTGGACAAATTTTAAATAAACAATATCTCCGATATGAATATTATTCATGTTTTTTTCCCTATTTATTTATAACAGAATGATGTTTTTTAACTTAAAATTAAGAAATTTTAAAGAAAAATAATACTAATATTCATCAGATAAGTGTTTTCATCAAGCTGTCAAAAATTTATCAAAAATAATTCAAATTTAACTAAATAATTATTTTAAAATAATATGTTAGGATTACAAAACCCAAGCCTGAAGAAAACTTTATTCAGACAAAATTTTTCTTCAATCCTATTTTACTTATTAAAATAATTTAACAATTAATAGATGTTAAAGTTTTATAAAATACTTGATATTTAAGAATAATAGAACACTTAATAAACAGTACTATAAGAAGTATAAAGTGAAATCTTTTACACCTGATTTTTTAACCGCTTTTAGTATGACTGCAATGTTTGCATTTACAGTAGCCTGGGTAATGTGGGCTTTAGGTAAAAAATACTGGCAGCAAGGCTTAGCTTGGGCAATAGCAAGCATACTTCTATATGGCCTTTCCTATACGGCGTATACATTGCAAATTCTTTTAGAACTGGCTCAATTTCACGTTATATCAACTCTTCTCATTAATGCGGCTATAGCAACATTTACAATAGGCTTGTACCGTTTCAACTAAAATACAGAATGGAAAAGAGATCTAACTATTCTAATTTTACCGCTGGGAATTTCTACATTTTTAGTTATTGTTTATCTTCCCGCATCTCTCATGCAATTTAACATCTTACAAAGTGGAATTACTATTCTACAGAATCTCTATATCCTTATTCTTTTATTGCATATGCGTTCTAAAATACAAGGTAGCGGATGGGTATTAATAATTTGTGCAGTGATTATTCAACTAATAACTACCTCTTCATTAATTTTTACTCAAACCACCAATAACCTAGAGCTACCTCCAGAAGCCTCAACTTGGGATATTCTTGCAATATGGACTGTTTGCTTAATGCTTTTTTTCAAAATGATGGCCTTGTCTTCTGGATTTGTGGTCATGCTTAGGGATCGGGACGTTGCATTGGAACAAGGAAAAGTACGTCTTGATCATTTAACTCAGCTACCCAACCGAGCTACGTTGGTTCGAGAGTTAGAAAAAATTGTGCAAAAATCTGCACAGCAAGGTTCTATATTAAGTGTAATGGTAATTGATATTGATCATTTTAAAAAAATTAATGATGCATATGGTCATTTACAAGGTGATCAAGTTATTCAACATATAGCTAAAATATTAAAATTAAATTGTCGCTCCACTGATATAGCTGCGCGCTATGGGGGAGAAGAGTTTGTATTTATTTTACCTAATACCCCGTTGGCAAGTGCTGAAATTGTCGCAAACCGTATACGAAAAGCAGTAAATGAAACATCATTGATTTTATCTAACAATAGTGAATTAAAAGTAACGATTAGCGTAGGGGTACATTCCAGTATTCCTAAAATAGATTCAAAGTGGGAGCCATTAGTTGATGCAGCAGATACTGCCATGTATATAGCTAAAAAAAATGGTCGTAATCGTGTGGCTTTATCTATCGACTCTACTGTTTGAAATACTAAATTCTACTACTTAATATCTGCTAGAGATAAAAAGGATTTATTTTTCGCTGCAAACAATTGGAAATATTATAAAATTTTTAGAATAAGTTAGTATTGAATGTGTTAGGAAAAATGCTGATATATTTAAAATTATATTTATAAAAAAGGAAATATATTCTCGTGATTTAAAAAAACCCCTATACTGAAGATAGTATTAGGTTTCATATGCTTAAGTTCTGTCTCCTTCATACCCTCTCCGCCAATATCCCCGAATAGTAACTACTATATATCAAGTATAAAGAAAGCTATAATCTTCTCCTGGATTTGTAGCAATAACTGTACGAGTAATAGTTCCAGATTTGACTCCCCATTTGACATCAGTAGTGACTTCGTTAAAAACAACCACACCAAATACCGAATCCAAAATGCATTTCTACGGTAATTGCTACATCTCTTGGTCCTTTAAATTTAATATCAGATAAATTACGAAGGTCAAAATTAATCATTTTCACTTACTTTAACTGCACCAATGGTCGATTCTGTAATTTTCAGTGTTTTACTACTTAGCACTATTGTAAGATTTTCTTTAGTTACTTGCTCCAATATGCCGTTGATTACTCGACCAATCTTCATATACATTACCGCATCTTTAGTATCCGACTCAGTTTACTTATAGGGATTTGTAATTAAAACGCTGAGATGTTACTAATCAGTGCAAAAACCTGATTATTAAACATTTTTTCTAAAGTAGCTACCTTGAAGTGAAATTAAATCGTATTTATTAAACATCCTGCTTGTACCTCTTTTTCTACTTTTAGTTTTTACTGTAGTTTTCTGTGATGGCTTTACTTCATTAATCGTGCCGCGCTGCAATAAGTCTTCAATTTGAAAATCTCTTAAATCTCTCTTTATTTAGATCTATCAATTCTCATGCTCCATAAAAAACTACCTTTCGGGGGTAAGAGATAGCTATAAAAAAACCACAACGGTGAGTAAATAGATTAATTAATCTTGATAGGTATCAGTTTAAGCTTCCAATCATCCTCAAATTTTTTATTTAGAAAGCTTGCAATTTGATTTTCTCGGTTCTTAAACTCAGAACATGTCAAAATTATTGCATTCCTGCCACTCGATAATCCATATCTTGTAAAACCCTCCCGGGCTCTTCTCATTGAAGTATTATTTGATAACAGAAGTTTGGCTTTTCCTTCTTTTATTAATCTTTTTCGGCCTCTTACTTTAGGGCACTTATTAGCAGGTATCTCTACCTCAATTGCAAAGCAATCCATTCTAATCATAACTATCTCATTAAATCGAATGAACTTTATAGCTTGCTTCTTTACCTATTCCAATGATTTAATATTCCCTTAGTTGTATAGAATATGTAGCGTAAACAGGATCTTGAACAATACTGATCACTTTAAAAAATATTTAGATGAAAATCAAAGTACCAACATTTAGTGGATTAAAATTTCTTTTCATATTTGATTGTAAATATACTCAAGTACCTGTTCAAAATCCTCTTCAACTTCTAAGATTTTTTTTGCTTGAGCTAATGGCTTGATCCTTGGTTTGGTTTTGACAAGCTTCTGATCAGCCAAGGCTTTTATAGTGGTGAATATTCCTAAATTAAACCTATTAAAAAAACCACCCGAAGGTGGTTTTAACAATAACTTTAATCAAATTGAATATATTTTTTTATTCTTGGGGTGAATAAAACAATTATCTAAAGATAGTCTTATAACTTGCCCATCAACAATAATTTGATTAGAGGGTCGATATATATCTCCACTAATAGTTGAATTGAAGTCCCTTCCAGATTTGGGCTCATAAATCCTTGTTACAACCACTTCATCACCTTCATTATTTAAGGCGGCAATTTCTTCAAGTCTATGTTTGTAATACATACACACCTCTATTCTTCAATGATAAAAATAGTAAATCATAGCCAGATGTACATATTGTTAAATAAATCACAATAAGAATTTAAATTCATTTTTTAGCTTGTACTGTGTTTCTCACAGAACTCCTAATAAGGAAAAGAAAGCCCCTGCCAAATTAGTGATCTGAATGGGGAGTTATGGGCTATGGTATATTTGGCGATTATTTAATTAATCTAAAAATGTAAGTTTTTGCTTAATTAAAATTAAATAAACTTGATATATTGTTAACACTATTAATACTTAATTGTGACAAAAACTATGAGATATAAGATTTATTATGTGATTTTTATTTTTTTCTTAGCTATAAGTACTTTAAACATTGCGGTGGCAATATATTTAAAAGACATGTTTTTTTTCACAGTTGCAGTATTATTTATCATGGCAGCGTTCTTATTTTTATTAGAAATGAAAAAAATTAACAAAAATCCTTTTCTTGATTAATCCTAAATATTTTTTGTTTTGTATAAATATAATTTTATAAGACTTATTTAAATTCTTTCAAAAAGCTCGACACACTTTGATTTCTTTACTATCAATCGTGTAATCAATTTCAGTTTCACCATGAAGGCAGATCACTACAAGAAAAGAAAAACCCCGACAAATTAATGACGGGGTTTATGTGTCGTAATACGTTCGACAAGGAGGATAATATAAATATATTTTAATAAAAAAACCTATCTAACTCTCCCAAATTAAATAGGCTTAATTTACGCTGAAACTTTAGATTTTTTGTAGTTACGTCTTTATTTTCATTAAATATAGAATTAAATTGTTTCAACATTATGAAAATAAAAAATATTATGAGTATTCAAATTAATCTTATATTTTCTTAAATGTTTATTACTTAACTTTTTTCGACTAATCTTGGTACACTTTAATCTCTTTATCATCAACCGTGTAATCAATTTCTGTTGCACCATCAAAACCAAATAAACACATTAGTAATTGAAGCATATGTTTCTCCTTAATTTTAAGCAAAAAAAGGCCTGAGTCTTGGGGAAGGCACAGGCTGAAACTAGGAATTGCTATTACTAGAGAATGCATACTATTCTACTAGGATTATTTTGAAAGTCATTTGCAATAGGTTCCAACAATAGCCTGATTATTTGACCGGGCTTTTGTTACTATCTAAACTTGTTAAACTGAACACTTTACTTCAAGCTGACAGTCATCTTGAGTAACTTTAATTTTAATATTGTTATATGTACGCTTATTTGGATCCATTGCCGAGCCTACTACCTTTTCAAAGAATCTGCGATCCTTCATCAATTCAGCATAAACCTTATATCCTATTAATATTTTTTCAGGTTTTTTATTGTTTGCTATTATTTCACTAAAAATAGTATTTAACTTATTAATATCAATTATGGGCATAAAGAAGAGTTCATATAAATAAATGATCTATTATCCTTTATTTATATGAACAATCAATGTCAAAAAAGCCCAGCTTTTACCCGCAGTATGGTTTTTCAATTAATGGAGGAGGATATCGATTTGAGTTACCACCTAAGTGAAGTTCCACAGCGCTCTAAGCAAATTAGAATGTTTGACCAAATAAGGTTGGATCAATAAAAATAAGATACCCTTACCCCATTGGATATTCAAAATTTATTGGTGATTGTGCCCGAAAATAATTAGGTTTAGATGACTTTAAAAAATGCAAATGCTGTAGATAAAGCCAGTACCTGTTATTTCATGTATCACACAGCCACGTTTTAGGGAAATACAGTGTAGTGAGTATTGCTGAAGATTTAGCAAATGAAGGCAATGGGCTAAACAATTTAACCCAGCACCTAATAATCTAATTGTGATTATTCATGGTGGAAGTGCGACAAATGACTATGACCTACCCCCCTACTATACAAACGTTCAATTCCAATCTTGGTCGGTATTGGCACCGAAAAAGACCAAACCATTTTAAATAAATTGGCCAACCATTCTTTTGACCCCCCAAGTAAATTGATTAGTGGGATTTGTAATTTGATCATTGAACGCATTTAGGAAGTACAGAATTGCTTATACAGGTTATAGCTCTTATCTCAACCAGATCATGGTATATCAAAGCTATAATGACTCAATATATTCGAGTGATTAAAATGCTTACTCATGGCCAAATCCATGAAGCAAATAAAAGCCTGAAGTTGGGAAAGGGATTATGTAGTACTTAGCGCTGAAGCAAATCAAATTAATATCAAACCAATTTGAATTAAAGTGCTCTTTACCTTCTTCTTTTAGTCTGGAGAGATCTGCACCTAAGCCGACTGATGTAAAAAATATGAATCTGAGAATAGATTGAATTCATACCTAAAAGTCGCATTAATATTAAAATATATAAAACAAAGGTTATTAAGACTAAAACTAAACCGCCGATTACAGAGGTTTAGGCAGATTATAGTTTTAAAGAAGTTAATTTTACTGATTAAATGACGCCCGATATATAAGAAAATAACCGCAATTACCTATACTAAAGGAGTTATTTAAATTCATAGATTTATACCCATATTCGCTTCATTTTAATCCAGCTTTAAAGGAATATGGATAAAGGTTCAGCTAGAAAAATGTAAGACACACTATGATAAATTTTATGTATACGTACAACATTAACATCGCTTAGGTTACGGGGCCCAAATCATTTTTAAGATCTGGGCATGTGTTTAAAATTATTTACTGAATGAAAGATTAGTTGGATTGGATGTCATACACCCAGTTTCGTGCCTGTTTATCTGTCGTGGTTTCACACACATAGTAGTCATGACCCCAAGAATCTGGATGGAAAATTTCACGTTTATGGTAAGTCACATTTTTAGACTTTTCAACACAGACAAAGCTGTCGCCTTGGTCTTTGACTTGGGTTCCATTTAAGAAACCGCCAATACAGAGGAATCGGGATTGTTTAGCCATTGTTACATCAACTTTTTAAATCATTAGCGATGCTTTATAAAGCTTTAATTGCTGGTTTACCATCTAAATATGACAAATAATATTTATTAGATGTAAGTAACTTCAACAAAAACTTATTAACTAACTCTCTTAATATTATTGTATTTTTCCAAGCTTGATTAATATCACTTATGTCATTACCGTGAGCCGCATCATTTCGCTGTTGCCAAGCTAATTTTTCAATATTCGATAGAGATAATGAAATGTCATTACAAAAAAAATCCATCTTATCTTTTTGAGAATAAGTATTCATATTCCCTATTTTATTTAAAAAAATTTTCTTTTGCTCACAGGTTAGCTCAAATCTATCCAACTGTTGCTGTAATCGCTCCCGCATTTTTTTAAAACTTGCTTTATCTAAAATTTTACTATAACTAACATCATGAATTTTCATATATGTAGCTTGTAACTTTTCAATCAGTGCCCCATAGTGCACGGCAGCAGTAATAGAGTTAGAATTTACTGCTACCCAATATGTAAAGAATATATTACCTAAATCGTATTCATCATACTTAACATATAGTTCTAGCACCAAATTTTTAAAAATCTCACAATCTATAACATTTAAAGCACTTAAACTAAGTGGTGTAGGTACTTGAACATTGATAGTCAATTGTCCTCTCTCATTATCATGAATAGTTCTTGAATAACTAAATGAAGGAGTCATATATTTATTTACAAAAGTATACCCATAAAAGACTAGTGGACAGCCTAAAATAAAGGATATTATTTTTCTAATTTTATCTCTTTTAAATAATTCTAAATTTTTTCTGTATAAAATTAAGCCTCTATCTCCAACACCTAATTTAATTATATATACGTCCTCATCTTCGAATTTAATTCTGATACTATTTTTATTGAAATTATTGTGATTAATTATCTTCTCTATAATCTCAAAATTCGTACCATATAATTCATATTTTTTTTCATGGGTTTCATTCATCCTCATTGAATGTGGAAAAATATGATCAATCTTCAAACCATCTAAAAACTCTATTAAATACTCAGCCTCTATCGAACAATGCTTATCAATAAACTCAAACTCTTCTACCACATAAATATCAATGTAGCTATTTTTTCCATTTATTTGATTTATTTTCCTACTTTCAGGAATAGCCAGCATTAAAATCCTTTGATCAACAGAATAATGTTTATGTTTAAATTCAAGCTGAAATTCCTCCCTTGGAATTTGGCCTTCTCTATCCTCAAAATTAAAATCTTTTACTGCTACTTCACCTACAGCCTTTGACAACAACCGAGATTCTTTATCTCGAAAAAAAGACATTTCACCTTTATTATTTCTCAAAAAACCATTCTTAATACATTCATATTTATTGAAGTTTAAATGATCAATATTTTCTCAAATGCTAATTGACATTTATAAATCTCCAAAAAATAAGGGCTGATTAATCAGCCCCTATCTTATACCGCTTATTGCTTAATTAACAATGAATTAAGTCAACTGAGCAGCAGCAATTTTCTTCGTATCAACGTCTTTAGCAGCGTTAGTATATTCACTCATCTTGTCGAAGCTTAAGTATTGATAGATATCAGCTGACATGCTGTCAATTTGAGCCGCGTACTGTTGGTATTCTTCTGGAGAAGGTAATTTACCCAATACAGCAGCAACAGAAGCAAGTTCAGCAGACGCTAAGTAAACGTTCGCGCCTTGACCTAAACGGTTCGGGAAGTTACGAGTAGAAGTCGATACACAAGTCGTGTTCGGCGCCACACGCGCCTGGTTACCCATACATAATGAACAACCTGGCATTTCAGTACGCGCGCCAGCTTTACCATAAATGTTGTAGTAACCTTCTTCCATCAACTGATGTTCGTCCATACGCGTAGGCGGAGCAATCCACAAACGAGTTGACAATACACCACCAGGAACTTTCTCAAGTAACTTACCAGTTGCGCGGAAGTGACCGATGTTCGTCATACATGAACCAACGAATACTTCGTCAATTTTTACGCCTTGAACGTCAGAAAGAAGTTTCGCATCATCTGGATCGTTCGGGCAGCAAAGAACAGGTTCTTTAATGTCAGCTAGATCGATTTCGTACACTTTCGTGTATTCAGCGTCAGCGTCAGCTTTAAGAAGGCTTGGGTTAGCCAACCATTTTTCCATATTCTCAACACGACGAGCCATGGTACGCGCATCGCCATAACCTTCAGAAATCATCCATTTCAACATAGTAATGTTTGAACGAAGGTATTCAGCAACTTTCTCTTCAGAAAGCGTGATCGAACAACCAGCAGCTGAACGTTCAGCAGAAGCGTCAGAAAGTTCGAACGCTTGCTCAACAGTTAAGTCAGTTTCCATTTCTGTTAAGTCGATCTCAAGGATACGACCAGAGAAGATGTTTTTCTTACCTTTCTTCTCTACAGTTAAGTCACCCGCTTGGATTGCGTAGTAAGGAATTGCATGTACTAGGTCACGTAGCGTGATACCAGGCTGCATTTTACCTTTGAACTTCACAAGTACAGATTCAGGCATATCAAGTGGCATAACACCAGTTGCTGCAGCGAACGCTACCAGACCAGAACCCGCCGGGAAAGAAATACCGATTGGGAAACGAGTATGCGAGTCACCACCAGTACCAACGGTATCCGGAAGAAGCATACGGTTTAACCAAGAGTGAATAATACCGTCACCTGGGCGTAAAGACACACCACCACGGTTCATGATGAAATCAGGAAGCGAGTGTTGCATTTGAACGTCAACTGGTTTTGGATACGCAGCTGTATGACAGAAGGATTGCATAACAAGGTCAGCAGAGAAGCCTAGGCAAGCCAAGTCTTTCAATTCGTCACGAGTCATTGGACCAGTTGTATCTTGCGAACCAACAGTGGTCATCTTAGGTTCACAGTAAGTACCTGGAAGTACACCTTGACCTTCAGGAAGACCACAAGCGCGACCAACCATTTTCTGTGCTTGAGTGAAACCTTTGCCAGTTGCAGCAGGTTGAACCGGAACACGGAACAAGGTAGATACTGGAAGACCTAAAGCTTCACGAGCCTTAGTCGTCAAACCACGACCAACGATCAGGTTAATACGACCACCAGCACGAGCTTCGTCTAGAAGTACAGGTGTTTTAAGTTCAGCTTCAGCAATTACCGCACCGTCTTTAGACGCAGTAACTTTCGCAGCAGCATGATCAATTTTAAGAACGATTTCATCGCCCATGTTCATGTTTGCAACGTCGATCTCGATCGGCAACGCACCAGCATCTTCCATCGTGTTGAAGAAAATTGGAGCGATTTTAGAACCTAGGCAGTAACCACCGTCTTTTTTGTTCGGGATGTGCGGGATATCATCACCAAAGAACCAAAGTACAGAGTTAGTTGCAGATTTACGAGATGAACCCGTACCAACAACGTCACCTACGTAAGCAACTTGGTTGCCTTTCGCGATAAGTTCTTTGATTTGGTTAAGTGGACCCACTTCACCAGGAACTTCTGGGTTGATCCCGTCACGTTCGTTTTTCAACATCGCATTTGCATGTAATGGGATGTCTGGACGGCTCCAAGCATCTTGAGCTGGAGACAAGTCATCTGTATTTGTTTCGCCAGTTACTTTGAAAACTGTCAATTTAATTTCAGATGGAACGTCTGGACGAGTCGTAAACCATTCAGCATCAGCCCAAGACTGCATAACAGCTTGAGCGTTTGCGTTACCCGCTTTTGCTTTATCAGCAACGTCATGGAACGCATCAAATACAAGAAGCGTTTTTTTCAATGCTTCAGCAGCTAATTCAGCAAGCTCAGCATCGTCAAGTAATGCAACTAAAGGTGCAACGTTATAACCACCAAGCATAGTACCTAGTAAGTAAACCGCACGTTCTTTAGAAATAAGTGGAGAAGTCGCTTCACCTTTTGCTAAAGCAGCCAAGAAAGCAGCTTTAACATAAGCAGCTTGGTCAACACCTGCAGGAACACGGTTTTCTAGCAAATCAACTAAAAATGCTTCTTCACCAGCTGGTGGATTTTTTAACAGTTCTACCAAGTCAGCTGTTTGAGCATCATCAAGTGGCTTCGGTGGGACTCCGAGTGCGGCACGTTCTTCAACGTGTTGGCGGTAAGCTTCTAGCACGGTGTTATTCCTCTTTTTTAAAAAATTACCTGTGAATTCCAGCTTCTATAAAGCTTCACAAATAATATGGACTGCCAAATTTTACTAAAATTCCAGTTAAAAGTTAATGCAACTAGAGTGTTTCTTTATGATGTCCATTATTTAGTATCTAAATGATGCCCATATTGATCACTCAATGATCAAGCCCACCCCAATGTACACCTTTAATCAGGATGATAATTAACTTTTGACTGAAACTCATACATAAAAAAGGCAACCTAATGTTGCCCTCTTCTTAAAAAGAAAAATATTCAACCTTAGTGGACTGTCGTTGCATTCATGTATTTACGTAAATCATCGCGACAACCTTCAAATTTAACCTGAATTTCATCTTCATGCAGCATAGCATGCTCTGCGCTGGCAAATGAAATATGAACCTGATAAAGCTTCGTTTCTTGATCAATTATGTGTCGAAGATAGACTTTATCGCCCAAACTGAGTACGTAGTGACTACCACCCATCACGATAAGACCCTGTTCATCTTCTAAGAGCAAGTCTGCATTATGTAAATAACCCACGACATCCATATAGCGCTCCTTAGTTTTTTTGTAGTTATTTTTATTATTCACTATTTGTATAAGCTTTTCTATATTTATGATTTACTCAAATGTCACAATTTATACCGGCTATACTTAGGCTATTTTAAGGCCTTAAGATAACGATAAATATAAAAAAACCGTTCTTTAGAACGGTTTGTAGTCTGGCATTTTATCGTGCGGAGTCGCGATACATTTTTCTGTAATTTTTTGCTTGAACTGATTACGACTTGCTTCGGGATCTGCAGTAATCTCAGCTAATGGAAATGCATAGACTTGTTCAACAATATCCAAGATGAACGTTTTTGTCGTTTCATCTTCAATTTTATTGGCATGTTCTAACGCCGCTGCTTTATCAATAGCATTCTGACGGTCATACATAATCGTGTTTGCAGCATTTCCCACACTTTTACAATAACCCATCCACTGCTCTTCGGCGGTTAGCGGTTTTTTTTCAGCACAACCTACCAAAGCAACCAATACTACTAAAGTGAATAACTTATTCATGAACCTTCTCCTATTCCCACCATCATAATCAAAGTTAAGGAAAATATGAAATAACTCATCCTTTATACAAGGAAAAACCAAGCTTTAAACTTAAACGAAAAGCATAAAAAAAGCCTAATCTGTGTAGATTAGGCTATAAACTGTGTATTCTTTCGTTGGTAGCGGGAGCTGGATTTGAACCAACGACCTTCGGGTTATGAGCCCGACGAGCTACCAGACTGCTCCATCCCGCATCAACGAGTTAGCTTTATACGCCCTAAATCATAACAAAGCAAACTTTATTCAATTTCAATGGAAAAATAACGTTTTTGAGCATTCATAATCCTAACTAAATTCTGAATTCAAAATCACTGGGTGAATAATAAAAATATAATCAAAGCTGGTTAAAGTCAGTCACTCAGTATTTTTGAATGCATCAAATAACCAATCAAAAATAAGTTACGTCATATTTTCAAATAAAAAGCAGTTTAAAACTATGAAATAGAATCTAAGCATTCTTTCAACTCAAAAAAACCAAGCAGAATCAAAATATAAATTATTGATTTACTGAATATAATTATTTGCTTACACATACCAGCCATAAAAATCATCAATAGATAAAGATTTACTTGCATATTCTTAAATACACCTGTATTCTTTATCTTAACTAGAAAAATAGTTTTGTTCTGGTAAATCTTTTTGTATTTCGCAGTTTTAGTCATAATCCTTCGTTTTTCAGATTTAAAGTTCCATTCTTATTTTCAAGTTAACACCGGGTTTTTAAATAAACCAAAAATATTAAAGTTTTATAGGATTGTATTATGTCTAATACTGTTAAAGGTACTGTTAAGTGGTTCAACGAAACTAAAGGTTTCGGTTTTATTCAACAAGAAAACGGTCCTGACGTTTTTGCTCATTTCAGCGAAATCGCTAACTCTGGTTTCAAAACTTTGGCTGAAGGCCAACAAGTTGAATTCAGCATCACTCAAGGTCAAAAAGGCCCGAATGCTGTAAACATCGTAGCACTATAATTCTAAAATTATTCTTACTTTAGTAAGATAGTTTAAGAGTAAAAAGCGAGAGTCCACTCTCGCTTTTTCACATCTGAGCTTTATAAAAATATTTTTTCTATAATAAATAAGAACTTTATTATCAAATGTCTCCTTTTGAATTTTTAACTCCCCTTATTCCAATTTTTATATTTAAATCCTACGCTAGTATTTAATTTACAAAAACAGTATATTTAATCATCAACTAGGGTATATGTTTAATTTACCTTTTATACCCCTCGTCAACTACCTCAATGTTATTAAATATGGATTAGTAGCGAACGTATATGCTGTTTAATTTTACTCATATGTTTTTATTAACTGGGTTGGTCAGTGTCGCAGCAGAGATCTATTTAGGTGACAATTTTTATACGCAGAATTTTAATGATTCTAGCTACTACTCTTATTTTTCTAGAATCTAAAAAATTAGATAATGAAATATTTTTATAATTCTTAATACTTAATACTTAATACTTAGATAAATGAAAAGCTGCTCAGCCGTATAGATAAACAACTTTTCAAATCTATTAACAACAAATAAAAGTAATTAAAAAACTATATTTTTTAAAAACTTAGAATCTCCAATTCTAAGAATATTACTTCATATTAATTTTATTTGGCTGTAAATGGTGATAAGTCACTGTTTTTATTTATAATGAATACTTGCAACACTTCGCACTCAACTGCACTGCCAGTCTACAAATAAACTTCATCAGTCTACACATAGTCTACATTTTTTAATAATATTATTCCCTTTGAAAAATTAGCCCTCACTTGAGGCCCCTCAAAAAGTCAATCTACTCAATTAGCCGTTTATCAGAATTATCATAATCTTGCGTCACTTTACGTCGTGTCTTTGATTTTAAACGATTTATTTTAATTGTTTGATTTTTATAGAGTCTTTACAATCTTGATTTATGTTACATAAATCAAGGGCTAGTAAAGTTATGAACAATAGTCATGGGGGTTTTCGTACCGGGGCTGGTCGAAAGAAGTCTGAAGAGACCAAAGTAATTCGAGTGCCTGAATCTAAAATTCTAGATATCAAAGAATACTTAAAATCCCTTAAAAAAGAAAATGAAATTACTGATATCCGTCAGTTCGATCCAGTCACTAAAATAGAAATACCACTGGCTACTGAGCGTGTGCAAGCGGGTTTCCCTTCGCCAGCTCAAGATTACATTGATAAAAAATTAGATCTGAATGAGTTCTTAATTAACAATGCCAATGCTACTTTTATCGTACGCGCCAACTCCCTTTCAATGCTCAATGCCGGTATTGATATCAATGACGCTCTGATTGTGGATCGAAGTATTGAAGCTCAACATAGGGATATCGTGGTTGCATGTGTTGATAATGAATTTACCTTAAAAAGACTTATCATCGATGCAAAGGGATGCTGGCTTAAAGCTGAAAACGAAGGATATCCAGATATACATCCAGTGGATGGGCAAGAGTTTGAAATTTGGGGAGTGGTAACTAACGTTATCAAAAAGTTTAGATGAGATCACAAGAAGAAATATATGCTCTCATCGATGTAAATAATTGCTATGTAAGCTGCGAGCGTCTATTCAACCCTAAGCTTAAAGATGTGCCAGTAATCGTGCTCTCGAATAATGATGGTTGCGCTGTAGCACGCTCACAAGAAGCAAAAGACCTTGGCATCAAAATGGGTGTTCCCCTCTTCCAGATCCGCGATATTGTTGAGAAATATAATGTTCAGGTGCTTTCCAGCAATTATGCTTTATATGCAGAAATGTCACATCGCTTTCATTCAATTTTGGCTGACTACGTTGCACCAGGTGAACAGGAGATTTATTCAATTGATGAGTGTTTTTTAAGAGTCACTGCATACGCTGAAAACTATGATTTGACCGAATATGCTCAAGGTATGCGGCAACGTATTTTACAATGGGTTGGATTGCCTGTTTGCGTAGGGATTGGCCGGTCCAAGACGGAAGCAAAACTAGCTAATCATATGGCCAAGAAAGGAAAACGATTTAATAGTGTGTGCAATTTAGTGACCATGGATTCAAAGCATAGAGCTTATTTTTTAAGCCTGATTGATGTTTCTGAAGTTTGGGGCGTTGGTCGTAAACATAGCAAAAAGCTTAATACTCTTGGGATCAATACTGTGTTGGATTTGGTGCAGGCTGATCCACACCAGTTGGGTAAAATATTTTCTGTAGTCATGCAGCGAACAGTTATGGAGTTGCAAGGCACATCATGTATTGATCTTGAACAAGCACCACCAACCAAAAAACAGATCATTTCATCACGCTCATTTGGCTCTCGGGTGACAGATATAGAATCACTCTCTGAAGCAATGAGTGACTATCTTCAAAATGCAGTTAAACGCTTAAGAGAAGATAATTCATTATGTGGATGTGTGATTGCTTTTGCTCAGTCCAATCCGTTTGATAAGAGCAGACCTTTCTACAACAAATCGGTCAGTATTGGATTTCCAGAGCCTACTGACTCCGCTGCAGTAATGAACAGAGCTGTGATGAAGTGTATGAATGAATTGTTTTTAGAGGGTATTGAGTTTAAAAAATGCGGAGTGATATTGACTGCAATCGAGCCGAAGTCGACGCACATTTATGATTTGCTTTCTGACAGCACACAAATAGAAAAAAATGAAAAGCTGCAAGAAGCCTTGGAAAAAGTAAAAATTAAATTTGGTGATAAGAAATTAGCTATTGGCCCATGTAAAATGCATGGCAGAGCATGGGCAATGTCGAGACAAAATTTGACGCAGAATTATTTTAGTTGGGATGGGTTATTGACGATAAACGACTGATTGCCTATCGACCTAAATGTTAAATTTAATTTAAGAAAATCACTTCAATTTGATCAAATATTATGCGTGGAACTCCACATTTCACATAAAAACCCAATCAAAACTGATCAGGCTTTTATGAAACAGCTAGGTAAATGATTTATCTAAAATAATTCGACTATTTCGTATAAGGTGTATTATGTTAATTTTAGGAAAATTTAACTATTCTAATTTTTTGGAATCTTAATATTTATAAGAGTCAAATAATGCTAATAAAAGGATATTGGATTCTTTCCTTGTATGCACTGTTACTTATTGGGTGTACATCAAAGGATATTCCTCAAGAGGGGGAAATAGTGACATGGAAACAAAATCTAGAACTTATTGTTAAAGCTAAACTAGGGCCACGTCGCGAGCATATACCAGATCAATTCGATTATGAGTTTTATAAACCTGCACGAGAACATTATTTAGGTCAATTTGCCATAAACTATGTTCCTGAAAAATTTCCAACAATTATGCAAGGAGAAGCGAACAGTTTGCCGATGCCTGATTCGAATCGACAATTACAATTTGATTTAAAGTTAAGCAATTTAGATTTTCAAGCAACGGATGGATATTTGCCTGATCATGATGACCAAGTGAGAGTAAGGATTGAAGGTCTTACCATGGATATGCGAGCTGAAAATTTAGATACTCATAAGACATTTTTACAAAGAAAAGAATTTTTTGAAAAAAATTCAAAATTTGAAAAATATGGTCTGACTTGTTATCAGAGATTAGAAGCAGACTATTCCTTTAATTGTTATGGAAAATCTAAAGAGCCTGGCGTCAGTGGTGTTTTATTAAGTATACAAACTTTAGAAAGTTCAGTTGCACTGGAAAACAAGATTATTCCAATTAGAGGTGATAGTTATCAACCTAATAAATATGGCGGTATCTGGATTCAATGGGAAATGAACTTGAATAATTGGGATAGATGGCAAGAAATAGATAGTGCAATTTGGCGCTTATTAGGTACATGGAACTCTGCTCCACCATCTCAAGAAAGTAACTGATTTTAGTTTCATTTAACATAATGGTGCTTATACGAAAAAGCCCTCACTTGAGGGCTTTCTTATATGCATCAGCTAACTTCACATCATATTTATTGATTGCATAATTTCTGCCGTTATAACCTCTAGCAAACGCTTTCCAGTCTTTGTTCTTTAAAGCGCTGATAAGATTATTTACTTTGATGTATCGGCACATTGCGTCAAGCTGCGAGGCTTCATCCTTGTACATGGCATCAATGAATGACTGTAGTGATGCATAACCAAGTGCCTTCCAGTGATAACCCATCACTTGACCCAATCCCCACGAACACGATTCAAGCGCCACATCGCGATTAAGCTTTGATGCTCGGTCTAGTTTGTTGTGTTGCTCTGAAAATTTACCATAAGCACCTGGTGAAGAATTGCAAAGATCTGGATATAACCTGGACCATTCTTTGGATTTAGTTATCCAGTTGATTGCTTGAAGACCCTCATAGAATTTATGGCGCTCAAAAAGAATAACCGGCGAGCCATCAGTATTGAATCCTGATCCTTTGCACTCCACTTCCATTACTGCTTTTAAGGCCGCAACTTCAATACCGAGTAATTTTGCTTGATCAACAATTTGATCATTGGTGATTTTTTTACTCATTACATCAATAGCAATGCCAAGCATTACAGCAACATCATCGTAGGCGGTTGCAATTAACTTATCGGCAGCTTCAACCTGTTTCTGGGTAAGCTTTCCTCCGCTAATCTTGCGCAAGAAATCAAAAATTTGTTTCATGGATTACCACCATCTTTAACCAATTGAGGTTGTTTCACCAGTCGAGCCAATTGCCCTGTAATCACAAGGATTAAGCCCACCCACTTGATTGTTTGCGGTGACAAGAAAGAGAAATAATCAGCGGCGTGAATCATCCACCATGCAGTAATTTCACTACCATATGCAAACCACGCAGACAATAAAAAAGCGCCTAAAGCGCTTAATCGAATGGACCAGAATTTATACCACTGTCGGGCATTATCTACTAATTTCATTAGCGCTCTCTCTGTAATTGCGTTCATAAAGTTTGTTGCGGATTTCTTCAACCGTTCTTAAGAGTTGGTCAGACTGCTTTTCAAGAACCTGGATTTTTTGAGTGTTTTCCATGGATCGAGTAGTCATAGCATCGGTTTTACCCGTCTGGGTATTCCATGCGAATCCCAGTGCACCAAGTAAAGCAATCCCACCCCAGCGCACAATATTTGTGGTGTTATCAATCTTTGTTTTGCTTTCACTGAGTATTCGGATTTGAAGATCAACCTCTTTATGCTTTACTTCAGTGTCCTGGCGGATTTGCTTCAAGTCGCTTTTAAAATTTGACTTTGCTCGATCAAGTTCATCCTGTAAATTGTCGCGAGTCTGCGTTAGGTCATTTCGCGTCTGCTGATGCTCTTTATTTAATTGCTCAAGCTGCATATTCATGCGGTCAAGCTTTTGAGGCATCTCAGCCAATTTTTCCAAGTTTTTGCCGAGATCGTTAATCTTGTCTGAAATAGCGATCAACTGCCCTGCTGTCGCTATCGGTGGATCAGTTGTGTAGTCATTTGACATGCCGCCCCCTAAATTTTGGCAATAAAAAAGCACCCTAAGGTGCTGTTGTTTGATTGAGTTTAGACTTCTATTTCTGAATGCGACCCACTCGGTGCAGGTCGCAAAATCACTTGGTTGGCAATAAAGACTCGGGCACCTAAATTATAGGTTGTGCCTGATGTACATAGCACCGGACCTGATCCACCCTCAATCTGCACCCGGTATTCTGGATGCTTCACTGATGTGATGGTGCCGATGTATTCCGCATGGGTTGGGTTTAAAAGCTTTCGTAATTCAAATAGAGGATTAGTCACGACTGATACGCTCCACTGTAATTGTTTCAGTTACTTTTTCATGTGAAAAACTGCCACTGACACCATCAATGACACCCCACCACTGGCCATTAAATGCAATGCTTTTGCCGGGTAGCATCTCGCCAATATCGAAGCTTACCGGAATATCCGAAAAGGTATGCAACTCCTGAATATTCGCTTTCACCAATTCATTTTTTCCGTAACTGGCACCAGACACCAAGTTAAACAATGAACCAGTAGCTGATTCAAGTGGCACATCACCTGAAGTTCCACGTTGCTGTACTTTCAGGCTTTCACCATTGCGGCTGTTGACCACGGTAATAGCATTGTAATCAGCAATGTATTCATCATTCTGTTTGATGTTCTGCTGCATAACCATGCTTTCAGACAATAGAATGTCATAGTCAGAAACTGTCATCGCATCCCAATAGCCTTTCTGATAGCGCGGTAAAATGGTCAGTGTATTGCCTGCTTTCTGGCTATAGATAAAGCCACCACCGGCATCCACCACCTGCTTTATTGCGTCGATTGGTGCAAGTTCTGCATAGCTCAGACTCTCTTTTTCTACGATCCAGCCCAGTTCATCAATCAGTTTCCAGTCTAAACTGGTACCGCTATTTGCTCGATCCAGTTCAGCCTGAACCAACTGAACAGAGGTTCGCTCATTGTCCTGGATAAATGAGCGTGAAGGCGCGTATTTATCCGAGTTTAAAGCAGTCCGACTTCGCCCTGGGTAGGTATATAGGACATTAGCAAAGCGTCGGGTCTCTTCTGGATCTTCAAGCAGAATGTGGTGCTCAAATCCATTAATCATGATCTTGAGAATCACCGGCTGACTGTTAATCGGCTGTAACTTTTCCTTTTCGGTGTGAGCTACGGTAATGGAATAAGTCCAGCACCACTGTGACCGACTGGTACTATATGTACCATCAATCACTTTAATTTTCTCGCCGGTATCTAATCGCTCGGCTGTTAATGTATTCACGATATACCACCAGTTTCGTTTCGGCAGTGCTGGAATACAGTCATCTGCACCAAAATTTAAAACAACATTGTGTGAATCATTCTCATGACAGAGACAGATAAAGTTAAGATCTGTACTGCCTTCGTATTTGGGTAATTCAGGCTTTGGCCAAGGTAGAATGGGATGTTTGCGGTAGTGAATCGCTTTGGCTTGATCCCAAGGTAAATATGACTTTGTCACGATCTCTAGGCTTTTATCCCACTCAAATGAAAAACAGTGCTCAAAGACTTGAGCCACTTCATGTGAACAGGTAAAAGTCTTACGCTTGCGGATCATCTCCTGCCAGACCGTTTCCCGGTTATGGCGCAGCTTGATCGTTTCTTCATGCAGGTAACGCTGATGAATAAAGCATTTCTCGCCTTCTTCCCAAACAATATAAGCATCAGAACTTAAGCCGGTTGCCTGCTCATGCAAGGATCTGACCGCCCGGGTTAATGACCTCGCCAGCTCATTCTGAATATTTGCCTGATTCGAAATTACTAGGCCTTGATCATAAAAAAGAGCCTCATTCGAGACTCTTAATACTGGCTTGGCCCACGGAATTTCCGTAGTACTTAAGGCTGCAATCGCTTTCTGGTAGCGCATATCAAAACCATAAGACACCCCGACAATATGGTTAATATCGTTTAAGCCGAAACACGTAGCACTAATGCTTAGATCAATCGTTGCAATCAACCGCCCTACATTCTCGACATATTCACTGTTAGTACCGTAAATTGTCGCTTGAAGTTCGTTATGAATAGAAGCATGCAACACACCACGATTAATCACAACAAAGGTATTTGAACCATAAATTGTAGCTTGGATGCCCGTACCAATATCAGCTTTTAATACACTTGAAATAAAACCAGGATCGTAGTGAGCTTTAAGTTGAAACGGTTTCTCAAGCGCACTTACCGATGGTGGGGGTTTGTACTGTGCTTTTAAACGAAACGGTTTATAGTCTGACATAATCTAACTCAAACTGCAGGGTGAGGGTGGACTGGCGGTGTAAAATTACTCGTATAGCGAGCCTCACCCTCTGTTAATCTGAATTCATCCAACCAGCAAGTTATGCTGTTTTGCCCTATATCAGACAACAATATTGTAGATTGCACAGAAAAACCTGAAATATTTGAACTTCCTGCAAAAACACCATCTACAAAAAGGCGCAACAAAATACCGTCGTAAGCCAGAGCAATATGATGAAACTCTCCATCAAGCACGTCGATGGATGTAACTATTGTAGGTTTGTTATATGTATAGCATGACAACACATTGCCTGTGTCGTTACGTCGCACATACAAGCCAATATAACCAACACCCCATGCCATACCAAAACTAAATACACAAGGGTATGCCGAACTATGCGTAACGGCTTTATATAAAAACTCCACAGTAAAAGCCTTAGCCCCCACGGTGTTAGGGGCGATCATACGACTGCTAAGCTGTGCTGCTTGGTTAAAATAACCTACATCAAATATCGCACTAGGTTTTTCCCACACCAACCCAGTTTCGTCATCAAGATTCCCATCAAAGCGCAATAATGCTTTGACTTTATCGGCATATGGATCATACGTTGAGTACACAACAGTCTCATCGCTCACAAAAAATTCGCCACCACGCCACACACGCACCTTATAGTAATACTCCGCGTTCTCAACCACTGCAGCATCTGCATAGTGCATTGTGGTTAAACCTGTGGCGATTGGTGTAGGCAAAGTACTGTCAGGTGTTGAAGCCATTGATGTATTTGATCGAATCACATCAAAAGAATCGAAGTGACCGAACTGTGCAAATTCGAGAATGTTTGCAGCCATGCGTAGCTCTCTTAAAGTGGATTAAAGATAATACTGTCAAGCTTTTGACTTGAACCCAGTGCAATATCATCGTTATTTAACACAATGTGCGTGCCTGATATTCCAATGGTAAAGTCGGCATAGGCTTCATCATTGCCATTGTATAAACGCGCCCATGTGACTATCCCAGCCTTAGTTGCGGTTGCAGTATCAGTCGGATGCAGTTCAATGCCATTCGTTAAAACTTGCTTAAAACAAGGCTCAGGCAATGGCAGCACACATAAAGCATTCAGCGGATCGACAGCAATATTAAGTGATGCAGGTTTTGCGCCCATGTAATACACAAAATACGCTGATCCTGCACCGCTATCTAAATACGTTGCATGTGCTTGCAGTGCAAGTAATTGTGCGGGTTTACAAACCGTAATTGTCATTTTGGCCTCACATTATCTTGTATGACTGCGTTATATTTTTGTTTCTTATCAAAAGCCACTAAGAATGTCTTTAAATTTGTATTTAGCCCCAAAAAACTATAGCTACCATCAATATTTGGTCGTTTTACAGCAATTGGCTTCAAGTTTTGTTTGTTATAAAGAATAACTAGAGCATCTTTATAAGGAATTTTTAAGGCCTTTACAGAACCGAAAATAGATACCACTACAAGACCTGTGGTTACCTCCTGCAAACGATCTGATGATGACTTGGCTTTTCTTGTAAACATCACATCACCCCTAAATAGAAATAAACACCCGCGGAGCTTGTTTGATTATTAGCTGACTGTCTTAAGTTTTCTTTTAAGAAAAGTTCATTATTGGTAGAAATTTCAGGCGTTGCATGTGTGCTGTTAATCTTCTTACCCATATAAAACACATGCTTTAAAGACCCTCTAAGCTTCTTATCTGAATCGAAAAAAGGGATCTCTAATGCTGGAATTTCACTGCCTTCATAAATCGTTGTCATGCCGCTGCTATAATCTGGCAAAATTGGTGTGGCAGTTTTGTGGTTTAAGGTATTAATGTCTGTTGATGTAGTAATGAACTGATGACCACCTTGCCCAAGCATTAGAACTGATCCACCTAATGTATAACCAAACTGAAAATTTTCATTTGCTTTTTGGGTTGATAATGCTGCAAATAAAAACCATGGTGCATTTAACTGCTGTGGATCATTATAAATACCACACCCCCAAAGCTGTTTTTGTACTTGGTTATGAGCAGATGGCGCAAAATAGAACGCATCCTGATCACCACAGATTGACCATGGTGCATTCACGTTTGGTGCTATCAGTGAATTGCTTGCATTGTCGTTATAAAGTGTACCGACGTTCCAATACCAACAACTCCATCCACGCACTACATTTTGCCCAGTGCCGGTGATTCTCCAATTTTTAGTGGGATCAGCTGGATCAAATGGTGTTTGCAAAACATCGGATTTATTGTAATCATCAATATGGTCCATGTGCTCAAGCAGACCCACCATGGCATATTTGGCATATGCTGAGCTATAGCTATTCACACCATCTGAAATCGTCTCATCTACCCGAATATACGGATGTTCAACACGTGGATTTTTCGCACGATACACGCGTTTTACGTCGTCTACATCTTGGAAAATAATTTCATAGCCTAGTGATGCAAGTTTGCCGGCACCAATGACTGCAATTGCAGTCTCGGTAATCGCAGTATGTGGTCTTAAAATCAGCTCAGTTGTGCTTGGTATACCTTTGATTCGGTACTTCTGATTGAATGATGCGGGAGTAAAACCAGAGAGCTCAACAATCTGAAATAGCATAGCATTGTGTGCTGAATAAAGTGTGATATACACATTACCCTGAGCATCAATCGATGCTGCTGTGATTTGGGTAAAATCAATACCGGTTACCAGTACCTTGTCCAATAACCGGATTAAATCCCCCCAATTATTGCTCAGTGTTAAGCCATTCAAGTGGCTAAAATATTGCACATCAACGTCTGTCGCCATTTTATTTGATCCATAAAAAAGACCGCATAAAGCGGTCATATTTGATTTAACTTTTACACAACACGATCAATATCACCGCGCAGCATGATCTGGAATTGGTCTGAAAGCACAGATGGCTCGGATTGCTTCACGGTACGAATTACCCAAACCGGGAAGTTTGCAGCCACCGTGTTGAAACGCAAGACGTTACCATTTGCCCAACTACTACCCCAGCCTTCCTTTTTGATTATGAAATAAGGCACACCAGTAACCGGGTTAATTGGTGCATAGTCTGCATTGGTCGTGCCGGTACCGATCTGGCCAGAGTATTCACCAGTACATCGAAACGACTGTGCATCGGTAAAGATCAATGCCCAGCGCTCTTGAATCGCACCTTTATTCGTTACCTGCAGTGGATAAAGTGAGTCGTTGTAATTCGCTAAAATGCTTGAGCTAGGCTCATCTGCCCAGGCATTGCTCCAAGACCCTTGCACAAACTTCCGCGTATATCGAGCTTGCATATCACCAATGACTAAAGCAGATCCAACAATGGTATCGACTGCATCATAGTTATGGGTCAGAGGCTTTGTGAATGTCAGCTGACCATTGATCTGTACGTCGCGGATCAGCCCCATATCCTGATAGCGATATTTCATTGTTAGAGGTGCAACCAGATTACCCAGTACAAAATCACCGCCCAGCGTCACGCGACCATAGTCATAATCAACCGTGTACAAGTCAAAGGGTGCTTTGGTACCACTAGCATCTTCAAGTTCTGCCCATGAAATGCGCTGATCATTTAGATCGTATGTAGTTCCCGCAATTGCGCTAGGTAACTCTTGTGCTTTGCTTGAGCTGACAATCCCGATACCACCAACCCGAAAGATCGGCACCCGGCCATCAATCGGCAATCGAGTAGCAGACAGACCTAAGATTTCCGAATCTAGCGGAATATAGGTGTAAGCCACTGCGTTATAGCGTACCGATGAAGCATCTACCCAGACCGGAATATTGATATAAGTGTCTATTCCTTCCTGGTATTCCAGCAGCGGATCATACCAGTCGTTTGCCTCAATCCCTGATCGGTTGGCTTCAGTGATTTTGGTTTTGGTGTAGAAGTAAATCGTGACAAAACCATTTTCCCAGTTGACCTGACCGTGTGCCCGGCTGGTTTCAATCACGCCATTTTCATCAGCTGTCAGTGTAAGCTGACCATATTCAAGCGCTCCCACGACCACGGTTAAAGATTGTGGCCGGATCGGCATGATTGGAGTTCTGAAACTGATTTTATTGACCGGTAATAAGTCAGTGGTTGTAGTCAAAGACTCTAGTGCAATGGTGTTATCTGCATTCGGTGTCCAGGAATCAATTTCAACAATCCCGGTACCATACTGGATCACACCAGACTGAATCCCGCTGTTATTTGCAGGATTTACGTTTCGATATAGCAAACCAGTGCGATCCAGAAAGGTATCAACACCGACTTTAAAGCGTGCTGAACCTGTCAGGATCTGTTCATCAAAGCCAGAAGACAAATCCAGACGCAGCTTATCACTGGTCACGATTTTAGAGCTAGAATTTAAGCCAGAGGTATCGCGGAACTTCACCGAAATATCAGTGGATTGGTACGCTTTTAACGTAAGTTCCTCGCCTTCAATTTTAGAAGTCTGCGGTAAATAAAAAGACATACAACCTCACTTAAGCCGTTCCATATACGGTTGTTGGTATATAAATTTGAATAAATTCTTTTTTGATTAAGACTGGCGTAACCTTAACGGCCCCGCTGGTGTAATCAATCACTCCCTGAATATCGCCAGTATTGGTAATCAGATTTCCTGTGCTGCTATTAATTGGTACGTCGGTCAAAATTACTGTTCCTGCTGCATCTTTTACTGAATGATTTACAGGAATAGCCAGCTCAACACTATTGGGCTGAATGGCTGCACCAGTACCGATGGTAAAGCTTAGCTTTTGATTGCTATCTGGAGATATTGCCGACTTGGTTTGACCAAGCTGAGCGCCAAAGTTATAAATCACCGTGAACTGGGTATTTTTTTGCGGCAACTTATCCGGAATGATTTTACCCACACCAGTTGCATAGTTAATTTCACCTGTGGCATCCCCGGTAAATTTACCTTGTGCATTACTAATTGCTGTTTTTGCTTCACCTTCCAGCAGCCAGTTCACAGTCACCCCAGGTGCAATACCGGTTTGCCCTAGATCAAAATCAAACGCAGCTTTTTCAACACTTAAATTAGAGCGCACGAAAGTGACAATCGGTGTACCCCAGTTCAGTAGAATCGGTGTATCCACATCAGGTAAAGCGCCCGTAGTGAGTAACCATGATCCAGTTTCATAATTGATCATGCCTGAACCAAAGGATGGACTGGAAGCCTTTAACTGACCTGAGCCATCATCTTTAAGTTCATAGAACTTGCCTTGCGACATATATGAAATAGAAAGGCTACCTGGCGCAGGAATCGGAACTAAAACGCCGGTCCAGTTGGTCCCTTGGTTATTCTGAGTGACGGGGATGGCATCACTTTGATAATACTGGTTCGGTGCAGCTGCCGGCTTAAATGTGATATTTAAGCTCATAGTTCCGGTCGGAGCCGCTGCAGTCCACTGAATTAGTCCACGCTGATAATCAATGGTTCCGACCTGAGTGCCTTGAGTATTCTTGAGCAATCCACCTTGGTCGGTAATTTGCTGTCCTTGTAATGTAAAAGCTACACTTGAGGGAATCACTGCAGAACCGATGTAAAGATTTTGACTCACCCCAATCACCATATTCGGATAATTAACGGTAATGGTTCCGTTATTACCAGAAACCAGCACCACACTTTCACCGGCAGCATTGACATCAATGATCGGGGTTTCGGTCTGAGCGGATGGGATCAGTTGGGCAAAGATACTTTTGGCATTGACGGTAAACTCACCCACACCCGCATCAGAAGCCAACGCGGTAGATGAATAGTACAGGCCGGTATCAGCAACAATGGTATCGCGGATGATGGTCTTGGATTTCTCACCGTTGTACCACTGACGCGCTGAAAGTCCTACAAAATCAACTCCCAAGGCATCATTTAAGGAATAGGTGGCAATCTTATACTCAACATTTTTGCCGTCAATAACCATAATGGCAGTACGTGTTTCAACCTTGGTGATACGAACATACTGTTCATGCTCTAAAACCTTGCCCTCATCACTCACCAAAACAATGGTGTCACCTACTGAGGACTCAGTTTCTTGTGGAAACATAGCCACTTGCAGTGATGACATACCTTGCCAATGGGTATCGAGTGGTGTACCGGCAATCTGCCCGCCTTTAGCCAGATAGTTCTCTAACCGGTTCTGGGCAGACTGACGTTCATCGGTCCAGTTCTTGGTACTGAAAAGCAGTGCTGACACGTTTGGATCTTTAGGCAGTTCAGAGATAAAGACCGTTGCACCCATGAGTAGATCAGTATCATTGGTGGTCACTGCAGGAAAGATTTTGCGCATGGATACATCGCCCATGGTTCCGTCCATTTCCGACACATCATTAAACAGGTTGTTGCTGATGCCATCCTGAACCACGACACCGGAATATTTACCCCCGCCATCCGAGTTATCCGTCAAGCGTTCAGACTTGTAGATCACTAAATCTTTGGTTTCAATCGCCATCGTTTAACTCCGTAAAGCGCAAGGTCACGTTGTAATAATCATCCAGTGATACCGCTGGAATTCCTTTCACCGGATCAGCCTCTAAAGCGCCATCCTGATGGTTGAATTTGACTGTAAATTGCCGGTTGTCATGCGGCTGCTCAAACTGCAGTTTAAAATTCTCATCCTGTAGCTTGGACCACTCCAAAACAGTCCGTAATTGTCGAAGCTTGATCCACCCCATACTGGTGTCTGCCGGTTGTAGAGTGATAGGTCGTCCAGACTTCTTTTTACCTTCCTGAATAATCAAGGTGCCATCCATGGTATAGCCTTGATTCTGCTCAATGGCTTTCCACGAGAATTCATCAGGCCATAAAAAACCGTCCTCCAATGGGACGGTTTCTGATGTTGCTAAGCGAATGAGTTTCATGTTGATTTCGCCTGTGTTTTAAGTTGGTTGATCAATTGATTCATCATGGATTCCTGTTCTGCTGAGCCTGATAATGAAAGTGTCTGACCACCAAAACTAATGTTGTAGTTGACTGATTTTGAGGCATTGACCGTTGGAGTGCTTGGAACAGGCGCACTCACATTTGGCGCAAGACTGTTCACATCAACCGGCTTGGTTGAAGGCCCTGTTGATACAAGATTGCTGGCCGTCATCTGGCGAAGAAGGTCGTTAATCTTGTTGGTTCCCCATTGAGTGGTTAAGCCTTTAGCAGCAGCTGCATCGAACTCTTGATTAATTAGTGCTTTTATTCCCAGGTTGCCATCTTTACCCAAACCGTCCTCTTTAGCAGCGCGATCTGCTGCCATCGCCTCAGACCAAATAGTGCCAGCAAGTTTCTCAGCCTCTTTATCGCTATAACCCTTACTTTTAAGCTGTGATAAAACATCAGCTTTACTGTAAGAGTTATAGTTATAGATACCATTGCTGAGTGATTTGCTCTGCCGTTTCATTTCAGCGTCAAACTGTTTGGAAGCAGCTGCAACCGCATCACTCCATGCCTCTGTCGATGATTTGGCTTCTTCACGTGCAATACTCCCTGCATGACGATATCCATCGCCGATTCTTTCAGCCGAGTTTCTTACACGGTCATTGGATTTAGACCATTCATCCATAGTTTTAACAACAGCTTTACCTGTGCTGTCAATTTGAACTTCCAGATTACGACCTGCATTGGCTGCATTTGTCGATGCCACCACACCAGCATCACCCGAAGCTGCGGCTGCTTGTGCTGCTTTCCGATAAGCATTCTCAACCCCTTCAGCAGTAGCTTTGCCACTGTCACGAATTGTGATGTAGTCCATTAAAGCTTGTTGAGCTGCAAGTTTTAAATTTGCTTTAGTTTCAATTCCAAGACGCTTAAAAGCTTCAGTAACAGGATCAATATCATCAGGAAGTTTTTGAGCTTGCAATTTAATTGCAATTAAACCTTGCTCAACTTGAGATGTAGAAATCTGGCCTTGGTCACCAAACTCCTGAAGCTTAGCTTTGGCAGCATCAATTTCAGCTTGGCTTTTAGCTGCTTCTAGCCATTTTAACCATGCTTCATAAGTAACATCACCGGCCTGTTTACCCGTAACTCCCAGGCCTTCTAAACCAGCTACAAAACTATTAACATTGGCTTCACCTGCTTTAAATTTCTCTGAAACTCTATTTAAAGAAACATCCAAATCCAGCCCTAATGCAGTAGCAGCTTTTCGAGCTTTATCGGTAGCATTAGCTGTGGATTCAGCGCCTTCTTTGTTTTGATTCCATGCCTGGACACTCACTTTGCCAGACTGATCCAGAGTGACGATATAACCTTTCGTCATCAAATCAGCTTGCATTGTGCCATCCATGACACCGTTATTGGCAGCAATAGCAGCTTCAGCATAGGCCTGAACAGCACTTAACTTTTCGGCTTCAGTAACTTTCTTTCCATTTACTTCTGTTTGTTGGTGAGCAAGTAATTGGTCTAATTTGATTTTGGACGATGCAACTGATTCAGTATTTTTTTGCTCTTCAGTTTTACCAATCTCCTGGATAGCTGCAATACCTTTAGATTTAAAATCCATTGCACCATTTGAGGCTCTATCATAATACTCTTGAGCTTTCACAGCCATCGCCTCCATATCAGCAATGGCTTCTTTTTTAGTATCACCCCAAGTGAAGTTGGATTTTAATTTGTACCATGCAGCGGAGACATCATAGAACACGCCTGTTAGAAGATTTGCAACAATCGCAATACCTGAGAAGCCATCGCTAATAAATCCAAATGCAACATTTAAGGCTTGTAATAGCTTGGTTAAACCATTGGTTTTATCAGCTGCTGTATCCACTCCGCTATTAAAGTTGAAAATAGCCCCAAGTACTGTATTAATCTGATCTCCCGCAACCTCAAGACCATTACCTAATGCACTTGCCATTGATTTAATAGCATCATAAGCACTTACTAATGCCGTCTTTAAAGCTTCAATCGTTGCGGGATCAATCCTCTTAAGCTGATCACCTACCCATATAAAACCATCTCCAATATCTTCTAACAGTGTTTCCACTACGTCCATATTGTCCGCAATAGTTACCAGCCAATTCGCAGCAGTTGCTGACGCTCCATTTGACTGATCCATTTTGCCAATTAAAATTTGCCATTGGGTTGATATTTTGGTTAAGGCATTGCCAATAGTGGTAGGAAATTTATCGAAGGTTTGTTGAACAGCATCCTTTTGACTTAATAAGGCTTTATAGACGCGCTCTGCACCCAATTCGCCATTTTCAGCCATCTTGCGGAGTTCACCAGTCGTTACACCAAGACCTTTTGCAAGTGCTTCGGCTACTCCGTAACCATTCTCCATAATAGAGTTAAACTCTTCGCCACGCAGAACACCGCCCTGCATGGCTTGAATAAATTGCTGTACAGCTGCTTCACTGGCTTCAGCCGACCCACCACTGGTCTGAATCGCTTGATTAATTGTTTTTGTTAAATCAAGCGTGTTTTGCTGTGTCATCCCCATTTCTTTACCGACTGTATTGAGTCGTGTAAATAGACTGCCAGTAGCTTCAAGACTTGAGTTTGTTGCAAGTGCTACCTGATGCACACCCGACATAGCAGATATGAAGTCACCACCATCCCTTGTAGCGATGTTGATGCGGGCGGAAAGGTTTGTATATGAGTCAGCCACTTGGGCTAGTTCTCGGATACCTAGACCAATACCAAGTGCAGCCATAGCACCAACTAAGGCATTAACTGCAAACTTTGCACCATTAATTCCTTTTTGAGCTGTTTGTGCAGCACTATCAGTTTCATTTAACTTTGTATTGGCTTTGCCTACTTCTGCATGAAAATTATTAAATGCTTGATCAGCTTGTTGAACTTCTTTTTCTAATTGATCAACTTGTACTTTAGCTTTCTCGATATCCGCTGGTGATGCATTTGTTGATGCAAATTCCTGAAGTTTTTGCTTAGCGTGAGTTAAATCAGTGTTAAGTTGGCTTAAGGCTTTTTCAGCCTTATTGCCAAAATCTGTAAAGTTACCTGCAGTAGATTTAGCATTGTCGCCGGCATTTTTAATAATTCCAGTAGCAGCACTCAATGACTGAGTAAGTTTGTCTGCTAGTTCACTTGTGCCCTTTGGAACAATGTTGCCAATTTCTTTAGAAACTGATTCAGTAGCCTGTTTTAACTTATCTGATTCAGACTTAATAGCATTAAATACTGCTTTGACAGTCGATTCTGATTGTTTTGCTGCCGCAACGAGGCCTTTACTGTCACCATCCAGAATTAATTTAAATGTTAGATTTTTACCAGACATGCTGACCTCTAAATTTCAGGCATAAAAAAACCACCGAAAGGTGGTTGAGTTTAGTTTTAAAAAGCATCCTAGGATGCTTATCTTTTTACTCTTGTATCAAGGTTAAAATACTATTTTCAAAGAGAATATCTAATCATTTGATAAGAGTTACATTCATCTTATTCCTTCAATTCCTCAAAGAACTTTTTAAACTCTTTGGCATTGGCATGATGTGCTGATCGAATCACACTCGATAAATACTGCAGTTTATTCTTATGGTCTTTTTGCGCTGATTTTAAATATTGATCAAATGCACCATACGTCATATTCATAATGTCATCAGGACGATGGCCAGCACTGATTAAGTACTGGAATGAATCGAACCAGGTGGATTCAGCGGTTTGCTTCTTGGCTCCACGCTTTGGCTTTTCGTATTTAAAATAAGCCTGGTTGACCAGAAGCACAGCTTTGAGCAATTCTTTAAAACCCTGCTCATCAACAGCAAGTTCGACCAGTAATTTATTATCCAGTTCAGTAACACATGCAATTGTTGAAATGACCTGAACGCCATGAACTTTGAATAGCTCTGTCAAAATCATATCTGAATAATTTTGGTCTTTGATGAAGTTTTTAAGCGGTTCTGCATGTGTAGCCCAGATATCAAAGTCTTTCATTTGGATCTGACGAACTTCGATGTCTTGAAGCTTGATACTTCGATTCGTTGCTAGAAAAAAATCATTCATGGTTATATCTCAGGTATAAATTTCAGGTATTAAAAAAGCACCCGAAGGTGCTTTTATTTAATGACAATGTCTTTCGCCAGTGCTTCTTTCATTGTGACACCCGTCGCTTGCTGTTCTGCCACTGTGTGAATAAGCCATAGTTGTAACTAAAGTCAAAAGTACTAAAGCTATAATCTTGTCCAAAATACCCCCTACATATTAATGTATGAGATTCATTTATAGCTGAAATAGGTTATTTATCAAACTTTTTAAATAACCAATCTTTAACCAAATTAACTAAAAAAATCATTAGATAAGTGTTCTTACATAAATCTTATAAGATGCCGCTCTAATTCTTAATTATCTTACATTTACAGACATTGCTCATACGCACTAAATTAATTTATCACTTTACACTGGATTTAAGTTTTAGAAACGTAGAGGAAATTCAGATGAAAAAGTATTCAAAAATTCTATTACTGACCATATTTGGCTTCACTGGTACAGTAGCTATTGCAGAAGAAATCCCACCCGAAGCCACTGCCGCTGCAGAGGCACAACAGGCTGCATTGGATTACCAACAAGATAATCAATCTAAAGCACCGAATGAATAAATTTGAGCCCTCAAATAGAGGGCTTTTTTTAGAGCTAAATAAACTAACTCCATCTTCGCTTGCACGTGTTCTTCCATGCAAACTCAAAGTTTTCCGGATCGGTAAAACCTTCTATAAGAACTATATTCTGATCTACCATAATGAAACGCTTAAAGCCAGTGTAGGTATCGCGCTTTTTTATGTAATTAACTTCCCCACACGCCCCTACTTGATTTCGAAATATTACTAAATCTGGGCCTGGTAATGATTTTCTAAGAAATTCTCTAGAATCCTCTTGTTGCTTTTCTTCTACCACTCCAAGATCGGATATTTGATTATCTGCATCAACTTTGCTGCAACTCGCCATACCCATTGCAAGTAACAGTAAAATTTCCTTCTTCATAGTCCTTCCTTTTCTTGATGACCCACCTTACCTTTATTTTTCACATAAAAAAACCACTCCGAAGAATGGTTTTGTAGAGTTATGTTTACACTAATTAAACATTTGCCCAAATTGGTGAATAACCAACATCAGAGCAAGAGTTGAAGACGATGTTACGAGCATTTCTACTGTATTCATTATGATTCCCTCCTGCTTTTTATTGTTCTAATTTTATACATCATCATAAGAATTGTTATCAATACTAAATAAATGGAATAAGTAAAAAATTATGACAAATTTCAAGCATTAAAAAAACCACCTTTCGGTGGTCATAACTTATACAAATATATGTCAGATTAAATCGGAATAGTTGTAATAGTTCTTTGTAGGTGGGAAATAATTATCATCCCAAAAATTAAAAATGTTAGAGCAATTGTTGTAGAGTTATATATTCGCATTTATTCACTATCATATGTATAGGTTCACAAGATACCTAACTGCTGTTACAAAAGCAAACAACTTATTAGTTTTAAATAATTTTTTAGATTAAAAAATTACCCTAAGAGGGTGTTCTCACCCGACTCTCCAACCGTTTCCGACTCTCATCAATAAAAAATTTATTCAGGCGAAACAGGCACAAAAAAAGACGCTCATGCGCCTATAGGGTTCTTTGTGCCTATTTGGGTTAGACCGCTGCCGGAATTGTCACTACATGACCATACAGACCCAGGGCTGGATCTGCTTCTTTCGTCACATCCGATAAAGCCTGACCTGAAATTTCATATTGTCCTAATTCTTCATGAATCAATGGGAACGTCGTTTCTGGTGATTTTTTAGTACGCCATAGTGTTACAGCCACATGCTCACCGTTCGCAGTATTAATCCCTTTAAAGAAGAGCTCATACTCTTTTTCAAAGTCGGATGCTAGTGTGGTATGTGTTACTGCACCAGTCGTATAACTCGCAAGAATCGGCATGGTGAGATCAGCCACATCATTAAAAATAACAGTACCGAATTTAGCATCCAATGTGTAATCTTCAACGCTAACCGTTTTAGGCGTACCACTGGTTGAATCCTTGAATGAAACCGTTTTTAAGTTATAACCATCCAGCTTGATTTCTTCACCTGCAACCACAGTACCCAGAGACACATCAGCTTCTGTTTTTGTTGGTACGGCATGTGTCATACCAGAGAGAATATATTCCATGTTTTCTGGATTAACTTCTTCGAGTTGCCCCGAGAAATTAACTGAGGTCGCATTGATCATGGTGAAGTCAGTGGTACGCTTACCAGTCATTGATTCTTTATGCTCAATAACATCAGCACCAATTTCCAATTCAAACTCAGGTACGTTACCAAGTTGACGCATAGCACCGGCGATGCCATTCACAATCTCAGATAAGTAAAACTTACCTTGCAGAGAGATATAGTTCTTTTTAGCCATTACTTTTCATCCCCTGTGGTTTTCTTGGCTGGAGCAGCAATTTTTATTTCACGTGCTTCCTGAATTGTGCCATCAGTCAGTAATTTCTTAATTTGGGCATCACTTAGCCCACCGACTACATCGCCTTTTTTGAAGCGACCGACAGGCCGAGTTGCCGTGTATTGTTTCGCCATAACTGGCTCCTAAATGAATTTTTGTGATTCAAAGATAATGGTGATGTAGGCAATACGCGCTTATAAGCCTCTTCTTGTACTAGGTTACGTGTCTGGAAAGCATTATTTGCTGCAAGCGTAGCTGAGTAACTAACATGAATAAATTCACTGTCAGGCACCTTGCCAAAGCACCAAGCCATAAAATTAATTACAGCCAGTTCTGTTTTAGAGTATCGCGGTGGAACGTTAATGATTAGACGCTTGGTTTCACCTTGAAACACCTTCATTAATTCATCACAAATTACTCGATGGTGCCAGTTATGCAGCCATTTATACTTACGACGTTCTTTAAACATATAGCGCGAAAAGAAATACAGATCTTCCTGAGCCTCAAGTTGTATTGCCAATTCACGTGCTGGATCAATACTCATCTAAAACCCGCTCCCTTGCCTTCAGGTAGCTTTCAGTCGGCACGTTTGAACTTACTGTTTCAATAGGTTTACCGTCTTTACCGGTAATTTCTTGCTTAGTCACACGACCATCAGTTTCTTGGAATGCCTGTTTCAGCAGATTTTGTTTTGTCCGTTTATTTTTTCCAGAATCTTCATACATCTTTTGAAGTTCCATCAACCGGAAAGCCTTATTCGCAATCGCAATATCCTCAACATTTTCACGGAAGTCTTTGCGTGTTCGCTCAAATAAGTCCTTTAGTTTTTTACTGAGATTACGACCTGCATATTTTGTTGGGTCATAGCTATGGCATTGCTTACGATCAATCTTGATCTTGTATATTTCTTCTACCGAGTCTGCTACTTGTTGAGGGGTTTCAAAGCAAGCAAGAGACTGAACTATAAACATTTTTACAGGCTCTTTTAGTGCTGCCATAAACACCTCTTTGTCGTTCTACGTCGTACAAGATGGCCAAAAAAAAGAGCCCTAAGACTCTATCCAATCACACAGTTCCCACAACAAGCAGCAATATTAGTTTCTGATACGAATGGCGCATTCTTGGCAATTTCCAAAAGTCGTTTGACAGACTCATCCGCACCCCATCGTTTTGTTTCCCCAAAGAACACTTCAACATCGTGGCCAGCCAGGTAATGCTTAGGTAGTCCAGTCATATCGCTATAAATGATTTCGCCATCTGCATCGCGTTCAACACCAATGTGATATAGCTCATGTTCAATCAAACGACAAAATTCAAGATCTGAAGTTTGTTCACAGAAAGCAGCATCTACAGTAATTAAGTATTGAGGTACAAATCCAAACCAGTCCCGCATCTGTTGTTCCTGGCGTGCTTTCTTCCAACCACCTTGGTTGAACATAACTTTTTCACATTGACCCAGTACCATACGCTTTTTAGCCACACATGCAGATGATGCCCATGCGAATGCTAAAAAGGTCTCGTCATCATGTAGCAGCTCTGCAATGTGATCATGATCTGGGTTATGAAGTTCACCACCAATGGTTAGCCAGTTTTTTACTACCCATTCTTTTAGATCCACGGCGGGTGCAAGCAAAATAGCTTCTTGTTCTTCTGCTCGGTCAATTAGATCCGTTGGGGGAAATGGTCTGATCTGTTCCATCTTCTAATCTCTCTAACTGATTCTGAATCCAATTAATTGCATAACCAGATTCAATTTGATGAGGCTCAAAACGCACAAATGTGTAACCCATCTCTTCGGCAAGATCATACTTGTTAAATGAGTTTGCTATCTTTTTCCCACCACGACCAACTGACCATGGACTACCAACGATTTCAATCAGAAGCCTCAGCCTCACAACATAAAAATCGAAACGCCAATTTTTGGTTGATTCAAATTGAAACTTACGTTCATAACCAATGGCATGTTCTTCTAACTCTTGGAATAGTGTTTCTTCTGCTTCTAAGTATTTTTCTTTAGCCTTCGGTAAAGGTTTGGTGCATGGTTTAGATTTATGTGGGCGTTTCTTGGTTTTCCAGAAATATTCTTTTTCGTCCATATACACTCCTTGTATCAGCAAGGTATCGAGAAGATATAAATTAAATACCTTGACTATTTAAATAGTGATATAGATCAATCTGGCGACGAGTTTATTATAAAAACCTTTGAAATATAAATAAGATATAAACATTTAAATCCTACATATATCTACACTTGCCTCTCTAAATCATCTCACTGTAAGTGCTTCCACTATGTCACTCTTACCAGGTCGAATCTTCGACAACCAAAATTGAGAAAATTATGTTAGTTAATACAAATACCGCTCAAAAAGCTTCTTTTAATCAATTTTCAAATAACGCAACCCAAAACAAACCTACATCAAATGACCAAGCGCAAAAGCCCGCTCAAGACAAGCCTAATCAAAATGAAACAGCTCCCACTAAAGAGCAGCATGATCAAAAAGAAAATACTGATAAAAAATAAATCATAGCTCAATATTTTGATTAGTAAGAAAAGCCTATCTAGTTGATAGGCTTTTTGTATTTCCTATTCGTATTAAAAAACCTCCCGAAGGAGGTTCTGTACGTTATTGCTTTTCAGTTTTTAACCACAAAATGCCTTAAGAATTGTTTGAGTTTGTGGATCAGCAATTACAGTGACTCGTCCTGGATGATAATCCTTAGTTATAGGTTGACCCGGTGCAACCAGTCTAACAACCTCAGAATTTGTTTTTGATTTGATATCAGCTTCACTCGACAATGTCGTACGTGCTAATTTTGCTGCACTTTCAGGCACGCATTTTTTCATCATCTCAGGCTTGTGAACAACTTCTGTATCGGGAGTACCTGCACAAGCAGTCAAAGTCACTGCTGCAATAATAAGTGATACATTATAAAAAATTTTCATAAGCTTCTATCTTTAACATATAAAAGCAAGATCATACCTAGGTAAGTTTAGAGGAGCCTAGTCATATCAACAATGTTAATACACTTCTTAAAATATTGAGATTTAAAAAAAACCTGCTTAACTCTCCCAAGCTAAACAGGCGGTCCACGCTATATACAACAATCTATCTTTTTGTTTTGTGTAAACATCCTAGCAAAGGATTTACCTATAAGAATGTAATTATTTGTTTAATAGATCTATTTTTTTGCCTAACAAATAATCACTTAACTTCTTTCAAACAATCCCGACCTACTTTGATTTCTTCACGATCAGTCGTGTATTCAATCTCAGTTGCACCGTGAAAACTGAATAAGCACATTAAAAAGTAGAGCACTGATTTTTCTCCCAGCAAAAAAAATACCTCCTTAAGAAAGGAGGCTGATTAGAATAGAAACTACAGCGATAGATTCTGAAAGAATTATATGTCGAGAATATTTTTTAACCGTTGGTAAAATGTAACGTAATTAATCACAATAAAAAGCCCGCTTAATCGGGGGAATTAGGCGGGCCAGTATTTGCTTTACCATTTAGTTATTTTTACTGCTTTAACTTCTTGGAGTAATAAAAATATAGCACCTCAATTTCAATAAAAAAGTATAAAGAATGCGTAGAAACTGTTTTCACTTGTCTACTTTTAGTTATTTTTCTTTTGAAGGTATGGCAATTTAGATTTAAATCTAATTTCTTCCCTAGTTACTTTGAATTCCTTTCCTGTTCCAGGATGTACAAAAATATTTTCTTCGTCTAAACCAATCACCTTTTCATTAATCACTATTTTAGGTAAAGGTACACATACAGGTTTTCTTTTATGCTCATGAAAAACCTTTTAAAATACCTGCTCTACCACTATTTTCATACCACAACGACTTTTGGCTTTTACTTCTTTTAAGATGAAAGTCTTAGACATTTCTATTACCTGATTCTTATTTTTTTCAACCTAAATTATAAGAATATCAGTTTTTTTACTCTGTTAACTTTGAATCATGAAGTGTCTCAAAATACAGGTTTTAGGTAAAATGTTTTAAACCCATCACAATAATAATTTTTTTTGTGATATAAGCCTATAAGCCATAGTTATAAAGTTGTAATAGACAACCTAATGACAGAGATTTCTATCACTACCCAGCCTCACTTAGTTATCTTTATTAACATTGGATAAAGAAAATTCGGCTTCCTGTATCAATTGTTTTATTCTTTCTGATTTTTTTGCCTTTAAATCTAAATAAACGTAACTGCATAGAAAGCATAGGCATATTAAAAATATACCAATTAAAACAATAGTTCTGTTCCCTTCCATGTGCTGACCAATTGTTACGTTGTTATTGGTTTTAGTTATAATTCAGTATAGAGAAAGTATCAATAGCATAAAAATTTATAATTTTACCAAACATTAAAAGCCCGATCAGTGACCGAGCTTTTCTTGATATTTAAATCTATTCTTTTGAACACTTCACTTCAAACTGGTATTCGTCTTGAGTCACTTTAATTTTGATATTCTTGTATTTTCGTTTGTTTGGATCCATTGCTGAACCTGCTACTTCCTCAAAAAATACACGATTATCCATTAGTTCGCCATATGCTTTATAACCTAACAAAATCTTTTCAGGTTTTTTGCCGTTAACTGCTAATTCACTAAGAGTATCATCTAATTTCTTGACAGTTAGAATTGCCATTTCAGTTAAAGCTCAAAAAAAAAGTCATTATCGCTTATTTTTATGAACAAATAATGTCAAAAAAGCCGCCCGATTTAGTCACTTATTAATAACCAACCGCACTACCCAATATAGAACTTTTGATCAATCACCAAGCTCTCACTATCAAAACCTAGCTCTCTAAAAATTATAGGTATAAAAAACCCTAATAAGCATGAAGCAAATTAGGGTATAAACTTTAAATCTTTTTCGTTGGTAGCGGGAGCTGGATTTGAACCAACGACCTTCGGGTTATGAGCCCGACGAGCTACCAGACTGCTCCATCCCGCATCAACGAGGTGCCTTTATACGTACTATTAAGTGTTAATACAATCTTTATTTAAAATCAATATTTAAATCTAAAAAAAATCCTAATTAGTTATAAAATTTAATTAAATCTATCAAATTGCTGACTCTGTTATAAATAGAGGATGAGTAGACTTATATAAAGCTAACTTCTTTTTTTCATTTTCCAAATAAGATTTAGGCTCTTCTATCCAGGTAACCTTATCACTACCAAAATCTGAATTTCTTAGAGTCCAATCAGAAACTAAACCATAAATAAAAGTATTATCAGCAAAAATTAATTTCGACTTATTGCTGGTATTGCTCACAAACACTTTATGCGTTGGTAAAGATCCAAATATACTTATATGCGTATATAAATATCTATAAGTATCATTCATATTAGAAGTGTCCTAGTAACGGATCACTATACCAACAATAAGTCATACTAATTCAATTATCTGGTGGTAGCATTCAATTCAAACCACTAAAAATAAAGAAAGCCGCCATAAAAACTTACCTTTTTACTGAGCTTTACATAGCTATCTTAAAATTGATCATTAAGTTGTGAATATACCCATTTAATGAAATTAGATTTATTGTCAAAATCTGGTGCAAGTCTTAAGCTTAACGTTCGATTATGACCAAATTTGCCATACAGATTATGCGGTGCTTCGAATTTAAATTCCTGAGGATCCCCTTCATGTAGAGTTTTAAAATACTCTACAGATTTCTCAAATTTACTCTGACTTATGAAATCAGGTCTTTCTTTTAAAAATTCATAAACTTGTTCTAGAGCGGGTAAATAGTTATTTATGGGCATTCTTTTTTCTCTAGAACTGTAAATTTTATAAGGAAAACCTATTGTGAGTTAATGCTGGAAAAATACCTAATATTTTCTTACATTTTATGTAACCACTAAATATCGTTTTAAATTTGAAAATAGAGATTAAAAAAGCCCACCTTTCGATGAGCTTTAATATCTATTTATTTCAGTAGATAAATACTCAATAAATAATAATTTTTCTTCTATTTCTGGCATTTCACAGACCCAAAAAGTTCGGGAATCTAATCGAAAGTTGAATATTACAGCCAAGGTCCTAATTTCGATACAGGCATCTTCACCCTTGATCTCAGCAAATAATCGAAGAGCTATGGTAAGAAATTTTAACTTATTGACTATATGGTATTCAGACGACTCATACTCTTTTAAAGGTTCATCATATATAAAGCAGAATATCTCCTGAATCATTTCATTGCCTATTAGCGACATCAGACTATTAAAAATAAATGACCCTACGCCCCTGTAGTATTCAAGAAATGTAGTTAATCGTTAATTCTAATTGCGAAGAGCAATAAACAAAAAAGCCCACCATTTGGCGAGCTTTTATTATAAATAAATATCACTTCTTAATCAGGTTAGCGCAATACTTAGACTTTTCTTTATTATTCTCAAGCTTACTCATGTGCATGCACGAACAAAATAATTCAGACTGTTTATACTCAACCTCATCAGGCACATTGATGTCATAACATTTAGCATCAAATTCCGCCAATCGTGGAGGGGTAATCCATTCGCCCGAATAAAAAGGATACCCAAAACCGCCTAACACAATTATAAGCAGAGTAAGGATAGGCAGATTATTTTTAATATATTTTAGCATCCCAGAAACCCAAAAAAGCCCATCCAATGATGAGCTTCTAAATTAATCTAGTGCTTTAACGTACACTTCGATCACTATAGCTGAAATATGCCATATCCCTTGCGCAAGGTCAATATCTCTACATTGCCTTTAATTCCATGGTTATATACTATTTTCATTAATAATTTTAGAAATCCTGTCTTCCATGCCTGACTTTCAGCTTTCTTTAAGTGAATACCTAAATACGGTCCAAGAAGTTATACGTGTAACTTTTGATGAACCTGTCTGGGTGAAAGCTGAAATCCGTAACTTAAGTATCAAAGGCGGCCACTATTATTTAGAGCTAGCTGAAAAAGAAGAAGATACTGATAAAGTAATTGCCAGTTGTAAAGCAACGATCTGGAAGTTCTCTGCAGCAAAAATGGTTTTAAAATTTGAGCGTGAAAGTGGTATCGAATTATCTCGAGATCTAAACGTTCTTATTAAAGTTAAAGCTACTTTCAGTCCTCAATACGGTTTCTCAGTCAATATTGAAGATATCGATTCGAGTTATACCTTAGGTGACATTGCACGGCGTTATCAACAGATATTAGAGCGTTTAACTTCTGAAGGCTTGGTCAATAAAAATAAGCTCCTCCCCACTCCTTTCGACATTCAAAATGTCCTGGTCATTGCTCCGGAAAATGCTGCAGGTCTAGGGGACTTTAAAAAAGATGCAGATGCTTTAGATAAAGCCGGTGTTTGCCATTTCGTTTATCACACCGCGACCTTTCAAGGAAATACCGCTGCAGTTTCAATCATTAGTTCACTGGGGGATGGTTTACGTCAGTGGGTTAAAGATTTTGATGCAGCACCAGATCTAATCGTGATTATTCGTGGCGGCGGTGCCGTAAATGATCTGGCTTATTTGAATGACTATGATTTAGCTGCCCTACTCTGCAAACGTTCAGTTCCGATCTGGGTAGGTATTGGCCATGAAAAAGACAGAACCATTCTAGATGAAGTGGCTCACCGTTCTTTTGATACTCCCAGTAAAGTCATTGGAGGGATTCGTAATCTAATAGTTGAGCGCACTCAAGAGGTTTTGGATTCTCTACAAACGATCAAGCTCTTATCTCAGCACCAGATCACGGCGTATCAAAGCCAAAATGACCAATATATTCGAGTGATTAAGACACTTGCGCATGGCCAGATCAATGAAGCCAATAAAAGCCTAGATTTAATGAAAGGTACCCTGCAGTACTTAGCACAACAGCAAATCAAATTAGCATCAAATCAGGTTGAATCATTGATGCGTGAAACCCTATTACAGAATCCACGAAATGTGATGGCCAAGGGTTACGGTATCGTCCGCAGCCAAGGCAAAGCTATCCGTTCTATCCAACAGATTTCAGGTGATAGTATCCAGGTAGAATTACAGGATGGTACCATTGAAGCCAACGTGACACAGGTATTAAGTAATGACTAAAAAAGAATTAACGTTTAAAGAAGGCTATGAAGTTCTTAAGAAGAATGCTGAATTGCTTGAGTCGCAGGAAGAGCCTGATATTGATAATTTAATGAAAATCGTTGAAGAGTCTATGTCTGCCTACAAAGCCTGTAAATCACGTGTAGATGCTGTGCAACAGGCTTTGAATGAGACTTTTAAGGAATAAATTAACCATGTACAAAAAAAGAAAAATTAATATAAATAGTATTAATCGAAAATTTATTATCATAAAATTAAGTAGTGAATACCAGTTTAACTGGTGTGTTTTTTTCATGCTTTAACTTAAAAATATATAGATTAATCCCCAAACTCAAAAAAGTATAAAACTCACTATAACTATCGTTATATAAAACTTTATGAATATTTTTCTCAGATGATAAGGAGTTAATAAAATCATCATTAAATGTATCTAAAAATTTTAATAAATCTTTTAAATTAATATCCCAATCAACATCAATAAATTTTTCTTTAAGATAAAAACAAATTTCATTTTTATTTTCTTCAATCACCTCAGAATATTCATTTCCACAACAAATAGCGTCAATATTAGAAATTTTAATTTTTATATAAGGGTAAACTAAACTAAGGTCTCTTCGAATTAAGAAGGCATAGTAAACCCAATTTTTTTCTTTAAAAATTTGCTCATTTTCTTCATAAAATTTTAAAGACTCAAGAGAATAACTATTAAAAAAATTAGAAACCTTATAATATTTAAAAAATTCTGGATATTTTCTCTTATAAAAGAGTAATTCTTCATCTGTAGATATTTTTTTGATTTTTATTTTTTCAGAATTACTTATACTATCTAAAAAATATCTATTTCTCAAAGATTTATCATTAGGAAATAGAGCATTGTGACATTGATTTAGATTAAGGAAATTTTCACTAGTATTGTTTTTTATTCTAATATAAACATCTGAAATTATGATAAAGTCCACATTTTCGTAATCATTAATTTTTAAATCATAGGCTTTTGGATCTATAATTATACCGCCTGTGTAATCTTCACTTTCATTTTGAATATAATAAGAAACCCACTCTGTTTGATCAAAAAAATCTGAAACACATACTACTAATATATTTACATCCTTGCTTGAACTCCCATTAAACTTCTCATGTGCATTCATCAAATAGGATTTTGCCTTTCCATCTCTTCTAGCAACATGCAATTCTTTATCAAAATTTGTATTTTTAAGTCTACCCCACAAAATCTTCTTACTATAATCAATATCCTCATTATAACTCGGACATTTCACTTCAATATTTACATTGCATTTTTCTTCATCCCAAAAAACAGAAGTATCGACATCCTTTGTTAATCCAAATTTTTTTTCATATTCAAAATTTGAAAAATCGTTAGGTGAGGCATTAATTAGCTCATAGATTCCCCCAATCACAACTATTTCAGCCAAGCTTTGAAAAAATTGATCCTCATTAAAATTTTTTAGTGAAAATTGAAGCTTTTGATTAAAAAAATTCTTATACAAATTTATTGAAGTAATATTAAGTATTGCAAATTTTATGTATTGTAATAATTTTCTAAAATATTCATCACCAAAATCATTTAAAACAAAAAAATGTTTATCTGATTTAATATTATTAATTAAGTACTCTAAATCAGATAATTCAAACTTTTTTTTAATAAATAAATCTTCTAAATATTTTTCCACAACACTTAACTCCATTTTTTGAAAATGGATGATAATTCATTTAAAATAAACAATAAACCCATACCGACTATGCAACGCAGCCAACCCACACTTCACATCCATTCTGGCATCTAACTGGCTACGTTCATCTGTCACCATTTCAGACCATGAGCAGCTGTAAAAGTAACGGCTAATGATCGCATCCATCCAATCGTCCAGTACTTCTGATTGTCCCTGCAGATCCAAAACTAAACGTTGAACTGCTCGAGCTTCATTGTCATCAATTTCACAAGTCATTTTCGTTTTACGTGGTTTTGGCGGTATATAGTCCCCGGTAAGATAATCCGCAATAATCTGCAGCTGCTGATCAGTATTGATCTTTTTAGATTTTTTCGTCTTCACTGCATTATCCATAGCTACCGCAATAGGATTCAGAGTACGACCGCTAGAACTAGTACTGGTATATAACCACGCCCCGAACTGTTGTAACCACCCCTCTAAATCAAAACGCGACCAATCTACCGACTGTAAAATGTGTTGCTTTGCTACTGCAGTACTCATCGTTATAAATCCCCTACCATCTTCTCAATTTGCTGAACTGCTAAACCTGACTTCACTTGTTCTGTACTAAACCGTATTACCTGATAACCCATCATTACTGCAGCGTTATATTTTTCCATATCCCCAATGTAGCCTTTACCCCTTGTATGTCTCCCACCACTCCAGATCCCACCTTCAACCTCAACCAATATTCTTTTGCCTACCAGATGAAAATCAGCTTTCCATTTGCGTTTTTGGTGAAACTTAAATTCTCTCTCAAATTCGATTTTGAACGCTTTAAGCTGTGTGGCTAGCAATGACTCACCAATACTCTCAACTTTCGCACCACGGGGCTGACGTTTTGATTTATCTGTGGTCTTACTCTGTTTGCCATACAGCTTTTTGTATTCAGTCAGTGAAATGCTGCTCATGCATCACATCCATTGGCCAGTTCTTTAAAAAGTTGCTTTGCATGTTCAGTGAGAATAAATCCCTGTGGTGTTTCTCCATCCTTGATCACCAGTCCCCAACTTGCTAGTCCATTCAAATAGCGTTGTAAGCTACGAATCGAGATTCCCATATTTGGCTCAATAGCCTCATGAATTTGTTTAACAGAAATTCGCCCCTTGGTTGATGTCATGGTTTTGAAGATCATGATATTCATGTAGGTTCGATCTGCATGAGTCATGCTGCAGCTCCTAACGTTCCATTGAAGCCAACCTGTTTTAAATACGATTCCCATTTCTTCGCTTGAGCTGGATCTTCAAGTTTCACGGCGATACGAGCTGCAAGTTTGTCGTACGACTCTCCGGGTTCAGAGAACTTGCTTGAGAACTCAGGATGCTGTGAGAGTTTCTGAGCAAACGTGTGAATCTGTTTTTCAGAAAGCTGTTGAGATTTGGTCCCAGTACCTGCAGGTTTTCCAGAAACTGGATTTTGATTATTCGAATACTTGGTTCTGTATGCGTTAATCAACCAGTCAGCGAAGTGATAAATCATCAAAGCATCACTCATTGGTTTTTCAGCGTTGTAAATTTCGAATGCGCGTTTTTCTCGTTCAGCCCATTTCGAATTCATGATGGTTTCAAAATCGATGCTGTCATCGGCCAGATAAATTTCTTCTCGAAGTTTTTTAAAGCAAAACCACGATTTTTTATTTTTAGATTCATTGGGAGATTCCATTGGGAGATTCAGTGTCCCAATATTGGTACTGGTACCTGTCCCGTTTTCGGTACTGGTCGCGGTCCCGTTTTTGGGACTAGTACCACTTTTGGAACTAGTACCGCTAAAGGAACCTGTCCCACTTTTGGTACTAGTTCCATTTTTGGGACTGGTTGTGCCAGTGTTTTGATCATGTTCACGACCGTTCACGCCCAGCAATTGATAAACTTTTACCCCATTTCCACGAAACTCGCCTGTATCTTTCACCAGCTTAAGTAACTCTAGTTCATCTAATACTTTGATGATTGTTTTACGGTTAAGTTTGGTGTCTTCTACTAAACGTCGAACACTTGGATAGCAACGGTGATTTTCACCAGCACGATCAGCAAGTGATAAAAGCACAACACGTTGAGATGCATTTTTAACATCTGCTTTCCATGCCCAATTTGAAGCGTCTAAACTCATAGCTAAACCCCAACTATTTTGGGCTTCACATACCCACCAAATGATTCAACTGAATTCGATTTCACAAGGCTTGATACAATCTGATCAGCCAGGTAAATCGTGATACGAAATCTTCTTGCCATTAACTGTGAAAACTCAATTTTGGTAACGGCAGCGTTGTTTTCGTCATAGCCCTTTTTGAGAAGGCTTAATTTCTTTTGTTCCTGAATTTCATCAAGAATCTGTAGAGCAGGTTCATAAAATGATTGAATGCCCTGCTGTTGCTTGAAATCTGGTTGTTTCTGGAATTGGCTATTCATGATTCCCCCGAAACGAACAAAGCAACGGGTAAATCTAGACGGTGTTTGGCTTTAAGTTCGCTTAACGATGCAGTACGAACTAAATGACTCATAGCAAACTTTTGGTCTTCATCTAAAAACACACCCAAATGCTCTACAGTCGAAACTGTCATCAAGTGATCTGGCATATTTCCATGTATAAAAACAACGACATCTCCGGCAATCAGGTCGAATTTGTCATTGTTTAAATCTTGTGCTAAATTCATTTGCATATTTAAAACTCCGCAAGTGTTTTGAATTGGAAAAGCCTGATCTCTGAAGTCAGGCTTTTTCTATTTGTAGAGCTGATAAATACTTCGCACATTCACCTTTCATGGCTTTACGCAAAGACTGAATTTTGTGTTCAATTTCTTCCAGGATGCGATCTGTTTCATCCATTTCCGAAGGTGTCACCACACCATCTTCCAAAGCAGATAAAACCTGCTTATTTGCTGCGCCATTCCCTACATTCATACCTAGCAGCGATTCAAGAACACCGAGTTCATGATGTCTACCTTCTGCTTGATCTACTGGAACCAACACAAAGCCTAATTTATGCGCCCATACCTTCAAAGACGCTGGATTTTGGGTGTAAGTCAGCATTGCTTCAAATGCTTTTAGACTCGGCAAATGGTTTTCCATATTTGGATTGGCATAATTCAAAATCGTGTTGTGAGACACGCCAACAACATCAGCAATTTCTTTCGGGGTAATACCGTCGGATTGATGCACCATCTTGTGCAAAGCTGTTTTGGTCTCTTTCGATATATCCATGTGAATCCTTTGATTAAGTTCACGTTTATCTAAAACGCTAAGTTGTTGATAATTGGTTTAAGCGGTTAAGGTTTTTTGTTTATTTAGACCAATTTTCAAAATTTGATCTTTTGATAATTGCCCGTTTGTCATATCTGATATTTTTTCAGCGTAATTAGTCTCACCCTTATATTCAGTATAAGGAAGGGAATTTCTGGCGATCCACTTGTAGACGGCTCGCTCTGTGATATTTACTGAATTTGCAACGGTCTTTACACCGCCAGCACGTGAAATTGCGCTTTTGATAGTATCCATAATTCAAACCATACTGAACTTATGGTTCAACTTTAACAAGAACTGATAGTTCTTTCAATACTTATTATTATTGAACCATTGGTTCACTAGGTTTTTTTAAATGAATGCCTCAACAGATAAAATTAAAGAAGAATTTGCAAGTCGCATTAACGAGGCTATGGAATTAAATGGCTACCCTGTGCGTGGGCGTGCTCGCATACTTAGTAGAGAATTTGATATATCAGATAAGGGGGCTGGAAAATGGTTGAAGGGTGAAGCTATGCCGGAAACCTCGAAATTACCCTTATTGGCATCTTTTTTAGGGGTTTCTACAGAGTGGTTACTGAATGGATCTGAATCAGCAGCAAAAGAAAATAGTTCTATTAGAATTTCACCTGTCAAGTTTAGAGATGGTGAGAAAAAGAAATCCAATGTTAGGATTCCCATTTATAAAGATATCCGTGCATCATGCGGAGATGGTATTGAAAACTTCCTTGAGGATGTGAGTGAGTACTTAGATATAGACCCCTACATTCTTAAAGTTATGGGAATTCAAACAAAATCTGAAAATTTAAGAATTATTTATTCAGATGAATACAGCATGTGGCCTACAGTTGCGCCAGATAGTCCATTATTCATCGATGTGTCAGATAAAGATCCTAATGCTATAAAAAATGGCAATGTATATGTTTTTACTCACAACCATGAATTAAGAATGAAGCGAATTTTCGTTAGCTCTGTAGGTGGCAAGACTGTAAAACTAGCAAGTGATAACCCTGATAAAATCCGATACCCCGATGAATTTATTACCAACGACCAACTCAATGAAATTAATTTTGTCGGTCGCTTGGAGTTGGCTCTGGTTAAACCATAAATACGATAAAACCCTCGAAGAAGGAAAACATAATGATCGCAACACTTAATAAATCCAAAACTGCGCTAACGATTAATCGTCAAGAATTTAAATTAGCATTAGAAAAAATTGGCACAGCAATTGATAAACAAATAGCCTCGCTTAAAAAAGCCAAGCAAAGTTATGACGCTGCGGAGATGGCACGTGAGGTCATTAGTGAGGCAAATATCTTTGAAGCGATTATTGAAGGCTTTAACGAAGCAGAAGAGACCAATCTAAAGCTAACTGACATAACCAACCTTGAAGTGGCCCAGGGATGGATAGATGAATTTTTAGAAAAGTATTCAGATATATAAATTTTTAAAAAATAATAAAACTGCGAACCCGATGCAGTCCTTTAGAACAGATCGGGAGGGGGTAAAATGCAAGTAGATAATACGGAATTAGATAAATTAGTGATTAATGAGAATGGCTCTGCTATGTTTTTTGCATCGTATAGGGCTAGATTCACAATTAATGAGCCCGTTCCAGTTGATATAGCCATTAAGAGCCTGAAGAGTTTTGAGTCACTCTTAGAGAGGACACGACTGTTAGTTTCAATGGCTATGGATAATATAAATATTGAGAGCACGGAAGTGTTTGTAAAGGAGGTGGGTGAAGGAAGCTTTATTGTTGATTTTTTGGTAAAATATGTCATTGGTGAAGAAAATCGACAAAAAGCCGAAGATATTTACGAATCTACCGTAAGGAATAATGAGAGAGTGAGGACCGTTGTGGCTATAGGAGTTGGTGCTGCACTCGTGGTAGGTGCTCAAGCCTTACACTCCAACCTTTTCCCTTCTGCTCCTCAACAGCCAGCTATTGAGGCATATAATAGCGTCATTATTAATGCAGCAGGCGATGTTAATATTTCCCCAGAGCAAATTAAAGAATATCAAAACTCTCTGAAAGACTCCAAAAAATTAGCACAAGAAACCGTTAACGCCTTAGCTCCAGCTAGATTAACGCCTAACAGTGAGATTGAAGTTAATGGATTACAGAACTTAACAGTACAACCTGAATTCATTAATAATGTACCAGAATCATATCAGCCACCAATTCCAGATGAACGAGAAGAGCCTTACTCAAATATAGATATACTTATTTTTGCTAGTGACAAGGATAGATCGGAAACTGGCTGGGCAGGCAATATACCGAGTTTATTTAGTAAAAGAGTTAAATTTATTCTTGGTGATGATGTTCAGCCTAATGCTTTGCATGGAACAGTAAAAATAAAAGCTGATATATTAGTTAGAGAAAGATTCAACAAAACGAAAAGAAAATACGAACCTTATGAGGTTTTAATTTTAGCAACAAGCTAGCTCTGATATTTTACCAGCCCACCCCAAGCGGTGGGTTTTCTTTTATAAATTTTTGTTTATACTCAATAAGCTATCAATTATTAGAAGACAAATATGAAAATCAAAGCCATTATATTTGTTCTATTTCTCACTATTCTCGCCGGATGTGAGGACCAGCATAAAATTGTTGATAATTTTGAATCTACGAATGCGGATTCAGTAATAGCACAAGTTCAACTTACACAATCAAATAAAAAAATTATTAGATTTGTAGATGAGCTTTATGATCCAAATACATCTGCACATGTGCGTACTCAAATTCTATGTAAGAAGTATCCAGATGAGTATATAAAAAATTATATGCCTGCCTTATTGCGACTTTCCCCTAGGGAAAATATGAAGTCTGAATTATTGAATGATTTAGATTCTATTTTGGAATATTACAAAATACATTTCAAAATCAAATGCCAAGATTAATCTATATAGATCCACCTAAACTATACTTTAAGAATTAAAACAAACTAAATTAGCCCGCTCTATACGGGTTTTATTTTTTATTAAACATAAAGGTATATTTGTAATACACTTTTTATATTATAGTTAACAAGTTTTTATTTATCTCTCAAAGCCATGACATTTCATCTTTTTTTACTAATAGTGAATATCACAGCCATAGTTTTACTAATTTTATTTTTGAATAAGAAATAAAAGGAATCTTAAAACTGCACTCCAACCCATCCCTGTGATGGGTTTTCTTTAACTTAAATAAAACCCTAAACAAAATAATAATACACCAGGTAGCATACATAAGAAGCCAACAGCTTTTGCATCGTGAGTATTTGCTACATTGTTTTGAAATATGTGTGGACCAAATATCATCCCTGTAAATGCCACAATAAAACCCACTATAATTAGAAACGCTGACAAAATTCAATTCCCCACTTAAACAATCTATTTCTTAAATAGTTTTATCACTATAATTCATTCATCAAGAACTAGAAAAACCCATCATGAAAACAAAAAATCTTCTAGCTACACTGTTTTTCATCTTTCTTACTGGCTGCGTCAAACAGCGTGAACAAGCATTACTTGAGCCATCAACCAATCAAACTATTACAGCTCAATTTGAAAATTCAAATGATAAACTCCATCAGTTTCTAGACCAACTCGACGATCCAAATACAGCACAAGATGTTCGTATCCAAATTCTATGTAAAGACTACCCTACTGAATACAAAAATAATTACATGCCAGCTTTAATGAAGCTTTCACCAGGTGAATACACGGAAGGTAAATTGATAAAAGATTTAGATATAGCATTGGATTACTACAAGAAAAAAGACAATATTCAATGCTAAGAAAACTGAATTAAAAGCCTGCCTAGTGCGGGTTTTCTTTTGTATAAAAAATATTATAAGTGTATATAAAATACACCTTCCCGATTATAATTCAACCTTAAGTCCCACACATTTTGAATTATGATCACACTCTTATCTCTTCTGATGGTTAATGTCACAGCTATAGTTGCAACCGTAGTATTCGCCAACAAGTAGTAAAGAATCCCTAAATCAAAACCCATCCTTTGGATGGGTTTTGTGATGTTGATTGTTAATACAATTACTCTTCATCCCCATCGAAAACGTACTCTACCTTCCCGGCCTCCATTTCTTCAATTGCATCCTCAATTTTGTGTTGCTCTTCCTCTGGTAACAGCTCAATCTGTAAAGATTCTCTATATTGTAATGCTTCAGCTTTTAGGGTGAATTTTGCCTGTATCCCTTGATCCTCTAAATATTTTTTAACACCTGCTAATGGTGTCTTGAAAAACTCTTTCCGATAATTAACTTTATTTACCCGTTCATGATTAAAGTGATGGTGAAGTTTTTTCTCTAACGCAGGCGCATCATCACTATAAATCATCGCATGAACATCAAATGTAAAGGGTACAGAGGCATCACCTAATTCACGAACACGATCCAATGGTTCTAAGCGTCTTGTCATGCCAAGCTTTAGTACATCCTCGCCAAATGATCCTATATTTGAAATTACATATACATGACCAGCTCGTGTCTGTTGTGCCATAGATATAGCTCGCTGATTCTTATCTTCAGCCTCTTTTAGCTTTAACATTAAGTCATTCATTTTTTGATCATATTTTGATTTTTGATCATCTGAAGCTTGCTCAAATTCTTTTCTAGCTTTTTCATATGCTTTTTTCAAAAAGTCTTCTTCTTTACTTGCCTCTTTTATGGCTCGCTCATACTCCTTTCTTGCCTTTTCTTCTTCGCGAATTTGTTCACGAATCTCTCTTTGTTCTTCACGCTCTCTTTCTTTAAACTCTAAAACCAATGCAGCCCACTTAAGTTCTTCAATTCTTAGTGCTAAATAAGAGGGATTGATTCTGGCATTTCTAAAAGCCACGCCGTAATTATTAAGAAGCAAATAATCTTCTTTTAATGCTTCTGTTAACTTACCAACATTATCATGCCTTAATCTTGATACATGAACGTCAGCCTTACTATTAAATGCGTTAGTTATAAAAGCAATAGCTGTTGCTTTTCTTACCTCCTCAACATAATCACATTCAGCAACAACGCCTTGCTTAATAGCTGTCTTGATCTCAAACTTAATCGTTTTTAATCTTTGAGCAGCATCAAGATACTCATAACCATCTATTAAATCTTCTAGTATTGCTTGGTTAGGTAGTAAATATTCATCACTATAACCCTGAATTTTATTCTCAAGCGCCTTATTAATCTTGCTTAATTCGAGTTTCCGTTGTGCTAAATCGTAGTACTCTCCAAGGAGTTTTTGCGCTTGATTTTCAACTTCAGTTTTTGCCTTTTCAGAATGATCTTGTAAGAAGGCTTCCACAGATTTAATCTTTGATTCTATCTCAGATTTAACTAATTCAGACTCAGCAACAATTGTTCTCTTATATGTTTCATAGGAACGTAACTTGGCTTCCTTTTCTAATTCCCAATCATTTTTGGACTTAGTTATTTTTGCCTCTGAATTTTCCTTTTCGATTTCAATATATTTTTTAATATCTACAATTTCTTGGTACTTTTCTAATTCCCCCAAGCGTTTTTCTAAATTCTCTTTCTGGTTTAAAAGTCCTGTTATCTGTCTATAATCACTACTGGACTGTGCTTCATTTTTAGTAATAGCAATTGATAATTTTTTATTTTTTTCAATTAATTCACCTTCTTTGATTTGTAATTCTTTATTTTTTATGAAGAAATAGTAAACCATTCCCCCTAACCCAATTGAAACTAAAATTAAGAAAAAAACCATACGGAAACAACTATTCAAAAAATAATCAATTTTTTATCATTTTTTAAATAAAATCAAATATTAAAATAAATATCTAAGCTCTTAATATCTGATCTTTAATACCTCATCCCATTCACACCACAAATAAAAACAAGAACCAATAATTCAAATTTAAAAATAAAAGAACTATTGGTTCTTGACTTAATTGAACCAATAGTTCATATTTATCTCACAGACAAACAAAAAGCACACCGACCTGAGAATCAAATGTGCTTTTGCTAACTAGCGAGGTAATTATGACCCAAATACCATCCCACAGTCAAACCCCTGAGTTTGGCCACATCCCATCAACAGGGATTCTTCGTCAGCAACCACCATCAAGTGTGCAGATTGCTAAATCAAATAAACGTGCTAAAGCGAAAGCCTGGATGCAGGACACCTTAGCAGTTGTGGTGATTCTAGGAACTATTGGCTCAGTGCCTTTCATGGTTCGCAGTTGTTCAGATGATGTGGATCGTCAAGAACAAAATGCGGTTAAGCATCAGTTGCAGGCTTCTAATGGAGGGAATCGCTAATGACGACTTCTACTCAAAAATTCGCTGAATACCTTGGTGGTTATGAACAAAACCGTATGTCTATGCGCCTTGGCCACACTGTTTACGTTGAACAAGGTAAAGACATCTTTGCTGAAAATCGTAAAACCGATGAACTTCAAAAAGTAACTTTAGAAGAACAAGTGGCTAAGCCTTGGATCCGTCAAAACTTTGAACGTGAACGTGCTTTTCAACGTCGTAAAGCTTTCGCAATTGGTTTGCAAAGTTCGCATATTCCATTACATGAACGTCGTGCGTACAAAAAACGTATGGGCTGGGTTGGGGCTTAAGGGGAATTATCATGACTGTATTTTTTAAAAAAGCTGAACGCAAAAACGCAAAACTACGCCTTGCCCTTGCTGGTCCTACTGGTTCAGGTAAAACCATGGGTGCCCTACTTATTGCTAAAGGTATTGGGGGCAAAGTAGCTGTAGTGGATACAGAAAATAGTAGTGCTGAGTTATATGCAGATGTAATGCAATTCGACACTGCAAATATTCAACCTCCTTACTCACCTAAGAAATTTATATCAGCAATCGAAGCTGCTGAGAAAGCTGGCTATACCACTGTAATTTTAGACAGCATCACTCATGAATGGTCAGGTGTTGGAGGCTGTCTAGAAATGGTAGATGCTTTGGGCAAAGGTAAATTCAAAGGTAATACTTGGGGTGCATGGAGTGAAGTAACTCCAGAACACCGTAAATTCATTGATGCCATGCTTCATTCAAGCATCAATATCATCGTTACCATGCGTAGCAAAATGGAAACGGTTCAGACCAATGACGGCGGTAAAAAGAAAGTCGAAAAACTAGGTCTTAAGGCTGAACAACGTGATGGGATTGAATATGAATTTACGACTGTTCTCGACATTACTCATGGGGATAATTACGCCATTGCCACAAAAGACCGTACTGGCTTATTTATTCAACCCGAAAGAATTACCGAACAAACAGGCATAAAGCTCAACCAGTGGCTGTCTTCAGGATCCGCCGATGCAACGATTAACGGTAATCAAATTCTAGAGCTTGAAGCGCTCATGATTGAAGCTGGGATTGATATTGAGAAATATTGCACTAAGCGGAAATTAAATAGTCTCCAAGACGTGCGTCAGCAAGTTTTTGAAGAAACTTGCAACAGTATCAAAAGAATCATTGAGCAAAAAGTTAAGTCGAACCAAGAGTCTGAAAAGCAGATGCAGCAGGAACATGAAGCCTTACTTGAAGCTGATTATCAAAAGGCATTGGCTGCTATTCAAAATGCACAAGGTGCAAATGATCTTAAATATCCTGCTGAGTATTTCAAAGGAGGTAAATACGAACAACAAATTTTAAATGCCTGTCAGGCAAAGATGGACATGGAAGGATGGTCAGCATGAATATTTTAAATAGTACCGAAGCTTTTGAAGCAATGATGGCTGGCCGAAATATTCTGTGCCGCGCTATTGGTGAATTTATCGAATTTGATGATATCGATCAGTTCCCTGCCACTATTTTTGCCAAACCCGGTTATGAGTTCTGCATCAAGATCGAGACTATGGAATTAGCAGGTATCACGTTTGCTAAGCCTTTAACACTTGATGATGTTAAGGAAGATCAAGAAATCTTCTTGGTTTACCCTGATCATGTTGCGCACACTAAATACACCACACTGTGCCGAAAGTATTATGAATGTGTACGTAATGGTTTCGCACAGGCGGATCAGGAGAATGCTGAATTGCAGCTACAAGCAATTGGTAAGCTTTTTGGTCGAACCATTGCTTACCCTTTGACGATAGAAAGCCATATCAAAACCAAAAAGAAACGTTTAACTAAAACTAAGAATGATGTGGACCAGACCAGCATGCCAGCTGGTCCTGGTACCAATACACCAAATATTGAAAAACAGACTGAACCAGAAATGATTCAGCCTGTTGAAACAACCACCGAAGCCACCTCAGTTTCTGTAGAAAAAAAGACATTTGAAAGCCAGTCGAATATTCAGATTACTGAGCAAGGTCCAGTTACTGCAGTAGAAGATAGTTTGACTGAGGAGGTTGAAACCGATGCAGTGAAATTGGTTGAGAAGTTCACAGCTCAAATTAATGCATGTACGTTAGTAAATTCAGTTTTAGCTCTACGTCCAACATTCTTGGCCAATGGTCATCTTGAACGTGAAGACCATCAATACCTATGCAAACTTGTTGAAGAAAAATGCCTTGCTCTAGATCCTGAACAATATACACCTAAAGCTCAACCACAATCTGATGGTTTAGAAATTGATGAGCTTAGACGACTACAGATAGAAGCTGAAAAACTTATACAACATGATAATGACTCTACAGAAAAAGCGGTTCTAGTGGATGAAGATGTTATTCATCAAGAATTACTTAATGACTTACTTGATCGAGTGGCTAAATCAATTTCACCTGCAGAGGCAAATGATCAAATCAAGTTTACAAAGTCATGGACCACTGAACAACGTAAACCTTTAATTGTGGCTATCAATAAACGCCTAGTAGAACTTAATCCTCCTAAGACTCAATCCTCACTCGCAGTCCGTATTCAAAAAGCTGAAGACCTCACTGAACTGGATAGCTTAGAGATTGATGTCTCGGCATGTGATGAAGAGATTCAACCGCGATTAATGGAATTGGTTGAGAAGCGTCGTCTTGAGTTGGATCCATTCACTGCAGCGATTGGAGAACCTTAATGAACTTTAAATACTCCACGATCACCCGAACACTCACAGTGTTCGGGACCAAGATGACACACATATTTAGCAATGTAGGCATTGGTGAAATTGAAGATCTAATCACTGATGCAAAGTTTAAAGAAGCAACATGGAGAGGATGATGGAATTTGATCATGCTCAGTTTCTCTGGTGCACGAACTGGTGCAAAGAACAAGGTTTGAGCCCATACGATGCAACCAATTGGGCAGTAGCAAAATTTGAATACTTGAAGGTTCACGGTGATAACCATGACTAAAGTAAAAATTAAATGGGCTTCAAACTGCTTTAACTGTGGCCATGATGAAGCAATTGTATTTTCAACTGCATCTGTAGGCTTATTTCATGATGGTGATGAAGTTAAGTGTTGCAGCTGTGGTCACAAAGGTTCAATGGATGCTAATGGCGAAGATACAGATATCTATTGGGATGGGGGTAGTTTTGAAGAATTATCGGAAGTGGTAAAGCAAAGTTTGCGGGAGGTACCATGAACGCCAGAGAATATTTTAACAAGCACGGATATAAACACTGTAAATCAGCATGTATACAGAATGGTTGGTTAAATACAGGTTTTTGGGTTCAGTTAAAACGCCTTGTTGAAAGTCATGAGTTGGTTGGTCGCTTCGGTGGGCTAAAAATGGCTAAAGGTATTGCAGTCATTGATGATAATGAGTCGTACCTTGGTGAGCGGTTTGGGCCTTGTGATGAACTAAAACAAGCCATCGCAGATGTCGAAAGTTGTCTTGAAGCGGAAAAGAAATTGGAGGGATTGTGATGAAGAAGAAAATTGAACAAATGACGCAGCAAGAAAAAGATGAGCGTTTAAATCGATTCTTGAATGCACCTGAGCAGCAGTTATTTCCACAAGAAGATGTTGCTATTTATCTCTCTTGCTCAATTCATACTTTGCAGCGTTTGCGTTGTGTGGGTGGCGGTATGCCTTACGCCAAAGTCGGTCGCTCTGTTACTTATAAAAAATCAGATGTACTTGCATACCAAACCCAACAAACCGTCATGAATACAGCTCAACTTGCTTCTTAGTCGAAGCAGTTGAGTCTACCCTGATACACGGCTTCAATATCATTCATTGCAAGCCGTAATTTTTTTATAGAGACCTGAACATACCCACCTGTTACATCATTTTTAGCACCTGATTTATGATTAAGTAAGCGCTTGATTGTGTATGGACCATAGTCCAAGTTATTGCAGATCGTTGCAAAGGTTCTTCGTAAATCGTGAAGTGAAATCTGAATACCGGTCTGCTCACCTATTGTTTTTAGCAAGCCTTGAGCACCGGATACATGTTTTGCTGATGAGGCAGCTAAAGCAGAGCCTGGGAATACGTAATCATTCGCTCTCAATTCATACCGCTGTTTAATAATCTCAAATAAGTGGTCACCCATAGGTAGTAAGTGGTCATCACCGTTCTTTGGATCCTTAAATACAAACAAGCCTTTTTCTATGTCCACATTTTCCCATTTTAATGTTTGTGCTTCATTGCGACGGCAACCTGTATACATAATAAATAGCACAAGATCACGTGTAGCATTTTTCGAAGCATCCTCATAAAGCGAGCGCTCAGTAAAGTAATTTAGTACAGCATTGTAATAAGTGTGAATATTCGACTCATCAAGATGGCGAGTTCTAGATTTAACTTTATTCCATCCGCGTTTTGCAGGTATGACATCAACAGGGTTATGTTTAAGGATTGGATCTTCATCAGATGAGCAATGAACCTGTGCAAACTTCCAAATTGAGCCAAACATTTTTAAAGTTAAATTTGCTTGAGTTGGACTGTATTCGGTTAATTTAATGAAGCGCTCAAACACATCTTTCTTTGTGATATCGAAAATAGGCTTCTCTTTCCAGTCAGCTAGAAAAGAATCGATAGAATGGTTATAGGTGGTTATTGAGAGAGGTTTAAGTTTGCGCTGACTAAGATAAAGTTGGAATGCTTGCCCCAATGTCATTACCCCATTAAGCGTATCTTTCTTTTTCTCATAAATGCCATTGGAGATATCAGACAAAATAGCTTGAGCTTTTTTTCTTGCTTCAGCTGGCGTGATTTCGTTTGTCTTACCAAGCGTCACACGGAAAAGTTTACCTTCATGCCGACGCTCTATAATATACGATTTGCTTTTTGTGGTGGCTCGGACAGCGAAACCGATTAAATCTGAATCACGATAGATGGCTTGTCCTTTTTCTGTCAATGCAATAGCATCAACATTGGATTTGTTGAGTTTCATTTCAGGCTTTAATTCAAATTTGACACTTGCATTTTAAGCCTGAAATTACTCAACAGTCTACATATAGTCTACACACCGATTTAAAATGTAGATAAAAATCAATAAAATATTATATATAACAATATCTTACTAAAATTCATCTTTTTAAATTATCAGAATCTCCAATTATAGAATACGTCTATTGCTCGTTCTAAGGATTGGCTCGCTTCTAAATACAATCGCTTGTTCATTTGATAACGTAAAGTCAACTTATTCACGGGTGTAAATACACCTACACCATAACGAATAAACAAATCTGGCGTAATATAACCCGTCACACTGACTTGAGTATCATCACCCGTTCCTTGGGCATCAAGTGCTAAACCACTCAAGCCAAAAGTACGACCAATTTGATTGGTTAAGGCACGTGTACCCCCCAAGCCCATACTAATTCCTGCGGCAGCAATAGTATTGTTTACATCTGACTTAAAGCCTTCTGACTGACTAATACCGCTGGTACCCTCATTAATACGACCAGTAATAATGGCATTTAAAGCTTCTTGTTCAGATAAACCCGCATCGTTATAGACCTGAATATTTGGGCTAGTAGCTGTTCCCGTAACCCGCACTCCTACAATACTTCCTTGTACACTTTTATTGGCATCAACATCTAAGGTTGGGTTATATAAAGGTCCATTAAAACGGGCAATCGCACGATTCAAATCCAGACTTTGCCCATAGGCTTCAATTTTTACCTTTTGACTAACACCAATTGCACCATTGGCACGCATTGCTGTTTCAAGTCCGCGTTGTGATAAGTATAAACGTCCGAGTAGTGGAATACGGCTATCAAAACCTTGGAAAATCACTTGATTGCCTAAATTCACTATCACGTCAGCACGAATATCCCATGGTCGAGCCGCTCTTAATATCGCGAGCTGATCTTGTCCTTCATGAACAACACGTACATCTGATGAAACATTGACTACTGGAGCCGAAGCTTCAGGCATTGAAATTAAGGCACGTGGCACTTCAACCTTGCCATTTAAGCTTAACTTTTTCTTGAATGGCAAAACATCTAAAGTTAAATCTGGAGTGACTACTGCCGTAATTAACGGTGCTTGGCGAATCAGCAGATTTTCACCTTTTAAATGCAATTGAATACGCGGATCATTTTTCCAGTCTATATTACCCGTTAATGCCCCTACACCTTGACCACTATTAAATGCGCCGTTAATACTGGCATGATCTTGTCGAATAGATGAATACACCTGAATATTGTTTAAATTCACCGGCAATGAAATCATACTGATAGCACCATCTTTCAGGCGCATTTCACCATTAAATAAAGGTTGAGTGAGTGTTCCTGCGATTTTCCCTGCAAAAGATAAGGTTCCAGCGAGTGACCTAATATCTTGAATAAAGGGTTTAAAGACTTTGAGTTGTACCTGATCGAAAGCCACTTCACCGCGCATTGGTTTATCAGCTTTATAAGGATCAATAATCACATTGGCATAACCGGTACCAATTTCCGGAGTTTTAACATCTAAACGAACCTGTAGACCTTCAGATACACTTTTCGCAATTAAGCCAATTTCGTTATAACTTAATGTTGAACCAATATCTTGTGGGTCTTCAGCTGCCAACCCAATCACACCATTGCGTGTTACCAGTCTTGCATCTATTTTCGGTTTGGCACCTTGTGCCCATGCTGCTTTTGCATAGCCATTCACCTTACCGGTAATTGCCAAACCTTCAGGCATAAATGCAGCAAAATCATTTAAATCGACATTCTGGGTAACAAAGGACACATTACCCTTGGTTTTACTGACACGAATCGGTTGATCGAAACATAACTGACTCTGCTGACTGGACCAGCAATGCGCACCGACGAACAACTCTGATTTCGCTGAACTGTAAATGACCGAGGCATTTTGACGTTGTACTAATCGAGCACGCAAAGAGTCAAAATCACCTTTCTGAATCTGCCCCAGCCAATCATTCTGTGCATTAAAACCACCCGCCAATTGCACATAAAATTTGGAAATTCGGTTTTCTGCCTGAACTTTCAAGATGTGGGCTTTACGAGTGCCTGCCAGTGAAATTTCACCTTTTTGAATCTCACGCGAACCATTACGTAAACTTTCCATTTTTGCCGTCATGAGCGTTGGAGTAAGTTCGGAGGTTGGCAATTCACCCTGTACACGTAATTTTTTAACACTGAATAAATTATTAAAACCAAAATCATCTACTGCCAGATTTGCAGTGGCTCGTAAACGTGGTTGAGATTGCACATTTAAATAGCCATAAGCACGGCCACGAAGCCCACTATAAATTTCATACAAAGCAGGTGCATTAATTTTTAATCTTAAGTTTTGTGCATTACCAGTCGCTTGTATCTGGTTTTTTGCATAGGACAGATACAAATTATTGGCTTCAAACTGTTTGGGCAAGAAGCCTTTTTGATTCGAATCAATCACCATTGCCAAATTCCCTGTTCCACGAACAGGTTTATTATTAATGATACCGGCCAAATTTAATTTTTCGATATTAATGCGTTTTAGGGTATCGGACCAAACTCCTTCAGTTTTCACATTACCAGATAGCTCACCACGTACAGAGGAAACAAAATAATGCGGTTTAAATCGAACCAGAGACGCATTTACATTCCAGCCAATGCCATTTTTAAGATTGACTAAACCGCTGGCAAAAATTTTACCTGCAATCCCTGAATGCTGTAATTCAGCAATTTTAATCAATTCAGGTGTACCTGAAACTTTAAACTTGAGTAAGCCTTCACTTGCCTGAATATGACTTGCATTCAGCGCACCATCATAATTCACAGCAAAACTTTTAAATGCGCCACCTGATTTTTGATCATTGAATAAAATGGCTGCAGTGCTACGTCCAGTTAAACGAACGGTTTCATTGTTATTTTGCTGTGCCAGACGACCGGTCAAGTTAATTGCATTTAAATGAATAATCTGCTGATTGGGTTTAGCAAAACCATCAGCCTTAACTTGGCCATTTAATAAGTTAACCGGTGCAGCATCAACCACGGTTTGCGGATTAAAATCTTTGGCGTTAACAATGGCATTCCATTTTAATTGACGTTTTTCAGTCGGCAACTCAACTTTTGCACTTCCGTTCAAGCTCCCTTTACCTGCCACGTAGCTAAAGCTTGGTACATTCAGATTATTATTTTTAAGATTGAGCTGTGCCTTATATAAACCTTCAGGCAACATGCCCTTGTCATGTTTAGTCACAGCAGTTGCAACATGAATATCCTGTTTGCCTTCTACCAATGCCAGTTGAACATCGCCTGATTTACTGCTCAACCAACCTACATAGGGTACGGCACGGTCAATATTTTTCCAGGCAACATTAAGTAGCATAGGATTTGGCTTTTTACCTTTTTGCTCATCTTGATCGAGCTTTAGGTTCCATGTTTCATAACGATCAAAATCAACCAATGCGCTCAAATGCATACCTTTATCTAAAGTGCCTTTAGAAGCGATTTTAGCATCCAGACTTGGCGGTAAAAAATCTTGAATCACCAGAGGAATCAGTTTGTCTTTTGGATTAATTTTGTCCAGACGACCCTTCATATCCCAAGTGACTTGGTCTTTCCAGCTCACCACACCTGCGACATTTACGGCGCCATTCATGAGCTGGCCATTTAAATTACTAATATCAAGTTGATGGACTAAGTCGGTATGCATGCTACCGTTATATTGACCTTGTGGAATATTTTTGCCACTTAAGTCCGTCGCAACATCGATATTTAAACGCTCGATATCACCATTAAATTTCGCTACACCATCTTTAGTAAACAGCTTCTGCTCAGTCATCAATGGCCAGTGATATTGCTTAAACTGCAATTCCCCAAACATCGGCACATGTTTACGTACCGGATGGACTACGACCCAACCGGTTAATAAATCCGGTGTATTGGTTGCTACACCCGCTTGAATGGTATCTAAGGTGCCTCTGGCAACGACTTTAATATCATGAATATTCAGGCTTTTATTCAGGGACGGTATATTTACATCAGCGACAGCATGTAAAGGATATTTACCTTCAAATTTCATATCTCCAGTCGCATTTTTTACTGACAGATACCCCATATCCATGCGGGAATCTTCAAACTTGAGTTCTGTACCTGACCAAAGTGCCTTATTTAAATGAATATCATTAAATTTAACGCTGCTCGTTGAGGTTTTAATCATTAAATGATCAATATCAGCGGTATCTAAGCGTAAAACAAAGGGCAAACGGATTACACTAAATTTAAAGGCTTCATCACTTGCCGGATTCTTGCTGATAATTTGCAGATTACGTACATCAGCACGATTTAGATGAATTTCTTTGTTTAAGATGGCACGCCAGCCCAACGTCACATCGGTACGATCAATTTTAACATCTACAGGTTTTAAGGTAACTAGGATATTTTTTAGAATAATGCCGTGTAAAAGATTACCGCTTTCATATTCATAATCAATAATTTTTTGGCTCTGTAAAACCCGGTCCAATAAGAATTTACTGCCTTTATCGGTAGTAAACATCACAGCAAAGGAAGCAATAAGTAGAACCAGCACTATAAGGAGTGTGACTAACACACTCCTCAAAATACGACGTTTTTTTGGCCGTGGTGTTTCTGTCTCTGGTTGCTGTTCTACTTCAGCCATAATGCTCTCTAAAACTTAAAAATTATAATTGTGAACCAATGAAGAAATGAATCCGGATCGGATGATCGTCATCAGAAATACCTGAAGCCACATCTACCCGAATTGGACCAATTGGCGATGCCCAACGAACCCCTAAACCGACACTATATGCAGTTGGCGTATTAAAATCTTTGTCGTATGCATTCCCCACATCACTAAATACAGCTGCACGCCAGCCTTCTTTAAATTGATAGTTATACTCTAAAGAACCTACCGCTAAAGCTTGGCCACCCAGTTTAAATCCATTTTCTTCTGGCGATAAACTTTTATAATCAAAACCGCGAATAGTTTGGTCACCGCCTGTAAAATAACGCAGGTTATAAGGAACTTTGGTAAAATCTTGTGCAAAGATATAACCGACGTCACCACGTCCCACAAACTGATGGTTATCGTTTTCACCTAATGAATAGATAAAGCGCCAACCCGCATTCACAATCGCCATATCAGCATCGGATAATACACTTTCACTGCCCAGTTCAACTTTATAGGTTTGTCTAAAGCCTTTGCCTGGATTGACGCGCTTATCGCTGGTGGTACGAGCAACCTCATAGCCAAATAATAATGATTGTTGCTGCTCATTCGCATTTGCTAAAAATGCATCCGGAATTTCTCCAGCATCTACCACACCATCTTGTGTAATACGATCTAAACGATAACGTAAACCAAAAGTATGTTGCCAACTTCCGCGTGGTCTTTTAATAATTCGATCCACACCCGCAACTGCAGATTCGATCATCAATCCATTGCCTTGGGCAACATCTTCGCGTTCTTCACGCTCATAACCGCCTACCATACTAATATAGTCATTTAATGGATGGTGATAAGGAATATTATAACGGCCGTCAATCGACTGACGGATTTTGGATAATTCCAAGTTGGCATCAAACGAATGGCCACGGCGGTTTACAATGGCACGGCGGTATTGACCGCGCACACGCGCACCAGTATCGCTACCATAACCAGCCCCGACTTCTGCACTGTTTAGACGGTCGGCATTTAAAGTGACAATCACCGGGATTTTCTTTTCTTCCCGTGCTTGGACTTTTAAACGTTCTTCTTCGGTTTCTTTTGTTTCTTGTTGAACCTGAAGTTGACGCAAATTTTGATCAGTTTCGGTATCGACCTTACCGGCAAATTGCGTTTCATCGACTACAGATTGTGTAACTTCTTTTGCAGAAACGGCCTGTTTTTTATCCTGAACCAGGGCGGCGTTTTCAGATATTTTTTGCTGATCAACCAAAGCTTGAATATCAGGTGGAAGCTCCAGCTGTTTTTCAATCGGATCTGGTTTCACTGCATCGACCAAGGTGTAGTTAAAATAACGCGAGTTGGTTAAGTTATTAGCTAAGCCGTTGACCCGCCAAAAGGTATAATCAGCGCCATCTTCCCATGACACCATACTTTGCAATACATCCATGTCGATTGGGAAAGGTTTCGATGGATCACTCATCCGAAACTCAACAGGTCCTAATTTATAACGGTCGCCCGTTTCATAACGTAAATTAATATCTGCCGTATTTTGTGGTTGGGCCACTTTTACATCATGCAAACGCCAGTAACTATCAAAATAACCATTATTGTTCGCGGCATCGTTAATACGTGTTTTGGTTTGTTCATATAAACCGTGATTGAAAATATCACCGACATCTTGATCAGGTAATACACGGATAACCTGGAACTGCGCTTGCTGCTCACCTGCTCCGCTAAACTCTACATTTTGTTCTTTAATCAGCACAGGTGAATTGGGAGTAACACTTACCCGAACCCGATTCTCGCTCAGTTTCTCAAATTTAAACTTGGCATTATAAAAACCCACTGCCTGAGCTGCCTGATTTGACATGGTTCTTAATTGTGGCAGTGCTGAGGGAAAATCACTAAAGGATTCTTGGGTAAAACTTGAAAGCTTACCTTTAAGATTATCTTCTAAATTTTCCAAGGCTTGACTATAAGCCTTACTTGAAACCTCGCTCGGATTTTCTACTGAGGCAAATACTACATCCGCACTAATCCGTGCAACTTTTACAGTATTCAATTGACTGGATGGTCGTATCTTATAGAGCCAACGCTTAAATAAATTCGGTTCTTTGACTTCGTCTGCAACCGCTAACTCAGGTAAAGTTCTTCCCGCTTCATTGGCTTCAACCACAATTTTGCTATCGTCTTGAATGCTCGACATCAATTGATCGACATTCACCGGTGCGTGATTAATTTCTACCAGTTCCTGTTGAGTCGCGTCGGAAACCACCACTTCATTAACTTGTCCAGCACGATATTGCTGTGCTTGATTTTTTGCGTTTTCAGCCTCACGAAAAATTTCGTCTGCCATTGCTTGGCTAACAGGCGCGATCGGCAACTCTTCTAAATCATCAAATTCAATCGGCTTGAATTCTTCCAAAGCTTGCCCGGCTTGTTCTTGCTGTTGCAGCATTTGCAAACTATCTGGAACAGTTGGGTTCTGTTGAAAGTTTTCAATTTTTTCTATTTCTTCAGGGCTATCCATCCCTTGCTTAACAGCTTCACTCTTGAGTTGTTGTTGAAATTCTGGTTGAGTGACCGTTGAATTAGGTTCTGTTACCTGTGCAAAACTTTGTTGGGCAAGTAATATTAAAAAGAGACTAAAACAAAATTGTTTATGTTGGTCATCCCACTTTATGAAAGAGCTGACACTTAGTGTAAGAGTCGACTTTTTAAAATTCAGTTTTGAAAGCATAAAGAACTCTAAACTAATATAATATTTGTAACGGAAATCACCAGAATCGGCTTTCTAACAAGCTCAAATCTATTGGAATTTTCACAAAAGTATAGGTTAAAAATATAATACATGATTTTTTATAGTATTTTACCAAATGCTCACATTTCTTAATAAAACTTAATGAAGCCCATAAACCATGGAAAAAAATGAACACCTTTTAGGTACACGTCGATTTTTACCAATGTTTGTCACTCAATTTTTCGGTGCACTGAATGACAATGTCTATAAACAATCCCTGTTACTGGTCATTACCTATGGTTTGATCAATCAGCAAAGCGCCAGTGTCAGCACACTGAACAATCTCGCAGCCTTACTGTTTATTTTACCCTATTTTATTTTCTCTGCCACAGCCGGACAGATTGCGGATAAATATGAACGTTCACAACTGGTACGAGGGATTAAGATACTCGAAATTGTGATTATGCTGATTGGTTCTGCTGGCTTTTTACTGGGGCATTTATGGCTATTATTAACTGCTTTATTTTTAATGGGTGTGCATTCGACCTTCTTTGGTCCAATCAAATATGCCATTTTGCCTGAAATTTTAAAACCCAATGAATTGATGTCGGGAAATGCCTTGTTCCAGTCTGGCACATCTATTGCCATTTTAATTGGTATGATTTTAGGCGGTGCCGTGATTTCTGCATCAGATGGCAATCTGTTCTGGATTAGCCTGACTGTGGTGATTATTGCTGTTCTAGGCTATATCTCAAGTCGTTTTGTGTTAAAGCAAAATGTCACTTCCCCCGATATTAAAATTGACTGGAACTTTTTTAGAACCAGTTTTCAGACTTTAAAATATGCCAAAAGCTTGCCAATTATCTTTATGATTTTATTAGGTAATTCTTGGTACTGGTTTTATGGGGCAACCTATCTGACCCAGATTCCCCAGTTAACCCAACAAAACCTGCATGCCTCTGAAAATGTAGTCAGTCTGCTTTTAACATTCTTCTCTGTCGGAATTGGGGTTGGTTCTTTGTTGTGCCGTAAAATTGGTGGTACAGAAGTCAATTTAAAGATGGTGCCGGTGGGAGCTATTGGTCTGACGGTTTTCGCTTTTTATTTGGCAGCAAGTTTAGCATTTGTGCCTGAACATAGCGGTAAAATACTAGGGTTAAAGGATGTATTTACCCAAGGCTGGAGCTATTACCATGTCATGCTGGCTGTGACATTACTCGGGATTAGTGGCGGTTTTTATATCGTACCTTTATATGCCATGATGCAAGCCTTTTCTCCACGTTCACATCGTGCACGTGTAGTAGCGGCAAACAACATTTTAAATGCGGTATTCATGGTATCCTCTGCTATATTTTCAATTATCATCTTAAGTATATTCAAGATTGATATTAAAATACTTTTCAGTATTACTGCTATTCTAAGTGCAATTTTCACTACATGGCTCCTGTTCAGGCTTAAGCCTATGCTTGCAGCACAGCAAAAAGAAGCTTTAAAGGATTAATTTTATGCGTCAATATACCGGTATCGACAAATTTATTCATTCGTTTGACCAGGCGCTTCGCAGCTTGGTTCCCGGAACGACCTCTGCACATCGTAAAAATCCGGGCAGTACTGTTGAAACCAAACTTGGTGTCAGTGAAGCACGCCATGTTGCTGGTTTAATGCGGGTGAACCATAGCGGTGAAGTCTGTGCACAAGCGCTTTATCAGGGTCAGGCACTGACTGCAAAACTACCCAATGTACGCCGTGAAATGGAACAAGCCGCGATTGAAGAACAAGATCATTTGGCTTGGTGTGAAGACCGTTTAAAAGAACTAGATAGCCATACCAGTTTGCTCAATCCAGTCTGGTACAGTTTGTCATTTGGTATGGGTGCCATTGCCGGAATTGCCGGTGATAAGTACAGCCTAGGTTTCGTGGCAGAAACAGAACGTCAAGTCAGTCTGCATTTAGAAGACCATATTAAACAGTTGCCAGAGCAAGATGAGCGTTCGCGTAAAATTCTGGTACAAATGAATGAAGATGAGTTGCATCATAGAGATACAGCATTGAATGCTGGTGGTGTGGATTTACCTGCACCGGTACGTATTGCCATGACTGGCATTTCAAAGTTAATGACAAAAACCAGTTATTATATTTAATTAATTTTTGAATGATTTTTTAACGCCCGCATTATTGCGGGTTTTTTATATTATTTTTTAATAACGTGAGCAAGAATTACTTTAAATTATTTTTTGAGGTAATAAGTGAAAATGCTGTAAACACCACGTACTATCAAAATACACGCAATAACACTGGCGACAATATAAAAATCGTGATGATAGGGTAAGTTTTTCTGCCAGAACACATGTAACCAATGACTCACTTGCAAGCCGACACTTACAATTACAAATGCCCACATAAAACACGCAGCAATATTAACCAGCATGTATTTCAACAAAGGATAGCTTTTGATCCCAATCGAAATGGGTAAAATTGTACGCAACCCCCAAGCAAACCGCATCATAAAAATAGTTAATACAGGATAATCTTCAATAAACCGACTTGATTGCTCAAACTTTTGCGCCAATTTTGGTCTCTTTTTAATAAATTCGATGCCATAGTGTTTGCCGATCTGGTAATAGAGTTGATCTCCCAAAAAACCACCCAACATAGCCACGATAATTAACCACCAGAAATTAAAGATATGCTGATGTACGGCATAGGCTCCCAGCATAAGAACAGTTTCACCTTCAAAAAAGCTACCAATAAAAATAGCAAAATAACCATAATGTTGGATAAGATCGGTCCAGTTCATCATTTTTACATCTGATAACAGTTTTACTATGTTCGCTACATCACTGTTGATTGCCAAGACAAACTTAGTAGCTTTTTTAAGCATATATATTTCATCTGTAAAACAAAATAATTTTTCTGCCTACTTGGAAATCAAGTCACTGAATATATAAAAATTATTTCAGACAAGTGTTGTTTAAAATTATCAATAATCTACAGTATTAGCTATTACGTTTATCATCTAGAAGATCATTGAGAGAGTCTACAAGCTACATTTTATAATAAGTGATCAATTATAAAAAAAGCCCAACATCCTGTTGGGCTTTTTCGTATTTGCTGCTTTGGTATAACTCCTGCCGTACCGCACATTCCTTATGTTTTTCATTCTTTTTATTGTCTGGAACATCCTGTTCTCTATGTCTCCATCATAGGAAATTTCATTCCGATCGTATAGACGCAAAGAGCCGAGATTAATGTGAGCAAATGCGTACAAAATCGAATAAGAACTATCCCCTTTTAATCCGCAGAAATTGAGGATATTTTTTGTCTTGGGAAGATCGGGGACATTGAAAAAAGTTTCATTTTGGTTAGAAAATATTCAATTTTATTGGCAGAGTAGATCAAACCTGTTCATAAAAAATCTGACTTATTTCAAAATCAATTTTCCATCTGTTTTTTGATCATGATTAAAATTTTAAGCCATTGATATTTAAATTAATATACAAGTATACTTCATATAAGCGCCATTATGTTAAATGGATATGGTTTTGTTTGATAATTATGACTTTAAATCAGAAATTTTATGTCAAATATGATAAAAACCAAGGATAAAGAGAAACTAGATTTAGGTATGTAATAAGTGAATTTTTTGGGTGATGTAGAAGTCTTTTTATCTTGTCTTGGAACTAGTATACCAAATGCTAATATTCTGAAAGCAGTTACTATTATTGCTAGTGAATTTGATACATCAGAGACTAATTTTTGTGGAGAAAAGCTATCTTATTGGGAGTTTTTCAAAAGAGGCGTTACGTTCAGATTTAATGAAAATCAGATACTAGATACCGTTTTCTTATATATCAGAGAAAATGCAGAATATTATCCATATCCATTTTTAGAAGATTTAATCATAGGTATTAATCATAAAAGTACGAAGCAATCTGTAATTGATCTATTTGGGAATCCAGAAAAAGAAAACGATTGTTGGCTTAAGTACAAAATATTTGATAACTACTTACATTTTGAATTTGATGAGTCATCAAAGTTAAAACAAATTACGATGGGGAAGTTTCAAAAATAGGATTCAGCTTAAGATTTCCTAAAATTAACATAATACACCTTATACGAAATTCTTTTCTTATTGTTTTAAAATCATTTGTTTAACTAAGATTAAAAAACCTAATCTTCAGAGATTAGGTTTTTTAAATAATATATAGCGTTTCCTGCCTAAGACTTGACTATTGTTACAATTTTAATCAGTCAAACTTTCCCCACGCTCACCTATTTCCATATTTTTCTGTTGTTAGAGCTAAGTCGAATAATACTTCTAGATTAAAATTATAGATAGCTTAGGCTATTTTAAAATATAATTCATCTCCGGATGAACTGAATGAGAGTTAATCTATCCAATTCACAATTGGAAACTTATGTGTTTCATTTTCAAAATCAGTACTCTGCCAGACATCCAGCATTGGAATTTTGACATCCGTTGCTAGGGGTAATTTCTTTGGATTAAATTGCATATGAGATAAGTCCTCTCCCCATGCAATCAGATCTACATCTAAAGAAATTTGATGAGATGGACGTACTCGACCTGCTTCATCTTCCATTTTTTTAAGGATGGAGGTCATTTCTTCAACACTCATTTTACTTTCGAGCAAACACGCCGCATTCCAGTAATCTGCACCCACACTATCGCGACATGGAATTAAATAAATCTCAGAGAATTGAACCTGTCCCATTTTAGCAATCTGGGCAAATGCCTGCTTAAAATGGTGTTCAGGATGACAGTTACTCGCCAGAGCTAAGGCGAATATCGTTTCGGTGGCGTTCAAGACGAATTCCTACAGAATTTGCTTGCGCGATAATGGCAGGCTTACGGATTGTAATCATAATCGATTCAACCTCAGGAAAGGTAGTAAAAAGCGCATTTAGAACAAGCTTTGCTGCATGTTCAATCAATTTGGGCTGTGCTTTTTGAATAACCGAAGCAGAAATTTCGCAAATTTCCGCATAATTCAGTGTATGTTCCAGTTCATCGGAATGAGAGGCCTGTTCCAAACTGGTCTGGATGGTCATATCCAGCATTAAAGGCTGAATGATTTGACGTTCCCAATTGAAACATCCCACCACTGTCTCGACCTTTAAACCTTCAATGATAATTGCATCCATGTTTTTTTACCCTTTACTGACTTTGATTTTGAATCTCTCCTTGCAAAACAATGTTTCTCATCCGTTTAAAAAAGGGAGGATATTTTAAAGTCCTCCCTTTAAAAAAGCGAATTTAAGGAGATTTATTCCTGTTCAAATTTAATGTTTTAATAGCACGTTTGGATCAAGAGTTTGCACCATTTGCAGTCTTTGGTCTGCATAAATATCGGTATATGGCGCGAGAATGCGCATAAAGCGATCAAAATACAGCATTTGTTTAAACAGCAAGGCAAAGTCACGCGGGAAGCGAATACCGTGACGCTCACCGACTCCAACCATATCCATCATAATATCGTTTAAATCTGCGGGATTTGAACTTAATATTTGTTGAGGATCAGCCATTAATGCCCCACTAAATAACCGCTCCAGATCATCCGCTAAAACTTGTGTATCAATTTTCTTGTCGGTCATACCCATTTTTAGCATGTTTTCTGACATCAGGTGGTAATCAGTTTTTTGCAACGCATCCATAAATGCAATAGATGCAGTCCATACTTCAGGATTAAGCTGACCGACAATACCAAAATCGATAAAACCGACACGACCATCTTCAAGCAGCATCAGATTGCCTGCATGTAAATCTGCATGGAAACTGTTACACATCATCAAGCTACCAAACCAGGTATTCATGGCTGTAATTAAAACCTGAGACGGATCTTTAGAGACTCTTTTGACCACATCAAAATCAGTCAAAGGCACACCATAAAAACGCTGCATGGTGAGTACACGACGAGTTGAATATTGGTGATAAACTTTCGGTGCTGTAGCTTTTGAATTTTGAGTCACATTCAAATAGTTAACGAAATCATCAAGATTTTGTGCTTCTTCAATAAAGTCGACTTCACGCACCATACGGGTTTTAATTTCATCGACAATATCGGCAAGTGATGCAAATTTTACTTTAGGAACCGCTTTTTCTAAAATTTTGGTAGCCCAGTGCAATACATTTAAGTCAGTGTAGAGGATGGTTTCTACACCTGGCTTTTGCACTTTAATCACTACATCTTCGCCTGTCACAAGTCTAGCTGCGTGAACTTGTGCAATGGATGCTGAGGCTAAAGGCTTTTCATCAATCGAGGCAAAGATTTCATCTAAATTTCTACCTGCAAATTCAGAGGCCAAAACCCCTTGCACATAACTAAATGGCAAAGACGGCGTTTGATCTAGACAGCCTTGAAATTCTTCAACATATTCACGTGGAAACAGTGAAGGTGTACTGGCAATAAACTGTCCAAGTTTAATATAGGTTGAACCCAATGATTCAAAAGTTTCACGCATCAGTTTTGCGTTACTTGGTTTTTCTGTGGCGTATTTAATGCCTGCTTTTGCTGCAATAACAGCCGTTTCACCCACACGGGCAACGGAACGTAGTCCATCTAACCAGATATTGTTTTTCATAATGTCAGCTTAGAATTAAATTGTAGTGAGTGTAGCAAAAAAATATTCGTTTGCAGGGCTATCTTGCCTGACAGACTGGACAATCTGTATCTTTTTCGAAAGCGAGCAAGCGTTGTTTCATGCTTAACCCATCCCAAAGCATCAGTTTTTGCTTAAGCGGCATTTTCCCCAAACCTAAATACAGCAATGCGTGATGCGCCTGCAAACTCGCCATCACATTTGGTGTAGTGGCTAATACCCCAGAGTCTGCACAGCGTAGGTTTTCATTGACATGCTGTTCTTTGGGAAATAGACATTCATAACAGGCAGAGTCGCCTTCCACCATAAACAATTGTCCCTGAAAACCAATAGCGGAAGCACTGATTAAAGGTGTATTGAATTGCTTACAGATTTGGTTGACCAGGTAACGTGTGGTGAAATTGTCACAGCCATCTAAGACCAGATCTTGATTTGAAATGAGTTGTGCTGCATTACCTTCATCCAGTTTTACAGTTTTTGATTCAACACGGATATGCGGATTAATCTGCTTTAAGCGTTTAGCCAGTATTTCGGATTTATAAAATCCAATATTTTCTTCTACATAGGCTATTTGACGTTGCAGATTACTCATTTCAATGGTGTCGGCATCAATTAAGGTAATTTGCCCCACACCCGCACGCGCCAGAAGTTCTGCGGTTGTACAACCAATTCCGCCACAACCGACAATTAAGACATTGGCGAGTTTGAGTTTTTCCTGTGCTTCAATATCCCAGCCATCAAGAAGAATTTGACGGCTATAAAGATGCATTTCTTGGTCGCTGAGTTCCAAATCAGTATCATACCGGGTCACTAGACATCATCCTTATCAGCCTTTTCTTGTTTCGCTGAGTATAGACAAATCAGCAGGAGTATTCAGCAAATCTATTTTTTCTTAGCTATTTTTTGTCTTAATTTTAATCATTTATTTGAAGTAGCCTATAAATTGACCGAATAAAAATCAAATAAATATTTGAAATTTGACATATTTTTTATTCCTACTATGCTCACTGGGTATTGATCTAAAACATGACGATGCCATAAGTATTTATTAAATACAGGGTTAGCTGTGAGTGCCTTATAACCGCAGCAGTAAGTAATAGTTTTCCTAAATTCACTATGTACTTATGGGCATTGGGAAAGACTAAGCTACTGACCTTTTTTCCCGTCGAGAGACGAACTTGAGCCTTTACAGTTAATAATGCTATTCAAAAACTTTAAGCAATTACTAGGCAAACATCAAATCACTAAATATTAAACCTGACATTTCTAGGTGGCGGAGTGTCTAAATAGTGATATTCAATTTACGTATTCCCACAATAAAAAACCGCCCTTAATGACGGTTTTTTATTTCTACAAACTCTCGAATCTAGGTCAAAATAAGGAAAGTATGGCTAGACTGCTTTTTGAATGCCCTGCATTTTGGCAACTTCCTGTTGCTTAAGTAAATTGCGTTGAATTTTTCCACTCGAGGTTTTAGGTAAAACATCCACAAATTCAATTTCTTTAGGATATGCATGTTTAGATAAGCGTGAACGTACATATGCCTGAAGTTTATGACTCAACTCATCTGAAGCTGAAAATTGTGGTTTAAGAACCACAAAAGCTTTGACTACTTCTGTACGTTCTAGATCTGGCTTGCCAATCACTGCCGACTCCAAAACCTCTTCACATTCAAGCAAGGTGCTTTCAACATCGAAAGGACCTACGCGATAGCCTGACGTTGTAATGACATCGTCAGCACGTCCAATAAAATCTACCCCACCAAATTCATTTAACTTCACCGTATCACCGGTTAAATAATATTTCCCCACAAAAGATTTAAGGTCATTTCCTCCATAACCTTTAAACCAGGTTAAAGGTGACTGAGAAAAGTCGATAGCCAATGTGCCGATTCCACCTTTTTCAACTTCTTCATTGTTTTGATTTAATACTACAAAACGATGCCCTGGGTTGGCAAAACCCGCTGAACCCACTTTCTTTTCATGTTCCAAAGCATGATGATTGGCAACCACCATCCCCAGTTCAGTCTGTCCATATTGATCATAAATATTTACGTTTAAATCATGGTTAAACCAGTGAATCACTTCAGGTGTTAAAGGCTCACCTGCACTACTCACCACACGTAAATGCTGTTTAATTGATGGATCAAATTTTTCCTTAAATCCAAAGAACATCCGAAATGCAGTTGGCGATCCGGTCAAATTACTGACTTTATATTTTTGAATGATCTGCACGGCGTTATCTACGCTAAATGCACGCTCATCCATAATAATGCTATGCCCAAGACTTAAAGGTCCGGCAATGCCATAATACAAACCATATGCCCAACCCGGATCTGCCAGATTCCAGAAAGAATCTTCTTCACGCAAATCCACTGCATAAGTCATATACCCTTTAAATGCTAGAACAGCTTTTAAAGGAACAGGAACAGATTTGGCCAATCCAGTCGTACCCGAGGTAAACATCATCAGGAAATCATTTTCAAAGCTTTGCATTACTGGTGCAAAAACTGAAGATTGCTTGGTCAGTTCGCTCCAAAAATCTGCATCTTGATGACTTAATGTATTTAATGGATGTGCTGTTAAAATATGCTTTATGGCAACACCATGCAGTTTTTTACGCTGTTCATCATTGGTCACAATCAATTTTGTTTTAACGGTATTGATTCTGTGTTCAATGGCTTTCGACTCAAACGCAGTAAACAATGGCTGATAAATTGCACCCATGCGCCATGTCGCTAGAATCGTAATCAGTAATTCCGGCGTACGCGGCAATAAACCTGCAATACAATCTCCTGCTTTTAAGCCTACTGATACAAAATAATTTGCCAATTTTCCAGAAGCTTCTGCCAGCTGTTCAAATGTCCATTCGGCAGACTCGCCATTTTTGCCTTCCCAGATTAAGGCTGTTTTATTTAAACCAAGATAACGCCCGCAACATTCAATATAGGCATTGACTGATTCAGCTGTACCTACCAATTGCTCTGCAAGAAAATCATCAAAATTAAACTCTTGATATGCCTGTTCTAATGTCTTCATGACCACAACCTCTCATCCATTCTTTTATAAACAAAGCTCCTGCTTTGTTCTGATCCATTTTGCTTATTGTTGTCATCCTAAAAATGCCAAAAATCATTCAGCATTTTCAATTTTTTAGCTTCACTCTTAAACTAGATAAACATGATTTCTCACCTCCTGCAATTTCCTCATCCATCAAAAAATGTGCAGGATTTGAACACTGACCAAAGTCTAAAATTCAATCACCATTCGATCGCGATTTAGATTTTAGTCACTTCACGGGCAATGACTAAACGCTGAATATCCGATGCACCTTCATAAATCTGGCTGACCCGTACGTCACGGTAAATACGCTCTACTGGAAAATCAGACACATAACCATAACCACCGTGGATTTGAATGGCATCAGAACAGACGCGTTCCGCCATAGTTGATGCAAACAGTTTTGCCATTGAGGCTTCTTTTAAACACGGCAAACCTGCATCTTTTAAAGTTGCAGCATGGAAAATCAGTTGACGTGCGGCTTCAATCTGAGTGGCCATATCGGCTAAACGAAATGCCACGGCTTGATGCTGAACAATCTCTACACCAAATGCTTTACGTTCATTGGCATATTCCACCGCAGCATCAAGTGCAGCACGCGCCATGCCGACTGATTGTGCAGCAATACCAATTCGCCCTGATTCCAGATTGGATAAAGCAATTTTGTAACCTTCACCTTCCTTGCCCAATAAATTTTCGGCAGGAATCCGGCAATTTTCAAAGATGATCGTTGCAGTATCTGAACAGTGTTGTCCCATTTTTTCTTCAAGACGAGAAACAAGATACCCTTCATTATCCGTCGGTATGATGAAACACGAAATGCCTTTTTTCCCTGCAGATTTATCAGTCACGGCAAAGACAATGGCAACCTGCGCATACTTACCTGTAGTAATAAACTGTTTAGTGCCATTTAATACCCAATCATCGCCGTCACGTTCTGCCTTGCATTCCAGTGCACCTGCATCCGAACCGGCTTGTGGTTCAGTTAGGCAGAAACAGCCGAGCCATTCACCTGTCGCAAGTTTGGTTAAGTATTTTTGTTTCTGATCTTCTGTGCCGTAGCGCTGAGTTATACCGCAAGGCAGTGAGTTTTGAACGCTCACAATAGTAGAAATTGCGCCATCACCTGCAGCAATTTCCTCTAAAGCCACCACAAGCGATACATAATCCAGACCGGCACCACCCCATTGTTCTGACACAGTCATACCTAAAGCGCCAAGTTCACCCAGTTCTTTTAATTCTTGTGCAGGGAAGTTGGCAGTTTTATCGCGTTCAGCAGCAGTTGGCTTGAGCTTGTTTTGCGAATAATTGCGCAACATGTCCTGAACCATTTTTTGTTCATCATTTAAAATCATTGAGCTTCCTTTTCTATATCTATTTCATTCATTTCAAACTTTTTAAAAGTTACTTCATTTGGAATACATGACGGCGACATGAGGTCGCTTGTGAAACTCAAGATACAAGGAGGTATCTTGAGTTTCACAAAAGATTCTTGTTTCTTTTGATCCTTCAAAAGAAAAATGAATGGCTACGTAACGCTTTTAAACTCCACCAAAAATTTCTTCAAAACATATAAAACTCGAAAACGTCATCTCTAACCTGAGTGGAAGCTCAATAGCAATGCTTCGACCAGGTTTTAGATAACTCTGGTTTTCTTGTAGACTCAAAATATATTTTGAGGCCCTCATTTTGCCGAAACAAAAGTAACAGAATGAGCTACTTCAAAATAATTTATAGAGGTAAGACGCCGTAATGAAAATACCCAAAAAACTACTTAGGCTGCATACGAATTGCACCATCCAAACGAATCACTTCACCATTTAAATAAGCATTTTCGAAAATATGACCGACCAGATGTGCAAACTCTTCCGGTTTGGCTAAACGTGGTGGAAACGGTACCATTTGCCCCAAAGCATCCTGAACATTTTGTGGCATGGCTTTAAGCATTGGCGTTTCCATAATCCCAGGCGCAATGGTCATCACACGAATGGCTTCACGAGCTAATTCACGTGCCAAAGGCAAGGTCATGGCAGCCACGGCACCTTTCGATGCTGCATAAGCAGATTGCCCAATTTGACCATCAAATGCGGCAACTGATGCGGTGTTTACAATGACACCACGTTCTTCTTCACCGGCTTTCAATTCATATTTTGCAATCAGATTTGCAGCAAAACGAATCATGTTGAACGTCCCGCTGACATTAATATTTAAAACTTTTTGGAACATGGCCAAATCATGGATGCCATCGCGTCCAAGCACTTTGGCGGAAGGCGCAATACCCGCACAATTCACCAAACCATTCAACTGCCCATATTGTTGTTCAATATTTTCAAAGAATGTTTTTACCGCATGTTCATCGGTCACATCCAGTTTTATAAATACTGAGTTTTCGCCTAATCGCTGCTGCATTTCTTGACCAAGCTCTTGATTCATATCAACCATGAGCACTTTTGCGCCTTGACCGACCAAATAAGTGGCTGTAGCCGCACCTAAACCAGATGCGCCGCCTGTCACTACAAATACTTTTCCTTGAATTTTCATTTTCTATTCCTGTTAATTCTTTGAATAAACACTCGACTTAAGATGCAGAGTAAATGCAGTTAAGCTAGAGTACAATTTCCAAATATTGCATCCTCTCTGATGGATTTGGACAGTCCAAGTTAAGGCAGCAAAAATACGGAATACGGATATCTGTACATGAAGGAACAAGACTTAAATTACAGTAAAGGTACGATCTCGATCAGTCTGGTACATGAAGCACTGCTGTCGGCAAAGCATCAGGGATTGAATACCCAAAACATCTTGGTCAAATCCGGTATTCCGGTTGAGTTAATGCAGTCCAACAAAGCCCGTGTTTCAGTGTCACACTACGCCCAGCTTTGGACTGAACTTGCCGATGTCATGAATGACGAATTTTTTGGTATGGACAGTCACCCTATGCGTCGCGGAAGTTTTAAGCTTTTATCAAAATCCGTTATACATGCCGAAACACTAGAAATAGCATTACGACAGATTTTACAATTTTTAAATCTGGTTCTGGATGATTTTATGAGTCAGCTTTTCGTTCAGGAAAACTATGCTTATATTGTGATTTACGAGCAAAAGCAGACCAAAAGAATGTTCAGTTATGCTACCTATTTAATGCTGATTCATGGTTTGATGTGTTGGTTAAGCGGACAAAGAATTCTACTCAAGCAGATTCAACTTAAATGTAATGCTCCGTTGGATGATCAAGACTATAAAGTCCGTTTTTGTAAAGATATCCAATACAATAGCAACGAAAATTATATACAGTTCGATGCCAATTATTTAAATATCCCGATCAAACAAGATACACAATCATGGTATCGGTTTATTCAGCAAACGCCACAGAATTTATTGGTGCGCTTTAAAAATCCGAATGCCATTAGTTCGCAGATCCGTAAACACTTGATGAATGTTCCGCCATCTGAATGGCTGGAGCTGAATGAAATTGCACAACGTTTAAATATGTCGGATGCCACCATTCAACGGCGCCTAAAAAGTGAAGGTATCAGTTATCAACAACTCAAAAATGATATACGGCGTGATACTGCTATTGAATTTTTAACCAAAACAGATAAATCTCTGCAAGATATTAGCGATGAATTAAACTTTCATGATCCGAGTGCATTTCATCGTGCTTTCAAGAAATGGACGGGTGTCAGTCCCGGTACTTATCGTCAACATAAAGAGTAATAAGTGGCTTATATTTACAAAGTATAAAAATGATTAATTCATAGTATTAAAAATTTCATGAGTTTAAAAAAGCAATATGCTGCTCATCGAAAGATGGTTGCATTTTGTTCCAAAATAGGTTATTTTTCATTCAATTTAAAAGCATAATTTTATGCTTGACCTGCTGTACTCCTCCCCGTGAAATCACCTTAAATTAAAGGTTCTGACATGCTTAAGATGATTGATGTACTAGAACAAAACTTGGTACAAAATTTTACTCACTCTCTCAACACCCCCACTTTTCAATTTGATAAGCTTTTGAATCAAGGTATTTTAAATGCCTCTGAGTCAGAACTTCAGAAGGCTGTGCTCAGCTTTTTCAATCGTGAAGATGCAATTGAATCAGCACAGGCACTGGATATTAGCGCTGAACGTATTCAAGCTTTACAAACGGGTGTCGCTTTAAAAGATGATCGATATCTTGCAGATACTGCAAAAATTGTGGCACTTTGCTTGGCACTGGAAACTGATGCACTGAATCAATTAGACATATCTGATTGTTTACAAGACTTCCCAGTATAAATCAAAAGTAAATTAAAAAAGCGACTTAATAAAGTCGCTTTTTTTGGCTCAATTTGAGCTCTTTAATACACCTATATACGATATTTTTATTCATTCACTTAAAACATGGCGTTAGCCACCAATTCTATTTTTTACTGAATCTCTAATAGGTCAATTACGGTATTTTGAGCACCCATTAAGGCATCAATCAATCAATCAATCAATCAATCAATCAATCAATAGCGTTCCAATGATTATCCTAAATATAAAGATAAAAGATATCGAAATATACCAACCTGCGTTCAAATAACCTTTGATTGAAATAGCTCTTCTATTTAAATCTTGCAGTTAGAAAGGAGCTATTGTCGGCATTCCCCCTTTAATTGAAAGTATATTACATATAATTACAAGGTAATTACATTGTATTTCCAGCCTTTAAAATAAACCCTATTTAAATTTTATTCATTGCAATGTATCTTTTTGATATAAAGCAGAAATTTTAAAAAATAATTTTTTATCTAAGAAAATTCAATCAGTTAAAATATTTAATTCAACATATGAGAAATTAAGATAATTTTATAAAAATTACTGTTCTCTTTTACTATTTATGACTGGCAGTATTCCCCTTATACCGAGTTCTACAATTTTATGGGGTTTATATGCACACTTTCAGTCTTAAAACTAAAATATTATTTACCCTAGTTACACTCAGTTTTGGGAGTCAGTCTAGTCTCGCGGCTTTGCCCGACACCCTTATACTGGATTATGCTTACTACGCTCCTACTAGCCTGTTGGTTAAAGAACAAAAACTTTTAGAAAAAGCGCTGCCTAAGACTGAAATTAAATGGGTCTTTAGCCAAGGCAGTAACCGTTCACTCGAATACTTAAATATTGATAGCCTAGATTTTTCATCGACCACGGGTTTAGCAGCAGCCCTTAGCCGTGCCAATGGGAGCCCGATTAAAACCGTATATATTCAAAGTCAGCCGGAATGGACGGCGTTAGTGGTTGCAAAAAACTCGCCGATTAAAAGTCTTAAAGATTTAAAAGGTAAAAAAACTGCAGCAACCAAAGGTACCGATCCTTTCCTGTTCACCTTACAGGCACTTGAAACTGCCGGTTTAAATAAAAAAGAGGTTCAACTAGTACACTTACAAGATCCGGATGGCAAAACGGCGCTTGAGCGTGGACAAGTTGATGCCTGGGCAGGTTTAGATCCCTTAATGGCAGCTGCACAAATATAGTCTGGTGCAAAACTGCTTTATAGAAATGTCGGGTTCAATAGTTACAGCGTATTGAGTACCAAAGAACAGTTTGCCAAACAAAATCCGGAAGCCATTGAAGCTGTCATTAAAGCTTATGAACAGGCACGTAAGTGGGCCAAAGCCAATCCGGATAAACTTGCAGAATTGCTGGCGCGTGAATCTAAGCTGCCTATTGCCGTGACTAAACTTCAACTTAGCCGAACTAATTTTGAGCAGAACATTCCCACTGCAAAACATATCAATGCACTAAAGAAATCGGGAACAATTTTGACTGAAGAAAATTTGGTTCGTTCAGGTACCAATGTCAATCAGGTGATTGATCAACTGTTTGATGCAAGATATGCACAGAAAGTTGTGAAGTAACAATGAGTTTGCTTACAACAGCTCATAAGGCAGCGATTAAACCTGAATTAGATAGCGCTACAGCTCCTCGTTTGCTTAAAGTCATGAACAAGCTTAAAGGACTGTTCATTCCTGTTTTTGCACTGATTTTGGGTGAAATTTTAGTCAAAAATGGTTTTATCCAGCCTTACTTGCTCCCAGCACCTAGTAGTTTGTGGGATTCTTTCCTAGAACTGTCTACAGGGGATTTATGGCTTCATATCTGGACCAGTACTTGGCGGGTATTTTTAGGATTCTTTATCGGTAGTAGTCTTGCACTCATCTTTGCCATTCTGGTCGGCCTAAACAAGCAAGCCGAAGATTTTTTGCAACCTTCTTTTTCAGCGCTTAAATCGATTCCCAGTCTGGCTTGGATTCCACTTTTACTTTTATGGCTAGGCATTGATGAGACGTCTAAAATCACCTTAATTGCAATAGGTGCTTTTTTCCCGACCTATACCAATACCGTTGCCGCAATTCAGGGTGTAGACCGTAAACTGATTGAAGTGGCGCAAGTCTATCGCCTGAAATATTTGCAGCAAATCAAAGAAATTATTTTACCTGCCGCTTCCCCTGGCATTTTAACCGGGTTGCGCAACAGTTTAAGTTTGGCTTGGATGTTTATGATTGCCGCCGAACTGATTGCTGCAACTCAAGGCATCGGCTATTTACTCAGTGATGGACGAGAAACATCTCGACCTGACATTGTCATTATTGCGATTATATTATTGGCGGTTTTAGGAAAAATAACTGATAGTTTAATGAAGCTGGCTGAAAACTGGCTGTTACGTTGGCGCGATGTGGTCAAAAAATAAAGCGGTTTTCAGCGCTTTATTTTTAAATCTTAGAATCTATTACTACTTTTTCAGTTATTTGGAACAACCAATCGTTACCCGATTATTACCGCCGTAATCTTTAATGGTTTGAGTGTCTTTATAACCATATTTTTTAAACAGTTGGTACACCACACCGGCTTGGTCATAACCATGCTCAAGTGCAATCCAGCCATTGGCAGTTAACCACTTTTTACCGTTTTGAATAATAAATTCAATATCGGCCAGCCCATTATTGCCCGCAACCAGAGCGCGTCGAGGCTCTGCCGCCAGACCTTTAATGTGTTTATCCTGAGGGTCAATATATGGCGGATTCGAAACAATCACATCAAAGAACTGGTTTTTTTCTAGCGCTTTAAACCAACTGCCACATGAAAATTTCACATGATTCAAATCGTGTTTATCCGCATTAAATTTCGCAACTTCTAAAGTTGGTGCATAAATATCCGTTGCAGTTACTTGCCATTCAGGACGTTCACTGGCAAGAGATAAAGCAATTGCACCTGTACCTGTACCCATATCTACGATACGTGCATCTTCAGGTAGGTCTAAATGTAAAACCGTTTCAACCAGCACTTCTGTATCAGGACGTGGCACCAAAGTATCTTTGGTCACTTTTAAATCTAGCGTCCAAAATGGCTGTGAACCAGTCACATAGGCCAACGGTTCGCCATCTTCGATGCGGTTCAAACCATCAATATACGCTTGCTCTTGCTCAGCAGTCAGTTGCTGATCTTTCTTCATCACCAAATCAAAAGAATCAATTTTGGTGATGTGTTCGAGTAGCCAAGCATTTTCTTGGCGCTCATAACTTTCTGCTTCACCACGTAAGGCCAAAGCCTGTGCAATATTCAATTAACCACCATTCTGTTGTGCAAGCATTGCCAGCTGATCTGCCTGATATTCACGATGTAAACTGTCGAGCAATTCTGTTAAATCACCTTCCATCACCGCATCTAACTTATATAAAGTTAAGTTAATGCGGTGATCGGTCATCCGGCCCTGCGGATAGTTATAGGTCCGGATACGCTCTGAGCGGTCACCTGAACCGACCAAATCACGGCGCATTTCAGAAGTAGCTGCATCGGCAGCAGCACGTTTGGCATTTTCTAAGCGCGAAACCAGTAAAGCCATGGCTTTGGCTTTGTTTTTATGCTGTGAACGTTCGTCCTGACACTCAACCACTGTACCGGTTGGAATATGGGTAATACGCACCGCAGAGTCAGTTTTGTTAATGTGCTGACCACCCGCGCCCGATGCACGGTAAGTATCAATTCGCAGTTCAGATGAATTGATTTCAACCGAAGTATCAACGTCCACTTCTGGAAGAATCGCTACCGTACATGCAGAGGTATGTACGCGGCCCTGAGATTCGGTTGCAGGTACACGCTGCACACGGTGCGCGCCACTTTCAAATTTCAGGCGACCATACACGCCTTCACCATTAATCAGGCAAATGACTTCTTTATAACCGCCATGCTCGCCTTCATTCTCGGATAGGATTTCTAATTTCCAGCCTTGAGCTTCGGCATACTTGCTATACATGCGATATAAGTCACCCGAGAAAATCGCAGCTTCATCCCCCCCGGTTCCGGCACGAATCTCTAAATAGGCCGAGTTGGCATCATTCGGATCTTTCGGAATCATCAGGATATTTAAGTCTGCTTCGAGGGAGGAAATCAGCGCCTTGTTTTCCTGAATTTCTTCCTGCGCCATTTCCTTAAAGTCAGGATCGGACAACATGGCTTCAGCAGTCTCAATGTCTTTTTCAGCTTGAGTGTACTTTTTCCAAACTTCGGTAATTTCCGTTAAGTCATTATGTTCACGCGAAAGTTGACGAAAGCGTTTGTTGTCAGAAATGACTTCTATATCCGCAAGCAATGCGTTTAATTCTTCATGACGGTCAGAAAGTTGATCTAATCGTAAACGTAACGATTCTTTCATTTTGCAAAATATCTCAATACAAAGGCTATCTCCATGCCTTATGTGACATAGATCAGCTCAAAAAAATTGTGCCTAGTGTAACGATTCTAAGGTTTAAATGACATAGATATTGTTGAGGTAAGCTAGCTTATCCACAAGGATTTTCTGAAAATAGGATTGAAATTACTTTTAATTTTATTCACATTTCAGTCATAAATACATATTTCAGGAAGATTCCTCCACATTATTAATATAACTTTACAAAGTAAACACTAAACGCCACAACTCTGATTGCTCGTCTCCATATTTATCTAAAAGATTTTTGTTACATTTGCCCCATCGAAATAACTTAATTAGAACGTCCGCTTTTTGGACATGGAGTTCACTATGAAACTGAATGCATTATTATTAAGCGCAACATTAGCTGCATCATCAATGATGGCAGTCAATGCCCATGCCGACAATTCAACTCGTATTGCTGCAACTTCTGCTTTAGGTAGTGTCGCGGGTACTGCTCTTGGTAAGCAAATGGGTGGTAATACTGGCGCAATGATCGGTTCTGCTCTGGGCGGTGCGGGTGGTGCTGCTGTTTCTGCTGATCGACGTAATCGTACCGGTGCTGCCATCGGTGGTGGTCTAGGCGGCGTAGGCGGTTATGCGGTAGGTAAAAATATGGGTGGTACGACTGGCGGTTATGTGGGCTCTGCATTGGGCGCAGCCGGTGGCTCAGTTCTGGGTAAAAAAGTATCAGAAGATCGTCGTGCCGACCAACGTTCTTACAAAAAACATTCTAAAAAATACCGTCGCAGTCATCGTTAATTTATCATCGTTCGGCTGAACAGTAAAAAGCACCTTCGGGTGCTTTTTTTTGCTGCATCTTTATAACTTGTTAATTATGGATAAATTTGGCAGAAAAAAACTACAAACCCTTAACAGCTCATCCATCTTCTTTTCCACATTTTTTATTACATTTAACTCAAGACATAACAAAAGATTCCAACTGGAGTTCACCATGAAATTTAATTCAATTTTATTTGCTACAGTCATTGCAACTTCTGCTATTGCAACTACAGCAACTTATGCAGGCAATACTACCAATGTTGCTTTAACCTCTGCGCTGGGTAGTGTTGTAGGTACTGCTGTGGGTAAACAAATGGGTGGCAATACTGGTGCAATAATTGGTTCTGCAATTGGTGGTGCGGGTGGCGCTGCTGTTTCAGCAAATAAACGTGACCGTACCGGTGCTGCCATTGGTGGTGGTTTAGGTGGTGTGGGTGGTTACACTGTCGGCAAAAGCATGGGGGGTTCAACTGGTGGGTATATCGGTTCGGCCTTAGGCGCTGCTGGTGGTTCAGTACTGGGTAAAAAGGTAAGTGAAGACCGTCGCTATGATGATCGTACAGACCGCCGTTACAACAGCTATAACAACCGTCGCTACAATCGCCGTTAAGCATCAGATTTAAAGTTTAAAGCACCTTAGGGTGCTTTTTTACTTTTTAATGATGAGAATCAATGACTAATTATGGATAAATCTAGCAGAAAAAAAATACAAATGATGAACAACTCATCCATTTTCATTTCTACATCTTTTATTACATTTAACTCAAGAGATAACAAAAGCTTCAAAAAGGAGTTTGCCATGAAATTTAATTCAATCATTCTTGCTGCTGTAGTGGCTTCATCTGCTTTAACGATGACTACAGCCAATGCAGGTAATGCAACGAATACAGCATTAACCTCTGCCTTAGGTGGTGTCGTAGGTGCCGCAGTCGGTAAACAGATGGGTGGTAGCACTGGTGCAATGATTGGTTCCGCTATCGGTGGCGGTGCAGGTGCTGGTGTTGCTGCAAACAAACGTGACCGTACTGGTGCCATGATTGGCGGTGCTTTGGGTGGTGCAGGTGGTTATACCGTAGGTAAAAACATGGGTGGAACCAACGGTGGTTATATTGGTGCTGGTTTAGGTTCGGCTGGTGGTGCATTACTGGGTAAAAAAGTAAGTGAAGATCGCCGTTATGATGATCGCTATGATCGTGATGAGCGTCGCTATAATGACCGTTATGACCGTCGTAACAATAGTTACCGTTATAACGACCGCCACGACAATGGCCGTCATGTAGGCTGGAAAAAACGTCGTTAATTCTAAAGATTCAATTTAAAGCACCTTCGGGTGCTTTTTTTTATTTAAGTGCTGCAATTACTTAATTCATACTAAGAATAGCAATATATCGAAAAAAAACGATATACAAACTCTATCAGTCATCGTATGCTTTTCTTAGCTTCCATATTTGAGAAAACCAATGCGCTCATTAAAAGATATCCAATTTTCGATACTTGAACTTGCACCCGTCCGTGATGATAAAAGCATTCAATTTTCACTGCATCATGCTTTGGAAGTGGCACAAAAGGCTGAACAATTAGGTTATAAACGTCTATGGTTGGCAGAACATCATAATATGGACGGCATTGCCAGTTCAGCGACTGCTGTTTTACTCGGTTATATCTTAGCCAATACACATAGCTTAAAAGTCGGTTCTGGTGGCATCATGCTGCCCAATCATGCCCCACTGATCGTTGCTGAACAATTTGGTACTTTAGCCACCCTTTATCCAAATCGTGTTGAATTGGGTCTTGGTCGAGCACCCGGTACAGATCAGGTCACGATGCGTGCTTTACGTCGCGGTCGCCAGGAAACAGAAGATCAGTTTCCACAAGATGTACTGGAAATTCTGCAATACTTTAGAGAACCCGTACCGCATCAACGTATTGTTGCAACACCCGGTCAAAACACTCATGTTCCGGTTTGGCTTTTAGGTTCAAGTTTATTTAGTGCGCAACTGGCCGCTAAATTAGGACTTCCCTATTCCTTTGCTTCACATTTCGCGCCACGTATGCTCGATCAAGCAATCAAATTGTATAGAGAAAATTTTGAGCCATCTGAATATTTAGCTCAGCCTTATGTTTCCATGGGTGTTCCAACTGTGGTCGCTCAAACCGATGAAGAGGCTGAATATCTGGCAACTAGCGCGTATCAACGTGTACTGGGCTTAATGCGTGGGCAAAGTTTAAAACTGAAAGCGCCTGTTGAAACGATGGAAGGAATTTGGTCACCTGCGGAAAAAATGTCAGTCGATAATTTTTACGCAATGGGACAAATAGGTTCACCAGAAACCGTCAAAGCAGGTTTAGAAGAACTTCTAGAAAAATATAATGTTGATGAGTTCATTTTTACCTGTGATATTTACGATACAGATAAACGCATTCAGAATTTTGAATTACTAATGGATATCAAAAATTCTTGATACTTTTCAACCCTCTTAAATAGCACCTATATAGGTGCTATTTTTTATGTCAAATCCCTAGTCAACTCATCATTTTATTTATCTCTTACCGACCCAATAATATTTGCGATATTGTTTGGCTTAGGCATAATAGCTATATAAAAACAATTGAATACAAAAATGGAAAATAGAATGAATCAGTATATTAACAAACCTACTTCTGCATTTATTGCTGCAAGTTGGGTGGCTCTGATCGCGGGTGCAGCAGCATATATCATCGGCTTATTTAACGCGCCCATGTTATTAAATGAAAAAGGCTATTATTTAATCCTGATCTTATATGGCTTATTTGCTGCAATCTCTTTGCAAAAAATTGTCCGTGACAAACTCGAAGGCATTCAAGTGACTGCTATTTATTTTGGACTTTGCTGGGCTTCCATCATTATCTGTATTGCATTACTGGCTATTGGTCTATGGAATGCCTCACTTGCATTAAGTGAAAAGGGGTTTTATATCATGGCATTTTTACTGAGTTTATTTGGGGCCGTTGCGGTTCAAAAGAATATTCGCGATCTAGACTATCTCAGGACACATACCCAACCGCCAAGTATTCCTAATTATACCAATACAGAATTTCAGCATATAGAACATGATGAAGAAAAAAATTAAGCCCTCTTACCTACCATGAATAAAATTAAGACCTGCCCTTTATTTGCAGGTTTTTATTTTTTTATGAAATAACAATTAAAACATTATGCAGATCAAGCAGAAGAGAATTGTTAGGACAAGATGAGTACTCTAGGAGTATGAGACAAATTAAATGCGAGCATCGCAGGGATTGATATTAAATTATCTAATTTTAGGCACATAACCACTTAAATCGTTGGCAAAAATTAATTCATATTCTTATCAGCAATACAGTTGCGATGACTGACCAGATTTCAGAAAAAACTTTACCAAAAGTTCCAACTTGGATATACCAATGAATTGCAGGACCGACCGCAACAAAGTAAAAATAAGAAAGGATATATAAATGGTTAACAAGAAAAAGAATCCATTGGATGGCTTCTTTCAAAATTCACCCGATTTTTTTCAAAAGTTTAAGGGAAAAATCATTTCATCAGAAGATCTTAAACACTTTGATTTTTCCAATTTAAATGTTGCTATTGTCGGTGCAAATCAAATGACAGTGACGCATTTAGATCAAATCTGTAATCATGCAAAATTGGTTAAAATCTTTCAAATTGCACCGCATTTTATTTTGCCCCATACAGAAAAAGGCATTCATAAACTGCTTTCGCATCCTTTAATTATTAAAAATCGCCGTCTTTTTAATAACCGGGTTAAATCATTACTGGCTATTCGCTATCTTGAATCACAAGTGAAAAACAACTGGTTAAAACGTCAATTAATGCCCAACTCGGCAAGTGAAAACAAAGTGTTCTTTAAGTCAGATACTTACTATGTAGCATTACAGCGTAAAAACTGTAACCTAATTACCTGGCCGGTGGTTAAAATTACAGAGCAAGCCATACAAAGTATGGAAGGCATTGAACATCTGGTGGATATGATTATCACAACCTATTAAGTTTCAAACACAAAAAAGAGGCTAATATGCCTCTTTTTTAATCGACCAATTTATTTTACCCTACCGATATATTGATAACCGTTTTTAGTTTTTTGATAACGCAAATAATTTCGCGTCAATTCACCCGATGGCTTAATCATAAGAATATCAATATTTTTAGTATCCTGAGACACACGAATATAGTACCGATCCATATCAAAGGGCTCTATATTTTTTGGATAATAATTACAGTCATAGCTGACATTAATCTGATCCAGCGCTTTGATTTTAGTCTTAAAAACACGCACGCTTTTATAATGTGCATTTTTAATTTGATTCGCTTGAATACTATATTGCCCAACACAACCACTGCCTATATAAACTCTAGAAATAAGATAAGTTGGCACATTATTCAATTGAGTTTGACGAATCGCTTTAATAAATCCCCCATCATGGAGTGCGTGTGTAATGACTTTTTCGCCCTGCTTGAACTGCACATAAGACTCAAATTCCCGCATTGAGCCACCTGCAGAAACATTAAGCGTATAAAACTTGAGCTTTCGATCAGGACTGTAATTTAATGAAAGTAGGTTTTTATCGAGTAATTGTTTAAATGGGTATAGAAAACTTTGCGGATTTTTCTCAATAAAGCTGGCTATTTTTAATGCAACTTCTTGATTAGTGCCATCATTTTCATAGCGGTCAGTCAGACTGGTTTTATAATATTTATTGATGACATTACTTTCAAATTGAGCAACCGATTCTGCAAAAGTCGAGCTATTTACCAGATTCAACATAGCGAAAAAAAGAGCGATTATTTTTAAATTTAATATTTTATACATATAACAATCCTCTTATTTTTCGATTATATAAAGTAGAGTTAAATATTAATTTAACTCTACTTTTACTTTAACCAATACGACGTTTAAGACCTGTCATTTGTAAAACACGGGTTGAAATTTCTTCAATCGACATTTCCGAAACATTCAAGTATTTAATGCCTTCAGAAATATAAATCCCTTCAACCGCACGAAGCTCCATCTGGCATTGACTGAAACTTGCATAACGGCTGTTTGCTTTACGTTCAGTACGAATCGCTACAAGACGCTCCGCATCAATCATTAAACCAAACAGTTTACTTTTATGCGGACGCAATACCGCAGGCAAACGGTTGTCATCCAGATCTTCTTCAGTTAACGGATAGTTTGCTACACGAATGCCAAACTGTAATGACAAATAAATTGAGGTTGGGGTTTTGCCTGAACGTGACACGCCAATCAAGATTAAATCAGCTTTGTCATAATGGCGTGTACGTGCACCATCATCGTTATCCAAGGCAAAATGAACCGCATCAATACGAGATTTATATGACTCTGAATCGGTCACCGCATGGGTTTGTCCGACTAAAGTTGTAGGAGGAGTACCCAAAACCTCAGACAACTTTCCAATAAGTCCTTCAAATACATCAAGATTTACAGCATTTGCCGTATTAATAATGTCACGTACATATGGGTCTACAAGAGTATCAAACACCAAAGGTTGCTGCCCATCACGATCAGCACGTTGGTTAATCTCTGCAACCACATTCATTGCCGCTTCTTCAGAGCTAATATAAGGAATAATATGAATGTCAAAATTAACATGAGGAAACTGTGCTAACAGTGAGTGTCCAAGGGTTTCAGCCGTAATTGCAGTACCATCGGAAATAAAAAATACACTGCGCTTAATTTGTTTACCTTCTGACATTAAAATTCTCCTTAAATATTTGTCTAAGTACTGTAAAATCTTTATAGTAAACCGATCTTACATGACTGTCGCCGAGTTAAATCAAAAAGCTTCGCGATTTGTTATAATCTCATGCCAAGATAGTGATTAATACTGCAAAAGTGGAGTAACAACTTTGGAAGCGCGCGTAATTGGTCTAGAAAAATTAGGGAAACACGACGTTGAACTTGTAGGTGGGAAAAACTCATCTTTAGGTGAAATGATCAGCCACTTATCTAATGCTGGTGTGTCAGTACCAGGTGGTTTCGCAACTACAGCGGCTGCGTATCGTGAATTTCTCGAGCAAAGTGGCCTAAACGCTAAAATTCAGGCAGAGCTATCAACTTTAAATGTTGATGACGTAAATGCTCTTGCAGTAACTGGCGCCAAAATTCGCCAATGGATTGTCGATACTCCGCTTACAGCAGAACTTGAAAAAGAAGTTCGCAACGCTTTCGCTGAATTGTCTAACGGCAACCCTGATATCGCGGTTGCCGTTCGTTCATCTGCAACTGCAGAAGACTTACCAGATGCTTCTTTTGCCGGCCAGCAAGAAACTTTCTTGAACATTCGCGGTATTGATAATGTATTGATCGCGATCAAAGAAGTTTTTGCATCTTTATATAATGACCGTGCAATTGCATACCGCGTACATCAAAACTTTAAACACGAAGTTGTTGCCTTGTCTGCAGGTATTCAACGCATGGTACGTTCTGAAACAGGTGCTGCCGGTGTAATGTTTACACTGGATACAGAATCTGGTTTCCGTGATGTTGTCTTCATTACTGCATCTTATGGTTTGGGTGAAATGGTTGTTCAGGGCGCTGTAAACCCTGACGAGTTTTACCTGTCTAAACCATTATTAAATGCAGGTAAACATTCTATCTTGCGTCGTAATCTTGGTTCTAAACACCAAAAAATGATTTATGGCGAAGAAGCTTCTGCTGGTAAATCGGTGGTTATTGTAGATGTTGAAAAACAAGATCGTCAACAATTCGCGCTAAACGATCACGAACTGCAAGAACTTGCCAAACAAGCATTGATCATTGAAAACCATTACGGTTCACCAATGGACATTGAATGGGCGAAAGATGGCGACGACGGTCAAATCTACATCGTTCAAGCACGTCCTGAAACAGTAAAAAGCCGTGAAAATGTCGGCACAATGGAACGCTACCTGCTTAAACAAAAAGGTACTGTGATTTGTGAAGGCCGTTCAATTGGCCAACGTATCGGTTCGGGTCGCGTACGTATCGTTTCTTCAATTAAAGAAATGGACAAAGTACAACCAGGTGACGTTCTTGTATCTGACATGACTGATCCGGACTGGGAACCAGTAATGAAACGGGCTGCAGCGATTGTTACCAATCGTGGGGGTCGTACTTGTCACGCAGCAATTATCGCTCGTGAACTTGGTGTTCCTGCTATCGTAGGTTGTGGCAATGCAACTGAAGTGCTTACTGATGGTCAGGAAGTAACTGTATCTTGCGCAGAAGGTGATACAGGCTTCATCTATGAAGGTTCTTTAGATTTCGAAATTCAACGCAACTCGATTGAATCAATGCCTAAACTTCCGTTCAAAATCATGATGAACGTGGGTAATCCTGACCGCGCATTCGATTTTGCAACCATTCCAAACGAGGGTATTGGTCTTGCACGTTTAGAATTCATCATCAACCGCATGATTGGTGTGCATCCTAAAGCGTTATTAAACATTGACAGTCTTCCACGCGAAACTCGTGCAGCTGTTATGGCACGTACAGCAGGCTACTCTTCTCCAATCGAATTCTATGTAGAAAAATTGGTTGAAGGTATTTCAACACTTGCTGCTGCTTTCGCTGACAAACCAGTGATTGTTCGTATGTCTGACTTCAAGTCAAACGAATATGCGAACTTGATCGGTGGTAAGTTATACGAGCCGGAAGAAGAAAACCCAATGCTTGGTTTCCGTGGCGCTAGCCGTTACGTTTCTGACAACTTCCGTGACTGCTTTGAGCTTGAATGCCGTGCATTGAAGAAAGCACGTGATGAAATGGGCTTAACCAACATTCAAATCATGATTCCTTTCGTACGTACAGTTGCTGAAGCGAAACGTGTGATCGAGTTATTGGCTCTGAATGGTCTTAAACGTGGTGAAAATGGTCTTAAAGTGATCATGATGTGCGAATTACCGACCAATGCATTGTTGGCTGAACAATTCCTTGAACACTTCGATGGCTTCTCTATTGGTTCTAACGACTTGACTCAGTTAACACTTGGGCTTGACCGTGACTCTGGTATTGTTTCACACCTGTTTGATGAACGTGATCCAGCAGTTAAAGCGCTACTTTCTATGGCGATTCATGCATGCCGTAAAGCAGGTAAATACGTGGGTATTTGTGGTCAAGGTCCTTCTGACCACCCTGATCTTGCACAATGGTTAATGGAACAAGGTATTGAATCAGTATCGCTAAACCCAGACTCGGTTTTAGACACCTGGTTCTTCCTTGCTGAAGAAAAGGCTCAAAAAGCTTAATAAACTCTGTTAAAAAAGACCCAAATCTGGGTCTTTTTTATTTTATTAATTATAAAAACTTAAAATAAAATATTGCAGTTCATCTAAAAATAAGCATAAAAATCAATCTCTAGTTGTACATTGAAGATACGATAAAAAAATAGTGAGCCATTTTGTAGATGGGATTTATGTGTGGCAACATGTTCGAAGCAGAAGGAAAATATACATACCTTTCAACAAAAAACCTGTTTAATTCTCCCAAATTAAACAGGCTTAATTTACGCTGAATTTTAGATTTTTTTGCAGTTATTGTTTGTTTTTACTAAATATATAATCAAATTATTTCAATATGGTGAAAACAAAAAAATACGATTATTTAATGAATTGTATTTTTTTTGATTGACTATTACTTTATCTCTTTCAAAAAATCACGACAAACCTTAATTTCCTCATTATCAACTATGGAACCGATTTACATCGCGTGAAGGCTGAATATACACCTGAAAAAAAAGAAAATTAGATTCTCTTTTATTTCATCCGCAAAAATACCTACCAAGTATGAGAAGTTAAAACTAGAACTCAAAAACTAAAATGATAGAATCATAAACCATATTTTATACAAAAATTTTTTTAACTAAAAGAGTAAATTACAATAACCCTCTTTCATAAATTTAAAAAAAAGTATCTTTTTGACTATTATCTATAGTAAAAGATTTACCCTATTCATGCATTCTGTCTATGGCATATATCGAATCAAACTAACTTTCTGAAACACAGTTCAAGCGACACACCGGCATCTCATGCTTAACTTATCTAGTGGTTGAGTAACTAAAAATGCATGTCCCTGCCAAAAGCACACCGCCTAGTTAGGCTTGGAAGATCAAGTTCTGCTTTATCTGAACTATTAGGGGAAATACCAAAGTTTATTCCATATTGCGACAAGTTATGGTATTTCAGAACCAATAGCCTCAAGAATTTTACATCTTGTAGAAGACTGTTTGATTCAGTCCAATTTGTTTAATTTGCCCAAGAGTTTGTTTGACGGTAAAGGGATAGACGGGAATGTTGTGATCAACAATGCTACAAAAACTCCCATGCAACGGCCTAAAAAATAGAAAAAAACTACAGCGGTAAGAAAAAGCCCCATACCTTTAAAGTACAGGCCATAATTTACTACAAGACTCAGCAAATACTGAGCTTATGTGCTAACCGTGGTACAGTAAATAATTTCAAGCGATTTAAACGTAATTTACAGCAGATTCCTTGCAGGGTTTTTATCTTTGCAGATAAAGTCTATCAAGGGATTTATAAGGTGTATTCAAAACATCTGTTGCCAGTTAAAACCAAGAGAAGTTGTAAATTAAATGCTGTACTAAAATACTATCAGCAAGGAAATCAGTAGAATAGGAATAGATATTCAGCATGCTTTTAGCAGTCTAAAACATTCAAAATTCTTGCGAAATATTATCGAAGTCGAAGTAAAAAAACTCGGTTTAAGATTTAATTTAATCGCTGGAATCTAGGACTTGGAACTGAGCAAAAAAATAATCTATAAAAGAGGTCTAGTCTTTTTAGATTAATATATTTCATTTAGTATTTTATATAATTACGATCCATCTTGACTAGCTCCTGTTCTACTTCAGCAATAATTCTCTGCATCTCTTCCCTCTTTTGGCTTTTCGATTGAATATATACTGATAGTACTAGGCCCAAACAGCATATAAAAAACATGCTTATAAGTACTGCCAATTTTCTATCTTGCATGCCATTAACTCAAACTTTTATTTATCCAAAAAAATTTATATTTTGCTAATTAGTTTTCAATGGTTCAGCTGACTAAACCATAGATTTTTATCAAAAATTACATTTATTTTTTACTTTTCTTTTCTTGTAGCCATAAAAAACTCGCCATGGGGCAAGCTTTTTTGGGATTTAACCTTATTACGCAGGGTTTATCACGTAAAAGTAAGTCAATATTACGAATAATAAAAACACAGCAGCTACTAAATAACTACCTGTAGTATTAAAACTTTTAATAAAATCGTACATATAAACATATCAAGATTGTAACTTTTGGTAAAATATACAATATAAAATTTTCATATTCAATATTGATTTGAATAATCAAAAGTGCTTTTTAATACATTTTTATACAGTTTCACATTGGGTAAGCTTCTTAATTATCCCGAATCATGTATAAGAAATTAACTTGAAAAATAGGAGGATTAAAGCCATCAGTTGAGTAACCACACTAAGACCACAACTTTGTCCTTATCTTGATTGCTCATATATGACTCATACTGAATTATTCTGTATAATTTTGGCGTATCTAAAGTAATGACGTTTCATTAAGTAGGGGTACTTCAGGGATGAGGATTTTACATAGTACGGGCTGTAGTCGTCGTTAAATCGAAATGAAAGCAAAGTTATGGGCGAGAAATATGACGTGTAGTAAAAGCTAGGCTTAAATTATGTTCACTTTGAATAATTGATCATTTGCGAATTTTGCCAAGAAGATTTTAAAAACAAGCCAGATCTATCAGAAAACATAAATTTGAACACTATCGATAGTTTTATTGAAGAAGGTGGATTTGGTAAGACCTTTATCGCTGTGTTTAGTCTGCCTAAATCAGTAAAGCAAAGATTAGAAGATGTCTCATGAACGTTAATTTTATTGTTTTTTATCTCCCCCCTTGGATTAAAGCGGGTAAGCAAAGCGGGCTTACTGAACTAATGAAAACTAAATGAAGACTGGAGTGAAGATATTCGAAAAGTGTTTGTGGAGTTTTAACGCTTAGGAGGATATTGATTTTTAAATAGGATAAAGCGCGACTTAAAGTTTCAGAAATTTTGAAACCAACCAATCAAAAATTAGTGTTTCACCACATTAGTGGTAGACGTGAAAATAGGCATTGGATTAACTTTATGCAATTTGGGTTGGGATGAATTCTGATGAGAGTAGTCGAAACTGTAACCGTGCAGGAAAATGACTGGCGTGACTTAATTCATCAAGAAATCTCACAGGCAATTGCATATGTATTTAATCAGCAGATTGATGAGCTACTAAATCTTACTCAAATTTTCAGCCGCATACGCAGATCAATGCCACATCTCTTTAGAAGCTTGAGTTAAAAAATATTCAATACAAATACTTACTAAAAACTGTTAAAGAAATGCAGCAATCCCATTGGGTGTGGAATGGTAAATATTATTGTTTGTTTAAATGGATTCTTTTCCAATCTAAATAGTCAATTTTCGATTGGCGTATTTCAGTTTTAATTGGCAATCAAAAATAGTTTTTAATTCATTAGAAAAATATAGCAATCAGGTATCCATTTGTTGTTGAAGAATTCTTTCACGATGTAGAGGTTTTTTAAGAATCTGCACATCCGTCCCTGAATTCCCCCCGGGCCACAATTTTGATTCTAGCCACGAGTTAAAAAAACCTGCTAGCAAAAATAAAATGATATCTTGCTGTTGAGGATGAAATATTCTCTAAACATCCCTCACACCATGAAACTGATAAAAATCTATTATTCGCTTTAGCTAAAGCTATATCGCACTTCATGTGTTTTAGAATAGAGTTAATACGACTAATCTCACGCTCAGCGCCTCGTTTTTTGCCTGAAACTGTGTCACGATACTCCTCTAAAGCATCTTTTAAGATGCAATGGTCAAAGATTTTATGATTTTCATCTATTAGAGCAACTTCAGTTTCTTTAGCCCATGCTTTCGCATCACGTACAGTATCAAAAAATTTTGACTGCGGTTTTTGTGGTTTTATGCAGATAGTGGCAGTAATGCATGCATTACGTTTCTAGAAGGTTGCCATAAGTATTGTTGTACTTAGTTTGAAAATCCGTTTAAATTTATTATTTATAAATTTAAAATCTTGCCTAAAAATGTGTATTTTAAAGGTGTTTAAAATATGACATAAATGAGACGCAAAAATAATTGCTCCTATTTAAGTCCTTTTTTCATCTATAATTTAAGGGTTTGCTATACAAACCTAATTTACGTTTTGAGATTTAATATTTATGCAAATTTACTTGGCTCGTAATAATCAACAAGCTGGTCCATACACCTTAGAGCAGTTGAATCAAATGCTCGCTAGTCAGCAAGTTCTGCTTACAGATTTGGCTTGGCACCAAGGCATGACCGAATGGAAAGCTTTAGGTGAATTAACCCAAGGTAAACTTGTATATCAACCTGAAGGTTATATTGGGTCTGCACCTTTTCCTGAGCAAACCCCTGTTCAGAATTCCGGCTTCAATAAAATACAGGTCGAAAAAAAAACTGCTCCAAATACTGAGCTTGCTTCTATTAGCACTCGGATCTTAGCAAAAATTATCGACTTATTGCTCTGGTTACCCGCAGCTGCCATTCCCTCTTTTTTTCTGAAACCAGAACAGATTAATCAGCTGTCTGAAATTCAGCAGAAGATGCAATCTGCCGACACCTCAACTCAAGCAGTTCAATTACAACAACAACTATTTACTCTTATTCCTGCAGAAGCTTGGCAAGCAATGGGGATATACATCATTATTATGCTTGGAATCCAGGCGTTTATGCTGGCGAAATCCGGACAAAGCATTGGTAAAAAACTGACCAAAATCAAAATTGTAGATGTAGAAAGTGGTGAGAAAGTAAGCTTAATGCGTGCATTCACTTTACGAAGTTTCATTTTTATTATTTTAAATCTGTTGTTTATGCCGTTTATCACGATCATTGATCATGTCTTTGCCATGAGTGAAAAACGTCAAACCTTGCATGATAAATTAGCCAAAACCAAAGTGGTTAAACAATAATTATGCACTCAAACAGGGATTATTTTATATCCCTGTTCCCCCCAGAATATTGATATTAAAATAAAATTATTATAGTAAAAGTTTAATTCCGAGTAAAAAAATCAGTTTTTATAACAGTCATTTAAAGCTTCCTTAGATATAGCTTAGTTCAACAATATGAGGCATAATGCCTCACAACGTAGCGGTGTCTCATAATTGGGAAGGATTTTTTATACTTAGAATTTCTAAGTGAAAATAAAAATATTTCCAATCATGCGACACTTTAATCGCTATCCCATATTAAATTAGGGAATGGGACTCTTCACCGAGGTTGTAAAATGAGACAAACAATTTTAGCTGTATTGTCTTTATCTGCGATGGCTGCACTCTTGACTGGGTGTGGCGGTGATATGGTACTTCTAAACTCAAAAGGTCCAGTTGCTCAAGGTCAATCTGACTTGATGATGACTGCGATCTATTTAATGCTTTTGGTGGTTATTCCATCAGCAGTTATGGCATTGTGGTTTGGATGGAAATATCGCGCATCGAATAAAGATGCAGACTATAAACCTACATGGGCACACTCAACTGCAATTGAAATTGTAGTATGGGGTATACCTGTCATTATTATTGGTATTTTAGCGTGGTTAACTTGGTGGGGTTCCCACAAGTATGACCCATACCGTCCGGTCGAATCTGATAAAGCACCTTTAACTGTCCAAGTTATTGCTGAACAGTTCAAATGGATCTTCATTTACCCAGAACAAAACATTGCGACTGTTAACGAAATTCGCTTCCCAGAGAAAACTCCGGTTAGTCTTCGTTTAACTTCGAACTTCACAATGAACTCGTTCTTTATCCCTGCATTGTCTGGTCAGATTTATGCAATGGCGGGTATGCAGACTCACTTGAACTTCTTAGCAGATGAAACCAGCCCAGCTGAAGGCTACCGCGGTTTCTCTTCTAACTATTCAGGTTATGGCTTCTCACAAATGCACTTCCGTGCTCATTCTGTAACAGATGCTCAGTTTGCTGAATGGGTTGCTGCTGTTAAAGCAGGCAACGGTACTTCAGTAAATCCTAATGCAGTTCAAAAAACTGTTTTAGACCATACTGAATTTGCAGCTCTACGTGACGGTAACCGTTCTAAGCACCAAATTGAAGCAATGGTTGTGAATGCCCAAACTCCTGAAGAGAAGGCTGCTGCTGAAGCATTGAAGCCTTATCCAACTAAGCCACATCCAGTGACTTATTATTCTTCAGTAGAGCCTAAATTGTTCGAATCAGTGATTAACAAATACATGAGTAACTACCACGGTGCTGACCATTCGGCAACTGCTGGTCATGAAGCTGCTGCTTCTGATGCTCATGCCAATGTTGAACATGCGACAGCTGCTTCTGTAGAGGAATAAGACATGAGCTTATTAGGTAAGTTAGGTCCGGATTCAATTCCACACGATCCAATTGTATTGGTGACTGTTGCGATGATGATCCTAGGTGGCCTTGCAGTCGTTGCAGGTATCACCTACTTTAAAAAATGGAACTACTTGTGGACTGAATGGTTCACCTCTGTAGACCATAAAAAAATTGGTATCATGTATATCTTCGTATCTGTAATCATGTTAGTTCGTGGTTTTGCAGATGCGATCATGATGCGTCTTCAACAGTTCCTCGCTCGAGGTGGTGGTGAAGGTTATTTACACCCTGAACATTATGACCAGATCTTTACTGCCCATGGCGTAATCATGATCTTCTTCGTAGCGATGGGTCTAGTAGTCGGCTTAATGAACATCTCTGTACCTTTACAGATCGGTGCTCGTGACGTTGCCTTCCCATTATTGAACTCTCTAAGCTTCTGGCTATTTGCCGGTGCTGCAGGTCTAATGATGGCTTCTCTTGCGCTGGGTGAATTCGCTGCAACAGGTTGGATGGCTTATCCTCCACTATCAGGCATTGAATATTCTCCGGGCGTAGGTGTTGACTACTATATCTGGGCACTTCAAATTTCAGGCTTGGGTACGCTTTTAACAGGTGTTAACTTCTTTGTTACCATCATTAAAATGCGTGCACCTGGCATGACACTGATGGATATGCCGATCTTTACCTGGACATCTTTATGTACAGCAGTATTGATCATTGCAGCTTTCCCTGTGTTAACTGCAACTATTGCAATGCTTTCACTTGACCGTTACTTCGGTTTCCACTTCTTTACAAATGACTTGGGTGGTAGCCCAATGCTGTATGTAAACTTGATTTGGACTTGGGGTCACCCAGAAGTGTATATCTTGGTATTACCAGCATTTGGTATTTACTCAGAAGTTGTTGCGACTTTCTCGCGCAAAGCATTGTTCGGTTACAAATCAATGGTGTATGCAACTGTAGCAATCACAGTATTGTCTTTCGTTGTATGGGTTCACCACTTCTTTACCATGGGTGCTGGTGCCAACGTTAACGCGTTCTTCGGTATCATGACCATGATTATTGCCATCCCTACTGGTGTGAAAATCTTCTCGTGGTTATTCACCATGTATAAGGGTCGCATTACCTTTACAACCCCAATGCTTTGGACACTTGGCTTCCTTGTGACTTTTGGTATCGGTGGTTTAACAGGTGTATTAATGGCAGTTCCACCAGCGGACTTCCTGGTACATAACTCGTTATTCTTGATTGCTCACTTCCATAACGTAATTATTGGTGGTGTAGTATTTGCAATGTTCGCAGGTATCATTTTCTACTGGCCAAAAATGTTTGGCTGGAAACTCAATGAAACTTGGGGCAAAGCAGCGTTCTGGTTCTGGTTCTTCGGTTTCTACTTTGCATTCATGCCACTTTATATCCTTGGTTTCATGGGTATGACTCGTCGCTTGAATACATATGACAACCCAGAATGGGATCCGTATGTGTCGATTGCACTGTTTGGTGCCGTTCTAGTTGCTATTGGTATTGCATGTTTCCTAATGCAAATCATTGTTGGCTTCTTACAACGCAACAACAATATCGATCACACTGGTGACATCTGGGATGGCCGTACTTTAGAATGGGCAACATCTTCACCAGCTCCGTTCTATAACTTTGCTCATCTTCCTAAGATCAATGGTATTGATACTTTCTGGACTGACAAAGAAAATGGCATCGCATATGCTAAACCAACCCAGTATGAAGACATTCATATGCCAACCAACCGTGCGGCTGGTTTCATTATTGCAATGCTGATTACTGTAATGGGCTTTGCTTTAATCTGGCATATCTGGTGGTTAGTAGCCGTTGGATTCATTGGTGCTATCGTTTCGTTTATCGTAAGTTCATTCACTAAGAAAGTGGATTACTATGTGCCTGCTGCTGAAGTAGAACGCATTGAAAACGAACGTTATGCGATTCTTGAAAAACACTTGAAGAAGGACTAAGACAATGGCTGAAGTACTTCATCACGACAACCATGGACACGATGAGCATCATCATCACGATGATACTGACATCACAGTCTTTGGTTTCTGGACTTACTTGATGAGTGACTTGATCCTATTCGGGACACTCTTCATCGCGTTCGCTGTATTAAGCAGTCACATTCCTCTTGGTACCCCAAGTGCTAAAGAGCTTTTTGGTGATTCTTTAGGTTTCGTTTTAACTGAAACTTTCGCCCTCTTGATCTCTTCTGTGACCTTCGGTTTTGCCGTACTTGCTTCATACAAGAAAAATGTTGGCCAAGTTCTAACTTGGTTAGCAATTACTTGGGTATTTGGTGCTGCCTTCATTGGTATGGAACTTTATGAGTTCAATCACCTTGTACACGCAGGCCATGGTCCGACCACAAGTGCGTTCTTATCGGCATTCTTTACCTTAGTTGGTACGCACGGTATTCACGTAACTTCTGGTTTGGTATGGATGCTTGTGTTGATGTATCAAATCAAGAAAAATGGTTTGACCCTTCCAAACACTCGTCGTCTTGCTTGCCTAAGCTTGTTCTGGCACTTCCTTGACATCGTTTGGATCTGTGTATTCAGCGTAGTTTACTTGATGGGAGTTCTATAATGAGTCATGACCATAACTCTGCTGGCGCAGCGCACGGCAATACAAAGCAATATACAATTGGCTTTATCCTTTCAGTTTTGCTTACGATCATTCCTTTTGGTATGGTTATGGCAGGCGGTTTTGGACGTGGCCTCATTATTGCAACGATTGCCATCACAGCTGTTGCTCAGATTCTTGTACAGTTAGTTTACTTCCTGCACATGAACTCTTCTTCAGAGCAGCGCTGGAATGTAATTGCATTCATCTATACAATTCTTACAGTGGCAATTTTATTGGTTGGCTCTGTATGGATTATGAACTACCTTCACTACAACATGATGATCTAAACTGATTGTCATGCTGAAAAAGTATTTATTCCTGACTAAACCAGGAATTCTCTTCGGTAACTTTGTTACCACTTTGGGCGGCTATTTTCTAGCCGCTCAAGGTTCTGTAGATTTCCTTTTATTGCTTATTACCCTCTTGGGTACAACTTTGGTTGTTGCCTCTGGTTGTGTGGTCAATAACGTTATTGACCAAGACATCGACCAAAAAATGCAGCGCACACAAAACCGTGCGATGGTTAAAAAATCGGTTTCTGTTCCTGGAGCCTTGGTGTATTCCTTGGTACTGGGTGTGATTGGTTTTAGCATTTTATGGTTCTGGGTAAATGCGTACGCTTTTTTATTTGCAGTGATTGGTTTTGTGGTCTATGTGGTGTTTTATAGCCTCTGGACAAAACGCACAACAATTCACCAAACCGTTATTGGAAGTATTTCTGGTGCAAGCCCACCAGTGATCGGATATACCGCTGTTAGCAATGAATTTGACTTAGCTGCACTGCTTATTTTTATTGGTTATGCACTTTGGCAAATGCCTCATTCATGGGCAATTGCAGTATATCGTTTTGATGACTACAAAAATGCAGGTATCCCGATTCTCCCTGTAGCACGTTCTGTTTTACGTACTAAAATTGAATCATTGATTTATGTTGTTTTATTTACCATCGCCATGAATGCCTTATTTGTATATGGTTATGCAAACTGGTTATATCTCGTTATTTTAAACGGGCTATGTATTTATTGGTTTTATATTGGTGTACTGGGCTTTAAAGCTGAAAATGATCAATTATGGGCAAAACGCTTTTTCCTATTTTCAGTCATTTTAATTACGATTATTAGTATCTGTTTTAGTTTTACCTCCCAAGCACCACCAACAAAAATCGTGTTTTTCTAGAAAAGATAGAGTTCTACTCTATCTTTTTTTATTCCTTAATTTTTATTACTTTAAAAAACACTTAATCAAGACCCCCTTCCATTTTTATTTATTTAAACCTTCCTGCTGTCAAGCTTGTATACAAATTCAATCATCATAAAAGATTTCCTTGTAATTTATCCCTAAAACCACTAAAATTCACGCTTCGCAATTTTTTGCGACACAACTTTGGTTGTGACTCCTTGCTTCTAGCTTTTCAAAAGTTAGGGGCTGCACAAACCGTAAGGAGCTGACAATGCGTCACTACGAAATCGTACTTTTGGTACATCCAGACCAAAGCGATCAAGTTGTGGGTATGGTAGAACGTTACCTAACTCACATCAAAGAAGCTGAAGGTCAAATTCACCGTTTAGAAGATTGGGGCCGTCGTCAATTGGCTTACCCAATTAACAAAATTCATAAAGCTCACTACATTTTAATGAATGTTGAATGTGGTCAAACTACGCTTAATGAATTAGAAGAATTGTTCCGTTATAACGATGCAATCCTTCGTAATGTTATTATTCGTCGTGAAAACGCAATCACTGAAGAATCATTGCTTGCTAAAAGTGCTGAAGAAAAACGTGCGCGTAAAGCACAACGTGAAGAAGCACAACAATCTCAAGACTCTGCTGAAGCATAAGGAGAACATTAATGGCACGTTTTTACCGTCGTCGCAAGTTCTGCCGCTTTACAGCTGAGAAAGTTGCGTACATCGACTACAAAGATATCGATACTTTAAAACAGTACATCACTGAAAACGGCAAGATTGTTCCTAGCCGTATTACAGGTACTAAAGCTCGTTACCAACGTCAATTAGCGCTTGCTATTAAACAAGCTCGTTACTTGGCTTTGATCCCTTACACTGACAATCATAAGTGAGGTTGAGCTGTGGATATTATTTTATTACAACGCATTAAAAACCTTGGTAAATTAGGCGATAAAGTTTCAGTTAAAGCTGGTTACGGCCGCAACTACCTTATCCCTCAAGGTCAAGCAGTAGCAGCGACTGAGTCAAATACTGCTGCTTTTGAAGCTCGTCGTGCAGAACTTGAGAAAGCTGAAGCTGATGTTTTAGCTGCTGCTCAAGCACGTGCTGATCAATTGAACGAAGTTAACATCGTAATCACTGCTAAAGCTGGTGATGAAGGTAAACTATTCGGTTCAATCGGTACTCGTGACATCGCTGACGCGTTGACTAATGCTGGTCTTGAAGTTGACCGTGCAGAAGTTCGTTTACCAAATGGTGCGCTTCGCAACACTGGTGAATTCAACATCGCAATTCAATTGCATCATGATGTTACTGCTGAAGTTCTCGTTACTATCGTATCTGAGTAATTTTCTGCAAGAAAAAGAGCATGCTTTTGTATGCTCTTTTTTTTATCTGTAAAAATAGGCAAAATAGCTTATCCAGATTTACCGAAAATAGTAAACACACATTATTTTTACTATTTTTAGCTCAATGAAATTTTCGATTCGCATTTTTTTTAAGAACAGGTATCATCTGTCTAGACGAAAATCGTTGAAAATTCACTATTCGTCTCAATTTTCAAACTACTTCTTTATCGCATTTAAAATCAGGGTTTTATATGTCACAGGCGAATGCCAATGCTATGCTTAACTCATCTAAAGTAGATAATAAAGGGAATGAGTCAGGCCAATTAAAAGAGTTTCGCACTCCCCCCCATAACTTGGCGATCGAGCAAGCTGTACTCGCAGCACTCATGACCGTGGCTGAGTCTTTCGAACAAGTGGGTGATGTACTCAGTGAAAATGATTTTTATGCGACACGGCATAAGTATATTTTTCGCGCCATTGAAAAATTAACCCAAGAAAACTCACCTTACGACGCAGTCTTAGTCAACGATTGGCTCATCAAACAGAATTTATTGGATGCTGTTGGTGGTGAAGAATATTTAATGCAACTCATGGCAGACTCGCCTTCTAGTTTTTATAACCTGGAAACCTATGCCAATAAAATTAAAGAATTTTCAACTTTACGCAGCATGATTAAAGTCAGCTCTGAAATTTTACAGAATGCTTATGATACCAAAGGTCGTAGTGTCAGTGAAATTTTAGATCTTGCCGAAACCAATATTTTTTCCATTGCTGAACAACATAATAATAATGCCAAAGCTCAAGGTCCAAAACCAATCAACGCTGTAGTTGCCGATGTTTTTGACAAGTTAAATGAATTGTCTCAAATGGAAGGCAGTATTACCGGTTTAACTTCAGGCTTTATGGAGCTGGATAACAAAACCTCGGGTATGCAATCGGGTGACTTGATTATTGTCGCTGCGCGTCCATCTATGGGTAAAACCACCTTTGCCATGAACTTGGTGGAAAGTGTACTATTTAACTGCGATCTACCTGCTCTTGTGTTCTCCATGGAGATGCCGGCAGACTCAATTGCGATGCGTTTAATCTCGGCTTACGGTAAAGTTCACCAAGGCCATTTACGCTCAGGCAAACTGGATGGTGATGAATGGTCTAAAGTGACCGGTACGATTTTACAGCTTCAAGAAAAAAATCTGTATATTGATGATTCATCAGCCCTTCCCCCAACAGAATTACGCGCGCGCGCGCGTCGTATTGCCAAAATGCATGGCGGTAAAATTGGCTGTATCATGGTCGATTACTTGCAGTTAATGAAAGTACCCGGTATGGGCGACAACCGTGTCGGTGAAATTTCGGAAATTTCACGAAGCTTAAAAGCTTTGGCAAAAGAAATGATGTGTCCGGTGATTGCCCTTTCACAGCTTAACCGCTCACTGGAAAACCGACCAAACAAACGTCCAGTAATGTCTGACCTTCGTGAATCCGGTGCGATCGAGCAGGATGCCGATTTAATCATGTTTATTTACCGTGATGAGGTTTATAACAAAGAATCCAAAGAAGCCGGCACTGCCGAAATTATTATTGGTAAACAGCGTAACGGCCCTATTGGTACGGTGCGTCTGGCTTTTGAAGGCCAATACACCCGATTTAGTAACCTTTCACCAGAGTTTTATGCTCAATATAATGATGAAGAATAAGTAATAAAAAACGAGGTAATGACCTCGTTTTTTTAGCTGCTTATTTTTGTCCACGTCTGCACTTCAATTCTTTTAAGTGAAAGCTGATTTTAGCTTCGCATATCTTTCTACAACTTAATCAACTTTGAATATAAAAAGAGATAAAAAAAGTATGATCAGCTACTGTTGATATTTTAATAATAGAATCAAGTCATGCTATCTAAAATTTAATTGAAATATATTTTAAATTAGTGTTTATTTTCAGCCATAGGAATACAATATGGCACTCTATTCTGCTTAAGTTCCTCCCTCCCTTTTGAGTGAGATCACAAGCATATCCACAATATTGATCGCAGCTTATAAGTGATTGTTCTAAAATTGCTGTAATGTTTCATTGTAACCCCAAGGAGTAACCAGGGTGCGCCAAGCAACAGTTTATATTGACAGAGAAGCGCTGCAATATAATTTAAACCGTGTTAAACAACTTGCACCAACTGCTCAAATTGTAAGTATGGTTAAAGCCAATGCTTACGGACATGGAGTCAAAGACTGTTTAGCAGCCTTAAGTGGAACGGATGCCTTTGGTGTCGCCTGCCTCGAAGAAGCACTTGAAATTCGTGAACTCGGCTATCAACAACCAATTACCATCATCGAGGGTATTTTCTCTGAAGATGAAATGCGGGTTGTGGTTGAAAATAACATTGAATGCGTCGTGCATCAGCAACAACAACTCGACTGGTTGCGAACATATAAAAATGTTTATATTGGCAAAAACTTAAAAGTTTGGGTCAAACTCAATAGTGGTATGAACCGTCTAGGTTTTAAAGCACCAGAGATTATTGAAGTCATTAATGCTCTTAAAGCGGAAGGTTTTACTTGTGTTTTAGCGATGCACTTTGCCAATGCTGATGCAGAAAATCACCCGTTAAATGAACAACAAAAAAATCAATTTCTTCAGGTTAAAGAAGCTTGCGCGCCAGTAATGGCTTCTTGCTGTAACTCAGCAGCCATTTATAAATGGCCTGAACTGAATTTTGATTTTGTACGTCCCGGGATTATGCTTTATGGTGCATCTCCATTTGCAGATAGATCAGCACAGGATTTAGATCTGAAACCGGTAATGACCTTTACTGCTGAAATCATTGCTTTAAACCATATTCAGGCAGGTGAATCTGTAGGCTATGGCTCAACCTTTAAGGCTGAAAAAGAAATGGATTTAGCCATCGTTTCAATTGGTTATGGTGATGGCTATCCGCGTGCTTTCGTTAAACAAAACTATGTTGCGATAAATGGTCAACACACATGTGTGATTGGTCGTGTTGCCATGGATATGATCGCCATTGATATCACAGGCTTAAACGCAAAAATTGGTACCGAAGTTGAACTATGGGGTAAAAACCGCTTAGTCGATGATGTGGCTGAAGCCAATGGTACGATTGGTTATGAACTTTTGTGTCGTCTAAGTGCCCGTCCAATAAGAAAGTAAACTTTTATGCCGTATAAAAAACCCAAGTTTGTACTTGGGTTTTTTAGCTCTGTTTAATCTAGATAATCATCTGTAGGAATAGGCAGTTTCTGTAAGCCACGGCGTAAAGTGTCTGACCACTGTTTACTCAGCTGCCTAAAATATGGATCTTCTTCATAAATGCGTTTGCCATTAGGAACGTGTAAGGAATCTTTATGATAAACGATTGTGTCTAACGGCATTCCCACTGAAACGTTGGAACGTAAAGTAGAATCAAATGAAATCAAACTACAGCGTACCGCCTCGTCTAAGGGCATTTCATAACTTAAGGCCCGATCTAGTATCGGTTTGCCGTATTTACTTTCCCCAATTTGAAAATAAGGTGTATCTTCTGTCGCGCAAATAAAATTACCTTGCGGATAAATATTATAAAGCTCCATTGCTGCACCTTTAATTTGGCCACCTAACAGCAGACTACAATAATAATTACTCTGTTCGTGAGCATGCGTCTCTTGCGTAACATCTGCAATGACTTTTCTTAATATTTGACCCACCAGCTCCGCCATTTCAAACATAGTATTGACACTATATAAGTTGGGTTCTTGGCCAAGTTCCAAGTGATTATTCAAATGCCCAATAACAGCTTGAGTTGTCGCTAAATTTCCAGAAGTTTGTATGGTGATAAATCGCTCACCCTCCACACCAAAGGTATAGAGTTTACGAAATACAGAGATATGGTCTACGCCCGCATTAGTACGAGTATCGCTAACAAAGACCAAACCCTCTTTTAAACGTAGCGCACAACAATAAGTCATGAGAGCTCCTTATGACTTTTAAAATTTCAGCAAGCGAGCACTTGAACTATAGAGTTCATCGACTCAGTACCACCGCGCTCTCTTATGCCTCTTACTGGCGCAACATCCCAATAATCTCGACCGATTGCCACATAAATATGTGAATTAGGTGTAAATAACTGGTTGCTGATATCAAAACAATACCACGAATTTTCAAAAAATACTTCTGCCCAAGCATGACTTGCGAGGTGAGAAGTATTTGGTACAAATAGATAACCTGAGACATAGCGTGCAGGCAAGCCTAAATATTTACACATCGCAATAAACACATGGCTATGGTCTTGACACACGCCCTGTCGATATTGAAAGGCTTCAATAGCAGAGGTTTGCACAGAGGTCTGATCAGGTACATAAGGAATATAATTGAGTATGGCTTCAGATAAAATAATTAAATTTGCTCGATTTAGCTGAGGAACATAATATTTTGCAAAATTTTTCATTTCTGTATTGCATAAGGTGCTAGGCGTAGGCTGTAAAAACAATTTGGGATTAATTGAGCTTTCAATTCCAAATTGGGTATTTGGATCCATCTCTACAATACCTTGCGCCATAATAGTCATCTGGCTATAAGGTTGGCGCTGTGAACTGGTAATCCAGATATTATTAAAAGCATCTGTTTTAACTTGTTTCTCGCCGGGTATACTCACATTCCAGGCATGCACTTGCTGATGCAAATTCGTGGTCGGAGTCATCTTGATATATTGAATGCTGTTACACGCTAACTCAGTATATTGATAATGGGTTTGGTGATTAATCATCAGCTTCATACATCCACCTCAAATAGGTTTTGGATATGGTCACTGAAGTGGTAAAAATTCATACTGTCTGGATTTAACTTAAGCTGCTGCCATGCCCTGTCCACTCCTTTCCAACCAATCTGATTTAACAGCTCTACCGTTTTATCAATATTCTCCAAAGTTTTGCTGCGATCCTGCTTAAGCCGAAGTTGTCGATCTAACTGTTCTATATTCTGCCCCAAAGTAAAAAACAGGAAGATCTCTTCAGATTCAGCTTCTAAAATATCCTGACATTCTCCAGCCACATCACAAATATAAGCCGCATTTTCAATCGCATTTTTGATTAGCTGGTTGAGTTCTGCATAAGCTTTTGCAGAAAATATCCCTCGTAAATCTTGTACATTATCTTTGGCATGTTGAAATTGCTGAGCAAAAGATGCAGGTTGTTCTGTTTCGAGCAATAATGAATTTAGTGAGTCTGCATCAAACGCCGGCAAGCAAAATGCATGTGCATATTGCAATGCGCCTTGGTTATTATGAAATGGAAATTGACTACACAAATATTGAATACGCGTTAAGTAGCGACCTAACCAAAAAATATGTTGAGCATTACTATTTAATAAAATCATGACTTCTTTCCCATGGTTAGATGTTTAAGAATGAAGATTATCGACGACCCATGTGTCTTTAACTCCACCACCTTGTGAAGAATTCACTACTAAAGATCCTGCCTGCATAGCGACACGTGTCAAACCACCGGGAACAATCTCTGTCCGATAAGGTGAACTGAGAACAAAAGGACGCAAATCGATATGACGTTCAGCTACTCCAAAATCGGTCAGGGTGGGACAAACCGATAAATCCAGAGTTGGCTGCGCAATATACAAGTTCGGCGCAGCAATAATTTTTTCTCTAAAAGATTTAATTTCAACTTTTGATGCTTGGGGACCAATCAACATGCCATATCCACCCGACCCTTGGGCTTCTTTCACCACCAACTGCTCCAAATTAGTGAGTACATAATCCAGGTCTTGTGTTTCACGACACTGGAAAGTCGGGACATTTTTTAAAATTGCTTGTTCACCCAGGTAAAAATGAATCATTTTATCAACATAAGGATAGATTGATTTATCATCCGCCACCCCAGTACCGGGTGCATTTGCAATCACAACATTGTGACATAAATAGGCTGACATTAAGCCCGCCACTCCTAAACTACTATCAGGCATAAAACATAATGGATCTAAATAGGCATCATCCACTCGACGATAAATTACATCAACTTGCTGTCTTCCACGGATAGTTTTCACATAAACCTTATCGTTTTCTACAAAAAGATCACGTGATGTCACTAAAGGCACATCCATTTCCCTGGCCAGAAAAGAATGCTCATAATATGCGCTGTTATAGCGTCCCGGCGTTAATACGACAATAAAGGGCTTATCGACACAGGCATTTTCAGCCAAGATTTCTTTAAGTAATTGCGGGTATTGTTCAATGCCTAGAATGTTGTTTTGCTGGCATAAATCAGGCATCAGTTTCTGACTAAGTTTGCGGCTTTCCAGCATATAAGACACACCTGAGGGCGTCCTTAGGTTATCTTCCAGTACATAAAATTCGCCATGACGGTCACGGACAATATCAATTCCGCTAATTTGACTATAAATTTTACCTTTTAATTCATGCGCATACATGTGTGGCTGATAGGCTTCATGCGTCAGCACTTGCAGTTCAGGCACAATATCGGCTTTTAAAATATCTTGCTGATGGTAAATATCGTGTAAAAACAAATTGAGCGCGCGTACTCGTTGTGCACAGCCCAGCGCGACTTTATTCCAATGCTTTTTCTCAATCACTCGTGGAATGAGATCATACGGAATGGTGCGCTCAATCCCTTCCGACTCACCATAGACTGTAAAAGTAATCCCCTCATACAAAAAGTGATCTTTCGCTGCCTGATTTAATGCCTTTAATTCATCAATCGTATGTTGTGATAACCACTGTTCAATCTTGTTGCGCGTTTCTTCTGATATGGTTTGGTCATCTACTAATTCATTAAAAAAATGTGATTTAAACTGTTGAAATAACCCATTAATTTTAGAGTGGTTGTTAACTTTTATTGCAATTGGCATAGGGGTATCTGTGCCTAAAGTATTGGGGAAATGTTCAATCGTAGAAACTGGAGGTATTCGATCATTTTCTTTAAACATATTACCCTCATAATTGTTATCTATTCTTAAATAGTGCGAAGCAAAATATATGCCAATAAAAAATCCTTTTATCGTCTTTTCTATTTACCCACTAAAATTATCTACAATCAATGGCATTTTTAGACTTAACATGTTTCAAATTATTGATAGAGAGAGATAGAAAAATTTGAGAAAAATATTCAGTTTTTTTATTGTTTTCCTGATTTAATGCAGCTATAAACAATCTACTCGATTTTTAATGTTAGTTATGTCTTCACAAGAAAAAGAAACGTCCAACAGCCTATACCGACAATGGCAAATTTTATCTCGTCTTTCTACTGGAAAGTGGATGGGTACCCGAGAATTACAAGAAATTCTGCAACGTGAAGGTATTGATATCAGCTTGCGTACTATTCAGCGTGACTTAAATCAGATCTCGCTGCGCTTTCCTATTGAAAGCAGCAAAACTGTCCCTCAAGGCTGGCGTTGGCGTTCAGATGCACCCATTCAAAGCTTACCGCATATGACCAGTTCTCAGGCGGTGACCTTTATGATGGTAGAAGAACATTTAAAACACTTGTTACCTCCTAGTCTGATTGAAGAAATGAATCCTTGGTTTGACTTGGCACGCCGTAGCTTGTCCACCCAAAATAATGTGCGACAATGGATTAACCGGGTTCGTATTGTTCCCGCCACTCAACCCTTAATTCCACCTGTAGTCGATAAAATGGCGCAACAAGCAATTTATGAAGGGTTGCTGCAAGACAAACAACTGGAATGTGTTTATCAGGGACGTAGCCACTTAAGTGAAGAAAAAACCTATACTTTGAATCCCTTAGCTTTGGTTCAAAAAGGTGCGATTATTTATTTAATCTGTACCCGGCATGATAAAACTGATATTCAGACTTTTGCCCTGCACCGTTTTAAATCAGCCATTGTTTTAAATTCACGTGCAATGCATCCGGTTAACTTTGATATTGATGCTTATATTGATTCTGGCGCTCTAGGCTTTAGAGTCGACTATAACAAGCCGACTGAAAATATTGCCTTGAAACTGATCATGACTGAAGAAGATGCACATTATTTTGATGAAAGTCAGCTCAGTAAAGATCAGACCATCCGAAAACTGGACCATGGTTTAGCTCAAATTACTGCAAGCGTACCTTTTACCTCTCAACTGGTCTGGTGGCTAAGAGGTTTTGGCAATAAGATTCAGCAAATCGAGCCAATTGAGGTTTCAAATGCAGTTCGTCAAATCACTGATGAGATAAAATAACTAAAAATAAAAAAAGTCCCAATAATTGGGACTGGAGAATTTTTCTATTTGGATCTATTTTTTATTATCGTATTGTGGGTTTCCAGAACATCAGGCTTTATTTTCTCACCCCACCACAAAGCTTGATGGCTGTTGATTTGATTGCTGGAGTGAAGAACATTGAGCTTTAGCACGCTAGATCTCCACTATTATATCGGATTGATTTCATCGTCATATGAATTACCTCTGTTGCTAACGTAAAATCAATGTACTGCATAATATAAGTATTGAGAAATCATAAGATCAGAAGCTTTAAGCAGATTTTTTATTAAGCATTTATTCTGGATTTTAATTACGCTCAATTCCTATCCAATACACTCAAACATCACTTAACTTAATTGTTCATAATAAGTGTCTGATTTGAATTTCAATACTGATTTAGTAAAACAATCAATAATGATTACTTCGATATACTGTTCGCTATAACTAGCAATAATTTGAGTTTTACAAATCAGAACTTGCAGCATGTCCGCAAAATAGGCAAATTCAATTGATTCATAATAATTTGGAAAAACTAGAATGCCAGGTCCCGTTCAGATTGTTAGACATAAGCTTTTAAATACTTTTTTCTCACGGTACTCAGTCTGGTTCACTTTTATTTTCATTGCTCTCACCATTAGCTGGTTCCGGATCGTTTACGCTCCACATTATATTTATTACTTTATTTCGGACACCTTGCTGAATTCCTTATGGCTGATTTCAGGCATACTCAGTTTGGTCGGCTTATATGATGTCCTGCAAAACAAGCATTCAATCCTAAAAAACTATCCGATCATGGGGCATTTCCGTTTTATTTTTGAAGATTTCCGTCCCGAAATTCGCCAGTATTTTATTGAAGCCGATCAGGATGCCCTGCCATTTTCACGAATGCAACGCAGCCTGGTATATCAACGCTCAAAGAATGAAAATGCCGATAAGCCCTTCGGGTCCATTATTAATGTCTATCAACAAGATTATCGTTTTATCACCCATTCAATTACGCCATGCAAGCCTGCCCATCCAGATAGTTTTCGGATTCAGATTGGTAATCATCAATGTCAGCAGCCTTATAGTGCTTCCATTATGAATATTTCCGCCATGAGTTTTGGCAGCATGAGTGCCAATGCAATTCGAGCTTTAAATTTGGGCGCGAAAATGGGGAACTTTTCTCATGATACAGGTGAAGGCAGTATTAGCCCTTATCATCTGGAGAACGGTGGCGATATTGTCTGGGAACTGGGCAGTGCTTATTTTGGCTGTCGTACTTTAGATGGACACTTTGATCCTGAAAAATTTACCCGGCAAGCCCTGCTACCGCAAGTCAAAATGATTGAAATTAAATTATCGCAAGGGGCAAAACCCGGACATGGCGGTATTTTACCTAAAAGCAAGATTTCAGAAGAAATTGCCCAAATTCGTGGTATCAGTCGTGAGCATGACTGTGTCTCTCCTTCTAAACATTCAGCCTTTAATACGCCGATTGAAATGATGTATTTCATTCAACAACTGCGCGAGCTATCTGGTGGTAAACCGGTTGGTTTTAAGCTGTGTATTGGTCAGCCCTGGCAATTTATGAGTATTGTTAAAGCCATGCTGGAAACTAAAATTGTGCCCGACTTTATTGTGGTAGATGGTTCTGAAGGTGGCACAGGCGCAGCCCCGATTGAACTGATTGATCATGTAGGTACGCCTTTGCGAGAAGGCTTGCTGTTTGTACACAATACTTTGGTGGGCGCTGGTTTGCGTAATCAAATTAAAGTCGGGGCGAGTGGTAAAATTATCAGTGCTTTTGATATTTCCAGTACTATGGCAATTGGTGCAGACTGGGTGAATTCAGCACGTGGATTTATGTTCGCGGTCGGCTGCATTCAAGCGCAAAGTTGTCATACCAATCAATGTCCGGTTGGTGTTACAACTCAGGACAAAGAGCGACAAAAAGCCCTGCATGTTCCCACCAAAGCCGTACGTGTACTAAATTTTCATAAAAATACTATGCTGGCTTTGTCTGAAATGATTGCTGCGGCTGGACTCAAACACCCAGCGGATATTAAGGCTCACCATCTCGCGCAGCGCATTAATGACCGCGAAATCAAGAATTATGCACAATTACACTTTTGGTTAAAAGAAGGTGAGTTGCTCAGCTGTGAAGATAAAGATGATGAAAATTTTTACTTTCGAATGTGGAATTTAGCCCATGCAGAGAAATTTTAACCCGGCTTTGAGTGATAGATATGCTGGTATTTAGCAAAAAAGAGCTTATAACGACTAATCTCGATTAGTCGTTATAAGATTTTCAATCAACTCTTTAGTATTTTGGTCATTCACGAAGAAGTGTTACTATTTTTGAATCAAATGTCTGAAGCTCATTTGTTCCTTGGGAAACACTGTTTTCCATTCGCTAAATGAGAAGCCTCAAAATATATTTTGATTTCTTAAACAAAGCATCTTGTGCTGTAGCGTACCTCACTGCAAAATCTGTTCAATTTCCGCACTTAAAATAACTTTTTTTGCAAAAACAGTTGAGTTAAGATACCTCTGTTCTGCTTTGCCTTGCACTACAAACAAAACACTGTTTTTTTGCTCAGATTGCGAATGACATGTCCGTGTATCAAACACTATGGGGAATTAAAAAAGAAAAAGTCAGCTCATTATTTAACTGACTTATCTTTGCTCATACGACATTTTTTGATTCACTGATTGTGATGAAATCTAATAATAGCCATTTGAACTTTGTGCATGTAAAAATGCCGGAATGAGTCCAGTCAATGCTGCACGAATATCCGCGCGTTCATTAATTAACTGATGCGAACCCTCTTCAAGCATCAACAAGGTCTGCAAACGGAACTTGCGACGAATAAACTCAATGTTATAACGCCAGTCCACAGTCTGATCTTGGGCACCTTGAGCCAACCATACCGGGATACGGCATGCTGGACGTGCCTCCATTTCCTGCATCCATTTGGACATGGCCAAAATCCAGTCCATGCCCATCATACGTGGCTGTAAAGGATCTTTTAAACGCACAAAGCGTAGAAACTCTGGATTGTGGTTATTGCGTCTAAAATGACGTGGCACTTGACGCTTGATTCGTCGAATAATGCCTAAACCCACAGAATTATGCCACCATGCTGATTTTGCAGGTCGAATCAGTGGAGAAAGTAATAGGACACGCTCCACATAGGGATTTTCACGGCGCTCCGCAAACTCTAATAGATGATGCAGTAAAATAGCACCACCGGTACTCTGGCCAATACCCAACCATGGTTTGGGTAATTGACTGGCATTTTTAACATAGTGATAAACAGCATGTAAAACCTGCTGATAATGATCAAAGTTCTTAATGTTTGCAGGCGAACCATTACTTAAACCATGACCAGGCAAATCATAGGTGATGACACTAAAACCCTGTTCCAGTAATTCGCGAATAATCGGCTGATAAATACCGCTGTGTTCCAGATAGCCATGCAATAAAAACACTGTTCCGCGTATTTTATTAAAAGCAAGATTGGCTAAATTGGGTTGGAATGCTTGTACATGTAATTTAAACAAAGGCATTTGCACATAGCCTTGCCAATGCTCACAATCCAGTAAATGCAAACCATATAACTTACGATAAGCCTGAATCTCTACTGAAGGTTGATAAGGCTTACTCAGGTCTAAGGCTTCAAGCAGTTGGGGTGTTGTTTCTCTACTCGGCACCGGCAAATCCAACTGTTTTAAAATAGTTGGATTTAAAAATGGGATATCTGGCATTAAGGCACCTCCCGACAATCAGTGGAACCAAACCAGACATCACGAATCGTGGCTAACATTTCATAATTAGCACGGCGGCTATGATCATAATTTTGTTTGCTTGGACGCCAGTGTGTCAGATGTGTCGGCATAGGTGCTTCAACAGGTACCGTTTCGATACCATTTAATGCAAATAAACGACGTGTACGCGGCATATGATAACGGTCGGTAATTAATATCACCCGTGGTGCTCCACCCTTTTTTTGCAATAATAGCGAGCTAAACCGCGAATTTTCGCAGGTATTCATGCTTCGGTCTTCCAGTAATTTCGCGTCTACATCATGTTCTTTCAACCAACGCTGCATATATGGGGCTTCTACACCACTCAGTACAATCGGAAGTTGATATTGTTTTTCGATGGCTAAGGTTTTCTCTAAACGCAGTCGTGTATATTCGTTCACCACAATGTCTTTACCGTTTTTATCCAGAGTGAGGCCGCCACCCAAGACCACAATGGCATAAGGCTTTGAACCTTGCAGTAGAGGTTGTTCATTCTGTTCGTGAATTAATGCAATATCCTGGTAAATGGTTTCATCGACAGGTTGTTTCGCGACTTGTTCCTGTTTAATTTTATGCGTGAGAAGAAATTCTACATATTTCTCCATTAACGCTTTATTTTCAGTACTATTTAAGTCCAATAAATCTTTAACTGCTTGAGTAGGATCTTCATGTCCTATCTCATCATTCACCGATTTTGCAAGCAATGGAATACGCGGCTTTTCCTCTTGTTCATTTTCTTGTTGTTGCGCCTCCTCAATCATGTGTTGCAAGGCTTTATATCGCGCTTGAATTACAGTCAAATTCTGCGAATTATGGCTTTGGATCGCTTCTTCCATTAACTTTAAATAGGCCTGTCGAGCAATCCATAATCTAGAGCCTGGCTCCAAATTTTCATGTTCGCTCAATGCAGCCATTTGTTGACTTTTCGCAGCCACCTGATTGACTTCAACAGGAACAAAACTATTCAAGGCTTTCACAACCCAGCCTGAATAAAATGGCGAATAAATCAAAACCATGAAACAGCCGAAAAGAACAAATAACACTGATGCTATTTGTACCAATCGAACCATCCAATGCGATTTCACCATAATTTTCTTATTCCAAATGTGAGCGAATTAAACCTGTCTCATCAAACAATACCGGTTCAGGTTCCAATAAAATGTTAAATTTTTGCTGAACATCCCGTTGTACGGCATGATAAGTTGCTTTCACATCCGCCAAAGTCGCCTGATCATAATTTACTAAAACCAAGGCTTGTTTATGAAACATCCCCACCATACCTAATTGCTTCCCTTTCCAACCCGACTGATCAATCAACCAACCTGCTGCAATTTTAACGCCACCTTGAACTTGAGGGTAATGGGGTAAATTCGGAAATGATAGTGCTAAATGGTCATAAAGCTGTTGTGAAACAATCGGATTTTTAAAGAAACTTCCTACATTTGGATATTCTTTTGGATCTGGCAATTTGCTTTGACGGATTTGAATCACTTGTTTTTGCAAGTTTTCAGCAGTCTGTTGATCGCCTACGGCATGCTTCAGATCACCATAATTCAACATCAAATGTGCGTGCTTAAGCAATTTAAAAGTCACATGAGTAATCACAAAACGATTCGGATCATCTTTAAAAATACTATGCCGATATGAAAAATCACAGTCCGAAGCAAGAATAAGGCTGAATTGCTCTAATTGGCGGTCATAAACCTGAACCGATTCAATAAATTCACCGGCTTCAACCCCATAAGCCCCGATATTTTGAACTGGAGATGCACCGACTAAACCTGGAATGAGGGCCAGATTTTGTAATCCGTATAAACGATTTTCTGTCGTCCATAGCACAAAGTCATGCCAGATTTGTCCTGCACCCACTCGAATAGTCTTGCTGTGTTCATCTTCAGCAATAGATTCAATTCCCTGAATATCCATATGAAGCACGAGCGCATGAATATGTTCAGGTAATAACATATTACTGCCACCAGACAGAATCAGGGCGTTTAACTGTTGCTGCCTGGCATAATTTAACGCATCCACCAATTCTTGTTGAGATTGAACTTTAATATAATGGGATGCAATCGCATCAAGACTTAAGGTATTAAAAGGCTTAAGTTGAATTTGAGTTTGAATATTCATGTGCTTAAACCTTTATTTCACATCGATCTGTTGTTTGAACTGTTGTCTAAAAATATTGACCCACGCCCGACTACTCGATTCACACTGATCGAGTACCCGCTCAAAACCCTCTACCCCGCCATAATATGGGTCTGGCAAAGCTTGCTTGAGATAAGTTTGATCATGTTCACTCATCAATACAATTTTTGCCCGAATTTGACTTGCACCATACTCACTATGTACTTGTACTAAAAGTGCTTGAATATTAATTAAATTTTCATGATCCATTGCCAGAATCAGATCAAATTCAATGAAATCCTGGGGCTTTAATTGGTGTGCACGTAAGGCTGATAAATCATAGCCACGATTTAACGCATGCTTCTGACTACGTTCATCAGGTGCTTTTCCGGGATGGTAGTTACTGGTTCCGGCTGAATCAATCACAATATTGAGCGAATGTTCATCACAAAAATGTCTAAGCACAACTTCTGCTGTGGGAGAGCGACAAATATTTCCTAAACACACACATAACACCTTATATGGCGTTTTGGATGACATAACAACCTCAATAACTACTTTATTTTCAGATGTCTTATGTTAAGTTATTTATGGGATGAATCCTATAGAACGCTAAAACAATAATCTTGAATTTGATATAAAAAAGGATGCAATAGATGAGCCATTTTCAATTTCAGACTGTCTCGAATATTATTTCAGGGCTCGGTTCAATCTATGACTTAAAGCAATTACTCCAACAGCAACCCTATAAAAAGCTGTTATTGGTGACCGATGCAGGTATGATTCAGCAACAATTACACTTACCGATTATTGAAATTTTAGAAACCATTCAACTTGATTATGTGATTTATTCTAGCGTTCAAGCGGACCCACCCGAACATATTGTTTTAGATGCAGTTCAATTCGCGAAAAATGAAAAGGCAGATATCGTGTTAGGTTTTGGTGGCGGCAGTTCATTAGATGTCGCAAAAGTGATTGCTGTTTTGGCACATCCCGAACAACAGCACACTTTGCAAGATTTATACAGTATCAATAATGCTAAAATCCCAAGACTACCTTTATTTTTAGTTCCAACTACTGCAGGTACTGGTTCTGAAGTCACTCCTATTTCTATCGTTACCACCGGTGAAACTACAAAAACCGGGATTGTTTGTCCGGTTTTATTTGCCGATGTTGCTATTTTAGATGCGACCTTTACCCAAAACTTGCCCGCACAAATTACGGCGGCAACAGGTATAGACGCGATGGTGCATGCGATTGAGGCCTATACATCAAAAATAAAAAAGAATCCTTATGCAGACATGTTAGCCAAACAGGCATTACGCTTACTCAATGACAACTTAAGCCTGGTCTTGGCTGATGGACAGAATTTAGCGGCACGTCAAAATATGCTGGTCGGCTCAATGCTTGCCGGTCAAGCCTTTGCCAATGCTCCAGTCGCTGCGGTACATGCGCTGGCTTATCCTCTAGGTGGACATTTTCATATCTCGCATGGGCATAGCAATGCCTTGGTCTTAACCGAAGTTTTAAAGTTTAACGCCCCTAATGCAAAGCAACTCTATGCTGAATTGATGTGCTGGATAGATCCAAAAAGTACCGGCAGTACAGATGGTTTATGTGACTTATTTATTGATCATATGCAAAATCACCTTGATAAAAGCGGTTTGATTTTAAAATTGAAAGATTTAAATGTTCCAGAAACCAAGCTTGAGCAATTAGCCAATGATGCCATGTTGCAAACTCGGCTTTTACAAAATAATCCGCGTGAACTCCAGTTGCAGGATACCCGACAAATTTATGAAGCTGTTTATGCTTAGTTTGTATTTTATTTATCTTCATATCATTTTTAAGCGATTTTTTATTACAATCAAAAACTCTTACCAATAGACTTCTTTCATAAGTCATTTTTTCAATTACGATAAATTGCTCATAATGCCAAAATTAAAAATAAATTTTAACAGCTATTGTATTCATGAGTGTGGCATGGATGCCACACGTTCCCCATCACGACAAGGAGGTCGTGCATGGGAAACCAAAGGTTTTTCTTGCGGACTCAAAATATATTTTAAGTCCTCATTTTGACCTTTCAAAAGTAGAGGTAATGCCTAGGCAAAGACATAGAAATTGAATCAAAAAACTGAGGCAGTGCTGGTTTTAAAGAATCCAATATTGAACATTTTTTGATTTATGTAAATTATCTAATATAAAACAATATCACAGAGTCATTTACTTCCGTGTAAATGACCTTACTTTTAACGACTTGCACTCATTTATTTTTAACAGTACAACTGAACATAAATGACCGATAGAAAATAAAATTACAATGAAGCAAATACCAAAACAACGCGCTGATTTCTCATACTTCTTGCCCATTCAAACGCGCTGGTCAGATAACGATATCTATGGTCACGTCAACAATGTCACCTATTACAGTTATTTTGATACCGCAGCCAATGCTTTACTGATTGAAAAAGCAGGCTTTGATATTCGGTCTTCCCCAGTAATTGGATTGGTCGTCGACTCAGCCTGCAGTTTTTTTCAAGAACTTTCATATCCTGAAATTATTGAAGTGGGCGTGGTCATTTCCAAACTTGGCAATTCATCCATGCAATACGATCTGGCAATTTTTAAACCACTGCATGATATCGCCTCTGCACAAGGTCATTTCGTACATGTCTTTGTTGATCGCCAGACACGAAAAAGCACCCCGATTCCAAGTGAAATGCGGGATGCTTTATCTCAATACTGTATCAATGAATAAACTTATTTAAGCTGAATATTCTGTATTTCAGCATCAAAGTTTTGCAGAATATCCTTCACCGCCGCTTCTGCATGCAGTAGCTCTGAAGCACGTGCATACGCTCTCTGTTTCCGTTCATTCTGCATGTTATAAGGCGTCGTTGTTTCAACTTCAGCATATTTGACCTGAAAGTGGGTATTCGGCCATTCAGTTTTCAAAGCTTGCTCTAACGCATGTCGTAACTGATTTAACAACTGTTCATATTGTGGTGGAATATGAAATAACGATTCGCCATCAATCTGACCGGTCATTACCCCCTGTTGCGCCAATTCCTGTACCGCGGGTGATAATGTACTATTTCTAAACCAATACTCCCACTTATCTACCGTCCAATCCCCTTCAAGCTGTTGAGGGCTTAGTCTTAAAATCTCTTGTGGCATTAACCCTGAATCTTGTGTGGATACAGTTTTAACCGCGACTTGAGTTTCTTCCAGACTCGGTGGTTCTAATTCAAGAACCGGCTTCTCGATAACTTTAACTGGTGCAACTTCAACGTGTACAGACTCAATCGGCATCTGTTCTGGGCTTAAGAATACATCTTCCGCTTGATCCACCACAGCAATATTATCTTGAGACTTTGCAGTTTCAGTATCGAAAACATCATTTAAGGGTGCAATTTCATCAAATAAGAAATCATCGCTGCTCGCTTCTAGCTGATCAGCGCTATCTGGCAGGATATTGATATCATCATTTGATTCATCTAAGTCAAACAGGGCATCTTCTGAGGTTGGATCAAAGACAATTTGATCTGGACTTATCGGAGAATTCGGCTCAGCAAGCTCAAGCATTGGTTCGTCCAGAAAATCATCCGAAGATGGTTCTGGATTCTGTGAACTTAATTGTGACTGAATTTCTGCAACTGGCTCTGCTGGTGCTTGATATTCATCACCTTGCGGCTGCATATTTTGTACAGATGCTTGAACAGCAATTTGTGCTGCTGGTTGCTGAACCTCTGGTGCAGATACCAAGACTTCATTCGGTTGCAATGGACGGAACGCGAGTAGGCGCAATACGCACATTTCAAAGCCTTGTTCTTGTGTCACTGCAAGTTGCAGATCGGCACGACCTTTACATGCCACTTGATAATACAATTGTAAATCTTGCGCTGAAATGAGCTGCGATAATTGCATGATTTTTTTATTAATTTCAGCACTATATTTCAGGCTTAAATCTGGTAAATATTGCAGTAAAGCCAGTTCATGCAAAGTTGAAATCAACTGATCTAAAACCAGCGAAACATCTAAAGCCTGCTGCCTAAATTGCATCAACAATTCACTGACACGCTGCTTTTGATTTTGATGGATGGCTAAAATCAGATCATAAATAATGGTTCGGTCAATCAAACCCAACATTTCTTTAACATCTTGATGCTGGATTGCGCCCTGACCATAAGCAATCGCTTGATCGGTTAAAGACAGTGCATCACGGAGTGATCCCTGTGCAGACTCAGCAATTTGCCAGATTGCATCCTGTTCTGCCTGAATTTCTTCTTTATGTAAAATATGCGTCAAATGTTCAGTAATTTCATCCACAGCCAATGGACGCAAAGTAAACTGTAAACAGCGAGAAATGACAGTAATTGGAAGCTTTTGTGGATCGGTTGTTGCAAAAAGGAATTTGACGTGTTCAGGCGGCTCTTCTAGTGTTTTCAGTAACGCATTGAATGAGTGCGTAGACAGCATATGCACTTCATCGATCAGGTAAACTTTAAAACGACCTTGTGTTGGTGCATATGGAACGTTATCCAGCAGTTCACGTGTATCTTCAACTTTAGTCCGTGATGCCGCATCAATTTCAATCAAATCGATAAAACGGCCTTCATTGACCGCGGTGCAAGTTGCACACACTTCACACGGCGTATAAGTTACACCCGTTTCACAGTTCAAGCACTTTGCCAAAATACGCGCTATCGTGGTTTTACCGACCCCGCGTGTGCCAGTAAATAAATACGCATGGTGTAAACGACCACGTTCTAAGGCACTGGTGAGCGCTCGTGACACATGGTTTTGCCCAACCAATTCAATAAAATTACGTGGGCGATATTTACGCGCAAGTACTTGATACATGTATGCTCCTTTTTACAGGTCTAAGCATACTGTTTTTTTGGTCAAGAGTGAATGAACAATCTGCAAAAGCGTTCAATCAAATATGAGATAAGCAGAACTATTTTTCAGATATTGCGAGAATCTAAAGAAATCAGCTATCCATTCTTTTCTAAAATAAAATCATCTTCAGCATTATAAATATTCCCTGTCTGATCCTGCAATATTTCAAGCAGTTGATGATCTAAATCCACATAGATTAAATTGCGAGTCTTGACCTGCACTAATTCAAGTTTAGTCTGATCAGAATTACTAAATCGGAAATGGCCTTTAATCGTTTCGATCTCATTATGGCCACTTAAACTTTCACGTTTTAAAGTATAAGTCTGGTTCTGGTTGAGCACTAAATCTACAGCCATACCCGGGCATTCCTCACAACGTGAAATACAGCCCATGCATGGTGTCGTTCCTTGATACTTACCCACCCATTTCGCAACCGTAACTTTCTGCTCGGCAACCTGATCAACTTGCTGGCTACTTTCGCTACTCGTTTGCTTAGAGTCCTGACAACCCAACAAGACAGAAGATGCAATTAAGGGAATAAGAAGCGGCTTTTTCATCACGACAACTGAATGGGAGATTCTGGACTTGGGAAAATATCACACTTTTTACCGAATTATGCCTTCCAACTCTGCACGCTAACATTTTTAAATAATATGCCGTTTAAAACCATCCCTTACGCCCTTTTAATGCTGCATCTGCACAACGTAAAGTTTCTTGGGTTAAACCCCACAGACGATAATCCCCCGTGATCGAACCTGTAGCAAAATTATGGGTATAGGCGAAACTTAGATTACGTTCACGGTCACACCATGCACCAGAACCATTAAACCCCATATGTCCAAACCCTTTGGATGATTTCCCTAGAGTTAAAACCCGGTGATAGCCTAAACGCCAATACATCGGTAGCGGCATAATACGGTCGCGCTGAGTGTATTGAATTGTACTTAAATTTTTAAAGATATCTGGCCGAATCAATTGCTGACCCTTCCATTCACCTGCATTCGCCAGCATGGCATAAATTTTTGCCAGACTATCTGCAGTAAAAACTCCATTTGCAGCGGGAATTACGGCTTTTAAACCTTCATCACTAAAGAAGCTGAACTTTTTCATTCCCTTGGGAATCATGGCATCCTGGAAGTCTTGTGGGTTTTGTCCTGACCACTCAACTATTTTGTCAAATAGTGAAGCTTTCTTTGGTTTCGGTTTTGCTTGCCCTGAAGGCTTTGGTTGTGTTTTCAATTTTGCCAATGGTCTTGCAACCCGAGCCAATTCAAATTCAGTAACGCCAAAGTACGCTCCATCTAGTTGCAGTGGCTGAACAAGATACTGCAGCATTAAATCTGACAAAGATTTTCCTGTCGCTTTTTCAAGCACACCACCTACCAGCCAGCCAAAAGTTAAGGCTTGATAAGCCGCATCCGTAGCTATTTCAAAATGTGGTTTTGCTTTTGCAATCACTTCCAGCATATGTGACCAGTCCGCCATTTCCAATGCCGTTTCAATCTGATTGCGAATGTCATATAAACCACTTTGATGGCTCAGTATATGTCTTAAAGTGATTTTCGCTTTACCATTCTGTGCAAAGTCAGGCCAATACTGTGCAACAGGCGTGTCGTAATCTAGAAAACCCTCACTCACTAAAATATGAGCCAGTGTCGAAAGTACACCTTTACCCGTGGAATAGCACACTGACAGAGTATCGGATTGCCAGTTTTCAGTTGCTGATTTTTTACCTGTGTAAATATCAACGACTTTTTGCCCCTGGAAATAAACGACTAGGGCTGCCCCACCTAAATCTGTCCGTGCATCCTGCATACGGCTAAATTGTTTAGCGAGATCTTGAAAACGCTCATCAGTCTGTCCCTGATAATTTTCTGTATTGGCAAAGATATATTCTTTTATTTTGTTCATTAAACTGTGCTTTCCCTAAACCAGTCGTTATTTTTTATTTACTCGAAGCTTAAAATAAAAAAGCCTAAATCAGCAATGACTCAGGCCTTGGTCTTATAAGGCTTTTATACGACCCGACACATGCGGTTTTTGGTTCTTGCTATTTCGGATCAGGAATTCGATATCCTTACCTTCATTAGCAGTTAAAAACTCAACTTTAGAGGGCAAGTACATCGGCAACTTAAACCATACATCTGCTTCATAGCTGTCTGGAAGCGTTAAGCTTGCTAATGCTTTGGCTTTACTCCACATGCCATGGGCAATCGCCTGTTTAAAACCGAAAGCTTTTGCGGTAATGGCATGAATATGAATCAGGTTAAAGTCGCCCGAAGTTAAGGCATAACGACGACCGGTATTTTCCGACACATTCCACTCTGCTTGCATTTCATACGCAGGTGCTTTCGATTCAGTCACTTTAGCAGTAACTTTGCCATTGGTTTTTTGGCGCGCCAAATAAGTGGTTATCCCTTGCATTACCACTTCATTGCCCACTTTTGCAGTGGTAATAAAGTCAAACTGACTCCCTTTGTCATGTGCTTGTACTTCACCAAACTTGCAAGATAACATTAGCTGTTCATTTACCCCAACTTTACGGGTTTGCTTAATCTGATTGCGAATATGCACCAAACCTAAAATCGCAAATGGAAACGCTTCTTGCGTCATCATGTGCATTTGCAGGCTTTGAGAAAGTACCGCTAAATAAATCGCGGGAATATAACCGTTATTCTTAAAGCCACAGACTTCGTTGTAGACTTTAAGATGTTTCTGATCGACCTTGAATGAATCCACCACATATTCAACTTGCGGTAGTACTTTTTCACCCTTCGGCTTTTTAAAAATTAGGCCTTGAATCACTTTCGGATAGGCTAAATAAGGTTTTGGAAGTTGACTAAAATGGCGAGTATTCATTCTGGACCTTTATAAAATTCTTATATCTTTAAATGCAACTTCCTCTTCCTTTTAGGAGATGAGAAGCACTGCTTCGTAAGGGAGAGGTATTAATCGAATATTAAAACTTTTTTAGCCCTCATCCCAACCTTCTCCCAAAGGGAGAAGGAGTTTTATTTGCAAATTAAGCACCCAACAAGCTTTGACCACACACACGAACCACGTTGCCATTTAAACCTGTAGAAGCAGAAGATGCAAATAATGCAATCGTTTCAGCAACATCGACAGGTAAGCCGCCTTGGCTCATCGAGTTCATGCGGCGACCTGCTTCACGAATGGCAAATGGAATTGCAGCAGTCATTTGCGTTTCGATAAAACCAGGCGCAACGGCGTTAATGGTTATACCATTTTTCAACATAGGTGCAGTGAATTTCACTACACCAATGACACCTGCCTTAGATGCTGCATAGTTGGTTTGACCCAAATTACCCGCGATACCTGAAATTGAAGATACGCAAACAATACGACCATTGGCATTAAAACCTTCATTTTCAAGAAGGTAATCATTGACACGCTCAATTGCAGATAAATTAATGTTGATCACCAGATCCCATAACTCTGGCTTCATGTTTGCCAAAGTTTTGTCACGGGTAATGCCGGCATTATGTACGATGATATCTAAACCACCTTGAGCTACAGCCGCAGCTTTGATTTTTTCCCCAGCGTCATTAGCTGTAATATCAATGGCTAAAGTCGAACCACCAATTTCACCGGCAACACGATCAAGGTCAGCCTGCTGTTGTGGAACGTCTAGACAAATCACATGTGCACCATCACGAGATAATACATGTGCAATTGCTTCACCAATCCCACGACTCGCACCCGTCACCACAGCCGTTTTACCTGCCAGCGGTTTTGCCCAATCGATATCTACAGTTTCAGCTTTAGAAACACGAATCACTTGACCAGACACATACGCTGAACGTGGAGATAAGGCAAAACGAACTGTAGACTCAAGATTGGCTTCAGCGCCTTCATCGACATAGACCAGCTGCGCAGCAATACCTTTTTTAAATTCTTTACCAACAGATTTTACAAAACCTTCAAGCGCACGTTGTGCAATCGCCTGTTTTACTGTTTTTGCAGTTTCAGGGGTAATACCGACAACCACTACACGACCAGAAGTCTGAATTTGGCGTGCAATCGGATTAAAGAAGTCATAAAGTTCATGTAGTTGTTCAGAGTTTTGAATACCCGATGCATCAAAAATCACAGCCTTAAACTTAGATTCTTTGTCGCCTTCATTGAACGCACTCAGGCTTAAACCTGTTTTTGCTGCAGCTTGTTGTAATTCAGTATTGTTGCCTGCATAGCTATTGGCGTGAATATTTGCAAGAACTTGCGCAATTGAACCCGATAAAGTTGAAGATGATGCAGCACCAAATAAAACTGCCCCCCTAACGACCGGAGTGGCTGACTCAAAACGGTCTAGGGAAATCGGTGATGGCAAACCTAAATTTTTGATGACAAATTTACCAATAGGAGATTTCGCGAATGTTTGGTATTGGTCAGTCATGTTTATTATCTCTCATACAAATTAATTTTTGATGGATTTGAAGATATTCTTTTAACTTCAATATGATGTTTAGAGTCTTATATTTCAATACATCCATCAGTTTCTATAGAATCATACTTGAGTTAAACAATGGATGTCTTGACCGGAATGCTTTGTGCAATGTCATTGTAGTCAATACGGCTATTTTTAGATTGTGTTAATGTACGTGCCAAGAATACTTTAAAATGCTTGGAAAAGCCTTATGAGCAAGACAACTCAAGAAAATCCAACAGTTGAAAATTCTGCGACGGAAACTGTGTCAAATACATCAAAAAGTACTGCGCGTACAACTAAAAGTTCTGGTACTGCCATAAAGTCAGCAACCGATGAGATGAAAGCAGCTCGTCCTCGTTCAACATCACCACGTAGTAAAAGTATTGCTTCAACTCCCAAAAAATCACAATCTACAACTCAAACTGCTGTTCAACAGGATAAAACCATGAGTCAAAACACTGTTCGCCGCGTTGCAATTATCGGTGGTAACCGTATTCCTTTCGCTCGTTCAAACGGCGCTTATTTCACTGCCTCTAACTCAGATATGTTTACAGCTGCCTTAAATGGTCTGGTTGAGCGTTTTAACCTCCAAGGTCAACGCCTGGGCGAAGTGGTTGCAGGCGCAGTTTTAAAACATAGCCGTGACTTTAACATGACTCGTGAATGTGTGTTAAACACTGAACTTGCTCCCGAAACACCTGCTTACGATATACAGCAAGCATGTGGTACTGGCTTGCAAGCAGCATTCCTTGTTGCAAACAAAATTGCCTTGGGTCAAATTGAAGTCGGTGTTGCAGGCGGTGTAGATACCACATCTGATGCACCAATTGCGTTCGGTGACGGTTTACGTAAAGCTTTACTTGAATTGAACATTGCAAAAACAGCTAAAGACCGTTTAAAAGCGTTAACTAAAATCAATCTTAAAGATTTAATGGATGCACCTAAAAATGGTGAACCCCGTACTGGTCTTTCTATGGGTGATCATCAAGCAATTACAGCACTTGAATGGGGTATTGCTCGTGAAGCGCAAGATGAACTTGCTGCATCTTCACATCAAAAAATGGCGGCTGCCTACGAAGAAGGTTTCTTCGACGACCTGATTACACCATTCTTAGGTTTAGAACGTGACAATAACTTGCGTGCGGACTCATCTGTAGAAAAACTGGCAAAATTAAAGCCTGCTTTTGGTAAAGGCGATGCACGTACCATGACTGCGGGTAACTCTACTCCGCTGACTGACGGTGCATCTTGCGTACTTTTAGCTTCTGAGGAATGGGCGAAAGCCAACGGTCACGAAGTTCTTGCTTACTTAACGTTCCAAGAAACTGCTGCTGTAGATTTCGTTGAGAAAAAAGAAGGCTTATTGATGGCACCTGCATATGCAGTTCCACGTATGCTTGAACGTGCCGGTATCACTTTACAAGATTTCGACTACTACGAAATTCACGAAGCTTTTGCATCTCAAGTACTTTCTACATTGAAAGCGTGGGAAGATCCAAAATTCTGTAAAGAACGTTTAGGCTTGGATGCACCACTCGGTTCAATCGACCGCTCTAAACTCAACGTAAAAGGCTCATCTTTAGCAGCAGGCCACCCATTTGCAGCGACTGGCGGCCGTATTATTGCCACCGCAGCAAAACTGATTAATCAAAAAGGTTCAGGTCGCGTGCTTGTTTCGATCTGTGCAGCTGGTGGCCAAGGTGTAACAGCAATTATTGAAAAATAAGCTCGCTATATCTTTTTAAATAAGAAGCCCCCGGAAGTTTAACTTCCGGGGGCTTCTTATTTTTATAAATTAAACTAGCATTGAAAGCTTAGCGTGTAGCACGTTCCCAAGCTTCCTTAACTGCAATTCTTGCTTCATTCCAGGTTAAACGAGACAACCCTTTGACATGATCCCATTTAAGTTTCAAATCACTTTCCACATCTTCAAAACGCGTACTTGAGTCATATTGAGGACGGGCTTCATAACCAATGCGATAAGCATTTTCATAATCTCGCTCATAATCTAAATCTGAATAGGTTGTAAGCGTTTCTGCATAGTAAGGTGTGGTATGCGCCGTCTCTCTCCAATAGGCTTCTTCTTCGGTAGGATTGACTGCTTCCGCGGCCCCTTTACCTGCTAGGCCGCCGACCACTGCTCCCACAGCACCTCCGACTATTGCGCCAACTGGGCCACCTACGGCTCCAACTGCTGCCCCAGCCACTGCACCTCCTGCTGCACCTACACCAGTTCCAACCGGATGTGCGCCAGGTTCACCTGTAATTGGATCTGCATTCAAATCATCTCGAGCATCTTTAGGAAGGTTTTTTACAACGTCACGATCAAAATTATCATTCATCTTCGTATTATCCTTTTATCATGCTTTTAAAATTAAGTTTAATATAACTTTTAAGAAAAATTATGCACCTTTCTCATATTTAAGCAGTGCAAGATTTAATATAGAGGAGATGAGACCGCTTATATGCTTCAAAATGTCAGTTTTAAGTTAAGGTATGTACAATGTTGTATATAAAACATTTCACTCTACTCACCTAGACTGATAACAATTATTTTTTGAATGTATGTTATTAAAAATAATTATTCACTTATATAGCAATAATTAATTCTCTATAAATTGCTGATTAGTCCGATTGAGTCTTAAATGATCTTCAATAGCGTCAAAACACCATTGGAAAATAAAGGTATACACCAAAATACACAGGGTCATACTTAAATCGAGCAGAATAGCCCGTCCGATGCTCATTTCTAGAGCATAAGCCACCATTGGAATGGTGGCCAACATCAAGCCTCCTTCAAAACCAATCGCATGTAGAATACGTACACGCACCGTTCTTTTCAAATGATGCTTGACTTCAAACTTTTCAAAGAAATGGTTAAAGATCATATTCCAAAACACCGACGTTACTGCCATAACAATTCCCAGTATTCCAGTCACTTCCATCGGCATATCAAAAATAAAACTCAAGGCAATCGCAATGATGACCAACAGGATGATCTCATAGCTCAGTGCATGAACGATCCTTCTTTTGGAAATCAACATTTCAATACTCATTTATTGGAGGTAAGAGTATTTTATTTTGGTATTATTGATTAATCGAATTAGATTCTTTCAAAAGTTTTGATAGATGAATATTAACCAAGACCAACTGATTATTTTTAAGACTGTCATCGAAACTGGTTCATTTTCTGCTGCTGCAAGAAAGTTGGGAAAAGTCCCCTCTGCGGTCAGTATGTCGATTGCCAATTTAGAGATAGATCTAAATTTATCTCTATTTCAACGTATTGGGCGTGAGCCGGTTCCCACGCCTCAGGCGCTTACCTTGTATGAAAAAACCGAGCAGTTACTCATTGAAATCAATCAATGGAAACAGCATGCTTTTGCTTTAAGTGAGGGCTTGGAATCCTCTTTAAATATTGTGGTAGTAACCGAACTGTTACACACTCACTGGACAGACTATATTTCACTGATTGAAAAACAATTTCCGGAACTGCAAATCAATGTTTTTTCAGCACCGCAAGAGGATGCGTTAAAAATGCTGTTCAATCAGACGGCACAATTGGCACTAATGTTTGAACGTGAACAATTGGAAAGTCGTGAACAGTTTGTCGAACTTAAACGTGAAGCATTGGTGCCGGTAGCTGCCACTAGCTCGCCTATTGCTGCATTTAAACAGGTCAGCTATGAGCAAATTTTGCAAAGCCGGCAAATTGTGGTGGCCAGCCGTGACCGGAGCATTAAGCCTGAACTGTTATTTTCAAAAAAATACTGGCGCACAGACAACAATCATTCTGCCTGCGCCATGATTATGCAGGGTTTGGGCTGGGGGGTGTTACCTCTGGAAATGCTTAATCAAAATCCACACATCACTCAGCAACTTAAAATTCTTAACTTTTTAGATTTTAGTCCTAAATTTGAATATTTTGTCGATTTGGTGTGGAGTCGAGAAAGTCAGCTGGGTGCCGCTGCTCATTTTTTGATTAATCACATCCGAAATTCGCGGAAAAACACAAAATAGACAGGCCTTATACAGGCTTTTTACTTGGGTTAAAAGCAGATTGTGATATAACAAATGCAGGGAAATAACTTTAAGAACTAAACTAATGACTCAATCTGCCTTAAACCAATTAAAAAGCTTAACCACCCTTGTTGCCGATAGTAGTGACCTTTCCGCTATTGAAAAATTCCGTCCACTGGATGCAACCACCAATCCTTCTCTGATTACAGCGGCTGCAAATCAGCCTGAAAACAAGCAGCTGATTGAAGATGCATTTGAACAAGCAAGATCTGAGGGTTATAACGGTGATCTTTTAGTTGAACGTACGATTGATATACTTACGGTCAAGTTTGGAGTTGAAATTCTTAAGCTGATTGAAGGTCGTGTCTCGACTGAGGTTGATGCGTCTTTATCTTATGACACCGATGAAACTGTCGCTAAAGCCAAAGAACTACTTGCACTCTATAAAGCCTATGGCATTGACCAAAATCGTATCTTGATTAAAATTGCTTCGACTTGGGAAGGCATTCAGGCAGCTAAAATTTTAGAAGCCGAAGGCATTCACTGTAACCTGACTTTATTATTTGGTTTACATCAAGCCCAAGCCTGTGCAGAAGCCAATGTAACGCTGATTTCACCTTTTGTCGGTCGTATTTTAGACTGGTACAAGAAAGCAGAAAATGTAGATCATTACCCTATTGATAAAGATCCGGGTGTACTTTCAGTAAAGCAGATTTACCATTTCTACAAACAGCACTGTATTAAAACTGAAATTATGGGCGCAAGCTTCCGAAGTGTTGATCAAGTTCTCGGATTAGCCGGTTGTGACCTGCTTACGGTTTCGCCCAATCTTTTGGCAGAACTTGAACAGGATCAGCGTGAAGTTGTTGCCCAGCTTTCAAACAATCATGCACAAGCCCATTGTCAGCGTATTGTTACGGCTTTAACCAAAGATACCTTCAAGCAACAACTTGAACATGACTTGATGTCTTCGCAGCTTTTACAGAGTGGAATTGACGGCTTTATTAAAGCGCGTGATCAATTAAGTACATTACTTCGCCAATCTTTTGGCTTAGATGCTGAAATACAAGCTTAAAATACGAATATTGCATCATCAAAAAGCCGATTTTGTTATAGTGAACAAGTCGGCTTTTTGATTGTTTAAGAGTATATTTATTGTGTTCGGCATAACCGATCTTCCTACTTATATTATTGGTACAACCTTAATTGTGCTGTTGCCGGGACCCAATTCTTTATACGTGATGTCTATTGCTTCACGTTTTGGCATTAAAGCCGGTTATAAAAGTGCATTCGGTGTTTATACCGGTGATATTGTTTTAATTTTACTCACCGCACTTGGAGCAGCTTCATTACTGCATGCTTTCCCGTGGTTATTTATCTTACTAAAAATTATTGGTGCATTTTATCTCAGCTATTTGGGCATCAAATTGCTGATAGCAGCCTATCACACCTGGAATACCGTTCACTCACAGAAAGAAATTGCAGTCGCTGAAAAAAACATTGGGCAATTGCAGCCATTTAAAACTGCACTCACCATTAGTATTTTAAATCCTAAAGCGATTCTATTTTATTTGTCCTTCTTTGTTCAGTTTGTAGATCCTGCTTATCCATACCCTGCAATTACATTTACTGCACTTGCGGTCGTATTACAGATCATTAGTATGAGTTATTTAACTGTGCTGATATTTTCAGGTGCAAAACTCGCCACCTATTTTACTCAGCGTTATAAAGTGACCGCATCATGTGTAGCGGCTGTGGGAATTTTATTTTGCGGTTTCGGGCTTAAGCTTGCAACAACGACTTTATAAATTTCGATTGCTGTTAAATAATTAAACCTGTAACAATGCTATTTATTATTTCAATTATGCCTTTGCGCTTAAAAATGAAAGGCGTATGATTATTACGCTTTTCAACCATTAAAAATGATCATTGCAAAGGATTTATGCAAAAATTTCTTCAAGACTTTTCTATTCCTGCTGTATTTGCAGGTTTCATTACCTTTCTGATTGGTATCAGTGTTTCTGCAGTTTTAGTGATTCAAGCTGCGCAAATAATAGGTGCGACACCAGAACAGATCACCTCCTGGTTTTGGGCACTAGGCTTAGGAATTGGAATATCGGGCTTAATTTTATCGTGGAAGTTTAAATATCCTGTTGCGACCTCCTGGTCTACTGCAGGACTTGCACTCATTTTAGCAACAGGTAGTGGCTACAGCTTATATGAAGCGATTGGTGCATTTTTTATCTGCGGGCTACTCACCGCAATTTTAGGCTTTTTAGGTATCTTTCAAAAAGTTTTATCTTATATTCCGCAAAGCCTAACCAGTGCCATGCTTGCGGGGGTATTGCTCAAATTTGGCATTGCACTTTTTGCAAGCATGCAAAATGATTGGGGCTTTATTCTTTCACTTTTGGCCGTTTACATTCTATCTAAACGACTGTCACCACGTTATAGCATCGTGATTACGGTCATTGCCGGGTTAATCCTTTGTCCCCTGTTTATGCAGTTTCATACCCCAGTTTTACAATGGAGCCTCGCCAAACCTGTATGGATGATGCCTGAATTCACCTGGTCAGCTCTTTTTGGGTTAGCTCTGCCTTTATTTGTGATTAACATGGCATCTCAATATTTGCCGGGAATTGCCATGATCAAAAGCTATGGCTACCAACCGCATGTCAACCAGCTTATTGGCTGGACCGGGATCGCTCAAACACTGTTTGCGCCTTTTGGTTGCTATAGTGTCAATATTGCTGCCATTAGTGCTGCAGTCAGTTTAGATGATCAAGTGCATCCAGATCCTCAGAAACGCTATATTGCAGGAATAAGCTGTGGCTTTTTTTATATTGTGATGGGTATTTTTGCGGCAACACTGACTAGCTTACTTATGTCATTTCCACACATTTTTATTGTGGCTCTTGCGGGAATTGCTTTATTTGGCACTATCAGTCACAACATTGCCATTGCCTTTCAAGATGTTAGTGAACGAGAGGCTGCTTTAATGACCTTCTTATTCAGTGCTTCAGGAATACAGTTCTTCGGGATTGGTTCCGCGTTCTGGGGATTACTATTTGGTTTTGCAGTGTCAATCATATTGAAGTTTAGGGCACAGCCTTCATCCAAATAACTTAGGTTTTTACGACTTATATCCCTAAATTGGGATATAAGTTATTTTATCTACTGGTATTTTTCCTACAAATTTCAGTATTTAATCGCCTGATCACTTTTTAAATAAAGTCATTTTTTTAAATGAAGTCATTTTTTAAAATTAATGTCCTACTGATTTAGAAAAGACATTCATCACGATTACACCACCGACAATCATGGCTATTCCAATCACAGCAGGCCCATCCAGACTTTGCCGGAATATGAAAAAACCAATTAAAGCGGTCAAAATAATACCGACTCCTCCCCATATAGCATAAGCAATGCCTAAAGGAATAGTTTTAATCACCTGAGACAATAAATAAAATGAAACGACATAAAAGATAAAAACTAAAAGGCTTGGACCCAATTTAGTAAAACCTTCAGATTTCACCAAAAAAGTTGAGCCTGTCACTTCTGAAATAATTGCTAAGGCAAGTAAAGCATAGGCAATAAAAACAGGATTCATATCCGCCTCCTAAAAATATACTCATCAAAAGAGTAGCTCATGTATTTTAATAAAATTTTTCAAATAAAATAACAGTAAGTCTTATTTAAAAACTGAAGGACTATATTTTTGAATAAATTGAATAGTCTGTTGAAATGTCTGCTGACTGGCTTTTTTACTCATTATGAATTGATATTCATGTACTAAGAATTCTTTGGAGTTTGGATAAAATACTTCGGTAACAGGTATGTTCTGATTCATTAAAGCTTTTACAAAGGGTACAGATTGTGTGTCGGTTAAAAAGTCTTTATTCCCGCCACTAATCAATACGGGTGGATAATTCGCTGTTAAATATTGAATTGGAGATATACCTTTTAAAAATTCTGCATCATCTTTTTTATTGCCTGTATAGGCTTGAACCAGGTTAAATACGCCCCACTCGATTAATTTCAATTCATCTGGTGCAGTATTAATAAAAGCATTCATATCATAAATACCGCAATGTAAAATCAGGCCTTTAATCTGGGCACGTTTAATCAATGGCGTAATATTAGACTGCCGCGCAAAATCTGGATGACTGATTAAAGCTGCATAATGACTGACTAAATTCGCACCTGCGGAATCCCCTGCCAAATATAATTGATTGGCATTAATATGATATTCCTGCGCATGCTCGGTTATGAATTTTAAAGCCTGATTAATTTGTAGCAGCTGATTTGGATAAATCACTTGGGGGGCAAATTGATATTGCACTGAAACCACGTTATAGCCTTGATGAGCCAGAAGTTTAAAGTAACCTCGCGCGTGTTCTTTAGAACCTGAAATCCATCCACCCCCATGAATCCAAACTACGGTTGGGCGTGGCTGCAGTTGCATTACATTTTTGGGCTGATACACATCTAAAGTTAATGAGGGTTGCTGCATATACATTATATTTTTCTGCACCAAAATCTCTTGTGGTGCATATTTATCGATCATTTTTTTTTGCAAAGTAGTGGAAGCATTAAAAACACTCGCAATCACCTTGGTATTACTTTGTATATTCTGACAACCACTACTGTGTAGAGCAGCAATTAAACACAGACTTAAACCGAAAAATTTTGAATCCACAGGCTTCCCTTATTAAACTTATTTCGCCTGCAATTCGTTGGAGACGGTAATATATTTGGGCATTTTAATATCTGTTTAAATATTTAGAAACGTTTATGCAAATGTTGAGTTTCCTGCTCAGATTTAAATGCAAAACAGAACACACTTATATCTATGATATTTAAATAATTTAATGATTTTTAAATCATTTTTCACAGACTAAATTGATCATTTAAAGACAATGTGCTATCTATAATTAATAGCTACATAATAAACTTACAGGAACAAGTCTTATGTCTTACCAAAATATTTTAGTCCCAGTTGACGGTTCCACTATCTCATTGTCTGCAGTGCAGAAAGCAGCTCAGATTGCCCAAGCTTTTGGCGGTCAATTAACATTAATCAGTTTAGTTACTGAAGACCCGTTTTCTGAAGCAGACTTTTACTATCCATCTCCCATTATGAAAGAATATTTCGTACAAGCCTATGCCAATGCTCAAAAGTCATTGAAACAAGCTCAAGCCATTGCCAGCGAAAATGGGGTTACTGCCAACATTCAGGTCGTTAAAGGCAATGTCTCTGAAGAAGGAATTATTGAAACTGCAGAAAAATTAAAAATTGATTTGATTGTTATGGGTTCACATGGCCGTAAAGGTTTTCAAAAGTTCTTGCTGGGGAGCTTTGCTCAAGACGTTTTAAAAGGAACAAAACTTCCTGTTTTAATTGTTAAAGAATAACTATTGATCAATAAATCCTGCAGTTGATGTAGGGTTTATTTGGCTATTTAAATGCGCCTCTAATTTATCATAATGATTGACGGTCACAATTAAAAAATTTCCAAATCAGCTATATTCATAAGGATAATTTCATGACTTATAAACATATTTTAGTTCCAGTAGATGAATCTCCTATTTCTTATGCAGCGGTTGAACAAGCATTATCTTTAGCCCAAGCACTTCATTGCCAAGTCACGATTACCAGTGTGATTGCTGTAGATCCATTTGTCGGTGTGGACTTTTATAAAGTCGCACCTGCGATTACAGATTACTTTATACAGGCTGAAAAAAATGCGCAGTTGCGCTTGGCTGAGATCAAGCAATCTTTTATTCGAGATAACATTGATGTAGATACTAAAATTATTCGCGGTGTCTCGCCTGCTGAAGGAATTATTCATGTGGCTGATGAAGTCGGCGCGGATTTAATTATTATGGGTTCGCATGGTCGTACAGGATTCAAAAAATTAGTGCTGGGAAGTGTGGCGCAAGCAGTATTAACCCAATCGCCTATTCCGGTGCTGATTATAAAAGTTTAACCATAAAAAAGTCCCTAGATTTAGGGACTTTTTAGCCAAAAGTTAAAGTAAATATTGTTTTAATCATAGTCTTGCCTTATTCATTTTATAGTGCGTGTTTCACTATAAAATAATAGATTCCCTTCTAATGCTCAGTAAGCCTTTATTTAGCTTTTTATTTCTAAACCTACCGAAAAAATTCTTAATCCTTTTACACCACTCCTTAAATAATGGATAAAGAATTTATTTGGAAATGTGTTGATGCAAGGTTTGTAAATAAATTTCGGCCTCAATTTTGCTGTCAAAAGTTTTTTGATAGGTTCCCATTGCCTGAATATTATTCGGTGTATATTCAATTATCGCAACAAAATGTCCATCACTGGTACTTTTTGAAACTCGAATAGCAATAATATGTTGGGAGTTTAAATAAAAACCATCTTCAATTTTAACTAACAAAATCAATCTCCAGTCTACTTAATAGAATGATAGGCTTAATCTAATGGCAATCTGCCTAAATAATTAAAGCTCATCTTGAGATGAGCTTTAATAGCGTCATTTTACGCTATAAATGTGATTTAATCGACACTTTAAAAATAATCGTTCCATAAAGAATATGTCTGATTCCTTTATCTTTGTAATTCAGTGATTCTAAATGCCTGATCATTTATTCTGCCGTAAAACCACATTCTAAAATAAAAAGCCTTTTCTCGGTTCTAATCAAGAAAAGGCTTTTTCAGTTATTCAATAATATGAGGGTTATATACTCAACATACTATTTAAAGTTTCTACTACATTTTTCGATTTCACTTGGGGTTTTAAAGCTTCCAGTGCAGCTTTGACTTCTGTACGTTGTGGTTCTGCCAAGGTGTACCAGCGAGAAAGTACTTGTAGTAAACGTGAACCGACAATCGGGTTTTTCTCATCCAGATATTTAGCCAGATCAATATAGTGGTGAACACCAAAACTCCAGGTATTGACTGGGTTGGCATTCAAACCCCCACTCACTGAACGGATACGGTTTGGTGTACCCAAATCATAATCCGGATGAGAGGTTAAATACTTGATGGTTTCCGCAGTTGCTTTCGGATGTGCTGCTTGAACCATAAACCATTGATCTAAAGACAAAGCTTCATCCTCAAAGCGGTTATAGAAGTCTGCCAACACTTCTTGAGCCTGTGGTGCATCATTCCAAACCAAGACTTTAAGCGCACCCAAACGTTCAGACATGTTGCCTGTATGATACTGCTCATAAGCCAGATCGAAGGCAGAGGCATCACCTTGACGTGCAATCATACTCAGCATGATGTTTCTGAGTGCACGAACTCCCATCGCTTGAGAGAATTCACTTTGATTATCTGGATCTAACTCCAAGTAAGTCTCTTTACAGAATCCACCCAATTCACGGGCCAAGGTGTCTAGCAAAGCATTACGCTGTTCCTGGATTTTAGCAGGACGATAATCAGCATCGATACGGCTACCCAAATAACCTTCGGTCGGTACATCAAACAAACGTGAAGCCAACAGTGGATCTTTTTGAATGACCTCAGGCAAAGTATTTTTCATGGCTTGAATATAAATATCAGATTCATGGCCTTCCAGTAAAATACGTTCCAGTAAGGTTTGAGTGGCCTGCCACTGGTTAAAACCATTGGTTTCATATTGCATCAAGAAAGCTAGCTCTTGATCTGAATAGTTGAATTCAAGATTGACCGGAGCTGAGAAATTACGTAGCAATGAAACCACAGGTTTTGCGGTTACACCACTAAATTCAATGGTTGCCTCGCTCTGATCAAATAAATACATGCCATCTTTCACGCCATTTTCAAATAGTGATTCAGATTGCAGCGTATATTGCTCACCTGTTTCTGCATCAAAAAGTGCCAAAGCAACAGGAATTGGCACAGCTTTCAGGTTTGGATATTTATGATGATCTTTTAACGATTGTTTGAAGCTTAAACGATAGGTTTGTTTTGCAGAATCGTACTCGCCTTTGGCTTCCAGTTTAGGTGTGCCTGGTTGGTTGTACCAAATCAGGAATGCCGATAAATCGACACCAGAACCTGCAGTCAATGCTGAAACCCAATCTTCAACGGTCACAGCCTGACCGTCATGACGGCGGAAGTATTCGTCCGTGCCTTGACGGAATTTTTCTTTGCCAAGCAAAGTCGCCATCATGCGATTAATTTCCGCACCTTTTTCGTACACAGTTGCTGTATAGAAGTTATTAATTTCGACAAAGTGGTCTGGACGTGGCGGATGCGATAACGGACCTGAATCTTCAGGGAATTGGTGAGCTTTTAATACCGCTACATCATCAATACGTTGTACTGCAGCGGACTGTAAATCTTCCGAGAAAGACTGATCACGGAATACGGTTAAGCCTTCTTTTAAGCACAATTGAAACCAGTCACGGCAAGTAATCCGGTTGCCAGTCCAGTTATGGAAGTATTCATGCGCAATCACAGACTGTACCCGCATGATTGCAGCATCAGTGGTGAATTCTTCATCTGCCAGTACACATGAAGTATTGAAAATGTTTAAGCCTTTATTTTCCATTGCACCCATGTTGAATGCGCTGGTTGCCACAATCATGTAGTTGTCCAGGTCATACGGACGACCATAATGCTCTTCATCCCATTGCATAGAATGTTTAAGCGCTTCCATTGCAATGTGACATTTTGGAATATCTTTTTCGACAGCATAAATTTCAAGTGCGACGTTACGGCCTTCCGAAGTCACATAAGAATCTTTGAGTACCGCCAAATCACCAATCACGCAGGCAAACAAATAGCTTGGTTTCTTGGTTGGGTCTTGCCAAATGGTATAGTGACGACCTTCGCCCGCTTCACCCGCTTCCATCAAATTACCATTGGCTAAAAGTACCGGGAATTTTTTATCGGCTTCTACACGTGTGGTAAACACAGACAGGACATCCGGACGGTCTGGATAGAACGTGATTTTGCGGAAACCTTCAGGTTCATTTTGGGTGACGAATAAATCATTGCCAGCTTGGTACAAACCTTCAAGTTGCGTGTTACTTTCAGGATGAATCACCACGGCAGTTTCAAGAATGACTTCATTGGGTGCATCGGTAATCACCAACTGTTCAGCATCAAGTGTATACTCTGCTTCAGTCAGTGGCTTGCCGTTTAAAGTAATAGATTTTAATTCCAGATCACGACCCAGCAGTACCAAATCCCCTGCGGTCTGGCGCTTCATCACCAATGTTGCGTTGACATCGGTACGATCCGTATGAACCTGAATATCCAGATTGATTGAATCAACCAAAAAAGAGGGTTTTTGATAGTCTTTTAAATAAACAGTTTGGTCTGCTTCAACCACTGGGTTCGCCGCGATATTCATATAATGTCCTAATCCTGTCGTTCTTAAGCCAAGACTTTGTTGTTGTGAAATACTTCGATCATACGACAACTTTCACAATCTGTCTGTGCGATTGATTTGAGTTATATATGGGCACGTGGACGGTCATTTTCAATTCATTGTCTGAGCATTGCTACAATTAATCGTTCAGTTGCTTAGTTCTCATACGTACAGTTAAAAATGATGCGCCATAACGCCAATATCTTTCAATAATGTAAATAGAAAATAACTGGATTTTGATATCTCTTTATATTATTTGAGCAAGATTGATCTGGCTTATAACCTGTCTTAACTCCAAGTGACAGACATTTTCAAGATGAATACATTTTGAGCACGTTTCTTGCTTGCATCTATTTGCACAAAGCGCACTATAAAATTAATTCAAAATTAGAAGAGGTGTCCCATGTATTTAAAAGACCATATTGTCCGTGTGGAAAATATCAAGACCATGCAAACTCTCGACGCTGCCGGAATCGATCATAAGGTGATTGCGATGTTTATGAGCTGCGAAGGTATTCCCATGCAATCGCCCGATATTTGCGCAATTTTGAATAATTACGATGCATTAGGCAGCAAAAAGATTCCATCTAAAAAGGTTCAGGCTTTAATCAATGCAAAGCAATTAGGTGAGGAAGATGACTCATTGCCTTGCCCTGCTTCGTATTAATTTAAAGAATTTTAATCCCCCTCACTAGCTTCTCTTTTTGTGGAGATGGAAGATCTGATTTTCTATCTCCACATCAATCCACAAGAAATACTTAGGCTATTTTTTTAAAGTAAATCCGCTTATCTTTTCCTGCTCGCATTTATTGTTCATTCAGCACGATTCAATCACGTTACAATAAAAGAGATGTGTATAATCGTTTGAATGATTAACCAGACTTGTGATTGACTTTTTCCATGCTCCTTCAGATTCTGCAAAAACAGTTAGATGAAAGTACATCATGCCCTTTGTGTCAGGCATCCATGTTCTGGATTGAAGCAGAACAGTACGATCAAGCGCTTAATTTTCATGAATGTAGTCACTGCCAGCATCGTGTCTTTCAAGATGGACGCACCAACTGTCATTGTGACAAATGTCTAGTCAATCGAAAAAAGATGCTCACCGAAACGCGTCTGCAAGAGCAACGCAAAATCAAATCAAAAAATAAAGATACGGTTGAATACCGACTGGATCAGATCAGTTTTCTAAATAAATTGTTTTTACTCAGTATTTTGGACAATCAGGTTCAGGAACACACCACGCATCATGAATATATTGATTGGGAAAGTATTAAATACAATTCGATTACCCCGAATTATTTATTTCAAAACTATCTCGTCAAGCAACTGGTAAAAGAACAAATCCTGATTGCCAAGGATTTTGCCGTTGAGGCACATCATTACTATGTCAATGTGCGTTTGGATGGTTATTCTGAACCGAGTCTATTTAGCATTACCCAGCAACTTCGAAACTGGTTTTATGAAAATTTAACCATGGGGGTGCCTTTTAAAAATGCAGATGAAGTGAAAAATGTGCTTTATCTAGTGCTCTATCAGGAAATTATTCAGTTTGCCCAGTTTTATTGCCGCACTTGGGGCATCCAAATTGCAGGAAACAACAGTTTTCAAACCTTTTGTTATCGCTTAATGGATTCTTTGGCTGTGGGCCAAATCTATTATCTGGTACAAACTGCTTTGGAATATTTATATCAACAAAAAGCTTTGCATATCCGTAATGAAAACTTTATTAACACCAACTTGTTAAAGAAAACCTTACAGCAATATCGTGAACGTGCCGTATCAGAAAAATGGGAAACATCAACCCTGCCACGTCCTCACAATATTCCTTTTAGCAAGATGAGCGAAATCCTGTTTCTCCGCTTTCTGGGTTATGATGAAAGTATTTTTTTTCAGCCGATTTGGCGAATCTGGAAAAAGATTGAACCACGCTTAAGCTTCTATTCACAAAAACGCTGTATGTATTGTGGTTCTAATGAGCTTACTGTTGATTATGATGCTGAAAATTATGTGACCTTATGCTGTCGCACCTGTAAGCATCAAGACCACTATTTCACCCAATAAACGGTGATCAAGATGTCTAGTCTCACCAACCCTCTATATAATTTAAGGAATAATCCCATGGATCAAACTTCAACATTGATCGAGCATATTGTTGAAGCATGGACACAGCTGCAAAAGGAGCAGCCTTTGGTGCAATGTATTACCAATAGTGTTGCAGCGAATTATACAGCCAATGTTTTGCTGGCTGCCGGTGCGTCACCTGCCATGATTGATAATCCATTCGAAGCCGAAAGTTTTACCAGTATTTCCGCTGCACTGAGCATTAATCTGGGTACACCGACCAATGAACAAATGCAGGCCATGCAAATTTCTGCACAAACGGCGCAGCGCACTGATACACCCTGGGTACTCGATCCAGTGGGTTATGGTCCCATTTTAAAATGGCGCTCGGATATGGTGGATGAGTTATTACAAAACCATCCAACGGTTATTCGGGGTAATGCTTCAGAAATCAGTACCCTTGCAGGCAATCAGGTGCTCTCCAAAGGTGTCGATAGCACACTGGATAGCGCAGATGTGTATAGCCAGGCCAAAGCCCTGTTAGCACATGCTGAGTGTATTGCCATTTCAGGTGAATCGGATTTTATTTTAAGCAAAGAACTTGATGCCGTGATTCAGGTCAATGGTGGCTCTTATTTACAGCCAAAAGTCACCGCGACTGGCTGTGCACTCGGTGCTTTAATCGCTGCTTACTGTGCGGTAACCACACCAATGATTGCCACTATTACTGCACACACGCATTTTGCGATTGCAGGAAAATTGGCCTTTGAAAGAGCGCAAACGGTTGGTCAGTTTAATGTTGCATTCATGGATTATATTCACAGTCTAAATCCAGATTTAATTCAACAATATGCGGATATCAAAATACTATAAATCTAAGCCATACTTTTATCCGTATTGATGATTCCATATGGATTTTAGTTTGGGGCTGCCTGGTAAAACCGTTTTTCAGCAGGAAAATACTCAATGGAACTTAGGCATTTACGTTACTTTGTGGCTCTGGCTGAAGAACTCAATTTTACCCGAGCTGCGCAAAAACTCTGTACCGTTCAACCTTCCCTCAGTCAGCAAATTAAAGATTTAGAGGAAGAAGTAGGTGTACAACTGATTGACCGCAGTGCACGCAAAATTGCTCTGACTTTAGAGGGTCAAGGTTTTTTAAAATATGCCTTGGAATCGATTAAATACGCGGAGCTTGCCGTCGCTCATGCCCGTCAAATCGCCAATCAAGGTCAGCAACAGCTGTTTATTGGCGTATTGCATGTTGCGGAAATGACCATTATTCCTCAAATCATTCAGCGGGTTCGTGCTCAATTTCCACAAGTCGATCTTAAAATTAGAAGTTTATCCTGTAGCGAACAGGTTCAGGCGTTGAAAAATTCCGAACTGGATTTAATCTTTAGTCGCGTGTGTATGGATGATCCGGTTTATAGCAGCACCATGCTGTTTGAAGAAAAATTATTATGTGTTGCTCATCAAAACTATATTGCCAAGCGTAAGATTCAAGACTTAAGGCAAATTCAAAATGACGACTTTATTGTCTGTGACCAACTGTTTTCTCCAGTTTTCTATCAGCGAATTCATGAATTCACTGAAAAAGAAAATTTAAAACTGCAATATAAATACCAAGTCACTAATGCTTTACAGCATATTAATCTTATCAATATGGGTTTGGGTTGGAGCTTTATTCCTGAATACGCACGGCAATTGCTCAACTCGAATGTACAGTCGGTTGAACTGAAACAGGACTTGCCGACTTTACCGCTATATGCCAGTTATCGAACAGATGCTGAAAATCCGGTTTTGCAACTTACCGCAAGAATCATTCAGCAATCTGTTCAAAAACAGCAAGTTTAAAAATAACTTTTAAAACCCGAATTAAGAAATTTGATACTGCATTTGTTCGAGCACATGCGTTAATTTCTGGAGGGCGACTCTGTCATCATACAATGCTTGCTGATGACGCCATGCCACATACCCATCCGGTCGAACCAGCAACATGCCTGCTTCAGCAATTTCACAGGTTTTTTGCCAAATACCGTAAACATCTTTCACTTCTTGCCCAATGGTCACCACATTTAAATAAGGCAGGTCTAATTGATCAGCTGCCTTTTTCCATGCAGTACCAGATAAACCAGTCACCAAAGTTAATTTACCATTTCCCACAATATCCAGTGTTGAAACCTTCTGGCCATTCTTGGCATTAATTAACCAGCAATGTGGGATTTTCGCTCCAGGACGTGACGTTGCCTGTAAATATAATTGCGGATCAGCGTGCCATTGTTCATCACATTCATCATCTAAAACTACGGCAGCCGACTGATAACGCTGATTCAGTTCCACCCCTTGTGCATTAAACTCAAAGTTTTTAATGTCTAAGGCATGATTTAACTGAGTACGTAATTCAGCAGCATCTGCTGTCGGTGCATTCAGTCGATCTAACAATTGTTGTGTGGTGGCTATCCCTTGATCAAAACCAAAAACATCTTTGAGATGCTTATAATCCATCCGAGACTGGTTGGCACGTGCCACAATTTGCTGTCCCACCGGTACGCGTTCATCACTATAAGAGCTTAATAAATCTACCTTCGCCCAATCTTTAATCACAAAAGCCAGTTTCCATGCCAAGTTAAATGCATCTTGAATGCAGGTATTTGAGCCCAAACCACTTGATGGCGGATGACGATGTACGGCATCTCCACCACAGAACACACGACCTACAGAATAATGCTTGGCAAACGCCTGATTTACATACCATGCCGATACATTCTGAACTTCAATATCTACATCATCTGTACCAATAAAGGTATGAATACGCTGGATGATTTGTTCTTGGGTATATTGCGGTTCGCCTTGAGCAATATCGAAGCCCCAACCTGCAATCCAGTCATTCCACGGAGAAATGGCGCGCAACAAGCCCATACCAATTTCGCCAAAACCTGCGGCAGGATTGACAATCCAATGCAAAATACTCGGACGATGTTGCACATATTTAGTTAAATCTGCTTTAAAACGTACATAGGTTGTACCCGCACGTGCCATCTGACCTTCAATCGGAAGACCGATTTTCTCAACAATTTTAGATCGAGCTCCATCCATACCCACCAGATACTTTGCACGTACAGAATATTTGCGATTTTCCAATCGGTCTAAGAACCAGACCGTAACACCCTCATCATCTTGTTCATGATCTAAATATTCGGTGTTGTAAAATAGATTTGCACCACGCGCGACTGCATGTTTGACCAGTAGTGCTTCCATTTCTGGTTGCACCAAATCGAATAAAGGCGAAGGACTTCCTTTTACATAATCACCATGACGTAAATCCCCTGTTCCCCACGCCTGAATACGGGCAATTTCTTCGCCAATCAAACTGGTGGTGATCATACTCTCCCCCATATGTTGCCATGGGGTCGCTCTGCTTTTGGCTTCTTCTTCTAAATCAAATTCACGCAATACTTCAACTGCACGCTGATTGGTAATATGCGCACGTGGAGAATTTGCCAAGCCATTAAACTGGGTATAAAAACGTACAGAAATCCCATAAGTGGCTAAAGCTAAAGCTGTCGTTGCACCTGCTGGACCTGTCCCAATCACTACAACATCCGTATCAAAAGGCTGATTTGACATCACATTTCCTTATTTAAATCACTTCAATGTACACATCCAAATGATTGGATGTGCTTTTATTGAACTATAAGGAAAATGTCGAGATTATTATAAAACTATCAAAACTAACTATGGCGATATCAGCCTGAGCTATAGAAACTCAAAAGCTGTTAATTTTAAGCGTGATGAGCACTTTGCCTATACTTCCTTTATAGAAAATAAAAATTGAGAAATTTAAAGTAGAAGATTCAGCCAGTCTTTAGAGAATAAAATTTAATACACTTTCCGGCTTAAAAATAAACTCAATATGATTTCCAAAATCGTTTTTAAATCCAGTTTATAAACACACGTCAAGCCTATACCATTAAAATAATCAGACACATACTGCATGAAAAAATTAATATGTGGGGTTCAGTTATTCCTTAAGCAACGAATGTCTGCTGGAGTTGTTTGGTTATTACACTTGGATGTATAAGAATATTTACTCTTTTGTACATCACTTTTACGCTGTTGAATCAGATCTAAAATGTATAAATATTCCTGAGATAGTTTCCTTTACGGGGGAAATTTGCGATCAGGGGCAAAATGCATATAAATTTTAGGCTGGATGATTTTAGCTACAAACTATAAAGGAGTCTGTCGGATTCAATAATTGCTTGAAACAGCCCTGGCAGTACTGAGTCCTCTATGGCTTTTAGGATAAGCTGACAAAATATCCACTTGGAGGCTTAATACAAAAATTGGTTTATTTTCCAAGGATAGTATCACCTCATAATTCAACTTGTTTTAGATTTATGCAAAGATAAATTAAGATGATAAAAAAACCCAACAGCACCTGTCTGTTGGGTTATTAAAGCGGTTAAAAGCAAACTGCAAAGAGATTGATGATCTCTTTCGAGTATCTTCAATTACCTTCTAGTGACGTACAATTGAAACAGATTTAATTCGATTATCATCCAGTTCCGTCACCTCGAAGTGTACCCCCTGATACTCCAACTGAGTACCTAAACTCACTTCTCCTTGAGTTTTATCTAGAATTAGACCAGCAAGACTGATATACCCTGCATCCTCTTCAACTAAATCCAGCATGCCCAACTCTAATTCGAGCTGATACACATCCAGCATGCCGGATGCTCTCCAAGTATGCTCATCAATTTTGACTAAATCGAGCTGTTCGTCCGCATCGGGAAATTCTCCGGCAATGGCTTCAAACACATCTAGCGGAGAAATCAAACCTTGTACATTACCAAATTCATCACTGACTAAAACCAGTGAGCCTTTAGAAGTACGTAAGGTATTAATCGCATCGATTACTTTCATTTTTTCAAAAATATAGATCGGGCGATGGCGTTTGATTAAAGCTTTAAGTTGTTCTTCATCTTCTAGTACATCTAGAAGCTCTTTGGCACGAACCACACTCAAGACCTTATCCAAGCTGCCACGACAAACCGGAAATAAGCTATGCGGTACAGCAAGCACCTGTTCACGAATTTGTTCAGGCGAATCATCAATATTTACCCAAGAAATTTGATTTCGTGGGGTCATGATTGAAGCAACAGACCTTTCTGCTAGGGTTAATACCCCGCCAATCATATAACGTTCTTCATCGGCAAAAGCTTCTTGAGCTTCAAAGTGCTGAGCACTATCAGTGACCGTTTCCATTTTTCCGCCCATCAATTTCAAGATGGAATCTGCAGTACGGTGGCGTAATGGAATCTTTGATTCGTGCTTTGTAGTATTACGCTGAGTAAACTGATTGAAAGCTTCAATCACAATCGCAACGCCAATACCTGAGTAGATATAGCCTTTTGGAATATGGAAACCGAAACCTTCGGCAATCAAACTAATACCAATTAATAGTAAGAAGCTTAGACAAAGAATAATTACGGTCGGATGACGATTTACAAAATCAGTTAATGGTTTGGAAGCTAGTAACATTACGGCCATAGCCATAATCATCGCTACCATCATCACATAAATGTTGTCGACCATACCAATGGCGGTAATGACTGAATCTAAAGAGAATACGGCATCTAACACTACAATTTGTGCTACAACTGCTGTAAAACTTGCATAAACAACATTCGTTGTAATTTTAACTTCAGGTTTCCCTTCCATTCTTTCGTGCAATTCGCTTACTGCTTTATACAGTAGGAACAAACCACCAAATAAAAGAATAAGATCTCGACCCGAGAAAGTCCAGTCAAAAACGGTAATAAGCGGTTTGGTCAAAGTGACTAACCAAGAGATGGCAAACAATAAGCCCAAGCGCATGAATAAAGCGAGGGAAAGACCCAATACACGTGCTTTATCACGTTGTTCTGGAGGAAGTTTTTCTGCCAAAATGGCAATAAAGACAAGGTTATCAATACCTAAGATAATTTCTAATACAATCAGGGTAAGTAAACCCACCCAAATTCCCGGATCTAATAAAAACTCCATTAGTTTATATCTCCGAGTCCATGACTTTGGTTAAAAATAAACGTAGATCTGCACGGCGACGGATCCATAAATATGCCCTGTTCAACAATAGATAAATTAATTATGCACAATCTACAAAATTTGTAATTAAATTTTTATATTTTTAATCATAAAAATACCAGTCTGTATAAAACACATACTCACTTTTGTGACTTATTTCATCTATTCGTCTGATTTTTTGATTTAGATCTACTGCCAGACTCAAAATTTATAACCACATAAAATTTAAAAAATGCAAAACATGACAATATAAGCTCTTGTTTTTATGAATTTTATTACAATATATTACTTAATATATATATTATTATGTTCAATTTATAGTCTAAGCATCAGAAATTTTTTGTTAAAAAGATTCGTTTTCAAAGCTATTTTTTTCACTAAAATGACATACAGCCAAGATTTTTTAGACTCAATAATTGATCGCTAAACTTAGATGCGCAAGCCTCTAATCCCATCAAAAAAATTACTGGATTATTTGCTATGGTCAATGTGAAAGCACTAACCTTCAATGAAACGTCGAAAACCATTGCTAATACTAACGATGAAGATGGAGATCGTCGTTTAAATTCATCATTTGATCCGCACCAAGTTAAGGTCGTGGGCATGTGTAGACTTTCATCAAGATAAAGATGGTTACAACCTGGCCCTTCTAGACGATGATGCTTAATTTTGATTCGTATAAGGAAATCTATAAATATAAGTTTCCATTGCATTAGGAAAAACTTAATATATATTAATTAGCAATAAAAATAATTCAATATGTATTGCGAATCTAAATGGCTTTGGAATAAAATGTTCTTCAACAAAAAATTACAATTACAACAATGAATTAGGGGAGCTTTTACCATGACAAAAAAATTCAGTAAATTTTTACCTTCTATGGAAAATTTTAGTTTAGATAATTTTCCATATTATTGGATTACCCAAGTACATGCTCAATACGTCCAAAATGTCGATCACGTCTTAAAAAAATATGGTTTAGATAATTCTCGTCGACGAATTTTGCTGTCTCTAAAATTCAAACCGCATGCAAGTGTATCTGATTTATCTGAAATGGTCGTGTCCAAGATGTCAACAACGACTAAAATTGTTTATCGTTTAAAAGATGAAGGATTAGTAGAAACCTATTCTTGTGAAGATGATGCCCGAATTACTCGTGTGGTATTAACGGATAAAGGGCAACAAATGACCCAAAAAATTAACGATTTGACTAATGTGGTTTTGGAGCAGTCTTTTGAAGGCTTAACCCCATTACAAATTGAAAAAATGATGGAAAGCCTTAAGCATATTTTCAAAAATTTAGCGCATTAATTTAATTTTAATCTAAAAAACTTAAGGGGGAGTAACGCTCTTTACTTTAACTAAAACATCTTTTGACAGGCAGTTTTAGTCAAAAAATTTAAAAAATACCGTTACAATAATAAAATACAATTACAACAATTAAAAAAAGGATAACCCTCATGACAAAAAAATATAGTAAATTTTTACCGTGTGTGGAAGATTTTAGTTTAGATAATTTCCCATATTATTGGGTTACTCAAGTACATGCTCAACATGTACAGAACATCGATCATGCCTTAAAAAAATATGGTTTAGATAATTCTCGTCGACGAATTTTGCTCTGTTTAAAATCAAAACCCCATGCCAGCGTATCTGATTTATCAGGAATGGTCGTATCCAAGATGTCAACAACGACTAAAATTGTTTATCGCTTAAAAGATGAAGGATTAGTAGAAACCTATTCTTGTGAAGATGATGCCCGCATTACTCGTGTGGTGTTAACGGACAAAGGGCAACAAATGACCCAAAAGATTAATGACCTTACCCATGTGGTTTTGGAACAATCTTTTGATGGCTTAACCCCCTTACAAATTGAAAAAATGATGGAAAGCCTTAAGCATATTTTCAAAAATTTAGCACGTTAATTTAAATTTAATCAAAAAAATTCAGTTGAGGAGTTATTTTCTCGATTTTTACTTTAGGTACATGTGAACATTCAAATTCACTTACAGGAAACCCTTCAACAAATGATCGGATATCTGGAGACTTCCAACTCAGCCATTCATTTAAACGCTCGTGAGGAATAACAATCACTGAGCGTTTAATATTTCCAGGTTCATGAAATTCTTTCATCATGGGATGGTCAATTGCGTCCATCGTAATCATGGTAGCTGAACGAATCACTTCGTCCCCGATCTTACAAATTTCGTAAAGTGCGGCAATAAAAACAGCTTGACCATCTTTCCGACGCACTCCCCAACGCTGTGCTTTATAATCAAAATATTTGGACTCGTAAAACTCAGTCACTGGAATGACACCAAATTTATATTTCGTCAATGCATTATTAAAAGTAGGTTTTTGAAACAAGGTCTCATTGCGGGCATTATAGGTTTTACTTGCAATCGTGTTATCTTCTGCCCATTTCGGTACCAGACCAAACATTACTTTACGCCACTCCGGACCCTGCGCTGATTTGAACAATAAAGGCAAGTCATAACCCGGATAAACCTCTTCCGAATATTCAAAAGGAATTTCTGGGAGATTTAAATCCTGTAATTGTTTAAGCGTTAGTGGTTTGAAGTTTGCGCACATAGCATAGGTATTAAATTAAAACTGGCTCCATTATATCCTTAACTGTATCATTCTGACTGCATTAGCTTGCTAGAATTCGTTAGCCAATTTGTAGCCTAATTCTTCCGAAATCACCTGCATTAAGACGCCCTACTCAAACTTCCTCTAAAGGATTTACCTGGTTGACCTGCCCTATAACCGAAAAAACCACTGTGTAAGATATATTTTGAAGCTAGGTTTAATTATTCGCTAATCAAAATTAACTGTTTACTTTTTTGATGGCCACACAGATACGCCAGTAAATTAAAAATGAAGTGGCCATGTCCACTCCAGCACTTTTAATCGCATCAATATGTGCCAGTTGAGCTTCATTAAACCGAATTTTAAAAATATTAAAAATAAGTTCAAAACAAATCATCGCCACAATTGCAAAGACAGTGATTTTAATGGTAATAGGTAAATAAAGCGCAATAAAACGATTTAAAAATGCGTGGCCGTTTTCACCGCCATTAGCCATAAATATGGCATTAATCCAAGTGATTAACAAACCTATATTAATGATTAACGATGCTAAACTTATTTTTAGATCTTCAGTTTCAGCCTGACTTAAAGCGAAAAAGCTTAACAAAATTAAAATACTGCTGACCAAATAATAATTCTTAAAGTCGGCGTAAGTGACACGATTTTGTTTTAAGTCTTCAATGAGTAGATCGGTACGCCAAAAATACATGATTTATACTCCATTATTATGTGTGGATCATATACAAAAAAAGCCTCACAAGGAGGCTTTTTATTCAGCTCACAGGATTAGTCACCTGTATAACCTTTAAGTTTTAAACGAGCAGCATGTAATAGCGGCTCTGTATAACCTGATGGCTGTTCCCCACCTTTAAAGATCAAGTCAGAAGCGGCTTGAAATGCAATATTGTTTTCAAAGTCATTCGACATTGGCGTGTAGAGCGGATCATTGGCATTTTGCTCATCCACAATTTTCGCCATACGCTGCATTACTTCTTCAACTTGCGCACGCGTTACGACACCGTGACGTAACCAGTTTGCAACGTGTTGCGAAGAAATACGTAAAGTTGCACGGTCTTCCATCAAACCAACGTTGTTGATATCGAGAACTTTAGAACAACCGACACCCAAATCAACCCAACGAACCACGTAACCTAAAATACCCTGACAGTTATTTTCAAGTTCTTTGGTTTTCTCTTCTTCAGACCAATTAGTGTCTTTCGCTAAAGGCGGAGTTAACAAATCATCTAAAGGTAATGCTTCAGTCGCCAATAAGTCTTGCTGACGGCTTGCTACATTAATTTGGTGATAATGAATCGCGTGAATGACCGCACCTGCAGGTGATGGAACCCATGCACAGCTTGCACCTGCTTCTGGATGTTCAGTTTTGGTTTTGTACATGTCAAGCAGCATATCCGGTTTTGGCCACATGCCTTTACCAATTTGTGCTTTACCACGTAAGCCTGCTTTCAAGCCAACCATCACGTTGCGGTTCTCATAAGCCGGGAACCAGATTTGAGATTTCACTTCGCCTTTACGAACGAAAGGACCAGCTTCCATGAAAGTATGAATTTCATCACCGGTACGATCCATGAAGCCCGTGTTAATGAAGATGGTACGGTCTTTCGCTTGAGCGATACAGTTTTTCAAGTTTACAGAGGTACGACGCTCTTCATCCATGATACCGATTTTGAGTGTTTTAGCCGGTAAACCTAATGCTTGCTCAGCACGTTCAAACAGTTCAACCGCAAAAGCAACTTCTTCAGGACCATGCATTTTTGGTTTAACGATATACATCGAACCTTTACGCGAGTTCTTGATTTCGTTTTCACCTTTGATGTCTGCAAAAGACAACAATGGTGTAACCAACGCATCCATGATGCCTTCATAAATTTCCGCACCATCGACAAGAATGGCTGGATTGGTCATTAGATGACCCACATTACGAAGTAACATGAGTGAACGACCGTGAATAGAGGTCACTCCACCAATCAGGTTTTTATGGGTGCGATCTTTATTCAACGAACGGGTAACGGTTTTACCATTTTTTGCGATTGACTCTTCTAAAGTGCCACGCATTAGACCCAACCAGTTACGGTAGCCTTCTACTTTTTCTTCTGCATCCACTGCAGCAATCGAATCTTCTAAATCTTGGATAGTGGTTACAGCTGCTTCAAGCACTAAGTCTTTAACGCCAGCGGCATCTGTTTGTCCAATCGGACTGGTTGCATCAATTTCAACAATTACATGCAATCCATTATTTTTAAATACGATTTCATTCGGTGCAGCAGCTTCACCGTTATATCCCACGAATTGTGCTGGATGCGCTAAAGTGGTTGTAGAACCATCTTTTAAAGTCACAACAAGTGCATTATGTTCAACTGTGTATTTTGTTGCATCTGCATGCGAACCATTTGCCAGCGGGAAAGTTTCATTTAAGAAATTTTTCGCGAATGCAATTACTTTTTCACCACGTACCGGGTTATAGCCCTTACCTTTTTCCGCGCCATCTTCTTCAGGGATCACGTCGAAACCATAAAGTGCATCGTATAAAGAACCCCAACGCGCATTTGCCGCGTTCAAGCAATAACGTGCATTACGTACAGGTACTACAAGTTGTGGACCAGCCAAAAGCGCGATTTCTTCGTCGACATTTTCTGTGCTGATCTTGAAATCTTCTACTTCTGGTAATAAGTAGCCAATTTCTGTAAGGAAAGCTTTGTAAGCTTCTAATTCAAATTTGTTGTTACGGTGCCATTCATCAATTTTAGCCTGAAGATCTTCACGCTTAGCTAAAAGCGCCTTATTCTTGGGACTAAGATCAACAACGACTTGCTCAAAGTTTTTCCAGTATGTTTCGCTGTCTAAACCAGAACCTGGTAATGCTTCATTTTCGATGAAATCGTAAAGTTCTTTAGCAATCGCTAACTTGCCTTTTTGAATACGTGCAGTCATTGTCTTTCCTGATATTGCTACTTTTTATAACAAGAGATTCTAGTATACCGATTTAAATCTAGCTGAATAGTACTATCACATTGCTAAATAGTGATCATTTTTTATAAAATAAATATACATATTACTAAATAAAATATAGCTCACAAATGCAGTGTCATCATCAACTTGAATACCTTTTTATAGTTTATAAAGTTTTTGAAATGTCGAAATTAGACTTAAGTGCAGATTTATGGATAAAAACAGTACTTAAACCCGACGTTGGTATAGTTATAGAGTAAAGTTTAAACAATGACTAGGGCTAAATGTCGACAAAATACACATTTTTTTAGTAATAAAAAAGCGCCATTTCTGGCGCCTGCTTTTAATTTGTTGGTGATTCTATATTTTGTATAAGCTTATGCTCCGCATTCAGATACTCATCGGACTGCATTTCCAGCAAACGTGAACGCGTACGTTCAATTTCAAAGGCCAATTTTTCACCTTGATAAATTTCAATAATTGAATCTTCAGAGGTTAATAACAGTTTTACGCCACGATCATAAAACTCATCGACCAGATAAATAAAACGACGTGCGCCTTCCGACAAGTAGTCTGTTAAATGCGGAACGTTACTCACCAGCACGGTGTTGTAGATATTGGCGATTTCAATAAAGTCTGCCGGACTGCGTGGTTTGAAACACAATTCTGAAAATTCGCACCATAAAACGTCTTCAGTATGCCCAACTGTTTCCACAATACGATTATTAATAATAATCGGTTCTTGAGAAATTTTTTGAGTTTGAGTCAAAGCAGTAAAACGCTGGGCGATCCAGTTTTTATGATCATGCGTCAGTGGAGATTTAAACAATTGCGCCTGTTTAAGTACTCGTAAACGATAATCTACCCCCGCATCGACATTTAAAATTGCACAGTTCTTTTTCACCATCTCAATGGTGGGGATGAAACGGTCACGGTGAATCCCATTTTTATACAGACCGTCTGGGGCAATGTTCGATGTTGCAACCAGGGTAATCCCGCGATCAAATAATTTTTGGAACAATTCACTTAGAATCATCGCATCTGTAACATTAGATACAAAGAATTCATCAAAACAAATCACCACGGCTTGTTGGTATATTTGATCAGCCACCAACTCAAGTGGATTACGCTGTCCTGATAATTTGTTTAATTCACGATGCACATGCTGCATAAAATGATGGAAATGCATGCGCATTTTGCGACGAAAAGGAATCGAATCGAAAAACTGATCCATCAACCAGGTTTTTCCACGCCCTACACCACCCCACATATAGACACCTTTAGGAGAAGTTTGACGACGGAAGCGACGGAAAGCTTTTTTTGATGCCTTAAAACGCTGCAGCAGTTCTTGCCAAACACGATCTAACTCATGGACAGCTTGTGCCTGTGCATCATCCGGCATGAACTGACCAGAAGAGATCGCTTGCGCATAACGTTCTGCAGGTGACAAAGGAATAAAGGCGGTGCTGTGCTTAGAATTTAAGTCTGACATATGATTGGATACTATTTTAGGCTATTCAAAGTATAGCGAAGTTTGGGATGGAATATATAACACTTTGGCATTAATAAACTTAGGCTATTTAAAGTACTGGCGTGGACTATATCCAAACCATCTTTTAAAGGCATGATTAAAAGCCGCTGGCTCGGAATAGCCCAGTAACTCTGCAATCATTTCAATAGAATATTCTTTATACTCTATCAGCCTTAGTGCTTTGTCTTTAATCAGTTGTTCACGTATTTGCTTATAGCTGCTTTGTAATTGTTGCAATTGATGGCGCAAAGTTCGCTCTGGAATTTGCAGCGCTTGCGCTGTTTCTGCCATGGTTGGCATTACACCTTGCTGTAACTCTAAATAATCTTGTACACGTTGCACCAATGAAGGTATTTGTTGATCCACTTTTAAGCGTTCTAACTCCGCTATACATTTACTTTCATAGATTTTAAAAGTCATTTTATCTGCGGATGGAATCGGAACATTCAGTACGGCATTATCGAACCAGAATTCTGCACACTTCGAACCAAACCCTAACTCTAGACCGTAGTAATCATAATAGTTTTTTAAGGACTCTTGATTTTCTGGTTGTGAAAATGGCAAATCAATATGAATTTGAGGAATGCTCAATCCCATCATTTTATAAAGATCTTGAATAAATTTATAGGTCCCTGAAATTTCACATTGCGCCCGCAGTAAACCCAGATCACTATTTAAATCATGCGGCTCATAACACAAAGCAACTTTATGCTCTGTATATTTCAAGCTTAAAGCCCCAGTTAAATGAGTTAAAGATTGATACAAAATACCTTGCTCTAAAGCTATACGTACATTATCACTGGTCACCAACAGCATCAGTAAAGGGCCATAACCAGCAAGTGCATAATGCTGCCCAATAAATAATCCTTTTTCGGGCGCAACATCTTGCCCGATGACTTTTAAGACGTCCCACTCCAAACTTGGATGAATAATTGAACTTGGATCCAATGCGTCAGCACGCAGACCAATACTTTGAAGTTTTTGATCGACTGCAACCCCAGCTTTACGCATGCCTTGAATTAAATACATCAAGCCAAGAATTGATCGTTTCATAACATTGTCAAATTAAAAGAATATGACAGTTTTTACTATAAAATTTCACTTTTGCAAATTGCCGAATCTATCAATTTTTTTGTCATACCTATCATGTTGCGGATTTACCTATTCATTTAAGCTATATAAAAATAGACCTATAAGGCAAATAAAAAATGTGTGATGCGACTCAAAGCAGACAACTACCACAACAAACTCAAGTTGCCGTTATTGGAGCAGGATTTGGCGGCTTGGCGATGGCTATTCGTTTATTACAAAATAATATTCAAGATTTTGTCATTTTAGAAAAGGCCAATGATATTGGTGGGACTTGGCGTGAGAATCAATACCCGGGTGCAGCCTGTGATGTGCAATCCCATATGTATTCACTTTCTTTTGCCCCCAAAAGTGATTGGTCGAAGCGCTATGCCGAAGCACCTGAAATTTTTGCCTATATTCAAAGCTTAATGAGCGGTTATGATTTGAAAAAATACTGCCATTTTAACTGCGAGGTTATGGCTGCTGAATACAATCAACAAAGTTGTGACTGGAAGCTGACATTAAATAATGACACAATCCTGATGGCTCAATTTGTTGTTTTCGCATCTGGCCCTTTACATGTTCCGCAAATTCCACACATCAAGGGTATTGAAAAGTTTCAGGGTAAAGTTTTTCATTCATCGCAATGGGATCATCAATATGACCTCAGCAATAAAAATGTTGCATCCCTCGGTACGGGTGGTAGCGCCATTCAATATATTCCTGAAATTGTCTCCAAAGTAAAGCAACTGTATGTGTTTCAACGTACCGCAGCCTGGGTCATTCCACGAGATGAACGTAATTATTCAAGTTTGGAAAAAAAGCTGTTTGATAAGTTTGATTGGTTTAGAAAACTGCACCGCACACGTCTCTATTGGTCAAATGAATCGCGTGTAATTCCCATAGTTAAACCAACCGTGATGAAATACACCCAAAAACTCGCAGAAGCCTATATTAAATACCAAGTGAAAGATAAAAACCTGGTTCAAAAGCTCACGCCTGATTATATTATGGGCTGTAAGCGTATTTTAGTTTCTAATAAGTACTATCCAACCTTCAATAGACGCAACGTCGAACTCGTTACCGATGACATTCAAGAACTAACTCCTAACAGTATTATTAGCAAAGATGGTAAAGAACGTCAGATTGATTGTCTGATTTACGGTACGGGCTTTATCACTGATCCCCGAATTTATTTAAAATCATTTAAATGCACCGGAGAAAATGGACTCGATTTACGAGAAGCTTGGCATGAGGGCGCAGAAAGTTTTTATGGGATTTGCACCAAACATTTTCCAAATTTATTCCAACTTTTAGGACCCAATACAGTTTTGGCGCACAACTCTGTCATCTTTATGATTGAGTCACAGGTCAATTACATCTTACAAATGATTCAGTTAGTCAAACAGCCCCATAGCCATGCCATTGTAGTGAAAGATCAAGTGCAAAATCAATTTAATGTAGAGGTACAAAGCCTTCTTAATGGAACTATATGGCAATCTGGATGTGTCAGTTGGTATCAGCAAGATGGAGGTAAAAACTTTGCGCTTTGGCCCACCTATACCTGGAAATATTGGTTAAAAACCAAAAAACTTAATCCCGCAGATTACCGGTTGCTAAATAAAACACCTGGAAGTCGTGCAGCCTAAATACTTAATGGTCATAATAAGCAGGTGTCTTTTCACCTGCCGACTTTTTGTATGCAATCGCTTTGGTTGATCATCCAACTTCTTATCTGTTTATTCTTTGGCTTCGTTCTTGCCCGTAAACTTCCGAAATGGCTAGAAAGCTTAGCTTTTAAAGTTCTACCTTATTTTACTTATATTCTACTCATTGCCATCGCGATTGAATTTTCTCAAACATTACACAGTATAAGCAGCCCCCTACAGATTTTATCTCATGCACTCATCCTCTCGATTGCAACATCACTGGGTGCTTTTCTCTGCTGCTATATCTTGTTTAAAAGTATTGGCTATCAACCCACACGAGGTAAAGTATCCGCAGCACTATTGGTTAAATCGCTGCTTAATATTAGTTATGCTTTTATTGCACTCGCATTAGGTTACGGACTGGCCGAAATTTTTAATCATTTTGATTATAGCTTGCATGTGAGTACATGGAATTTACTGCTCATCTTCATGTTCTTGATTGGTTTGGATTTAGCCTATTCTCCGCTCGACCGTTCATGGCTGAACTGGAGAATTATGCTTGTACCCATAGGTTGTATTGTTGGTTCATTAGCAGGTGCCTTTTTTACCGCAGCAATTGTGAAAGACATTAGCCTCAAAGACCTGATTATGCTGTCACAGGGTTATGGTTTTTATTCCATGACAGGTATTGTGGTAACTGAATTAAAAAATGCCAAGCTTGGTAGCATTGCACTGATGAATGATTTATTCAGAGAAATTATTGCGATTCTCTTGATGTATAGCATTGGCTGGCGCTATCCTCGGTCAGCCATTTCATCCGCTGCAGCAACTGCTATGGATGTCACTCTACCTATGGTCAAACAAGCCTGTGGCAAGGAGTTTATCCCACACGCTATGGTCAGTGGTTTTATTTTATCAGTATTGGCACCTGTAGTGGTCAGTGTATTGGCGGCGATTTAAAACTCCTTCCCTCTTCTTACGCTGTGTTTCAAAGCATTACTTTAAAACTTGCACAGGAAGGAGAAATTCCTCCTTTATGAAAGGGAGATTTAGGAAGATTGTATATTAATTAAGCACCTACAAACTCAAATCAATATTACCCAATGCATCGTTTCAATGACATCCGAAGCAAGACTAATTACATCAGATGCTAGACCAATAACATCAACCCCTGATGTCCAATCTACCGAACCTGTCTGCTGTTGCTGCTGTTCTTGTTGTTGAAGCTGTTGAACATTTTAAATCATGTCATTCTGTACTATTTCTGGTGAATGTTCAGATGTAGTCATCATTTTTCCTTTAATTGTTATTTTCACTTTTTTAATGTATAAAAAAGCCTTTCACTTGAAAGGCTTTTTATCGTATTGGCAGAATTACAACGTCGCCAAAATATCACGCAAGGTTTGACTTGGGTTTTCTGATTGAGTAATTGGGCGACCAATCACCAAATGCGTTGAACCATCCAGCATCGCCTGTTTTGGTGTCACAATACGTTTTTGATCATCTGCATTAGAACCCGCTGGGCGAATACCCGGTGTCACTAAAGCAAAATCCTGACCTAATGTCTCACGGAGCATCTTTGCTTCTTGAGCTGAACAGACCACACCATCCAGACCACTGTCTTGAGTAAGCTTAGCAAGACGTTTTACTTGTTCAGATGGTTCAATATCCAAACCGATATCTTTTAAGTCCTCACGACCCATTGAAGTCAACACAGTCACAGCAATAAGTTGAGTATTATAATTACCCACTTTTAAACGCTCTACACAGGTCTCCATCATCTTACGACCACCTGATGCGTGTACGTTCACCATCCACACACCAAGATCTGCTGCTGCGCATACGGCTTGTGCAGTCGTATTTGGAATATCATGGAATTTTAAATCCAAGAAAACCTCAAAGCCTTTTTCGTGCAGTGCCTTAACTACACTTGGACCTTCATGGGTAAATAACTCTTTACCAACTTTTACTCGACATAAAGCAGGGTCTAATTGCTCTGCAATGGTTAACGCGTCATATTGGCTTTTAGCATCCAGTGCAACAATGATACTCAAGAGAATTTACCTTCGGTCAGACAAAAAGAAAGCCCATTATAATGGGCTTTTATTTTCGTTGGTAATATCTAATACAGTTTTTTCATGCCTAGTATGAGCTGCAGCTTCAGCAGCAGCCAATTGGGCAGTTTGAATTTGCTCTTTCCGGAGATATTCAATGTCTTTACGCAATCGTTTAATTTCCCAACTATTTTGAAATACTCGGAAGATTTGCACACCTAACAATAAACCCAACACCACACCCAAAGCCAAAGTAAGTAATAACAATAAGCCTAAACGCATAGCAGGAACTTGAGTAAATAGCAGATCTACACTTAGTTCAGTACCATTTTGTAAAACTAAAGCCAGTGAATAGCCAAACAGTACAATAAGCAAAGCGACCAATACGTAACGCATAGATACCCCTTTTGGAATTTTTCTTACTGAGCAGATTCGTTTACTGCATCACGCAACGCCTTACCCGGTTTAAAGTGAGGAACTGCTTTTGCAGCCACTTCAACAGACTTTCCTGTTTTAGGATTACGCCCCACACGTGGATCACGGTGATGCAAAGCAAAACTACCAAAACCACGAATCTCAATACGATTATCTGATGATAGAGCAGCTATCATTTGATCAATCATAATTTTAACAGCTTCTTCGACCAAAGGTTCTGCTAAGTGTGGATTTTTAAGGGAAATTCGCTCTATTAAGTCAGACTTATTCAGTGCTTCCGTAGTCATCTGCGACCTCTTTAATTATCAAGCTACTTTGTAGATGATCCGATAATAACGTGTTTAAATACAAAACGGTAGCGCAATAAGTTAATACTACGCTACCGTTTACAGTATTTGTGTAAAAAGTATTAATTAATTTACATTAACAATACATTTTAACGCCTACTTAGTTGCCCATTTGAGCTTTGATCAAATCACCAATAGTCTTAGGACCATTTTCTGTAGAAGTTGTTGCTGTTTTCAAGTTAGCAACTGCTTCTTTCTCTTCAGCTTCGTCTTTCGCTTTGATAGACAAGTTGATAGAGCGTGATTTACGATCTACGTTGATGATTTTAGCTTCAACTTCTTGACCAACTTCCAAGAATTTAGTTGCATCTTCAACGCGATCGCGGTTGATTTCAGAAGCTTTAAGAGACGCTTCAACTTCGTCAGCTAACTTAACAGTTGCGCCTTTAGCGTCAACAGCGGTCACAGTACCTTTAACCAAAGCACCGCGTTCGTTAGTTGCCAAGAAATCATTGAACGGATCATTGTTCATTTGTTTGATACCAAGGCTGATACGGTTGCCTTCAGCATCTACAGACAAGATAACCGCTTCAACAGTGTCACCTTTCTTGTAACGACGAATCGCTTCTTCGCCTTGTTCGTTCCAAGAAATATCAGACAAGTGAACTAGACCGTCGATACCACCTGGTAAACCGATGAAGATACCGAAATCAGTGATTGATTTAATCGTACCTGATACTTTTTCGCCTTTGTCGTGGTCTTTAGCAAACTCTTCCCATGGGTTAGCACGAGTTTGTTTAATACCAAGAGAAATACGACGACGTTCTTCATCAACTTCAAGAACCATAACATCAACTTCGTCGCCAATCTGAACAACTTTAGATGGGTGGATGTTTTTGTTAGTGTGATCCATTTCTGAAACGTGTACTAAACCTTCAACGCCTTCAGCGATTTCAGCGAAACAACCGTAATCAGTCAGGTTAGTTACGCGCGCTTTAACGATTGAACCTTTAGGGTAACGGTTCATGATCGCTAACCATGGATCTTCGCCTAATTGTTTAAGGCCTAAAGATACGCGGTTACGTTCACGGTCAAATTTAAGTACTTTAACAGTAACTTCTTGACCCACTTCCACAACTTCTGAAGGATGCTTGATGCGTTTCCAAGCCATATCAGTGATGTGAAGAAGACCATCAATACCGCCAAGGTCAACGAATGCGCCGTAATCAGTAAGATTTTTAATCGTACCAGTAACTGTTTGGCCTTCTTCAAGCTGAGCAAGAAGAGCTTCACGGTCAGCTGAAGATTCAGCTTCCATCACAGCACGACGAGATACAACAACGTTATTACGTTTAGCATCAAGTTTGATTACTTTGAATTCTAACTCTTTACCTTCAAGGTGAGTTGTGTCACGGATAGGACGAGTGTCTACCAAAGAACCTGGTAAGAACGCACGTACTGGACCGATGTCCACTGTGAAACCGCCTTTAACTTTACCAGAGATAACACCAGTAACGATTTCGCCGTCTTCAAAGATTTTTTCAAGTTTAGTCCAAGTTTCAGCACGTTTTGCTTTTTCACGTGATAAAACTGTTTGACCCATACCGTTGTCAAGAGCTTCAACAACAACATCAACAGTATCACCAACTTGAACTTCAAGTTCACGTTGGTCGTTTAAGAATTCAGCGCGGTCAACAATACCTTCTGATTTAAGGCCAGTGTCAACTGTTACCCAGTCAGAGTCGATGCTTACGACAACGCCTTGGATGACAGCACCCTTTTCAACGTTGAGGTTTAATTCGCTTTCTTCAAAGAGGGCTGCAAAAGATTCGGTCATGATATACCTGATAAAGTCAGCGGTCTTGGATCAGACAAGGCCGGTTTAATAAAGCTTCCACATAGTCCGTAATAAACTGATCTAGCTATGCTTTGGCTGAAAATTCTTTAAATGGCTAATTGCTTTTCGACAAAATTGGTCATCAACTTGAATACCTCATCTATGCCCAATTCTGAACTATCGATGATATAAGCATCTGCTGCTGGCTTGAGTGGAGCGACCGTGCGCTCCATATCCCGTTTGTCTCGAGCTTGTATATTAGCTAAAATGTCGCTTATTTTAACATCTAGCCCCATACCCTGCAACTGCTTTACACGTCGTGCCGCTCGGGATTCAGCCGAAGCAGTCAGGTAAATCTTGGCTTGGGCTTCCGGAAAAATAGAAGTCGCCATGTCACGACCATCTGCAACCAAGCCCGGTTCCTGTGCAAAAGCACGCTGACGTTCAAAAAGTGCCACTCTAAGTTCAGGAATTGCAGCAACTTTTGAAGCAAATTCACCCACCCGTTCTGTACGAATGGTTTGAGTCACATCTTCACCCTCAAGTTGAACCTGAATACTGGCTGCAGTTGTAACAAATTTTATGTCTAAATTTGTTGCAATTTTTATGCCCTGCTCAAGCGCTGAATCCAGACAACCCAACAATTCTTGTTGATGTAATGACAGCCCCAGCAAACGATATAAAGCACCAGAATCCAGTAAATGAAATTGATAGTGCGCTGCCAGTTTAGCCGCAAGTGTGCCCTTTCCAGAACCACTTGGACCATCGATAGTAATAATTTGAACTGTCATTAATTTTCCACTTTATGCTATACAGTTTTAGCGAGTTTCGAAAAACCTAGTTTAATCGCAGATTTAAGCTGTGCAAGGATTAATTTACTCACAAAGGGTGCGCGTGCCTGCAATTCAATAGTGTAAGTTACTAAAGTTTTGTCAGCATCTTTTGCTTCAAACTCAATAATCCCTAAATGATGTTTCACTAAAGGATTTTTAATAATCTGATATTCGATGCGCGCATTAGGTTCCAGCAAGGTAATTTGTTCTTGCAGCGGTTTTATGGGGCCAAAACCCATACGGCGTACTGAACCAATACCATCTGGACGTTCAGGATCTGCAGAGTCTTTAATTCGTTCTACCTGAATCGGTGCAAAGGCTATATTATAAGTTGAATGTTTTGATAACAAATCAAAAACCTGACCGATGGGTGCGTTAAATTCTTTTTTTATCTGAATGGAATTCATGACTTATCCTAAATTTTAATTGACAATACTTATTGTCATTTTATTTTACATGATTTGAATTAATGATTCTGATCATTTAGGGATTTTTCTTGTAATCTCTGCAGTCGTTTTTGCTCACGGCGCATCTTAAAAAAATCACTGAGTTGCTTGGAACATTGCTCATTCAAACATCCAGCCTCAATGTCAAACTGATGATTATAATAACCTGTTTCAAATAACTTTCTCGCACTAATCAGTGAACCTGCTTTTGGTTCAGTTGCACCAAACACTACTTTGGAGATTCGTGCATGAATCAAAGCCCCGACACACATGGTACAAGGCTCTAAAGTGACATACAGAACCGAGTCTTCTGGAAGTCGGTAATTCTGCAGATGAGCACAAGCTTGGCGCAATGCCTGAACTTCAGCATGGGCAGTGGGGTCATTTAAAGAAATGGGCGTATTATAGCCTGCACCAATAATTTGATTTTGACTGACAATAATCGCACCGACAGGAATCTCCTGTTTTGAAGCTGCAATAGCAGCTTGCTGGTAGGCAAACTGCATCCAGTACTCGTCTGACAATGGTGTTGCATCCGTCATTGTTAACCGATCACACCATAGTGTTTCAACAAATTATTCCAGCTTTCATTTTTGGTCACAGGTGGACAATCAGCCAAAATTGCTTTCAGTGAAAAGTCCGTTCCTTTTTTCCATTCTGGAGATAAGTCTTTATCCACCAAACGTGCACGCACCCCTTCTACGAAATCGGCATGACGAATTTTCCAGTCAGAAATTTGAGTTTCAAGTTCAAATACTTCATTCCATGAATGAACCTGCTTACCCCACTGCCACAATAGCCAAGTTAAAGCTGCGGTTGTAGGTGAACCTTTCTGCAAGTTCTCACTGGCTTGACGCAACCAGTCACTACGCGCATCACTCAGCCCAATAATAGATTCATAATCGTGTTCGAAGTTTACGCCACGACAAACACTGTGAATCACATCTAGTGAGTTTTGCAATGGCCCTGGACCCACTGGACGGTGCATCCCATTTAACGTGTCATCAATGGCGCGAAAATCACCGGCCGGGTAGTGCCCCCAATTAATACTGATTACTTTTTCAAGTACGTTATCACGCTGAGCATCACAAATATGGGTCGCCCAACCAATACCATAGGCTCCTGCTGCGGTCATAATCGAACCAGTTAGACCGGTAAATAGACCAATAGCTCCGCGATCCGCCAAGAAACGAGTACCACCAACATCCGGATACAAACCAATGTTAATTTCAGGCATGGCTAAACGTGAATAAGGCGTGACCAAACGGAAGGGTGCAGCCATGAATAAACCAAGCCCCCCACCCATCACATAACCTTCACCCCAAACCAGAACAGGCTTAGCATAGTTATGCAGCAATAAATCTAATGCATATTCTTGTTCAAAGAATTTATTTGCTATCTCAACTTCATCATTTATTACCAATTGACGAAGTTTACGCACATCTCCACCCGCACAGAATGCTTTCGGCGTGGTTGAATCCAACCAAATGGCTTTAACAGCCTCATCATGGTGAAAATCTTGGAACACTTCCAATAGTGCGGTAACGATAGACTCATCCAAAGCATGCAGAGATTTCGGACGGTTCAGACGAACAATGCGCCAGCCATTTCTTGCTTCTTCTACAATAAGATCAGAATGATAGTTTTTTAATTCAGGAGATTTTGTCATGCGTCCAGCTGCCAATTTATCGGCTCAATGCCATTTTGTTTCAGGTAATTATTTGCTTTTGAAAATACTTTACAGCCAAAAAAACCACCGCGGTTTGCTGCAAGTGGTGAAGGATGTGCAGCTTTTAAAATAAGGTGTTTATTCGGGTCGATCCGCTGACCTTTACGTTGCGCATATGCCCCCCACAGGATAAAAACAATATGCTCACACTGCTCATTTAATACATCAATAACATGATCGGTGAAATCTTCCCACCCCTGTTTTTGATGCGAAGTTGGCTGACCTGCTTCAACAGTTAAAACTGCATTCAGCAATAAAACCCCTTGTTCCGCCCAACGTGTTAAATCACCGTGTTTCGAAACAGGAACACCCAGATCGGTATTCAACTCATGAAAGATATTACGTAAAGAAGGCGGTAATGCAAGTCCCTTTTGCACAGAAAAGCTTAATCCATGCGCCTGATTTGGTCCATGATAAGGATCTTGACCTAAAATAACGACTTTCACATGATGTAATGGGGTTGTATTTAAGGCATTAAAAATTAGCGAACTCGGGGGATAGATCACTTTATCTGCGTGTTTTTCAGCAATCAGAAACTGCCTTAACTCATCCATTTTTGGGCTAAGCAAAAAATCACTTAAAACCCCTTTCCAACTCGCATCTAACTGAATTTTATTTAGTTGAGCTTGCTGTTGTTCCGTTAAAGACATAACTGCTTCCTAATCCTTTTTTGAAAACCTATCACGTAATTCAATGATCTTTAGATATGTACCTGAAGATCAACACTCGGGTTTTGGAATTTAATTCCTTGTTGTAATTTTTCATACATATTCGGGTCGGTCCATTCAATTTGAACTTGTTCAGAGAACACAATTTGTTCAAGACTCAGCACACCCATTTGCTCATTTTCAATATCTTCTACAAAACTTTGTGCATAACCTGTATCTGTTTCATGCACTATTACAGAGTAAACTTCTACATCACCTTCCCCGTTTTGGGTTTCAGTAGACGCAAGCACCTGTTGCGCCAAGTAGAAGAAAATACGTGAAAATTGTTCTGCCGAAGGAGAAACGGGTAAAGCTACCCAACGTGCACTAAATTTTTTGCAAGCTTCAATATATTCAGCATCATCATGCTGCCAAAAACAAATGGCATGATCAAAACTGTCAAAGATGTCCTTGATTACGCCCTTCAACAACCCGAAGTCGTACACCATTTGACCATGATCAAGCTTCGAAGCTTTAAGCAATAATTCAATTTTATAACTATGACCATGAATCGAACGCTTACAGCGATCCGATGTGCAATTTCGCACAATATGAGCATTTTCAAACTTAAATAACTTACGAATTAACATGTGCCGTGATGTAATCAAAAATATGTGAATTGAATTTGATTATAAAGCAAAAGTGAAAGACTGGACATTACTTTTACTGTTCAACACTATTGACAAAACATATCTTAGCAAAACAAAGAATTAGATACCTTATATTTCAGCGTGTTGGCTTATATCCTTAAAATGGTGCCATACTGCGATACGCTACATATACCGTTTTATCTTTACGCACCAAATCACTACTGAACTGACGTTTACGCTCGCTTAACAGCACTTCAATCTTGGCTTTGAAATAGCTGGATTGTACACCCAGCAAATTATTCACTTCATTTCGGACATCAGCATTAACCTGGGTGAAAGGCTCAATTGCCCAAAGATCACTAATATTTGAAAAATGCTCTAACTTTGCCTGGCGTTGCTGCAAGACCTGTTCAACCGCATTGACATCCAACTTGGGATCAAGACTCGCAAGTACCATCGCTGGCGCGGTATTTATATTGACCTTAGTATCGGATGTAGGTGCAGCACTGACATAATCCGCAATTTGCAGATATTTTTGACCTTCAAAGCCACGGACTAATTTAAGTTCTTCAACACTATGAAATTTACTGTTTGACGGTAAATAACCTTGTGGCAAACCTTGATAGTAGCTGGCCTCTGCCCCCATCGCACCAATGGTTTCATCATCAGCATCTTGCCAATCAATCACTGCCTCGCTCAATTTTTCTGGCAAACCCACACGGATTAACAGCTTTTCAAACCAAACTTTTGCCTGAGGATTCGCTGCACCGTCATTATTGACCAAGCTATTTAAATTAAATTTACCTGATTCATCCTGCAAAGTTCCCGATACAAAGCCATCTTCCACTGGAAAAGCTGGCATCGGTTTGGCCCAATTTTCTTGCAGATGATCAATATCTCCTGCATTTTTCGCATCATCCACCAACAGCTCTGAAAAAAAGGCTTCTGCACTTTTGGCATACAGTAAAGATTGATTTTGACGCATCAAATATGCCGTATTTTCAGCAGTATTGGCCTGACGTTTGGCAATAGTTGCAGCAAGAATTGTTGCTAATGCGACCATGACCAAGATCGTAATTAAGGCAATACCCTGTTGCTGCTTCATGTTCAATCTCTTTAAGCTTGGTTATGTTGGATTATTTGAATTGTTATTTTGATTATTGTTCTGCGGTTTTAAGTAGTCGGTATTTAACAAACTAAAAATCCATTCATAAGCAACATCTTTCACTATTAATTTAATTTTAACCCCTTTGGGTAGTATCTGTTTTTGCGTAGCATCATTTAAATCCACTTGGCCCTCCGGCCATGAGCTTGACTCATTCGGATTCAGCACCACAATTTCAAACTGACCTACATCGCTTAACAACACGCTGGATTCAGGTTGATCGCGTCCGCTACTGTTTAAATTACGATATTTTAAACGATACAGTTTTTTTTCATCTGCACGATACTGATACTCCACACGTTCATCCGCGGAAATACCTTGTTGTAAAGGATCAGTCACCCCTGTTTTACTAAAATTAAAGCGCCCATTTTGCAAAACTAAAGCAGGCTGAATATTTTTATTGATATTCGCGCTTAGTGGCACGGCCTGAACCGTATCACGCAAAATTTGTTGATAGGCTTCTTGCAACTGTCCCAAATTCACTTCATGTTCAGTATTACGCTCTTTGACCTTGACTAGATAATCAAAAACTTTCCAGCCTAATGCCGAAAGCACTGCAAATATGGCAATCGCCACCAATAATTCAACCAAGGTAAATCCTGAGCGAGGATTAACGAAACAACGTTTCGTCCGAGCGCAAGACCAGCAACCTTTGGGAGAGTCTAGAGTTGGTTTTTTTTTATTTTTCGATTGCATCAAACTTTGGCCTTATAGTTAAAGAAAACCAAATTGGTAATGCCCGACTCAACTTTACCTGATTCAGCATTAAACAAACTCACCTGCACTTCAATACGCTGCACATTCGGACTAATCGTCGATTGTGCAGATTTATCAATTTGCCAGGTTTCCCCCTGCTGCGTAATCTGTTTGGATTGTGTTCCTTGCAACCACTCTTGGTTAATTTCCATCACGGCAACTTCATTTAAAGCAACAAACTGCGCTTTGGTTCTTAAAATGGCATTCGAAGTTGCCTGAGTGTATTGCATCGCCACTTTGGTGAAAGCGATTGCTGCTGTCGCGAAAATGGCTAAAGCCACCATCACTTCCAATAGGGTAAAACCTGAGCGAGGATTAACAAAACAACGTTTCGTCCGAGCGCAAGAGGAAGAACCATCTTCTGAGTACACACGATTAAGTCGAGTAATACTCGACCTCAGAGGTATTACCTCGCAAGAAAGTCCGAAAGCTGTGCTTGAGGAGTAGCGATAAGTGAAACGCTGTTTCACCGCTGCGCAAGACGACGAAGAGCTATACTTAAAGTATCTAGCTTTCATTGATTTTACCTAAATGATCAATCTCGATTTCTTCACCAATCGGACGTTGCTCGAAATAAAATTGAATCCGTACCGGTTTCGCTTCACCATTGCCTAGCCAAAGTAACTTTGGTGCATTTGCATTCAGCAAATCATCATTATTGGCATTTTCATAGCGATGATCGAGAGATTGTACATTGAAGGAAACATGATCGGGCAAAGCACGCTTTTCAAATTCTGAATAGTCTTGCCATTTTTTATTTTGATTGAGGACTGAATTTTGTGTAGCTTGAAGAGATGGAACTAGATATTCAACCACACTATAATGAAATGGCGATATATCTGTTGCAGTTTGAACATCAAGGGCAAAAATGCGTGCCTGATCATTCGCCTCACGATTAATTCTGCGTAAATCCATAATAAACACTTCACGTGCCTGCATGGCTTTACGCTGATCTACCCCGTTAATATTGGTAAGAATTAAAGATGCCATGATTGCCATAATCACAATTACCACCATCAACTCTATAAGGGTAAAACCGCGAATTGATGATGCTGTATGCTTCATGGCAGACCTTTAGGCAAATTGTTCCGTAGAACGGATTTGTTTTGGCATCGCCAATGCCTGGTCAATATAAGCTACACGCAATGTATCGCGTGAACCCAAATAACGCTGATAAAAACTAGAATTCAGGATTGCTGCTGCACCATGGGTTAAAGCCCAAATAGAGGCCAAATAATCACGCACCGACATGCTACTTTGAATGCTTTCCAGATAGCTTTCAGTCATACGAAAAATAATCCGTAAGCGCTGTTTTCTCACCTGATACAGCTCGCTGAATAAATGATGAATTCCTACACCTGTAGTAGAAAGACGTTCTTCAATTTGATGGAACAGCACTGTACGTTCCGGATGATGTAAATGATGCAACATAAAGAAAGCCAAATGCTCTGGAAAAGCTTTTTCCACATCTCTAATCATCTCAAGCAACATCTTCTCATTACGAATAATAAGAAGCATATAGAGTTCATCTTTACTTTGGAAATGTTTATATAGAGTCCCTTTCGCTAGATCGAGTTCTGCTGCCAACGCATCAAGCGTCATCCCTGATTCGCCATTTTCTAATAACAGTTGCTCTGCAACCTGAAAAATTAACGCTTCTCTCGCTCGAAACTGAGCCTGACGATCCATCTTCACCCTGTAACTCTCTTTATGCGCTTGTATCAATTCGAATTATTTACTTTAAATTGAGAAGGTTTTCAAAATTTTGCATGGTAATGAAAGCAATTTCCTCAACTGACTTATCATATACATCACTTAAGGCTTTGGCTACATAGGGAACGTATTTTGGTTCATTAGACTTTCCTCTATAGGGCATTGGTGCCAAGTAAGGACTATCTGTCTCAATCAGTACGCGATCCAATGGAACTTGCTTCGCAACATCACGTAAATCTTGCGCATTTTTAAAAGAAACAATTCCAGAAAATGACACGTAATAACCACAATCCAGCACCGCCTTTGCAGTTTCCCAATCTTCGGTAAAACAGTGCAGAATGCCATGAGTCGACTTTTCAGCGCGAATGATATCCACCGTATCATGCTTGGCTGAGCGGGTATGCACTACTACAGGTTTTTTGACTGCCTGAGAGGCATGAATATGACGGGCAAAACATTGTTTTTGTTCAGCAATGAAATCAGTACTATGAAAATAATCCAGACCTGTCTCACCAATCGCCCACACTTTTTCAGGCTGAGCCAGTTCAATTAAATAGTCTGTGGTCGCACGCGCCATGGTCTCAGGATCTTCACAGGGATGAACTCCGACACTGTATCCGACATCAGTATGACGTGCGGCAATTGTAGTAAGCTCGATATGGTCATCCAGATTAACCGAGATACTCATGAACTTGGATACACCCGCTTCACGCGCCTGTGCTAATGCCAGATCTAAATCACCACCATAAGGTGTTAAATCCAGCAAGGTTAAATGGCAGTGAGTATCTACAAACACGGTGAGATCCTAAATCGTTTAAACAGCTACATAGTGTAACTAGTTCGCCCTTCAGACTTAATACCTACAAGCAACTTTTCGGCTTCTGATTTGTAATAAACACCTTTTTCACCACTCAGTTGCATACCAAAGCCTTGTAACTTGATGCCGTTCTGCTTTTGTGAAATCCAGATGACTTTACCGGTTAAAGGAATTTTTTGTGACTGTTCAGGCAAGGTTGCAAGTACAAACACTTCTTCCCCAAGTTTTACCGGCTGTGTAGTCGGAATAAATAATCCACCACCGGCAACAAAAGGCATATAACTGGCATATAAGGTGTCTTTATCTGGGATATTCGCCTGAATAATACCGCCCATACGTGGTTGCATCATCTTCCCCTTTAAATATTTAGATGTTCATTAGTTTTATACACAATTGATCAAGTACCAAATTAGCTTGTACGTTTTGCTCGATAAACTGTTTAGATTGTTGCAAATCGGAATAAATGGTAAATAAAAATTCCAATGAATATTTTTCTGATAATTCACTTAAATCCAAATCTGGATTTTTAACCTGCTGATTGAGCTTGACACAAATTAAATCGGACAACAAGTATTCAAACATGTGCGTAAAGTCACTAAAACTGAGGGCTTTGTTCCACTTGGTCGCAATTGCCATCGGCATATTTTTTTGACTGACCAATTTCAGCCAATCGTTTACAAATTCTTGTCGTTTGTTTAGCCATTCGGCTTGTGCCAATTGCATGGCCTGCAAAGGCATTTGATTGGACAGATTCAGCAATAGTTGTTTTTGTGTTTGATTCAAATCAGGTAACTGCTGAGACAAATACTCATCTGCTTGAACTTCCGACATCCGATCCAAAGCGAAATGTTGTAAGCGGCTACGAATAGTCGCGGGAAGTTTCAGATAATGATCGGCCAGTAAAATAATGACAACACGATCTCCGGGTTCTTCCAGCGTTTTTAATAATGCATTCGCAGAAGCCATATTTAAAGCTTCTGCCGGCTCAATCACAATCACCCTCCAACCATCTACCGTTTGTTGTACAAAGGGCAATAAGTCACGAATTTTTTCGATTTTAATTTTGGCGTTTTGCTTTTTATTTTCTTCATCTGTACTGATGTGCACATAGTTCGGATGGGTATCTGATTTCAGCCACAAGCAACTACCACATTCCCCACAAGGTGCATTGTTTGCATGGCGATTAGAACACAACACCCAGGCCAAAAAATATTGCGCAAAGGCTTCTTTACCACAGCCTTTTTTGCCATAAAAAAGCAAGCCATGTGCAATTTTCGGGAAACGCCCTGTCAGCGTATCCCAAACGGTTTTTTGCCAAGGATAAACTTGTGCAACTACATCATTTTGCATTGAATTAAAGCCCAACCTCATCCCAACTCTTACTCAAAGCAGGAAACATCCATTTCATTAAGACGATCTAAATCCGCTTGCGTATCCACCCCAGGTGGCAAATTAGCTTCTGCAACCGCAATCGCAATACGATGACCATTTTCAAGCACCCGCAATTGTTCCAGGCTTTCCAGTTTTTCCAGCACACCCATCTCCCAAGAGACATATTCTTGCAGCAAATTCACCCGATATGCATATAAACCCAAATGCCGGTAAGCTTGCTGATGTAATTCTTGAAGGTCCTGCTTCGCACCATCACGATCATACGGAATTGTCGCACGACTGAAATACAAAGCCTGGCTGTATTTAGACATCACTACTTTAACAATACTGTCACGATTAAATTCGTCTAGACTATGAATCGGCTCACACAAGGTAGACATAGAAGATTCAGGTTGTGATTCCAACAATTGGGCAACCTGTTGCACCAATTGTGCCGGAAGCAAGGGTTCATCACCTTGTACATTGACAATAATGTCTTCACTCGCCCAGCCTTTAATTCGAGCAACCTCGCTTAAACGATCTGTGCCTGATGGGTGATCAGCACTGGTCAGCACCACATCCACACCTTCTGCACGGCAAACCTCAGCAATCCGCTCATCATCGGTTGCAACACATAAATCATCAAAACCCGCGACTTTTTTTGCCTGGTCCACCACCCGTAAAATCATGGCACGACCATGAATTTCCAGTAATGGCTTACCCGGTAAACGTGAACTTGCAAAACGGGCAGGAATAACAATATGTTTCATAAACAACCAACCTTAAGAAATTTGAATACCCAATTGCTGCAATTGCTGATGTAAAACTTCATAACAGCCTGACGAAAGTACAGCCTCAACAGGAACCACCCAAATTTCCCGTTTAAAATCTGGATTTTGTTTTAGCAAAGGCAAAAGTTTTACTGCATCTTTTTCAGTGGTAATGATTGGACTTGTATCTTCAAATTGAAGATCAGTAATTTCATAATCATAATGATCAGGAAATTCATGACATTGAAATTGATGGATACCAATAGACGCTAAAGTTTCATAAAACCGCTGCGGAAAACCAATCCCGACCACGGCATAAAAATTATCAGAGGGATTAAAGGACGGACTATCTTCAGCATTGAGCAAATATGGGGATGCCACTTCTAAATGCATATTTAAAGCAGATGTAGGCGCTGCGGCATGCTCAATAACTGTGCCTGTGTTTAAACGGTTTGGAGGCTCGCGTAAATACCCTTCAGGCAATAGCTTTTGATTACCCAAGCCACGATTCCGATCCAGCACAATCCATTCAATCTGACGCGCTAAAGCAAAATGTTGTAAACCATCATCACTAATAATTAAGTCCAGATCATGCTTGGATAACAAATATTCAATACTGCGCTGTCGGTTTGAACCTACGACCATGGGAACCCCAGTGGACTGGACAATCAAACAGGGTTCATCACCGACAATTTCTGGCATAGATTCCAAATCGACATAGGCTGGAAAAGGACCTTTTCCACCATAACCACGGCTAACCACACCCACCCGAACATTTTGACTTTGTAGATAATTTACCAGCTGAATCAGTAGTGGCGTTTTACCACTACCCCCAACGGTAATATTGCCAATTACCATCACCGGGATTGGGGCTTGATAGCTGGTTTTAATCCCCAGTTGGTAAAGTTTCTTATTCAGTAAAAAACCACCACGATAGATCCATGAGAAAGGTCTAAGCACAATTAACCACTTGGCCTGTTTATTCCAAGCATCCTGAATCAATTGTGCAATTGACATAAATCAATTTTCCTCAAAATTACGCTGATGTAATTGGTAATAAGCGCCATGCTTGGCAATCAATTCCGCATGCGTACCTTTTTCAACAATTGTACCTTTATCCATCACCACAATAAGGTCAGCATTTTCAATGGTCGATAAACGATGCGCAATCACAATGGTGGTGCGATCTTGCATTGCTGTATCAAATGCACGCTGAATATAATATTCTGATTCGTTGTCGAGGGCACTAGTCGCTTCATCAAGAATCAAGATGGGCGCATTTTTCAAAATAGCACGCGCAATAGCAATACGCTGACGTTGTCCACCTGACAAGTTCAAACCTTGTGCACCTAATGGCGTATCATAGCCTTGCGGTAAAGCCATAATAAAATCATGCGCATACGCAGCTTTAGCGGCTGCAATAATATCTTCATCGGATGCACCTTCGAGCTGGCCATAGGCAATATTTTCACGAACAGTTCGATTAAATAGCACCACTTGCTGATTCACCATTGCAATTTGGGTACGCAAGGTATTCATATCTAGCGCTTGAATATCATGCTGATCTAAATAAATATGGCCTGAACTTGCTTCCTGAAAACGTACCAGCAGATTCACTAAAGATGTTTTTCCTGCACCTGAACGCCCCACCAATGCAACCGTTTCACCGGCTTTAACATTCAAGTTAAAATCATGAATCGCTTGATGACCATCGGAATAAATTAAATTCACGTTTTGGAATTGAATGTTACCTTTAAGTGCAGGAGCTAAAGTTCCTGTATTTTTTTCTTCAGGTAAATCGAGTAATTCAAAAACTGAATGTGCTGCTGCCATACCGCGTTGTAATTTTTCATTTACATCGGTTAATGCTTTGATTGGTTTGCTTAACATACCCGCTGCTGTGATGTAAGCAACAAACTCACCGGCACTGGTATCACGCAAAATTTCTGGTCGTAATGCAATCCAGATAATAAGCCCCATAGCAATCGACATAATAAATTGTACAACAGGGCTATTGAGCTGTTGTACCACTACCATTTTCAGACCACGTTTTAAGTTTTCAAGCGAATGATCTTTAAAACGGGTTTGTTCATACTCTTGTCCACCAAAACCCTTGACCACTAAATTGCCATTTACAGTTTCTTGCACCACATGGTTAACATCACCCATGGTGTCCTGAACTTGTAAAGACAATTTACGCATACGTTTTGATGCTTGACGGACCAAAAAACCCATCAATGGAGCAAAAATCAGAATAATCAGGGTGAGTCGCCAATTGCTATATAACAAATAGCCTAGCAATCCAATCGTAATCAAACCTTGTTGCACAATAGTTTTCAGAGATTCAGATGAAGCAGCGGTTAGCTGCTCCACGTTGTACATAATTTTAGCCGTAATATGTCCGCTGGTATTATCTAAATAATACTGAGACGGAAGTCTAAGTAATTTAGCGAAAACCTCCTGCCGGATATTAAAAACTAAATTCCGCGAGATTACTGCCGTGAAATAGCCCCCAATAAAGGAACCTACTCCGCGGAAAAACATCAGCAAAATAACCAGGAACGGAAATATAGAAGTAAAGCCTTGATCTCTGTTTTGGATTGCAGTAATGATTTTTTCTAATAATTTTGCAATAGATACTTCTGTTGCTGCACTAATTGCAAAACCGATAAAAACTAATATCGCCACACCCCAAAAAGGCTTCAAATAGCCCAAAAGACGTAGATAGACTTTAAAATCTTGCTTCACTAATAACCTCTAGACGGAACTTTAGTACTAATGTTGATATTAACAAAACCCAGTTGACCTGCGACATCCATCACCCGAATAACATCCTGATGCGTTGCTTTAGCATCCGCGGCAATCACGAACATTAAATCACGGCGATCATTAGAAATCTGTTTAATTGCAGTATTTAAATCTGCAATATCTTTACTGTCAATCGATTGGCCGTTAATTGAATAATGCCCTGAAGCATCAACCACTACTTCAACTTTATGATCATATTGCTTAGGCGGAACACCTTGCGCATCTGGCAAGGTTAAATTCATACGGCTAAACTGGTTAAATGTAGTGGATAGCAGTAAAAAAACCAAGATAAACAGCAAGCAGTCGATCATGGGTGTCAAATTAATATGAATATCTTCAACTTGTGCGCGTTTGAATTTCATTTTCCACCCTAACCTGCTTTTCTCATATCTTGTTCTTTATCTGTAGAATTTTGATAGAAAAGTGCTGCATGAAATAAGGTCGATTGTTGCTCAAGTTCAGCAATATACTCTTGCACCAGACGCTGAAAATAACGATAAGCAAATAATGCAGGAATAGCAATAAACATCCCTGCTGCAGTTGTGATCAATGCTTTTGAGATACCCGGAATCATTAATGTCGGGTTGCTGTTGGTGCCCAAATCAATTACCAAAAATGATTCAATAATCCCCAGAACTGTACCCAACAAGCCTAATAGTGGCGCAACTGCACTAAGTGTGCCCAAAAAATTAATATTCTTTTCCAAATAGCCAATTTCTTGAGAGGCTGTCGTTTCCATCTGCGCGCGAGCATACTGCTCATTTTTATTTTTACTTTGATATCCAGCAGTAAAGATGCGTCCTAATGTACTACTTTGCAATACGTTGTCCTGCTGTAATTGTTGTATGACAGCATCGGCAGTCTGAGTGTGATTCAGCAACAATGCTTTGGGCAAAATCATCGATTTTTTTAACCGAATAAAGCGCTCAATGGTAATTGCTACTGTAAAAATCGAACATAAGACCAAGGGCAGCATAAGCCACCCACCTGCCTTGACTAATTCCCACATGTTTTTTTCCCCAAGAAAACCAATAAAAAATTATTCTGCGAAACAAATATTCAAAATACCATCTAATTCATCCAGTGAATGATATTGAATAACAAGTTTTCCTTTGCCTTGCTTATTATGATCGATTTTTACATCTGCACTAAAACGTTCTGCTAAACGCTGAGTCAACTGCTGGATATCGGGAGCAATATCCTCTTTGGCTTTTTCTTGTTTAGGCGTGTTTAACTCACGTACCAGTTGCTCGGTTTGACGCACGGATAGACTTTTTTCAATCACATGCTCTGCAACTTTCAGCTGATCTTTGGCTTTTAAAGTTAAGATGGCGCGCGCATGCCCCATATCAAGCAGACCTTGCTGCATGAAATCTTTGACCGATTCAGCCAAAGTCAAAAGACGCAATAAATTACTTACTGTCGTACGGGCCTTACCGACTGTATCGGCAATCTCCTGATGACTTAAACCAAATTCTTCATGAAAACGTTGCAATGCCATGGCTTGATCAATTGGATTCAAGTCTTGACGTTGAATGTTTTCAATTAAGGCTAATGCAATGGCAACCTGATCGGTCAAGTCACGGACAATTGCCGGAATTTCAGTTAATCCTGCAAGTTGTGCAGCACGCCAACGTCGTTCACCGGCAATAATTTCATAGGGGAATTTTTCATCCTCGATTGGACGAATAACAATGGGTTGCATTACCCCATGTTTTTCAATAGAAGCAGCGAGTTCTTGAAGATCGGGTTCATGGATAAAACGACGCGGTTGATATTCACCACGTTTCAGCAAATGAACATCAATCTGCTTTAATTGCCCATGATCTAAACCTTGAGCTTCCATCTGTAATTTTTCTTTCTGGATTGATCCAAGCAAGGCATCCAAACCACGACCTTTAGCTAATCCGCGTTTTTTTGTGGTCATGCTTTAATTCCTTTTTTTACTTTACTTTTCTTTAACACTTCAGCCGCTAAATTTAAGTAAGCAACTGCACCTTTTGAATTTTTCTCAAAATAAATAATCGGCAGACCATGCGCAGGTGCCTCAGCCAAGCGAACATTACGCGGAATCACGGTGTCATACAGCTTCTTGCCAAAATATTGCTCAAGTTCTTCTGATACATCACGCGTCAACGCATTCCGTGCATCGTACATGGTGCGCAAGACACCTGTAATCTGCAAATCCGGATTGAGTGCCTGCTGAATACGGTCAATGGTTTGAGTTAAATCTGCCAAGCCTTCCAGTGCATAATATTCACATTGCATCGGAATAAGTACACTATCAACTGCTGCCAAAGCATTTACGGTAATCAGGCTTAAGCTTGGGGCGCAGTCGACAATAATATAATCAAAAGAATGCTCTATTTCTTTTAATGCTTCACGCAAAATAAATTCACGACCATCCTGTTCTGCAATCGCAAGCTCTACCCCAGCCAAATCACGGTTTGCACCTAAAACTTTATAACCGACTTCCGCTTTGCTAATTGCTGTTTCAATGGGAACTTCACCCAATAAAACATCGGTTACCGAATACAGAAGATCATTTTTTTGGATACCAGACCCCATCGTGGCATTCCCTTGTGAATCCATATCCACAAGTAAAACGCGCTTCTTTAACACAGCTAACGATGCTGCCAAATTTACTGCGGTTGTGGTTTTGCCTACACCACCTTTTTGGTTCGCAATCGCAATAATTTGTGCCATGGTAACCCCAACCCTTCAAAAATAATTAAATACGTTTTAATAAAAGCAGATGACGTTGTTCGTCCAAACGTGGGACTTTTAACGCAATAATGTCACAACTGAATTCAGTTTTGAATGCTTCAACTTCCTCATGAGGAATCAAACCTTTCATCGACGCGATAATACTATCGTGATGCATATAGGGTTTTGAGGCATTTATAAAGTCAGTCAGTGACGCGAAAGCACGACTGGTAATCACATCAAATTGACCCAAGTCATTAATACTGTCTTCATTTTCGACACGAGTTTGGACTGCAATCACATTTTTTAGTTTTAAGTCTGCAATAAACTGTTTCAAGAAACGAATTTTTTTGCCATTTGAGTCGAGTAAAACACATTCACGTTCTGGCTGACATAATGCAATGATTAAGCCCGGCATACCCCCACCAGTACCAATATCCAGCAGACGTCCAGGTGGCAAATCTTTTAAAATACTCAAGCTATCCAGTAAATGTTTGACCAACATTTCTTTCGGATCACGAATAGCCGTTAGATTATAGGCTTTGTTCCACAGCACAAGTGCATCTTGATATTTCAGCAATAGATTTAATGCTTCTTCACTCAAATCTAAGCCAAGCTTTTGACTATCTTGCTTTAACTCTTGAAAAAAAGGATGCATAAACAAGCCAACTCAATAAAATTAAACTGAAGTATACCGATTTCTATTGCGTGGAACAGTAGCCAACGCTTAGCGATTATGCACTTAAACGTACATCCCCTGACGAATCTGTAGATCCAGATCACTTAATCGTTCAGGTGTGCCAACATCTACCCAGGCTGCCTGCATTTTTTCGGCGGAAATCTTTCCATTTTGCATGGCCTGTTTCAACAGCGGCGCAAGCGGTCTTTTACCTGCTTCTAATCCATCAAACATTTTTGGATGAATTACAGCGATCCCACTATAAGTCAGTGCCTCACCTGTCTGTTCTTGCTCAAAGGTATAAGCACGACCATTTGATAAGGTAAAATCACCCTTTGGATGTTGCACTGGATTGGTCACGAAAACCAAATGGGCAAGGTCTTGTTCAAGCGGGATATGCAATAAATGAGCAAAATCAAAAGTGGTCCACACATCCCCATTCACTAAAATGAAGGGTTCAGTGCCTAATAATGGCAAGGCATTAATAATACCGCCCGCGGTTTCCAAACCTTGATCTTCACGTGTCCACAAAATTTTAACGCCAAATTGCGAACCATCTCCTAAGATACCAATCAGGACATCGGCCAACCAGGCAGAATTGATAACAATTTCCGTCACCCCCATTTGTTTTAATTTTTCGATATGCCAAACAATCAGGGCCTTACCACCCACTTCCAATAAAGGCTTAGGTTTATAAAGGGTTAAAGGGCGCATACGAGTACCCTGACCTGCCGCTAAAATCATAGCTTTCATTAGGCAGCAACCTCATATGCACCGTATTTAGCTTCAAATTTCGGCATCACTTTAGTCTGGATAAACTGCATAAAAGGTTGCAGCTCTACATAATCTTTACTTTCTTCCAGTAAATACCACATCACACGCGGTAAATCTTTCAAGTAACCTGTTTTTCCATCACGCTCAAATAAACGCACAAAAATGCCCAAAATTTTAATATGACGCTGAATCGCCATCATGTCTGCATCACGTTTAAACTGTGCAAAATCACGATTTTGTTTTGCTTCTGCAGGCAGTAAATCATAGAAAACTTTAAACCATTGATAAACCTGATCTGCGTTCCACTGTACATAAGCATCACGGGTAATCGAGATTAAATCGTAAGTATCGGCACCAATCACGGCATCCTGGAAATCAATTACTCCAAGATCAGTCTCTCCTTCAATTTTCATCAGATTACGACTGTGAAAATCGCGATGCACAATCACTTGCGGTTGCGCCAGTGCTGCATTGGCCAAAATTGCGAAGGTACGTTTAATTAATGCCTGCTCATCTTGAGTCGGTTGAATATTTAATGAAGGCAACATCCAGTCTGTGAGCAATTCCATTTCAGAAATGAGTTTTTCATAGGAATAAGCCGGGAAATTTTCTGTGCCATCAATTGCCTGCAATTCGATCAACTGTTTAAAGCTTTGTGCGTAATAGGCATCAACCGTGGCATCGTTAAGCAAGGTTGAGAGCAAAATATCACCAAAATCTTCTAGCAATAAAAGGCCTTGCTGCAAGTCTTTAGCGACAATATGCGGAACACGAACGCCATGACTATCGAAAAACTGGTCAATCGTCACAAAAGGCACACAATCTTCTTTTTCTGGTGGTGCATCCATGAGCATAAATGTTTTATTATTCAACTTGATTCGTGCATAACGACGGAAACTTGCATCGCCTGGCAAAAAATTAATTTCAAATTGATCTGAATCAAGTACAGATGTAATCCATGTATATATGATTTGTTCACGTTGTGTTTTCATTTGCGATAAATTCTAAAACAGGCTGAGTTTTTAAAGTACTAAGTGTAGCCACTTATAAACTTTTTCTCTATGATGCGAGAATAATTAATTGCGATTAAGCATACTTGGTTAATGAGACAAATGAAGCATCAGTTTAAATTTAATCCTTTAGCGACTGCTATCTTGACCCTTCTATGTGGCAGCTCGATTTCAAGCTATGCTGAGTCCACACCTCCAGCTTCGACTGTCGACAATCAGAAAATGAAGGACAGCATTCAGGAAGCTTATCCGGGGCAACAATTTTTTGAACAATATTATGTTGACAAATCATCACCTGAAGCTCAGCAACGTCAGGGAAAATATTTAAGTTCCGCCTATTGCCAAGGTGCCTGGGTTACCCCGATTGGCCCTGAAACCAAAGCCGTTGATGCTTCCGACGCCACGTCAGTGGTCACTGCCGATTATGGTCATTACGACCCTAATGGTGACTCTGTGCTTCAAGGCAACGTACTGATTGATCAACAAGGCCGTCAAATTCGTGCCGATAAAATCACCATTGATCAGACTCAAACTTTTGCCAATGCTGAAGGCCGTGTACAAATGGCCCAAGCGGGTTTACTCGCACAAAGTGACCAAATCAATTACAACTTAAAAACCCAGCAAGGTGATTTAAAAAACAGCTTTTATATTTCAGAAGAACAACATGCACATGGGCATGCAGAAAAAATTGCCCGTACTTCTGAAAGTGTTGTGGTGATGAACAATGCCACCTACAGCACCTGCCCGCCGGATGAAACGCCAACCTGGAAAATTCAAGCAGATAAAATTACTTTAAATCAGGAAACCGGTCGTGGTGAAACGCGTGGAACCAAGCTATATGTTAAAGATGTTCCCGTCTTAGCCGTTCCTTATTTTAATTTTCCGATTGATGACCGTCGTACAACGGGTATTTTGACACCAAGTTTCGGCTTTACTAACGATGGTGGTGTAGAACTTGCTGTTCCAGTATATTTAAATCTGGCACCAAATTATGATGCTACCGTTACTCCGCGATATATTGCTGATCGTGGGGCAATGCTTGAAGGTGAATTCCGTTATTTAACTGAAAACTTCGGCACAGGTATGATCTGGGGTGGTTATTTAGCTTCAGATGACAAATACGATGGTCAAGCCCGTAAAGACTTACACCTATTACATCAATGGCAAATTAACGAGCAGTTTTCTACCAATCTAGATTATAACTATGCCTCGGATAAAGACTATTTCGCTGATTTAAATAACAACCCTAACTCTAAGACCGATTTAAACTTACGCCGTGCCTGGGAGCTGAACTATAAAAATGGTATTCCCGGCTTAAAAGCCCAGTTAAAAGTTGAAGACTTCCAGACACTGGATAAGACAGTTTCTGATGAAGACCGCCCTTATGCCCGTTTACCTCAGTTCCTGGTAAATTATAAAACAGGTAACCCGCTGGGTTTGCAATACGAATTCAATAACGATACCGCTTATTTTAAAAAAGATATTAATCTTTCTAATACAGCCAATCCAGGCTCCTTTGAACCAAGCGGCACCCGTATTTATAATGACTTTGCTGTTCGTTATAACTACCGTAACCCATGGTCATTTGTTATTCCTGAAGTATCGATTCGTAACGTCAACACTTTCTACGATCAAGACACCATTAATGCCAACCAGAACACCAATTCTTCAAGCGAGAATCAATCGGTAACTGTGCCGCAATTTACTTTAGATACTGGTCTGACCTTTGAAAAAGACGGGAAGTACCTGCAAACCCTTACTCCACGTGCATTTTACGCCTATGCACCGTATAAAAACCAAGAGGGTTACCCAAATTTTGACTCGGCAACTGCATCAATCAATTATGATCAATTGTTCAGCCCGCGTCGCTTTTATGGTCATGACCGTTTAGAAGACAACAATTTTTTATCTTTAGGTCTAAGTTATAGCCTATTTGATGAAATTGGTCTGGAACGCTTAAAAACCAGTATCGGACAAAGCTTTTACTTCGAGGATCGTCGGGTAAAACTCGATAATCAATCTGATGAGTTTGATACTGAACGTCATACCGGTCCTGTTCTCAGTGTATCGAGCCAGCTTTCCCAGAATTTTAGTATTGGTGCAAATTCGGCTTGGATGTCAAATGGCGATAATGCTCAACGTGACTTGCAGCTGTATTACACGGGCGATCAAGGTAATCTGTATAACGTCGGTTACTTCTATCGTAAAGATATTCCAAACCGACAAAAGCAATATGACCAAGTTGTTGCATCTTTCATTCAGCCTGTATCTAACAACTGGCGTATTATGGGACATGCTCAATACGACATAGACAACAACGTCGCGCGTGAATACCTATTGGGTGTAAATTATGAAGCATGTTGCTGGGGCATTTCGGTGTATGGACGCTCTTATTATAATGACCTAGATGATGTAAATGCGGAAGGCGTAAATGCAAAACGCGCTATTATGGCTGAAGTCAGCCTGAAAGGTTTAGGCGGTTTCAACAAAAAGCTTTCATCATTACTAGAAAATCGTATTCTAGGTTTTAATAAAATTAATCAATCTTGGACAGAACGTTAATGAAGACAATACAGTTAAAACATTTTTTCAGAGCTACTGCTCTTGCTTTAGCCCTTTCTTCATCAATGGCTACATTCGCACAATCAACAGACGAAGTTATTGCTTTGGTAGATAATAGCGCCATTTTAAAAAGTGATTTAGATCAAAGTATTGCGGAAATAAAATATCAATTAGAAGCTCAAAAAAAATCAGTTCCACCAGCACAATATTTGCAACAACAGGCACTTGACCAACTGATTATTCGCCAGGCCCAACTTGAGCAAGTCAAACGCTATAACATTAAGCCAAATGAAAAAGAGCTGAATGAAGCAGTCCTTAAAGCAGCCAATCAATCGGGTAGTAAAAGCTTGGAAGCATTTCAGCAGAAACTGGATGCTATTGCCCCTGGCACTTATGAATCGCTACGTAACCGTATTGCAGAAGATTTAGCGATTAATCGTTTACGTCAGCAAATCGTGATGTCACGCATTAAAATTAGTGACCAAGATGTGGAAAATTTTTTAAAAACTCCGCAAGGTCAAGCAGTATTAGGCCAGCAAGTTCATGTCCTGCATGTTCGTATTTCGGGTGATAAAAATATTGAAAAAGTTGCAGAACAAGTAAAGGCTGCGTTAAAAGACAGCAATGATATTGGTGCAATTGATAAAAAATTCACAGCCAATGGCGTAAAAGTCGAAAGTGCAAATATGGGCTTTCGTAATCTGTCAGAGATCCCAGGTGAGCTTGCAGCACGCGTAAGCCCGCTACAGGTTGGGCAAACTACAGACTTGATTAAGGTTCAAGATGGTATACATGTTCTAAAATTGTTAGAGCGTAAAGGCGCAGAGCAAAAAGCCATCGTGCCTCAATATCAGGTACGTCATATTTTGATTCAACCCTCTGAAGTCGTCAGTCCTGAAAATGCAAAGCAACAAATTGACAGTATTTATAATCGCTTAAAAGCTGGTGAAGACTTTGCAGTACTTGCATCAACCTTCTCTAATGACCCAGGCTCTGCTCGCGATGGGGGTAGCTTAGGTTGGGTAAACCCGGGAGTTATGGTGCCTGAATTTGAAGCTCAAATGAAAAAGACACCTGTAGGTCAAACCAGTGCCCCATTTCAGTCCCAATTCGGCTGGCATATTCTTCAGGTGACAGATACTCGCCAAAAAGATATGACGCGTGAATATCAAGAACGTATGGCACGTCAAATTCTGGGTGAACGTCAGTTTGATGCAGAGTTAGATAGCTGGTTACGTGAAATTCGTAGTAATGCTTTTGTCGAGATTAAAGACCCAAATCTAGATCGTAAAAAGAATAAATAAACTTAATTAAGTTAGAGTTAAAAAAACCAGTTGCCATAAGTAACTGGTTTTTTTATTGCATAAATATTTAAGCCGTCTTTACATCAAAATTGTGCGAATTCATTTAGGTTTCGTTTATAATTTACCAGTGGAGTCAGATGAAAATATAAAAGAGCAACAAAATTTTCATTGTTCCACTTTTGTCTGTCTTATGAGAAAACTTGGAAATTTATGGGTTGGAACTTCATTCACAATTGATTTCAATTGGTTGCTATTTACATCTAGTGGCAAATAATTTTTTGGATTGTCTCCATTGATCTTCTTTAAGATATTTTGACTTTTCATATTAGCAATACAATTATATGTTTGAAAAAATTTAATGAATGAATAGCCATTCTGAATCAATATTTTTTATTTAAAACTAAATATCTCAACAATTTATTACTTGGAGGGCAAAAATAAACCTTCTTAATTATTGAGTGGGATTTAGCCATAAAGTTAAGAAAATCTTTCTAAAAACAAATTACTCAAATATTATTTTACCGATTGAATTTTACACAAGCATATATGCACAAATTAACTTTAAAACCATAAATATTTAAATAAAAAAAACCTCTCACGAGGAGAGGTTTTTAAGAATTAACAATTAACGATTATTATTTTCGTCATCTTGAGAATCTTCAAATTTTGTTTCGCCTTCAAACCCAGGGTTTGATTGACCACCGAAGCCGCCTTGACCACCGAAGCCACCTTGACCGCCGAAGCCACCTTGACCACCGAAGCCGCCAGTTTGACCACCGAAGCCACCTTGACCACCGAAGCCACCACCTTGACCACCGAAGCCACCTTGAGCACCAAAGCCACCACTTTGACCACCGAAACCGCCAGTTTGACCGCCGAAGCCACCTTGACCGCCTTGAGCACCAAAACTACCTGGAGCACCTTGAGCACCTGCAGGAGCACCTGCAGGACGTGGATTACGCGCAGGAACCACTGTAGAAATCGCATGTTTGTAAACCATTTGGCTTACAGTATTTTTTAATAAAACGACATATTGGTCAAAAGATTCAATATGACCTTGTAATTTAATACCGTTAACAAGGAAGATAGAAACAGGAATGCGTTCCTTACGGAGAGAGTTCAAGAATGGATCTTGTAAAGTTTGACCTTTAGACATGTTATAACTCCAAAAAAATTTAAAAATCAGCGCAAAAAACTATCTCTATTTTTCAATAAAAATTATAAAAAGATAGTTACTAAATTTTGCTTTATCCGTAACAGTTTCGCAAGTCTTCTTGAGCCTGCGTTATCGTCAAATATGTTTTAAAATTATGCGACTCTTGCAAAGATCTTAACCAAGTATATTGACGTTTTGCAAGTTGTCGTGTCGCAAACAAAGACTTATCCTCCATTTCTTGCCGTTTTTCGTTACTTTGATCACTTTTTTGCAGGAATTCTAAAGTTTGACGATAACCGACAGAGCGCATTGAGGGTAAATTATCATTTAAATCGTATTTTCCAATCAGACCTTTTACTTCATGTAAAAATCCGATATCCCACATAGTTTTAAGTCGCATCTCTATACGTTTATGCAATTCTACACGATCAGGCAACAAAGCATGATTATGAAAAGTGTAACGATATGGTACATTTTTAGGTTGTTCAGCTTGTAGTTTTGTAATCGGCTGTCCCGTGAGCTTAAATACTTCTAATGCACGAATGATTCTTTGCTTATCACTGCTTTTAAATTTCTGGCCAGCCAATGGATCTACTCCACACAATTCTGCGTAAACTGCCTCCCAGCCCTGCTGCTCTGCTTGCGCTTGGATTTCAGCTCGAATAGTGTGATCTGCACTGGGTAAATTGCTAGATAAGCCTTCTAGCAATGCCTTAAAGTAAAGCATGGTTCCACCCACCAAGATCGGGGTTTTACCACGCGCATGAATATCATCAATCAATGCATAGGCATCTTCGACAAAATTAGCTGCCGAATACACTTCCAAAGGGGTAATAATATCAATCAGATGATGCGGATAGCGTGCCTGTTCCTCTTTGGTCGGTTTGGCTGTCCCAATATCCATATCTTTATAAACCAGCGCAGAATCGACGGAGATCAGCTCAAAACGGCCTTGCTCATAAAGTTCACATGCCAAAGCGGTTTTACCACTTGCAGTTGGTCCCATTAAATTGATGACCGGCAATTGATTTGACATGTACACCTACTCTCCTCGAGCAAAAAGTTTATCTAATTGTGAAAGTGGAAATGTACGCCAGGTTGGACGTCCATGATTACACTGACTGGCAAATTCAGTTTGTTCCATTTGACGCAGTAAAGCATTCATTTCAGAAAGACTGAGTATACGATGCGCACGAACTGCACCATGACACGCCATTCCCGCCAAAATTTGATCACGCTTTTGCAACAAGCCTTGGGCTTTATCACTTGGATCTAAATCATTTAGCAATTCAGGTACTAAAGATTCAAAATCGGCCTTATGCAAAATGGCAGGCACCCCACGTACAATCACCTGTTCATCGCCATATTGGTCAATTTCCAGACCTAAACGTGCGAGCTGATCTTTCAGATCATCCACCCGCATGGCTTGCATACGACTGATACTAATGACTTTGGGAATCAGTAATTGCTGTGAAGTCCAGAATTCGGGTTTATCCCAAGCGGCTTTCATTTGTTGCAATACAATCCGCTCATGTGCGGCATGCATATCTACAATAATTAAGCCTTCAGTGTTCTGCGCAAGAATATAAATCCCATGCAATTGTGCAATCGCAATACCCAACGGATGCTCATCCACATGAACTGCTGTACTTTGTTCAAAGTGATTTAACTCTGCATTGGCAGTTGATGATGTTGATTCACGTAATGGAGCTAAATAGCTTTGCAAGGCATTATTCAGTTGCTGTGATCCCGCATAGCGACTTTGTGAAGACTGAGATGAATATTGAACAGTTTGTGGACTGCTAGCGTTAAAATCAGTTAATAATTCAGTAGATGACTCAACTGACATGGCAGGTTGCAGAGTCTTCATAGCGCGATGTAATTGAAACTGTTCCTGATAACGCGGATGTTGCGTTGGAGGATTCTGAGTAGTTTCATCCTGCGTTTTCATGGCCTGCGCTAAGTCAGCACTTGCCGTTTGAAACTGAGACAGGGTTTCTTTGGCAAAATGACGCACAAATTCATGCACTTCACGTTGATTTAGAAAGCGAATTTCATGTTTGGTTGGATGTACATTGACATCAACATTTTCAGGATCAATTTCTAGAAACAATAAATATGCCGCATGTTGATGACCATGTAAAATCCCGTCGTAAGCCATACGCAAGGCATGTGAAATGGTTTTATCTTTCACAATACGTCCATTCACGTAGACATACTGCAAATCTGCTTGTGAACGTGCATCGGATGGATGCCCGAGCCAGCCAGATAGACGCATGCTGATGCTATCTGCATCCATCCAATAGGCATTTTCAGTAAATTGGCGACCTAATAACTGCTGAACACGCTGAAAACGGAGTTTGCCACTATCTGCAACCGGCAAGTTCAAACGAATATTATTGTTATGCTCCAGAACAAAACGGATATCAAAATGGGTTAACGCTAGACGGCGGACAATTTCTTCAATATGCCCAAATTCAGTCCCCTGTTTTTTTAAGAACTTGCGACGAGCTGGCACATTAAAAAACAGATCCTGTATCCGGATATGGGTGCCTTTTTGAGTCGCTACCGCCTGAATTTCCTGATGATCAAAAGCGGTACCATTTACTTCCACCTGATAACCGATACCTTTATCATTCTGGCTGCTGGTCAGGGTTAAACGGGAAACGGCAGCAATAGAGGCCAGTGCTTCACCGCGGAAACCCAAACTGACAATGGCTTGTAAATCATCCGCCGTTTGAATTTTACTGGTGGCATGACGCATGATGGCCAAGGCTAAATCATCTGGATGAACCCCATGGCCATTGTCAATGATTTCAATTAGGGTACTACCCCCTTGTTCGACACGAACAATAAGTTCAGTCGCACCCGCATCAATTGAATTTTCTAATAATTCTTTCACTACCGACGCTGGACGTTCAATCACCTCGCCTGCCGCAATTTGATTCGCCAGTGCAGGATTAAGGGTATGAATACGACGTTCGCTTAAATCATTACGCATTGTTAAAATGGCTCTCTAATGCTTGGTTTAATGCTGCTGATCCAAAACTTAAACTTGCTGTACGCGTCAGCTCGTCTTCAGACTTTTCAATATTAATAATCAGGTCAGCGGGTGGAATTTCATCGCCACCTTTTGAAGGCCATTCAAATAAAAATAGCGCATTCGGTGTTTCCAGATAATCGCGAATACCCATCAGTTCCAGTTCATAAGGATCATTTAAACGGTATAAATCGAAATGGAAAATGTCTTTACCATTAATATTATAGGGTTCAACCAAGGTATAGGTCGGACTTTTTACCGCACCTTGATGCCCTAAACTATGCAAAAAATAACGTGTTAGTGTCGTTTTTCCTGCGCCTAAATCACCAATTAAATAAACCACGCCCATGCTAAAATGCTGCGCCAAAACCTGTGCTAGATTTTGGGTATCGTCTTCATTGTTTAAGGCCAAATTAAATGAATACTGCATATTACTCACGACATGATTCCAAAGAACAATTATGATAGCATCGCACTGCTTTATTGCCCATGCTCGCACTTCTAAATGTGTAACTTTTCCTACATTTCATTGTAGATAGCTTTGATTTCTATACACGACTGATTAATCCACGACAAATCATATGACTCACACTGAATTTATTCCGCCTATGATTGCGGGTGTAAGCGCAAGTAAAGTGTTCCTTCCCAAAACGGCTCTAACACCCAATAGTGTGTCTGAATATTTATGTCAACAGTTTCCACATATTGATGGATCTGAATGGGAACAACGTTTTGCTGACGGATTAATTTATGATGCTTCGGGTAATGTCTTAACCTGTAATGCACCCTATATTGAAAATAGCCACGTGTTTTATTATCGTTTTTTAGCCCATGAAATACATGTACCTTTTGAACATGAAATTTTATTTGAAAATGAAAATTTACTAGTTATCGATAAACCGCATTTTTTAACCATTAGTCCCACCGGACAATATGTTCAAGAAACCCTGTTAGTGCGGTTAAAAAAACAAACGGGTAATGAATTTTTAACCCCTATTCATCGGCTCGATCGTGAAACTGCTGGTGTAGTTTTATTCTCTAAACAGGTGTCTACTCGAGCAATCTATCAAGATATGTTTGCACAACGCCAAGTTAAAAAAACCTACCATGCGATTGCACCTTTTCACGCCGATATAACATTTCCCTGCTATACCCGTTATCGAATGGAAAAAGGCGAACCCTTTTACACCATGCAAGTGGTTGAAGGTACAATAAATAGCGAAACGGAAATTGATTTAATCGAACATGATTCTGCATGGGCGAAATATGAACTTAAACCGATCACCGGTAAGCAACATCAATTACGTGTTCACTTAAGCAGTTTGGGCATTGCGATAAAAAATGATCCCTTTTATCCTGCGGTACAGCACAAAAGAGAGAATGATTTTTCAACCCCACTCCAGCTTTTAGCCAAACATATTCGCTTCAATGACCCAATCACGAATCAAGAGATGGAATTTTCATCTAAATTTGAATTGGCATTGTAATATTCTTGTCATTACAAATTATTTTCGTAAATATAGTGTATGAATATTGAAATCGCACTAGATTTGATTAAAATAAATGCTGAAAAGTTAAGTAATTAGATGTATTTAAAAATCATGAGAAAAACAGAAGTTTATCAAATAAGACTTGACTCCCAAGAAAAAAAACATGCTTTTGCAGTGTTTAAACAATTGGGGATTACGCCAGCACAAGCAATTCGACTATTTTTTAAACAAGTCGTGATAACCAAATCAATTCCATTTTCTATTGAAAATCAAAATATTAACATTGAACAACTGTATAAAATCCGTAAATTAAAGCAAGAAAGTACGTTAGACGGTGAAGCAAACCAATCCGTGGAGGCTGACGAAGAAATTATTTTAGATGATGACCATTTAGACCTGTTTGAAGAACTAAATGCCATATTGGGTGAAAGTGACAAAACTTAACACTGTCGCATTTACAAACAAATTTTAAAAAAACGAATATAAAAAATTAGTTATGCTTCATGCAAAGCAATCAAAGCATGGAGTATAGAATGATCGTAAGACGTGCAACTCTAGAAGATTTACATCCACTTTCAGTTTTATTCGATGAATATCGCCAATTTTATGGTGCTTCTTCCAACCTAAACTTATCTTATCAATTCTTAAAACAACGCTTTGAAAATCAGGAAAGTGTGATTTTTATTCACATTAAAGACGATGTCTTTACAGGTTTCGTTTTACTTTACTTAGGTTTTTCTTCAGTAGCGTGTTCCATCTATTATATTTTAGATGATGTTTATGTGACCCCGACCTTTCGACGTCAGGGCTCTGCCAAACAACTGATTGATACAGCCATTTTATTTGCACGTCATGAAAATGCACTACGCATTAGCTTAGAAACGCAAAAAACCAATTACCAATCACATCAACTATATGAAAAAATGGGTTTTGTGAAAGATGATGAATTTCAAACTTATCATTGCTTCCTTAAATAGACATACGTGTTTTGGCCAGCTCTACTTGCTGATCAGTTAAATAAATCCACTTCCCTTGTTCTAATTCAGGAAGTGCCAAAGCACCAATCTGCTGACGATGCAGTCGTTCAACTTTATTTCCCACCGCTGCCAACATCCGTTTCACCTGATGATAAACACCTTGATGAATAGTCAACTGTAATTCATTTTCTGCATGTTGAATCACCTCTGTCGCTGCAAAAACACCTGATTCTTTACGTAATTCCACACCTTGCCGTAATTGCTGAATTTGTTGCTCTGTCACAGGATCGGCGGTTTGCATTCGATAGATTTTAGCTACATGTTTTTTTGGATGGGTTAGTGCTTGTAAAAATTGTCCATCATCCGTGAGCAATAAAAGCCCACTGGTATCTTGATCTAAACGTCCTACACATTGCAAACCACGGTTTATCAAAGCATCATCAAAAAGATCAAACACACTAAAATGATGAGTGGCCTGATGTGAACATTCGTAATTTTGAGGTTTATTTAAAGCGATATAAACCTTTTCACGATAATCAAAGCTTTCGCCATAGACGGAAAAACTTAAATTCTTTAAATTCAGTTTATGTTTTGCATTGGTGATAACTTCACCTTGGACGGCAATCGCTCCATTTTTAATGAGCTGCTGGCAATGTTTACGCGAACCAAAACCTTGCGATTGCAACATCTTTTCCAAAAACATAAACCTAACCTTTTCACTAACATAAAAAGCGCATTCTATACTGAATTACAGACTAATTTTATTGTTCCTAGGCTTTAAAGTAAATCTAAGCGCAAAACCCGATACAATAGAGCTTATTTTTTTCAATCTCCCTGAAAGTAATGTCCAATTTAGATTTAAATCTGATCGTCCTTCTGGCTTTATTGGCTTGCGGTATCTTTAGTCATAATAGTGCAGTCACGATTGCTGCCGGTGTTTTAATTGTTTTTCGCATTACCCCGCTGAGTGAATTTTTTCCTTATTTGCAACAACACGGTTTAAATATTGGCATTATTATTTTAACCATTGGTGTTTTAACGCCTATTGCTAGTGGAAAAATTCCGGGAGAGGCGATTTTAAAATCCTTTATGAGCTGGAAATCATTATTGGCTATTGCGATTGGTGTTTTAGTGGCCTGGTTAGGTGGGCGCGGGGTTAAGCTGATGAGCAATCAACCTGATGTAGTTGCAGGTTTACTGATTGGTACGGTTGCAGGTGTTGCTGTATTGCGTGGTGTTCCTGTAGGTCCTTTAATTGCCGCCGGTATATTGACCCTGTTTATTGGACATTCTTGAAAAAGTGAGCCTGATTAGCTGAATCAGTGAGATTATCTTGAGTCGCCAGTTTATAAAGTTCCTGCGCACCAAACTGTGTTACATGCTACATCGCAGCTGCGATCAACTCTAAGATCAAGCTTAAAATCTGTAACTCACCGACTTTAAAAGCATCTCTACCTCACTATCTTGACAATAAAAGGTTACATTTTGCGCAATCCATAAGTCAGATAAACTATTTTGCAGTTTCCGCTGCAAGCCCGGAAACTGTGAAGCACCACCCGATACAGCATAGCACACCATACCCCGTCTTCAGCCAACTTAACCACAGTCTCCTTTGGCTTGGGTAATGCTTTGAGCTTGCTCAGCCACCAATGTCATAACTGCATTCAGATCAAGTCCAAGCTTCAAAATAGCCATTTGTGGCTAAATGACTGACATCAGTTCTTGCGAAGGTCTTTTAGATTTAGACATAAGCGACCAAAAAAAAATGCAGGAGATTTAAAGAAAAAGTGCTAATAATTTTAGAAGAAACTGGATAGGCTAACTCCGTGTCAGGGTACTGGTTTTAGCTGTTTTAAGGCACGTGATTAATTTTTCTATTTTCTGATTGCCAAAATATGAAGAAAGGATAGCTCTATGGTCTGATCGATCTGTGCTTTGCATAGTGAATAATATAATGAATTAAGCGAAAATTTCCTATAAAACATGTGTTTAAATTTCAAACAATATTATATTATTCACTTATAAAAACAGCACACTTATAATCATTATGAAATTCATCACTATGACCGTTATTGGCTTTTGCCTATTGTTTTGGGGAATCAATCAATATCAAGCCAAACAGGAACAAAATAAATATCAATACAGTGATAGTCCAATTCAGCACAGACAAGAAATATTACAACAGTTCAAAATCCTGCGGGCTTTTGAAACTGGTGATTCGGTTGCTTACAGTGAATTAATTAAACTACCTAACAATAGCATGGATGATCAAAACTTTAAGTCTCTTGTTTCTTCAATCTTACATCACAATATCGATCCTCTGATTCCTTTTAAACTACCCGATACTGTACTTGTGCAATGGTCTGAAGCTTATGTTCAGCAACTGCGTGATGCCCGGCGCAATAAAGCATGTGCTCTAATTACCTCACCTGGCCATAATAAAGATATTGCTCAAGTTCAGAATGCCATTTCTGAATCCACACAGCAAAAAACCATACTGGCAATCACAGCAGTACTGAAGCACAAACAAGCATCTGTGCCTTATGATGAAAATTTCGCTAAAAGCCAATGGTCCGAAATTTCTAGAGACCTTCGTTCTGAGTTTGGTGATGATATTTGGTTATTGCATGATATTGCTGGGGAAAATCCAAAAAGCTGTGACGTCATTATACGTAGTCTTGAGGTGATGTTAAGTCGTCCAACACTACAACAACAAAGTGCAGCATTGCGTCTATTCTTCAAACAGCATGACTCGCTTGTTATTTTTTAAACCTAATATGCACTAATAAAAGGAATAATTATGGAACTCTTAAAAAATATAAATATTTTACAAAAAACGCAGGTCTTATTGTTTGGGGGATTAATACTGGTTCTTACTGCTTGCGCTAAAGTTTCTCATGAACCTAAACCTGGTGAGTATGGACAACAACTCATAGGTAGCTATGACCTCACCCTTGAAGAAATTGAGGCACTCAACAACACCACAATGCCTAAACCCGATATAGATAAACGCCCCAAACTCTCAATCGGCTATGAAGCAACAGCAGCCAATAACCCTTACCGTTTTGTTATGGTAGCACGTGGCTATGCTATTGCAGATGGTGAAGTAGAATTACGCTTTATTGGAGGAACTGAAAGAATGAGCGGAAATGGCTATCACCCAGAAGCTTTCCGTGAAGATGATACTCATAATTATAAAGCCAACGAGCCTGTCTTACTGGTACTGGCTTCGGATCCATTTTCTGTTGATGCTACACAAGATACATCAGACTCAAGTTTTGCCACCCATGCTGAAATTACCGAGCGCAGCAACTTTCAGTTTCAAAGCGTGCAGTTACAAGTTTGGGAAGGAAAAGGTTCCAAATATTCATGGACTCGATATTTAGCCATTATGGCAATCTTTCTCTCGATATTTATCTTTATTCTTACGCGCACCAATCTGATTGCAGATGTATTGAGCCGTAAATAATCAATTTAAGGCATACGCAATATACAAACGTATTGAATATGCCCAGCTAAAGTATTCAAGTACAGATCAATTCATATAATACTGATTCCGTTTTTGAGAAAATTTAGCCAATTGCTTTAAGAAACCTTCAAAATAACTTTTCTCTTTTTCTTCGGTCCTATAGCCTGCATATAAAGTACGGCGCAAACCACTAGCAGAGACACAATCTAAACGGCGTGATGAGACCCAGCCCTTTTGTTCATATTCATTTACAACCCAATCTGGTAATGCAGCAATCCCACGACCACTGGCCACCAATTGAATCAACATCTGGGTCAAATCTGTAGTCCGTATCTGTTTCGGTTGAATATTTGCAGGAATAAACAGTTTCGCCATGATATCTAAACGATGCTTGTCTACCGGATAAGTAATCAGTGTTTCCTCAGCCAATTCTTGCACAGTGATACGTTCTGCACGTACGAGTGGATGAGTATTGGATAAAACCAGACGTGATTCATATTCAAAAATCGGGAAATATTCAATCCCTTTTAACGCAATCGGGTCAGCGGTAATTAATAGATCAAATTCTGCATTTTGCAAAAGCTCATGCGGATTGGCTTCAAAACCTGAAGCAAAATCCAGGTCTACATCTGGATATAAATGACGGTACTGATTAAGTAAAGGCATTAACCAGTCAAAACAACTATGACATTCAGATGAGAAAATAATACGCCCGGTCTGACCATGTACAATACGAGTAATGTCTGTTTGGGCAATTTGAATTTGTGGCAATACATCATCCGCCAATTTCAGCAAACGCTGTCCAACATTAGAAAAAGTCACTGGACGACTGCGGCGATTTACCACTTCTACCCCATACCAATGATCTAGTTCTTTAAGTTGATGAGAAATTGCTGACGGTGTTAAACACAAATCATTGGCTGCAGCCACCAATGAGCCATGCTCACGTAAGGCAGTTAAAGTTTTTAAATGACGAATTTCTAACATGAGCAAGGATCCAGCAAAACATCGTTTTGCCCTTGCGCAAGACTTACAGCTATGCTGGAAGTGCGAAGGACAATAAAGAAAGTAAGCACTGCCTGAATGCAACACGGGATGCTATGCTTCGAGTGGCAAGAATCAGACGAACCTATAAAAACGATATTCATAATATTTTCAACTCTATTGAAAATATTATGAATATAAAAAATGAAACTTATCCGAGTGCAAGATAGACTAGCTTTAATATACGTGCAGAAAACTTATAAAAATAATTTTGCTTAACCACAAACACTCAGATAAAATCCAAGAAATAATGAATATAATTCATCATACCTTAAAATTAATTATTTTTCTTCATGTTAACTTTTATTCGATGGTGTTTTAACCAAAATAATTTCTGTGTAGGAAAAAATCATGAGTCTTGCTTTGTCACATTCTTGGCTATCTACATATTGAAGTAAAACATAAATTTAAATTTGCTCATGAAAAATTACTGGAAAGATGCATTTACTCAAGTCGAATTTTCTGCCTAAGCAAAAACTTACTTTACTGAGACATTCAAGACCACTTGTCATAAATCACAACTATGGATACAGATATCGTCCCCCTTGAAACCTCACATTCTGGTCTACCGCTTCTTAAAGTCTGCCATGAACAGGAGCTATGTAAATGCGATTAGTCCTGAGTATCTCTGATATTCAAAGTTCGACAACATACTTAGTGATTAATGAAACTTTATAAACCATCCCTGCTGAACGCTTATAGGTAATCCAGACTTTGGTTTAAAAACACTTAAGTGAACTGAAACAAAAACAGCATGGCTGCATGCATGAAAATAGCGAAAGAAGTTCATGAAGAGTTGACTGAAGCTGCTTAATTAATTGCAGGTAACTATTTCACAGCAAAGATAGCCCCTTTTTAGGGGTTATTTTTATATGAAATAAAATAAATTATCTGTTAAGAAAAGCGATAATATTGTGCAGTACTAAAGTCATAAAAATTTATGGTAGAACCCGAAATCGTAATCTCGAAATAACTTGAATTTCCATAATGATAACCTTCGTACTTTTTTATTCCTTTCTTTTTTAAACTGATAAATTCACTATGACCATAATCATATAAATTAAACTCTCGGCCGGTATGTCGTCCTTCAAAAATTACCGATCTCTGATAATCAAAAAGTTTAGCTTCCTGTGCGTTAACATTTCCGCTAATTTGAGGATATAGGCTTTCGTTATAATCATAAATATTGGATTTAGTGTTGCCAAACTCTAGTTTTGCCACTACTAAAGCTAAGGCTGCTCTCTGATACTGTTTCATAAATTCTTCCTTTTTATTTTTTTAATTTTCTTGAATAATTTAAAAAATCATCCGGTCTTCTATTTTAAAACCTATTCAAATTGTTCTTATTCAGAAACAACATAGCAAATTCTTTTTCCAACTCAAAGTATTACTTTTATAATGCCTTAAATTTAATGTTAAATAATCTTACTCATACGAGCTTTGGAAGCTGGACATTTTTAGAACTTTGGTCTTAGCGATTTGAGAATTAAAACTAAACTGACTATGATCTTTTCAATACCCTTTCTCCAAAGCTCATCACCAATAAAATAAAACAATATATTTCAATATTTTAAAATAAATGATCTAACTACCTCTGTTTATTCTGAATATTTTTACTATGGCTTGATCAAAGATAAATATTGTATTTACTTATCCGTTTATATTTAAGCTCAAATCATTGATCAATGCAGATTTGAGCGAAAATAATGCCCATAAAACTCATTTGTGTCTCGCACACGCCTTTACTAGATTTTGCATCTCCTCCCCCAGCAATAGAAGCAGCTGCACGTCAAACATTTCAAAAACTGGCTGAACAAGTTAAAGCTTATGATCCCACGTTGATTGTGGTCTTTGGTCCAGACCATTTTAATGGCTTTTTTTATGACCTGATGCCAAGTTTCTGTGTCGGTGTACGTGCAACTGCGGCGGGTGACTGGAATTACGGACCTGCCCCATTAAATGTTCCAGAAGATAAAGCCTTAGGTTTAATTGAACACTGTTTAGAACATGATGTTGATGTTTCCTATTCATACCGCATGCAAGCCGATCATGGTTTTACCCAACCGTTAGATTTACTCTGTGAAGGTCAGCTCGATCGTTATCCCGTCATTCCAGTATTTATTAATGGCGCTGCTGCACCGATGCCACGGACCAAACGTGTAATCCAACTGGGTAAAGTAATCGGTGAATATCTTAAAACTTTAGATGAGCGCATTTTAATTATTGGTTCCGGTGGTTTATCACATGATCCACCAACACCTCAAATTAGCACAGCCCCCCCGGAAGTTCAGGAATTCTTAATTGCGGGCCGCAATCCAACCCCAGAAGCACGTGATAATCGCCAATCCAAAGTCATTGCAGTCGGACAACGTCTGGCAGATGGTGACTTATCAGCCGCGCTACCACTGAATCCGGAATGGGATAAAGACTTGTTGCAGCGCTTTAAAAATGCAGATTTTGATTATTTAGCCAATATGAGCAATGAAGAAATTCGTCACGATGGCGGACGGGGTGGTCAGGAAATTCGTGCCTGGATTGCTGCTTTTGCTGCACTTGCTGCAAGTGGTGAATATGATTCGGAGGTGCATTATTATGAACCGATTCAGGAATGGATTGCAGGTATGGGCATGATGACCGCTGAGCCAAAATCTAAATCTTTATAAAGTCATAAACATTTATATAGCAGCACTGATTTAAATAAAAAGGACATCAAATGATGTCCTTTTCTTATTAAAGCATTGAAAATTATTCAACAAAAAGTAATGCCAAGCGTACCTGATCATACCCCATACGCGGTGTAGTTGCCTCCACAATTGGACGCAGCTTAATGACACCATCTTCACTAAAATGTTCAGGACTTTGACGTTTCATTAAACGTTTATAAATTTTCCGCACTTGTTCAACAACCTCTTCACCGGGATGAGCCACAGAAATATCCAGACCCTGCTCTTTATGCAATTTAGCCAAATGATTAATAATCGTAGCCGGGGTTAATCCACGTTCAACCGCAATATTCTGAATTTCATAACCTTCAACAAACAGCTCACGCGTTTCATCTAGGGTAGCAGTGGCATAATTGGTTTTACCGCCACTTTTTGCAATTTTCTTTTCATTGCGCTGAATTTCAGTTTCATTTAATGTTCCGCCACAATGACGAATAAAGGCTTTATGTTGCGGTGCCAAATCAATCGACTCAAAGTGATTTTCTGCTTCACTGGATAACTCCTGAAAACGTCGATCAGCTTTAATCGCCAAACTATCCAGCTCCAGAGCCTGCTCATTAATTCCGAGCAATTTTAAGCCACTTAAAGCTTTTAACCGTGATATCGCGACATAGCCCTGACCTTTCTCAAAAGTATGCGCCAGATTGATTTCAGCCGCTTCTAAGGTCATGCCCTGAGACTTATGAATGGTAATGGCCCAAGCCAAACGCAGTGGAATTTGCTGAAAACTGGCAATGGTTTTACCGGCATCGTTATCTACCGACCAGGTTTCAGGTGCAACAATCAGCACTGTGCCATCGGTGAGTTTTACTTTAGGTAAAATGCCATGATCATCATCTTCTTCAAAGCCAATCACTTCGCCCAAACTGCCGTTGATATAGCCCATGTCAAAGTTGTTCTTCACAAACATCACTTTGGCATTTTTCTTTAAGGTGAGATTTTCAGGTGCACGCACGGATGACTTTAAAGTTTCAATCAGTTTGTCATTACCATCACATACCGCTTCAAACTGTCGCTCATCCGCTTCAATGGCATTTAAATGCTTAAAGTTGATCGCATCTACATCCATATTATGGGTATACAAACGGGTATAGGTTTCACCAATATCCTGCTGGTGGGTTTGTTCTAAAGCTTTTAAATGGTCAGATGTAATGCTTTGACTACGAATTGCATTTAAAATGTCATTTAAATAATCATTGCCTTGACGATGTTGCTCTGTTAAATAACAGACCCGAAATTTTGCTTCAACCCAGGCATCTGACATAAAGCAGAATTTATCACGATTACGTTCATCATTTTTACCCACTGGCGGCAACTGAAAGAAGTCACCTGCGACAATGACCTGAATGCCACCAAAGGCTTCATCACTTTCTTTAAAATATTTGAGAACTTGATTGACCAGATTCAACTGCTTGGCATGCAACATTGAAATTTCATCAATAATCAGCACTTGGGCATTTTCTAAATGCTCTTTTAAATATTTACGCTCTTTCATGTTCTTTAGATCGGCATCGGATAAAAAATCCTTGATCCCAATCCCGGCCCAGGTATGAATAGTCATGCCGTTCATATGTGTTGCAGCAATACCAGTCGATGCAGTAATGGCCACCGGTACTTTACGGACTTTTAAATAATTGATGTACTGATTGAGAGTATAGGTTTTCCCTGCACCAGCCGAACCTGTTAAAAAGACATTTTCGCCCGCTTTTAAAAGCTTGAGTGCAGTTTCTTGTTTCATAAGACCTATAACCGTAAATTAACGGCTATAGCCTAACGATTTTTTCCCTAAAAGTTAAGCACAGAAAAAAGTTTAACGACAGTAACTGTCACTTAAACGATATTAACTGTGTATTTAACCAGGAGATAAATTGTAAAGCGACATTCACAAAAAAATATTCAGCTTTTCGATTATGTGAATATTCCAACTGGTCATAGACCAATTGCCCGCCCTGTAAGTGACAACCTAAAGTCATATGATGCATACCTGTTTCAGATGTCATATGAAAAGCCACATATTCTCCATCAATAATTCGCTGTGCATAGCTGACAGCTAGGCAGTGATGACACCATGTTGATTCTTCAATAATTCGATCTAAGTCTGCCAACTCTTCAAAACTCCAACCTGCGAACTGAATCTTTTTCTCAACCATCAGCGGTTGCCATACAACTTCGACATAACTTTTCTTTAACTGCGCAATAATTTCCTGTTTCTGGATGTGATCATGCCAATGAATCGCTTGATGAAACAGCCCCATCCATGTGGTACTTTTGAGCACCATTTTATTGTCGCTAAAATAATCAACCAAATAATCCCGCACATAGGAATCAAAAACTGACACTTTTACATGTCGCTCACGTAAATAAAAGATTTGCCGAAACTTATCCGGCTGCATTTTATAGCGTTGTAATACTATATAAAAATCACGATTTTGATGGGTCTCAGGGCGGATATATAACATTAAGTCTTCAGGTAAGGCGTGCGTTATTTTCTGTAGATACAACATATAAGCTTGTATTACCCAACTTAAACGTAAATAGACCCTTTTTACGATTTGCTGGTTCCCTCTCACAACATTACGCATGAGCTCCATCCATTCATCCAAGTACAAAATAGAAGGACTGATTGCAATACGATGATCATCCAAGGCTTGTCTCTGACCTTTAAGCATTAGAGTAAGATTGTTTTTATGCTCAAACCAAGCTTCTTGCATCGCAAAATAGTGACAGCTATAAATGAACATACGTGCTGAAGAATGCTGAAAATACTGCAAGGTAGCTAAAATGACCTGCGGATGAACTTGACTGGTATCCACAAAACTTAAAGCTGTCACCGCTACCCTGACACTGCTGTGTTGAATATGGCGACTGAGCCAATCCACCACCTCACCCGATTGTTTAAACAACCAGTTCACCGCACGAGGATAGTCAAATATTGGCTGTTTTGCGACTTTCTTTTGCCAAACTGTAGAGGTCGCATAAAGAAAATTATGCTTTGACAATAAATCATCACGCTGCCAAAGTTCACGGCGCATTAACCGTACGAAGCCTAATAAGTGTGCTTTTTCTTGTGCATGACGATATAACAGCTGGATATCATCTTGATGTTCCATCAACTCATTTAAATTAAAGCGCTCTTCAAATGACAATGCCATAATTCGATACATGGCGGCAGGTAAAAACTGCTGCGCACTAAAACAGAATTCATCCAGACATTCCATCAAGGGCTGGATCGGTAAAAACTCCTCACCACATACAATTTGAATCGAGCAAACCTGTTGCAGCATTTGTACAACAGTTTCAGGCAAAGCCATTTTTTTCATGACATAATTGGTCAGCACTTTCGAGTGATAAATCTTTGCATTCATCATCAGCTGATCGATAATTTCAGCTTCATCTACACACAGACATTTTAAATAGGCACTGACCCGTTCTGCTCCATTGACCCATAAATAAGCCTGATCGAGTAACAGTTGCCGAAGTTGCTGGGCTTTTTGGCGTAAAAATAATGAATGTTGGAGCTTTAAATCACCCGTTAAAAAATATAGATCATGCAGAATAAATTCTTCAACTAATTCTGCATGTTGCCCCAAATAAGTAAAATCACACTGCAAGATTTTTTTCAGATCTGAGGCGGGCGAATGAAATTCGAGTTGAAACAAACCATTGGCTATTTTTACGACATGCCGCTCTTGATCAATACGAAACATATTTTGCACATTCAGATCACCGACAATATTGAGCTGATCTTGAAAAATTTCATTTAGACTTTTAGAAATTCTGAGTAACTGTTTCGCAATCAATGGATACTGCGGTACTAAACGATCCTGTTTCATACTCGCCTCAAATTAAACAACCATCCTGAGATGTACCTAATAATATAGTAAAGCTACTCTCTATGCTGACTTAAGAGTTTAATCAAACTTTCTTAACTTCACGTTGTTGTTTTAAATGTTCTAAACCGGCATAAATTTGTTGCTGAATCTGATCGCGAAAATCTTTCAATTGTTCAGTATCTTTAATATGCATTAAATTTTGTCGCGGCATAAATTGAAAATAAAAAGGTAATCGTTTCGGGATAATATTTTTAGGCAAGGAAGGAATCACATCGCCATGTCGGAGTAATTTATCCAGTTGAGGTACTTTCAAAAGCTTTTGAAACCATTGACTTTCAATAATCAAATTAGCATCAAAACCGAGTTCAAAAACTTCATCCCCACCCAAAGCTGCAAATGGAACAATCTCGTAGTTAAACTCTTGCGCCAGTTTTAAGAAACCATAACGCTGCTTCCAGATCAGCTGATAAGCCTCACCTTTTCTTTTTAGGACTTCTCGCCCTCCGCCAGGAAAGACCAGAATTGAATAACCCTGTTGCATCGCAGCACGGATATATTCTTTTTTACCATCGACCGCACCAAATTTTTTAAACAGGGTGCGCCAACCTGGCAAATAAAAATGACCATGATCAGCAATACTGACCACAGCCACCTTATGCTTGTTATAGAGGTAATCAATCAGGATGGGTGAATCAAATATTCCATACAGGGTGTGATTACCGACATACATTGCAGGTTTGGATGCATCAATATGTTCAGCACCGAAGAAGCTGGGTGTAAAATACTGTTTGGACAATGCACTTAGGCATTTGATCCATTTTGCATTATGCTCAACCTGCAATATAGTGTTCCTTATGCAACAACGTGTTTTTGTACTAGAATTGAACCGACAGAATAACCTGCACCGAATGAGCAAAGTACACCGTATTCGCCGTCATTTACTTCATGTGCAGTACGGTGTAACGCAATAATTACACCTGCAGAAGACGTATTGGCAAATTCATCAAGAATAATAGGCACAAGTGCACGGTCAGCATCTTTACCAACCACGTATTTCAAGATCAGATCATTCATGCTGGCATTAGCTTGGTGTAACCAGAAACGCTTCACATTGGTCGGTGCAATCTGATTGTTCTCAAGTTGCTTGGTAATGATTTTCGCAACCAGTGGACAAACTTCTTTAAAGACTTTACGACCATCTTGCTGAAAAAGTTTGTCATCTACAACTGCATCTTCACTACGGTTCAAGTAACCAAAATTATTGCGAATGTTGTTTGAAAATTGGGTGAATAAATGCGTATCTAGAATTTCAAAACCGGTTTTAGTGGTAGTTTCTTCAATAATAGAGGCTGTTGCGACATCACCAAAAATGAAGTGGCAGTCACGTGATCGGAAATCAGTATGACCGGAAGTAATTTCTACATTCACCAGCAGTACACGGCGTGCGCCACATTTGATGGCATCAGCCGCCTGTTTTAGTCCAAATGTCGCAGCAGAACAGGCGACATTCATGTCATAGGCATAACCTTCAATGCCTAAAGCCGTTTGAATTTCAATGGCTACAGCAGGATAAGCACGCTGAATGTTAGAACATGAAAGAATCACAACATCGATATCTTCGGCTGTAACACCGGCATTTTCCATCGCCTGTTTGGCTGCTGTAACGCCCCATTCTGCCTGAATGGAAAGTTCATCGTTGCTGCGTTCACGTAAACGTGGATATAGACGTTTTGGATCTAGGATACCTGACTTTTCAGCCACATAACGACTTTTAACACCCGATGCTTTTTCAATAAATTCAGCATTTGAACCAAGACGTTCTTCAATTTCACCCGCTGCGATTTTTTCAGCATTGTCGTGGTTAAACTGTTCCACATAAGCATTTAAACTTGCAACCAATTCTTCATTACTAATAGCTTCTTCTGGGTGATAAAGGCCAGTACCTGTAATACGAATGCCCATGTAAAACTCCTGCTAATATCCCGCTATGTTAACTGATGCCTAATTGATTCCATACTTTTTGCAATCGGGTTGGAGAAATCGGCATCTTTGTTTTCATTGGCTGGGAGAACAAAGAAATGCGAAATTCTTCAATCATGAAGTACAGTTCTTTCAGGCGAGCATCATTTTTAAACTTAAATAATCTTTCCATCCATGGATCAACTTGATCGATGGCAGAATTGTCCCTTTGTAAGTTATTGGGCAAGCGCTCCAAACGCAAAACTAATGCCTTCAAATAACGGGGAAATTCCTGCCAGATGTCCGCAGATTTCACATACACACAGTTGGAAAGATTCATTAAATCAAGCTGATCTTCAATGTCATCGATATTTTTCCCAAAAAGAGAATCGTCTAAAACCAACAATTTCCGACGAATATCCTGCCACTGGATATAAATATCACTTAGTACTAATAATGCCTCTTGTCCATTCGTTAGGAAAGATTTTTTTACATTTAAAAGCAAGTTTTGAAACTCTTCAGCATTGACAGGAAGTTCACTTATTGTCATCTGAAGTGTCGCATACACTAACATTTGTTCTAATTGAGCTTTGTCACCGAGTGGTGAATAGGCCAAAGCCAGTGGTTTTGAAATCTGTTTTTTCAGTTGACGAACCAAATCACCCAACTGCATGTAAACCAGGCGAATCACCCCTTCACGATGCTGGCGAATAGCTTCAGCCTGATCATTAAAGGTTTGAATGACCACACCAGATTCATCTTTTGCATCCAGTTCTGCAAATGCTTTGGTCGGAACCAAGGCTTGATATTGCTTAACAATCACCCCTGTCACTTTTTGCGATGCTTCAAAAGTAAAATTGTCCGGGAAGGTTTTAAACTCACCTTTAAGTTGCTTCACTGGACTATGCGTTTCGGTACGACAACGTGCTTTAAGTTCAGCCAGATCGCGGCCTTTTTCAAGCACCCGGCCTTTTTCGTCAATGACTTTAATGAACGGCATCAAATACTGATCAACCCGATCAAAGGAGAAATCTTTTGCGGTGATTTGTTCACCACGTAACTGAAAAGCCAAATAATTGAAAATGTGCTCACGTAAATGTACCGCATCTATCCCGCTCATTAGCTTACGCGCAGTATCCGGAATCGGAACCAGGTTACGACGCTTATCTTTAGGCAGTGATTTTAACAATGCTTCAATCAAATCCTGACGCCAGCCCGGAATCCCCCATGACCAGATATTTTCATCCACCTGCGGCAAGGCCTGTACCGGAATTTTAACCGTTGCACCATCTTCATCATGGCTCGGGTCAAAGCGATAGCTCGCAGCCAGACGTAAAGAACCGTTGTGCAGATAGTCAGGAAATTGCTGCGTGGTGGGACGATCATTCATCCACAACGCATCATTATCGACAAATAAATAGCGTGGATTTTGCGGTTCAACCGTGGCACGCCAGTCTTCAAAGGTTCGACGGCTGGCGACCTCTTCAGGGACTTTGGACGCATAGAACTGATAGATGGTTTCTTCGTCCACCACCAGATCCCGACGACGCAGTTTATCTTCCACCCGTTCGACTTCTTCAAGCTTAAGCAAGTTATGCTTCAAGAATGGTGGTGTAATACCTAAATGCCCCGTAGTTAAGGCATCTCGCAGAAAAATTTCGTGCGCTGCCGGCTGATCGACTTTTTCATAATCCATCAAACGTTTAGGCTCAATAATCAAACCAAACAATGAAATCTGGTCATAACAATTGACGATGCCGGCTTTTTTCGACCAGTGTGGCTCAAAATAGTGATGCTTGAGCAAATCGGGCGCTGCAAGCAGAATCCATTCAGGTTCAATTTTGGCGAGCGTACGCAAATACACCTGAGAGGTTTCTACCATCTCAAAGGCCATGACCCAAGGCGTATTGCTCTTATGCAAGGTCGAAGCGGGAAAAATACGGGCTTTTTGTTGGCGCACTGCCATAAACACATTACGTTCATCGGTTTTGTTAGCAATAAACGAAAGCAAACCGGTCAACAAAGCACGGTGCAGATTTTCATAACTGGCTTTTTTATCATTAAAGGAAAGCTTTAACCCTTGAGCCAATTCAGTCAATTGTTCATGAGTTTTTTTCCACTCACGCAAACGCAACCAGCTTAAAAAGTGCTGACGTGCAAAATTACGACGTTTATTTTCGTTCATAGACGCACGATTATTTTGCAAGGTTTCCCATAACTTGATGTAGAACAGGAAGTCAGAATCAGCCTCCTTGAATAAGGCATGTTTCTGGTCGGCTTGGGTCTGTTTATCGGCCGGACGTTCACGTGGGTCTTGTACTGCCAGCGCAGCCACAATAATCAGCACTTCATTCAGCACACCAAAATGCGCGCCACCCAAAATCATGCGGGCCAAACGCGGGTCAATCGGCATCTTCGCCATTTGCTGACCGATTTTGGTTAATCCGCCTTGTGTTCCCAATTTTTTAGAAGTACTAGATTTTGAGGATAATTTTTCTTCCTCAGCTTTAGGAGAGTTTTTCTCATGCATTGCCCCAAGCTCAATCAGCAGCTTGCGGCCATCATTCACCAAGCGATGATCTGGCGGCTCAATAAAATCGAAACTTTCCAGCTCGCCCAGATTCAGACTCTGCATCTGTAAAATCACAGAGGCTAAATTGGTACGCTTGATTTCAGGTTCGGTAAATTCAGGACGGCTGAGAAAATCTTCTTCAGAATACAGTCGAATGCACACACCCGGCGCAATACGGCCACAACGCCCTTTACGCTGATTCGCTGCCGCTTGCGACACAGCTTCAATCGGTAAACGCTGTACACGAGAACGATAACTGTAGCGTGAAATACGGGCAAAACCGCTATCAATCACATAGCGGATATTGGGAACCGTTAAGGCAGTTTCGGCCACGTTGGTGGCAATGATAATGCGTCGCCCACTGCCGCCCGGATTAAAAATCCTTTGCTGTTCAGCTAAAGCCAAGCGTGCATATAAAGGTAAAATTTCGGTATGACGCGGACCATGCTTTTGCAAAGTTTCTTGCAGTTCGCGAATTTCCTGTTCGGTACTGGCAAAAATCAGGATATCGGCATGTTCGGGATGACCTTTATCCTGAGCATCCTGAAAACACTCGTTGACCGCCTGAACCACTGCACGTGGCAGGTTCTCTTCAAAGTCATCAAACTCATCGTCATCACTGCCGCCAATCGTCATTTCTGAAATCGGACGATAACGCAGCTCTACCGGGAAACTACGTCCTTCAACTTCAAAAACCGGGGCATCAAAAAAATAACTGCTAAAGCGGTTCACATCTAGGGTTGCTGAAGTAATGATGACTTTTAAATCACGACGCTTAGGCAAAAGCTGTTTGAGATAACCCATGATAAAGTCGATATTGAGTGAACGTTCATGCGCTTCATCAATAATAATCGTGTCGTATTTGGTGAGGAATCGGTCATTGGACAATTCAGCCAGCAAAATACCATCGGTCATTAAACGGACAATGGAGTCTTGTGAACCCTGTTCATTAAAACGAATTTTAAACCCGATTGATTCACCCAGTTTTTCACTGACTTCTTCAGCAATACGCTGCGACACGCTACGCGCAGCCAGTCGACGAGGTTGGGTATGCCCTATCATGCCGGTTAAACCACGCCCGGCAAGCATGGCAATTTGCGGTAACTGGGTAGTTTTACCCGAACCAGTTTCACCTGCCACAATAATCACTTGATGCTGTTGAATTGCTTTAATCAACTTGTCTTTATATTGGGTAACCGGCAGGTCTTGATTCAGTTTGATGTTCGGTACACGGGACAGGCGCTCACGAACTTTATGATTCGATTTTTCTAATAATTCTTGATATTGCGCCTCACTGGCATCTTTACCTTTGCGTAGCCGATTTAAACGATGACGGTCACGTGCCATGACCCATTGATCTACATTTAAATGACTTAACACAGATAATCTATCCCAAAACGAAAAATTGAACTGAATATTTTACGCTGTAACGCTCTCGAGAGAAAGACAAGCAAATGTTTATTCATAATGTTTGATGTAAAGAATATTCAAAACTATGGAAAATAGATTACAAGTAAAGCTAAATCGACTGTTTATATTCTTTAAAGATATTCAAATACTTCATTTTATGATGATAACTTAGCACGCCAATAATTTATTCCAGAAAAATAAGTTGAATTAAAAAAAATTTGCCCTTGAATTTTAGTCCTTGCACCTTCATCTTCTTAGGCAAGCTGAAAAACTGATCTTTTGTCATTTAGTCCTCATGTTTATAGGACTGAATAGATGGATAAATCAGATTTGGTGAAATAGTGAGCCTTATCTTTGTTAATTCGGTTTTTCCGATTTCAATTATATAAAAATACTGTTTCATCAATAACAAAAAATTCGCTATTCTTTTGGATATCAAATATAAACCTCAATCATGGAGACAATGATGAGCTTAATTAATACAGAAGTTAAACCATTTAAAGCAACTGCATTCCAAAATGGTCAATTTATTGAAGTAACTGAAGCTGATCTTAAAGGCAAATGGTCTGTAGTATTCTTCTACCCAGCTGACTTCACTTTTGTTTGCCCAACTGAACTTGGCGACCTTGCAGACAACTATGCTGAATTCCAAAAATTAGGTGTTGAAATCTATTCAGTTTCTACTGACACTCACTTTACTCACAAAGCTTGGCATGATTCTTCAGAAGAAATCAAAAAAATCCAATATGTAATGGTAGGTGATGCGAACTGGACACTTGCTAAAAACTTCGACGTATTAATCGAAGCTGACGGCCTTGCAGATCGTGGTACTTTCGTTATCGATCCAGAAGGTAAAATCCAAATCGTTGAAATCAATGCTGGTGGTGTTGGCCGTGATGCTTCAGAACTTCTTCGTAAAGTTAAAGCAGCTCAATACGTTCACGCTCACCCAGGCGAAGTTTGCCCAGCTAAATGGAAAGAAGGCGATGCTACTTTAGCTCCTTCAATCGACCTAGTAGGTAAAATCTAATTTTTATTAGATTAAACTGATTCAAAAAACCACGCTTTTTAGCGTGGTTTTTTATGGATTATATGAAACATTCAGTATTCAATTCTACAGCTCAATTAAAATTGCGTAACAATAGATTCCAAGCATCCCGAGTATTGATATAACCGTATTCAATGATTAGAAATATTACAATTCTGCTATACATGCCTTGTTCTTTTTATCATAGTTTCAAAGGATGTAGTCAATGCGTGCTACTTTATATCCCTACAAAATGAGGGGCGCTTATGGGAACAATGCTTGTCGTCACTTCTTATAAATACAATGCATCTTCACGCTATTTAAAAATTTTTTATAGCAATGGATCTGGAGAGCTTTATCATCCTGTGCCGGAATTCATTTATAATAATTTACTGCGCTGTAATGATAAAACCGCTTTTGTACATAAATACTTGGAATACGATGTGCATTTTACCCGTATTTCAATTCAATAAATCAAATACGATAAATCAGGGCAATTTCCCTGATTTATGATTTAACCAGTTTTGTATTATTATTTTATTTATAGCAAATTATAAACAAACCCGCTCCTTTTGATAGGGTCAGGGTGAGGAAACGTCCATCATTTTTAACCAGTTCGATAAAAGTTTTCACTTCTGCTGCATGAGAGATAACATTGTCGACAATTAGAACGCCGCCTTGCGGATGAATCATATTTTGCAGATAAGCCCAGTAATCGACATACGCATCGCGCTCAGCATCTAACAGAATGAAATCATATTGATGGGTACATTTTTCAAGAAACTTTTGCGCATCTCCTACCCAAAAATCAATTACCTGATCCAAGGCTAATTCTTGCGCATATTGTTGCGCCTGAGCAGTGCGTGATAGATCTATTTCAAGTGTGGTTACATGACCTTGTGTAGTTTGCGCTGCATTTGCCAACCATAAAGTCGAATAACCTGTAGAGGTTCCGATTTCTAGAATTGATTTCGATTGCTGGATACGAATCTGCATCGCTAAAAATAATGCAGAATCAGGTTCAATATTTCTATAACGCTGAATACGGTCATGTTGTAAGGCATCAAATTTGATAAAACCTTGATACAACTCATGCATCCGTGTTTGAAAAGCCAAATCCATGCTCATATCAGATGTCCCTATCCATTACAGTTATTTTGAGTCTAACTGATCTATGACAAAAATCTATATCTAAGCAGTTTCTTGAATCAATTTAAATCTGGGCAACACTTCACCGTTAGCGAGAGTGACTGTTTCCTGAAACATCTCTAAAGGACGCACCCACATAGAATAATCGTCATATAAGCATTGATAGACTACAAGCTTTTCATGTGTTTCACTATGCGTTACCACATGAAAAACCTGATATAAATTGCCTTTATAATGTTGATAAATTCCAGATTTAAGCTTCATCTACCCTTACCTATTAAAAAAATCATCCTTATCATAATCAAAATTCCTATTGATCTGACACAAATTTAATTCTTTCCTTTAAATACCAAATAAATATGTGAATATTCTAATTAACCCCCATCCTTAACATCGAATACTTATCCATCTAAACGAATCTAAAATCTATTTATCCGATCATAAATATCAAAATGAATCGTTTTACCTATTTCATCATTTGTTTTAGTATAGCCTTATTAAATAAACATTTACTCCCTTGGAGACGTTAGCCATGTTAGACCAAAATACTTCAGCTCAGTTAAAAACACTTCTTCAACGTCTGGAAAGCCCGATTGAAATTGTGGCTACTTTGAACGGTTCTGACAAGTCAGACAAAATTAAAGAACTGGTCACGGAAGTTGCGGCGCTGTCTGATCAGGTTACCGCCCGTTTTGATGGTACAAACTCACGTGCACCAAGCTTCGGGATTGCCAAAGTCGGTGAACAGCCACGGGTCAATTTTGCCGGCTTACCGATGGGACATGAATTTACCTCTTTAATTTTAGCTTTGCTGCAAGTGTCAGGTTATGCTCCGAAAGTATCGGATGACGTACTGGCACAGATCAAGGGTTTAAATTTAACTGATGATTTTGACGTATTTGTTTCCTTAAGCTGCCATAACTGTCCGGACGTGGTGCAAGCCCTGAACCTGATTGCGATTTACAATCCGGGCGCAACAGCAACCATGATTGACGGAGCTTTCTTCCAGGAAGAAGTGGAACAGCGCAAAATCATGGCCGTTCCGATGCTGTTCCAGAATGGCGAGCATATTGGTCAGGGTCGTATGACCCTGGAAGAAATCGTGGCCAAACTGGATTCGGGTTCATCAGCCAAAGATGCAGAAAAACTCAATGCCAAAGGCGCCTTTGATGTGTTGGTGATTGGCGGCGGACCTGCGGGCAACACTGCTGCAATCTATGCAGCCCGTAAAGGCATCCAGACCGGGATCGTGGCGGAACGTTTTGGTGGTCAGGTGATGGATACCATGGACATTGAAAACTATACCTCGGTACAGAAAACCCAAGGTCCGAAGTTTGCCGCTGAAATGGAAGCGCATGTACGTGCTTATGATGTCGACATCATGAACCTGCAAAAAGTAGCAGCTATTAAAGGTGCTGATGAAACCGCCAACGGTCTGGTTGAAGTGACGCTGGAAAATGGTGCCAAGCTGGAATCGAAAACCATCATCCTGTCGACCGGTGCCCGCTGGAGAGAGATGAATGTTCCAGGTGAGCAGGAATATAAAACCCGCGGTGTAGCGTATTGTCCGCACTGTGACGGTCCATTATTCAAAGGCAAACGTGTTGCGGTGATTGGTGGGGGCAACTCGGGTGTGGAAGCGGCGATTGACCTGGCCGGGATTGTCGAGCATGTAACACTGGTTGAGTTCGATACCAAACTGCGTGCCGATCAGGTATTGCAGGACAAGCTCAACAGCTTGCCAAATACCACCGTGATCAAGAATGCCTTGTCGACTGAAGTGGTCGGTGACGGTTCACAGGTGACTGCACTGAAATACAAAGACCGTGCCACCGATGTTGAACACACGGTAGAGTTGGCCGGGATCTTTGTGCAGATCGGTTTGTTGCCGAATACGGATTTCCTGAAAGCGTCAAAAGTTGAGCTGAGCAATCGTGGCGAGATCATGATTAACGATCGTAACGAAACCAACGTGAAGGGTGTCTTTGCTGCCGGTGACTGTACTACAGTACCGTACAAGCAGATCATCATTGCAACGGGTGAAGGCGCCAAAGCATCCCTGTCTGCTTTTGATTACATTATCCGTTCAGGACAATAATGGCTTAATCCCAATGATTAAATCTGTATAAAATGAACATGGGCTTATATCTATTCATAAATATAAGCCTTTTTTTTCACTCATTTTTTTTCACCAAACGTTACATTTAATTAACAATTTTCGAGCGTTATTTAAAAGATTTTTCGATTATATTCGCTTTATCCCATCTTTTCTTATGGGTAAAACAATTAGAAGGACAGATGAAAATGAATAAATTACTTGTTGCTTTAGGTCTTGCTGCTACTGTTGCTTTAGTTGGTTGTAACAAAGACAAGGCACCTGAAACAGGTGCAACGACTGGTGAACATTTAGAAGGTGCTGCTAATCAAGCAGGGCATGATATTTCTAATACGGCCTCTGAAGCAGCGAATGATACTGCAACAGCGATGGATAATGCAGCTGATGCCACTGCAGAAGCCGCAAATACTGCTGCTAACCGTGCCGAAAATGCTGCAGAAAATGCCAAAGAAGCTGCAAAAGATGCGACTGCAGCAACTGCCGGTGCTGTAGAAGATGGTGCTGCTCACGTTAAAGAAAAAGCCCAACAATAATTTAATTGAGTGAATAAAAAAGCTCCTTTTTAGGAGCTTTTTTATTTTTTAACAATCTTACTTTTAACTTTCTACTTCTTATCGGGTTGAAGTACCAATACTTTTAAGAGCATGTGACATGTCATATTCTCATCACTAAAAGAACTGACCTAAATCTATATTATGAGGCTTAAAGCCTGAACTTGCTTATGAAACTGCCTGACAATTAACAGCACAAGACGCTTTGCAGACCCATGCTCGAGATGAAATCGGCATTCATGCAAATACAGCTACAAATCCTTTATAAGCTGCGGGTTCCTCTGCCCTAGCTTTTTCACTCGGTGCATTATTCCCGATGTTATCAATCTTGATTAGCCCGGAACATTATGTGTCTACAGTACTAATGATTGGGGGTATTATTATCCTTGACTACATTAGAAACATTATCCGTTCATTTTGCAAATTCATCTAAAGTTAAGGGAAGTTTGCTTATCACAATTTGGGGAATTATTGCTACAGTTTTCGCTGTCTGTTTTGGCTCACTCTTTAATGGGCAACCCGTTTAATCAATTTGTTTTACTGATATATAAAATCAGTTATTCTCAATTAAATATCCCATAATCTATCCTTTTTCATAATATTAAGGGTGAAGAATCAATTAAAATATCCTGATTAATTTAGTCAGTTTTTATTCTCCCATGTCTGTTATCGCTGCAAAATCCAATCGATCAAATTTATCGATTTGGGTTGCTCTTTTTCTATTGCTGGTGGGTACACTCGGTGCCTATCAAGTAGTCGGGCTGAATCAAGCCTTGTTGTTCCTCGTTGGTGGGGCTTTGGGCATGACGCTATATCATGCATCCTTTGGTTTTACTTCTAGCTGGCGTGTTTTTATTAAAGAACGTCGTGGTCGCGGCTTGCGTGCCCAAATGATCATGTTAGGTCTTGCGGTATTGCTGTTTTTCCCGGCCTTGGGCGCAGGTGAACTGTTTGGCAATCCGGTTAAAGGTAATATCAGCCCGGTTTCCATGTCCGTAATGATTGGTGCATTTATCTTTGGTATAGGCATGCAATTGGGTGGTGGCTGTGCTTCCGGTACGCTGTATACGGTGGGTGGCGGTAGTGCCCGCATGATCGTAACGCTGATTTTCTTCTGCCTCGGGTCTTTAATTGCAACGACACATTTGGATTGGTGGTTTAACCTGCCTCACCTTGAACCCATTTCTATAGTTTCAAGCTTGGGCGTTATTCCTGCGCTAATCGTCAGTTTTATCCTGTTTGCTGTGATTGCATTTGCCACCATGTATTTTGAGAAAAAACGTCATGGTTCACTTGAAGTCGAACCGATTACTGAAACTCAAGGTTTCAAACGTTTCCTACGTGGTCCATGGCCGTTGGTCTGGGGTGGGATTATTTTAACCTTGCTCAACTTTGCTACCTTAGCTTTAGCCGGTCGTCCTTGGGGTGTCACTTCTGCCCTTGCAGTTTGGGCAGCTAAATCTGCAAGTTTAATTGGTGTAGATGTGGCTTCTTGGGCCTATTGGCAACAACCGGGTAATGCCAAAGCTTTGTCGGAATCATTATGGTTCGATATTACCTCCATGATGAACTTCGGCATTATGCTAGGAGCATTATTGGCAGCCAGTCTGGCCGGTAAATTCGCGCCTAATTTGAACATTCCAAAACGCTCACTGATTGCTGCTGTAGTTGGCGGTTTACTATTAGGCTATGGGGCACGTTTGGCCTATGGCTGTAACATTGGGGCTTACTTCAGTGGTATTGCATCCGGCAGTTTACATGGCTGGTTATGGCTGATTTTCGCCTTTATCGGTAACAGCATTGGCGTCAAACTTCGCCCAATTTTCTTTCCCAGTGAACGTCCACAACCTGAAAAACTAACCGGTTGTTAATTTTAAAATGCTGAAATTAAAAAGCCCATCAAGTGATGGGCTTTTTAATACATTCTATTTTTTTAGGATTTAGTTTAAAGCTGCTTTCAAATTACAACCATAGCCCATAATTTCCTGAGCCTGACGATATGTGGTATAACGATTTAAAATAAAATCATAAAACTGGTCGGCATTTGCAAAACTTTTTTCCAAGTCTTTAGCTTGCATATTAGGTAATTGGACTTGCCCAATTAAACTCAGGTTTTGATTGCCCAAATGATACATCTCTGCAAAATATCCATTCATCATTTCACAATAGGCTTGTTTAACTGGTTTTAATGAAGTTCGGCTCACTGCATTCTGATCTAATGTCTTGAGTTGATTAGCATCCAATACCGACTGATCTGAAAAGGCAATATTATTGGTTTTTTTAAATGCCTGATAATTCTTAGATAACTGTTGATTTAAAGTCTCAAAGCGCTGCTGCAAGCTTGCCGCATCTTGAACTTTGTATTGTTGAGGATCAATCTGTGTTTTATACTGTTCAGAGCTTGAACAAGCTGAAAGTAATATAGTTGAAATCAATATCGTAAGAATTAACGGCTTCATCATTACTTGCCCAGTAGTCGCATTATACAACACAACATTATGCCTGAAATATCCAGTTAAATTGACTTTTCATTCATATAGCGCCAATACCGTTTCGGTACATATTGAATATGCAATTTCATATTTTGTCGTGCTTGGATGTTCACACTATGAAAATAGTCTTTCCACAGCTGGTCATACAGCCATTCTTGCTCATCCAGTTCTACGGTAAAGGATTGACTAAAACCAGTGGCGAGCTTGGAATCGACTTGATTGGCATTCATTTCAACTTGATGCACCTGCTGCAAATCATAATAAATCCCATACTTACGCTTTTCATCATAAATTAGCCAGGTCTGATCCTGATAACGCGCTTTAAAATGTCGTTCAATCAATGGCAGAACGTTAAAATCTGGTCGAACCAGACTTAAAAACAAACCATCCTGACATTTCTTAAAACGCACAAAGGCTTCCATACGATGCTTTTCACGCCCGACCTGTTTGGTCCACTGTGATAAGGCCAAAACATCAGGATGTCCATAATTTTCATCGACCTTATATTTATGCTGAAAGATATACAGGCAATAATTAAATAAGTGCTGATAAGCAGTTTGATTTTCGGATAGAAAAGTATAGTAAAAATTGCGCTGACTCTGAGTCGATATTTTTTTCTTTAATCCTTGCCAGACACGCTGCGCCTGCTCATCATTTGAAGCGACCTGAATAAAATCATTAAATAGTCCATTCTGGGCATGCTCGTCGCTGGTGATCCTGACTTGAAAATCTTTAAATTGAAATGCGCGAAATACACAACTGAGCAAGCCAGTCATACTGCCATCGAAGCCATAGGTCGCCATCAGAAACCAAAGCCTAATTGTGAGGAGAGTTGTTGAGTATATTTTGACTGTCCCGACTGTAAAATCTGATGACGAATCTGGCTCGGTAATTGTTCTTTAATAAATTTAGGGGTATCTGCACAACGAATAAAATGTTGCGCCCGGTTATATGCCACCCCAATACGTTTGAGTTGATCAATATGAATTTTACCAAAGCGACGCGCCTGTACAACTTTTTTAGCAGAACGCACTCCAATACCCGGTACACGTAAAATCATTCGATAATCCGCGCTGTTCAAATCGACCGGGAATTGCTCCGGATGACGCAAGGCCCAACTCAGCTTGGGATCAACATCTAAATCCAGATTCGGATGCTTTTCATCGACCAGTTCTGTCGCATCAAAACCATAAAAACGCATTAACCAGTCACTTTGGTATAAACGGTTTTCTCTGAGTAAAGGCGGTGCAGAACCAATCGCCGGCAAAGATTTTTCCTGTTCATTAATCGGGATATAACCGGAGTAATACACACGTTTCAGATTAAATTCCTTGTAATGACGATCTGCCATTAAAATAATATCCTGATCCGTTTCACTATATGCTCCCACAACCATTTGTGTAGTTTGCCCTGCTGGAACAAACTTGGGAACGGAGCGTATAAGCTTGCGTTCATCTTTCAATTGAATTAAACGGTCGCGCACAATAGCTAAATCTTTTTGTACTTCTGCATGGTTTTTCTCGGGAGCAAACTTTTGCAAGCCTGCTTCAGTCGGCATCTCAAGATTAATACTCATCCGGTCTACATACAGACCCGCTTCGGTAATGATTTCCTGTGATGCGCCGGGAATGGTTTTTAAGTGGATATAACCGTTAAAATTCTCTTCCAGGCGTAATTTTTTCACCACCTGCAGCATACGTTCCATAGTGTAATCTGCTGATTTAAAAATACCGGAACTTAAAAACAAGCCTTCAATATAATTGCGGCGATAAAAATTCATGGTCAAATCGACCACTTCCTGTACGGTAAATGCGGCTCGTTTTACATCGTTAGAGCGCCGCGATACACAATAAGAGCAGTCAAAAATACAGACATTGGAAAATAAAATTTTTAGTAAGGATACACAACGACCATCTTCGGTATAGCTATGACAAATTCCGGAACCGGTATTACCCAAACCTTTATCTTTGTTTTTACGATTACTGCCACTTGAAGAACACGACACATCATACTTGGCAGCATCGGCTAAAATTTGCAGTTTTTCACGGATACGTTCAGACATGAGCAGGCAACATTTGACGATAAAAACACATTATAAATTTAAATTTTATAACGAGTTGTTCACTGATCTTGGATGCGACAAGGGATGACGTTTTATTTTTAATTCAGGAACTAAGAATCCTTGTTTATTTCACCAGGAAATAACGAATATTATTTGCTTAATTTTCAGGGCTTGGGCAAAGTAATACGGATGAGGAGGAACCGAATATGACTTTATTACAACAACTCGAGATTAAACATCCTATTTTCCTTGCCCCGATGGCGGGTGTTTCTACCCCAAAATTGGCTGCAGAAGTCTCTAATCAGGGAGCTTTGGGTTCACTCGGTTTGGGGGCAAGTTCTGTTGAAGCCGCACGTCAACAAATTTTAGAAACTCAAGCATTGACCCATCAACCTTTTCAGGTAAATTTTTTCTGCCATCAAAGTTTAGAATTAGACCACGAGATTGCACAGCAATGGGTTGAATATTTAGCGCCTCAATTTGAAAAGTATCATGCTGCTCCCCCAACAGAATTAAAATGTATTTATCCCAGCTTTTTAGATAATGACGACTATTTAAACCTGGTTTTGGAAACCAAGCCTAAAGCGGTCAGTTTTCATTTTGGTATTCCACATCCTCATCAGATTCAGGCTTTAAAAGCTGCCGGTATTATCACTATGGTTTCTGCCACCAATCTGGCTGAAGCCTTGAAAATTGAAGCTGCAGGTATTGATATCATTATTGCTCAAGGCATTGAGGCAGGTGGACATCGCGGTATCTTCAACGATACATTTGACAGTGCGGTTAAAACACCAGATTTGGTTCAACTACTTAAACAATACTGTAGCCTGCCTATTGTCGCAGCGGGTGGCATTATGAATGGACAACAAGCCCAGTTATTAATGAAATTAGGTGCAGCAGCCGTTCAGCTAGGCACAGCCTTTGTACAATGTAAAAGTTCCAATGCGAATGCTACATATCGAAAAGCCCTGTTTAGTAAACCGATCACCCAAATCAGCGCAAGTATTTCAGGTCGTCCTGCCCGTGGTTTAATTAATCACTGGCATACTCAAGTAGATCGTCCTGAACGACCTGCTGTTGCGACCTATCCCTACTGCTATGATCTAGGTAAACAACTGAATGCCGCAGCAACAGCACAAGGCGAATATGGTTTTGGTGCATTTTGGGCAGGAACCAATGTGGCACAAATTCGAGAAATTGAAGCTGCCGATTTAATTAATCAGCTGGTTTTAGAGATGATCCAACACTAGACCTCTACCCTAAACTTATTAAAAAGTCATAAAAAAACCTCTCAAAAAGAGAGGTTTTTAATTTAGCAAGGTATGAGCAAAAGATTAGCGATGAGCACGTAGCCATGCATCCTTAGCGGCAAATTTTGCCTGTTCCCAATTCAGACGGGATTGACCTTTACTACCTTCCCATTGACTTTGTAACTCTGGCTCTACCTGTTCAAAATGGGTATCGCTATCAAATAGAGGACGATTTTTATATCCGACCTCATATGCGCCACGATAATCCCGATCATAATCTAAATCGTGATGTATGGTACGTGTTTCATGAAAATAAGGTCTGTCTTTATGTTGCTCACGCCAGTAAGTATCTTCCTCTTCAGGATTAGCCTTTTGTGCGATGTCATTACCAGCAAGTCCACCAACAATACCTCCAACAAGACCGCCAACCACTGCACCTGGGGGGCCACCGACCATACCTAGTGTCGCCCCGAGAGCTGCGCCACCTACAGTACCTGCACTGGTTGCAGCCAAATGATCACCCGCTTCTGCCATATCTGGTACGCGATGGCTTTCAGTCGCTGGTGAATTCAAGTCAGGACGCGCACTCGCATCGGTAGATGGACTCGATTTTATTAAATCATTATTGAGTGAATCACTGCGTTCTGAAGACCGTTCTGTTGAAGCTGCAGGACTAATATCTGAAACTGGTCGATTGGTATTGGTCATTCTTCCTCTCCCTCGATCTTATTTGTTATTTGAAAAAACTGCTTAAACAAAATTACTTGGACAAGATAGGAATTACATCTTGCTATGTAGTGTTTTAGCATAGAGAAAGTTTAGGTAAATAATGTTCAAGTCCTGTCCAGTTTCAGTGAATAAAGTGCTGTGCTATGTATAAGAAGATATTTCATGTAACCGATATGTTGAGAGAACATGACACAAAAGAAAAAAAGGTACTGTCTTCACAACAATACCTTGATTTTTTTCTATCAGTATTGATTACATCAGGGTTGCAGCAGATTGACCTGTTCAATTTGTACATCACTCATAATTTCACCTTGAGCGAGTAACTGATTAAAATAGTCTTCAACTACATTGAACTGTTCAGCCGTACTTTCAACTTTATACATGTTCTGACGAAACTCATTACTTGAACGCAAGCCTTTGGTATACCAAGCAATATGTTTACGTGAAATCCGGCAACCCGAATATTCTCCATAAAACTCATACAGTTCAGATAAATGTCCTAACAGTACCTCTTTCACTTCCTGAATATTCGGTGCAGCTAAATGTTTTCCAGTGGCTAAATAGTGGGAAATTTCACGGAAAATCCAGGGACGACCTTGTGCAGCACGTCCAATCATCAAGGCATCTGCACCCGTGTAATCGAGTACATATTTGGCTTTTTCAGGACTATCGATATCACCATTGGCAATCACGGGAATATTCAACATCTGTTTGACTTCTTTGATCAAACTATAGCGTGCAGTATTCAAATACATATCTTCGCGGGTCCGACCATGCAATGCCAATGCGGCTATACCCGCTTCTTCGGCACGTTTGGCAACCCGCATAATATTTTCATGACCATTTAAGTAACCTAAACGGGTTTTTAAAGTCACTGGTACATCCACAGCAGCCACCACCGTATCTAATATACGTGCAACCAGATCTTCATCTTTTAATAATGCAGAGCCTGCCAGTTTATTACAGACTTTTTTAGCGGGACAGCCCATATTGATATCAACAATCTGTGCGCCATTCGCGACTTGATAACGTGCCGCTTCGGCAAGATCGAATGGGTCGGAACCTGCAATTTGTGCAGATATCGGCGCAAGTTCACCATCAAAATTGGCACGGTACAAACTTTTCTTACTCATGCGTAAGGTCTGGTCTGAGGTCATCATTTCACTAACGGCATGTCCTGCGCCAAAATACTTACATAACGTCCGAAATGGACGATCCGTAACACCTGCCATCGGAGCAACAATTAAATTATTTGACAGCTGATATGGACCAATATACATATAAATTCATCACTTTTTCGACCGGCATAGTATACTGCATCTGCTGTATTGGCTCATCCTTTTGGAATATGTTTTCATCATTATGAAAAAAACTCATTTTCTTTCTTCTCCTGTTAAATCCTTGAGTATCCTGGCTTTGTCTCTTAGTTTAGTGGCATGTGGAGATAATTCCTGGTGGTCAAAAAATAACGAACCAACTTTAGAAGAAGATCAAATCAAGCGTCTTATTCCAACACGTGTCAATGATCGCAGTTCATGGGCCAAAGATATTTACAGTATTACAGACCAGCTCGACATTCCTCAAACCAAGGAAAATATTTGCAGTATTGTGGCGGTCGTCGATCAAGAGTCTAACTTTGTCGCAGATCCGCAAGTTCCCGGTTTAGGTCAAAAAGCAGTCAAAGAAGTTCAAGACCGTTTAGATGAAAAATTTAAAGATAAATTAGGTGATGCGATTGGCGGAACAGTTGCAGGCTATTTCCAGGAAGTCTTAAAAAATCAGCCAAGCCCTGAAGATAACTATTTAAGCCAAATGCGTCGGGTAAAAACCGAACGAGAATTAGATGAATTATATCGTGAAATTTTTTCCTATATGTCAAAGCATTATCATGTCAGCGCACTAACAGGTGCTGCTAAACTAGTTGGACAGGATATTAGTGAAAAATTAAATCCAATTACGACATTGGGCTCAATGCAAGTTCATATTGGTTATGCTAAAGATCATAAACGTCAAGGTGGCAATAGTGCCGAATTACGTACCGACTTATATAGTCAATATGGTGGTTTGTATTACGGGATTCACCGTTTAATGATGTATCCTGCCGATTACGACAAAGCCATATATCGTTTTGCAGATTATAACTCGGGCATGTATTCAAGTCGCAATGCAGCCTTTCAAAGCATGCTGAATGATTTAACAGTAGCTGAGCTAGACTTGGATGGTGACTTATTGCTTTACACTAAAGAGGGTTCAATCCGTTCTGCTGCTAGCCAGTCTGAACGCGAATTGACCAGTGTTTTTGCAGCCAACAATATATTAGTCACACCACGACAAATTCGTTCTGACTTGAAAAAAGAGAAAAATAAAAGTTTTGAAGATACTGCGACCTATCGTGCTGTAACCAAGCTTTACCATGAAAAAACAGGCAAAGATCCTATGTATGCGATTATGCCTGAAGTAGTCATTTCTGGTCCTAAACTAAGCCGTGAATATAATACCAACTGGTTTGCCACACGCGTAAATGGAAGATATCAATCATGTATGCAACGAGCAAAAAGAATAAAAATTTAGCGCTCTTCGATTTTGATGGAACCCTGTGTAAAAAAGACAGTTTCACGGGGTTTATCTTCTATGCTTTATCTAGACGCCATATCATTAAACAAGGCATTAAAATCCTGCCTTGGATTCAGGCCTATTATTTAAATGCTTACCCCGCACATGCCATGCGATCTAAATTATTTCGCGCAATGTTCAGCAATGCAGATGCTTTAGAATTACAGCAAATTGCTCAAGAATATGCCAATAATTTATTATCCCAGTTAAATCCGTCCTTGCTGAAACAACTTAAACAGCACCAAGCTTTAGGCGATGAAGTTGTACTGGTTTCTGCATCAGTTGATGTTTATCTGCAACCTATTTGTAGCTTATTGAGTATTAATTTAATTTGCACCCAGACTGAACAAATAAATAATACATATACTGGAAAATACACGACTCCAGATTGTAGTTCGGAACAAAAAAGGCAGCGTATTTTAGAGAAGTATTCTTTACACTACTATTCTGTAATTTATGCCTATGGAAATAGCATTGAAGATAGAGAAATGTTGGAGCTAGCTGATCATCGCTATATGGTCGGCGTAGATAAAACCCTCCCTCAATTACCTACAAATATTCAAATTGCAATTTAAAAAATATAAATTTTTTAACTCATGTAGATTATCTTGCGAGTCAATAAGATGAAGAAAATTTAATAAAAAGTAAAACTAAAGCAATGTTTTTGCAATATAAAACATAGTTTAACAAAATAACAACTCTGATTTTTTTAAGATAATTTATTCTTATAAACAAATGATAATTCATAAATCAGGGTATTTATTTCATGAATTTATTTAACCCACCAAAATTATTAAATGGCCTACAGATACGCTTTGGCGAAAATCCAATGGCCTTGTTAGCCTTGTTTACCGGACATGCCAGCAAACAGCAGTGGAGTGAGCAAGAAATTGAGAATGTGCTAAGGACTGCAAAAAAAGGTAATTACATGAATTTAATTAAAACCTTACGTGCACATATCCATCATTAAAAAACCACTTCAATTGAAGTGGTTTTTTATATCCGCTTTTATTTATTTCTTGAATGGAAAAGCGTATTTAGCAATACGTTTAATTACGCTGCCATACTGCTTGATAAGGCTGGCATTATTATAATTTAAGCCATATTTTTCACATACCGCTTGCACTTTCGGCGCCATTTTACGATAACGACGTGCCGGGACATCAGGATATAAATGATGTTCGATTTGATGACTCAAGTGGCCGGTTAAAATATGAAAGGCTTCTGAACCGGTTAAATTCGATGAACCACGGATCTGACGCATATACCAATGCCCGCGACTTTCATTTTGAAGTACAGATTTCGGGAAGACTTCGACATCTTTAGTGAAGTGACCACAGAAAATAATACTAAAAGTCCAAATATTACGCATACCATTCGCTACCAGGTTACCAGCTAAAACAGGTAAAGCTGCCGGACCAGCAATAAGTGGAAAGAACACATAATCTTTAAACAATTGTTTAGTGATTTTGCGCTGCATCGGACGCCATTCTTGTTTCAATTGTTCTTTTGTTTTGCGCCCTTTCAAGACTTTACCAATTTCAAGATTTTGAATCGCTACGCCCCATTGAAACAATAAGCAAAATGGAATTGCATAAATCGGTTGTAAAAGATAGCCGGATTTCCAACGTTGTTCCGGGAAAAGTCGAAGCAATCCATAACCGATATCATCATCCATACCCTTAATATTGGTATAGGTATGATGTTTATAGTTATGGGTTTGACGCCAGTTATCCGCTGTACCAACAATATCCCACTCATAACTTGGACCATGGAATTTTGGATCATTCATCCAGTCATATTGACCATGCATGACATTATGACCGAGTTCCATGTTTTCCATAATTTTAGAAAAACCAAGTAAAGCTGTACCTAAAAGCCAGGCTGGCGGAAACCAACCTGCAAACAAACAGGCACGACCCGCGATTGATGAATAACGAATGGTTGAATAAACACGGCGAATATATTTCGCGTCCTTTTCACCAATATCATTTAACACTTCTTGTTTAATGGCATCCAACTCACGTGCCAGTCCATCTAACTGAGATTGAGTAAGTTCACCATTTTTAGGATTTTTAAAATATTCTATTTTTACGGGCATATTCATTATATTTGACTCACTTATAAATCAATAACAAGATCAGACTGTGCTGAATTGATACAAATTTTTAATACATTACCGGGTTCTGAATTTTGTCCGCCATTCACCAAGTTCTTGGTTGAACCTTCAACTTTATTGCAGACACATTTATTACAGATCCCCATACGGCAACCATGGGCAGGTTTTATGTTCTGCTGTTCAAGGCTGGCTAAAATTGACTGGCCCTTTGGAATAGCAAGCACTTTTTTCGACTTCAATAAGGTTACATTCACAAAGCCAGTTTCAGAATTTTCGACAGGTGTCATGCTGAAAGCTTCACTTTTAAAACTTTGCGCATGTGCAAATAACTGTTCAGCCTGCGCGACAAATCCAGATGGACCACACGCATACACCACGCTATTTTCAATATTTTCTACTAATGCAGCATGCGCCTGATTTAGACGCTCACCGGCATCGGCTTCTTGGGTATAAAAAACCTGAAATGAGAAATTTGGATATTGTGCAGCAAGCTGTTCAAAACGTGCTTTGAAAGCGACATCTGCATATTCTCTAACCCAATACAACAACTGAATAGGTGCTTGAATTATGCGATCTGTTTTAGACAGTGCTTCGAGTAAACTTAGCATTGGTGTAATACCACTACCCGCAGCAAGCAAGACTATCGCTTGAGCCTGTTCAGATAACAGCATATCGCCATAAGGCTGTCCAAATTCAAGGATATCGCCGACTTTCGACTGTTCAACCAACCAAGAGCTGACTTTACCTTGATCGACTTTTTTCACCGTCAACAAAACACGTTGTGAATCAAGTTGCGTCAAACTATAGCTGCGTTCATAGCGAATGCCATCAACTTCTACAAAGATCGGATGATGCTGCCCAGCTTGTCCAACCTCAAAATGACGATTGAACTGAATGGTGAGACTCACCATATTTTGAGCAGAATTTTCTTTTTGAACAATTTTGCCTAACGCCTGGTTAACTGACCAAAGCGAGTTAAATTTTTGCAGCCAAAAGTTTGCTGCATGCTGATCAATAACCGTTTCAGCAAGAGAAACCAAGGGAGATTTGGTTTTTTCTAACACATGCACAGTAAGCACCACGCGATTGAATTTTAATTATTATACACATGTATATATATTTGTATATATATTCGTATTGTTTCTATTCATTTCCCAAGTGAGCTAGCAACCGCTATAATGGCTGAGTATCTCTAATCCTTTGAAAAATATGAATCAGTCTTCAATCAAAAAAAATGTTGATGTCATAACTGCTACACAAGGTCTTGCTCATGAGCTAGTTATAGTCCGTACGGTTGGTCGAAAAGCAACAATTACTAAAGAAGAACTGTTTCAAGCTGCACTTAATTTAATTGGTCCTCAAAAAAGTATTTCATCCTTAAGCCTGCGTGAAGTTGCCCGTGAAGCGGGAATTGCACCTAACAGCTTTTACAGACATTTCAAAGATATAGATGAACTTGCAATTGAATTGATTGATCGTTCAGGGAATGTATTACGTCAAATTTTGCATCAGGCACGCCTAAAAGCGTCCAAACAAAGCAGTATTATTCGCAGTTCAGTAGAAGTCTTCATTGAACAGTTAGATGCAGATGAAGGAAATTTAAGCTTATTACTTCGTGAAGCCTATACCGGTTCTGCTTCCTATAAATTGGCAGTCGAGCGCCAGTTAAATTATTTTCAACAAGAATTAAAAGATGATCTGATTCGTTTGGAACGTCTTAATCACAGTAAATTATTTCATCCTGACATTGTGGCCAAAGCCATTACTCAATTGGTATTCAATATGGGTGCGACAGTAATTGATATGCCCATGACTGAACGCAAAGAAATTGCAGAACAAACCATGATTATGATTCGCATGATTTTAGAAGGTGCACGTCATCTGGATGTAGCACAAATTCGATGATGCTTAAATATTTAAGGACTTACCCCTAATTCATTAAATCCTTAAATATTGTTTAAATGCTTTTCTGCTGAGCAATAATGGATTTAACCAGTTCAGCTGTTTTTTCGGGCTGTTCCAATGGAAACATATGTCCGCCTTGCATTAAACTATAATTAATCCGATAAATCTTTTGCATCGCTTGCGGAAAACCTTGCTTGTAAAAGGGGCTATTCTGCGCACTCATTAAATGTACAGGCACAGCTGGGGCTTTTCTTGGGGTACGCCACCACCATGCAGGCACTGTTCTAAAAATTTCCGCTTCAACTATTTTAGGCACAGCCAACGTCACTCCCCCACGTTTAACATCCTGTTGCAAACCACAGGCTAAAAAATCCTGGAAACACCTTTCATCAAAATGTTTAAATAATGAATTATGCCGCATTGAAGCATAGGCTTGCTCACGGTTTTCCCAGTGATCCGTACGTTTCAAGGTGATTCCTGCGGGTGTAAACCGGTCGATTGACTTAAGTTTTAATTTTTTTGCAATTTCAAACATTGGTGACTTCGCACCAATCACAAAAGGCGGATCCATAATCACCAATTGTGAAAATAAATCAGGGCGCTTATAGGCACTCATGAGGGTAAGTAATGAACCAAAAGAATGCCCAAGACCTATGACCTTTTTTCCATGAAATTTCTGTTCAATATCATTAATAATTTGGTCAACCAAATAACGCCAATCATGGGTAATGGGATATTGAGGATCCATTCCGATCATTGAAATGGACTTCAAATCAAACTCATCTTCAAAGCAATCGAAAAACTTTTGATAACTTGGTGCAGGAATTCCATTGGCATGGGTAAAATGAATCGCTGTCCTTTTAAATAATGAATCCTGCATGGAGTTAAGCTCTTCTTTTATTAAACGTATGAACGTCGTCTAGCTTAAGGAAAAGTCTGCTTAATTCAAATCATTAAATCGTAGATCAGCTGACTTCAAAGTCAGTCTTTCTTTATTATGAAGCCTTATTATAAAAATATTTTTCAATGCATTACCATTATTTCTGTGAAATAACCAGAAATTGATTGCCTAGAAAAGTTGCCCCACAAGTCGTTTTATCTCCAGCAATAACCACTCCCCGTCCTTTCACAATTGTAGATCGATCTCTGGCAATTGCAGACACCACTGCGTGACATTGGGGACAATAATGTTTCATCCCATGCAAATGCACTGCAATTCCATTGATTATAAATGTATTTTCGCATTCGGATACAATGCCGCCATGTGTGGTCGAAGACCCCAGAGTCACTAAAGATTTAGCCATAATTTTTTCTAATTTTATTTATATAATTTATGCGCCATCTTAGCATGAGATGAATTCCAAGCTCTAATCTTCCATTGTTCACACAAATAAGACCTAGAGAATTTTAAGCAATAAAAAAGCACCCGAAGATGCTTTTTTAAACAAGTTTTGAAATTACGGTTTAACTACAACCAACACCTGAATCGCTTCCGGTGTTACCGATAAACCATCAAGTAAGCTAATGCCTTCTGATTGAAATTTTTGCAGGCGTGCAATTTCGTCTTCACGAATACTTGGATTAAATTGCTTCAAGTAAGTTAAACGGTCAATTTCATATTGCCATTTATTGCCATACACTTCTTTGGCTTGTTGCTTGAAGTTTGGCAGTGCTTTTTTAGCAAGATCAAGCGCCTGTGCATAACGCTGCTCAATCACATCACGGCGGGCTTTCACCACCTGACGACAGCTATTGCTATCCAAATGATGCAAATACGGTTTTAAAATACTCGGATCAATCTTGGCAGATAAGTCCTGTCCTGTTTCGCTGAGCAATACGCGAATTAACTGTTGTGGCAAGCTTGAAGGTAGATTCAATGCTTTCGGTGCAATCACATCCACTTTAAACCACACTTCTAACAATAAAGAACCCTGTTTCAAGGCATTCGATTTTAACAGTGCGACGTTAGTGCTACCAAATGACTGGGTGTTAATCATTTCCATCACACTTTCAGTGAATGGATGTTCAAGCGTTAAATACTGTGCATCTTCGCGAACTTGTGCCTGATCACGATAGAAAGTCGCAGTCATGCCTTCTTCATCTAAAGACAAACCTTGAACCTGCATTTGATCAGTTGGCTTAATGATTACCGTACCATTGCTTTGCTCATCAAAATCGATATTGGTCGATGCCATGAAGCGCTTCATAAACATTGGCAACGTAGTGTTGTCATCATAGTCTTCAAGCGCTTGAACAATTTCTTGCGCCACAATTGGACGACATGAATTGTATTCAAGCAAGCGGTCACGCCCTTCCTGCAATTCAGCTTCCAAGGCTTCACGCTGCACGCTGACTTCTTCAAGCAAATCTTCAAACTGTTGCCCTAAATCTGACAATAAACAATCTTTTAATTTGGCAATGAAGTTTTCTTGCAGCGTTTGGGCAGCGGGTGAAATATTGCCGAAGATATTTAAACCTTCGTTATACCAACGGAACATACGCTCTTGCGCTGTACCAGCTAGATAAGGCACATGAATTTGAATACGGTTTTCCTGACCAATCCGGTCCAAACGACCAATACGTTGTTCTAAAACATCTGGATTCGCTGGCAAGTCAAACAGGATGAGGTCAGAGGCAAACTGGAAGTTACGTCCTTCTGAACCAATTTCCGAACATAGTAAAATTTGTGCACCATAAGAATCTTCAGCGAAATAAGCCGCAGCCTGGTCACGTTCTAAAAGACTCATGCCTTCATGGAACATGGCAGTACGAATACCGGCATGTAAACGAAGTACATTTTCCAAAGCTTCGACTACTGGACCACTACGCGCGATGAGCAATACTTTTTTATGTTTAAGCTCGGTACGCAGCATTTCCATCAGCCACATCACACGTGGATCATGCTCCATCCACGCGCCATCCAGCTGTGCTTCTTCAGGCCACATTTGTTCACGCAGCTTGCCGTCTTTCGACCAGTTTGCAGGTGCAGGTAAAGCAACAGGCTGACAGTCACGACCCGGGAAACCCTGAATCGCTTCACGGGTATTACGGAATAAAATACGGCCTGTACCATGGCGGTCCAGCAATTCATGAATGGCACGGAAACGCTGTTCTGGCTCATCCTGAATGCTATGCCCTAGCAATCCTTCAATCGCAGCTAAATGAGCTGGTTCCAAAGGCAAATCTGACATCAGCACTTCAGCAATTTTTGCGGTGTGATGATATTGCTCTTCTTCGTCTAGGAAACGATCGAGTGAGCTAAAACGCTGCGGATCAAGTAAACGTAAACGGGCAAAATGGCTTTCTACCCCCAGCTGCTCAGGTGTTGCGGTAAGCAATAACACGCCCGGGGTTTTTTCAGCGAGTTCTTCAACAAGATCGTAACGGTCATTCCCGCCTTCTTCTTCGCTCCACATCAGGTGATGCGCTTCATCTACGACAAGAAGGTCAAAACCGGCTTCTAATGCTTGTTCACGTAAATCATCATGATCGACCATTAAATCGACACTGGCAATAATGCATTGCTCAGTCAAGAATGGATTTAAATCTGGATCATGTTCTTTAATAGACGCGGTACGGGTTAAATCAAATAATGAGAACTGAAGATTGAAACGGCGGCGCATCTCAATCATCCACTGATATTGCAGTGAATCTGGAACCAAAATCAGAATACGTTCTGAACGACCAGTTTTAAGCTGCTGGTGAATGATCAATCCGGCTTCAATGGTTTTACCCAAACCTACTTCATCGGCAAGTAAAACACGCGGCGCAAAACGCTGACCGACTTCATGTGCAATATACAGCTGATGGGGAATCAGACCGACACGTGCCCCAATCATGCCACGTAATGGACTGGATTTCATATTGGCTTGCATCATCAAGGCTTCAATACGAAGGTCATACCATTCTTTATAGTCCACCTGACTGGCCAGCAAACGGTCTAGCGGTTTTGAAAGCTGAATATGTGCACCAACACGGGTTTCGTTTAAAGCTTTACGTTCTTCAGTGCCATCTTCAAGGGTACGGATTACGTTATAACGCACCACGCCATGACGGTCTTCAAAAGACTCAACCAGCCACTTTGTGCCTTCCTGATCCTGCAATTCATCTTTAATATTAAAAACAATACGTGATAAAGGTGCATTGTTACGTGCGTAAACACGTGTTTCATCACTCTTCGGGAATAAGATGCTAACCGATCGTTCATCTACATCAATGAGAACCCCTAATCCAAGCTCTGTTTCTGTATCCGATAACCAACGCTGACCAATAGCAAACTGATGCAATTTTTCCACCTTTATCTAAAAATGAGGACACTTATTTTCAAGATCAAAACCTGTTTAGTATTTGAGCAAGAAAATAGGTCTTTAAGCAATATATTTTGACATAAAGCCCACTAAAAAGTGCGCAAAATCGATGACGATTAAAAAGTTTTTACCTTAAAAAGGAACAGGATAATAAAACTCCACCCGTTCCTCTGTTTGAGGATGGTAAAAACTCAAGTGTTCAGCATGCAAGCACAGTCGAGGAATCAACTGTTGCTGCTCTGGTGTGGCATACAAGGTATCACCCACAATCGGATGACCGAGATACTGCATATGTACACGAAGCTGATGTGAACGACCTGTAATGGGAGTAAGTTTGACACGCGTTACCGCCTGCCCTTGAATTTCAAAATGTTCGATGGCTTGCCAATGGGTAAGTGCAGGCTTGTTATGATTGGGAGCAGCAATATGTAAAGGTGGATGTTCAGGATCGTAAATGACCGGAACATCAACCGTGCCTTCTCCGTCAAGATGTCCGGCAACGACGGCCTGATAGGTTTTTTCTGTTTGGCGTTCCTGAAACTGACGGGAAATGGTTTTTTGCCCCCATTTAGTCAGACCAAAAACCAGAATACCTGAAGTATCACGATCCAGACGATGAATCAGTAAAGTTTTCGGTTCTATTTTTAATAATCTGTTGATCACGCAATCTTGTAAATCTTCAGTTTTACCGGGAACGGTGAGTACACCTGCAGGTTTATGGATCACCATAAAATCTTCGTCACGATGTATCAGGTGTTCGGTTAGAAAATTACTCAATGTTCAATCCCAGGCTGATCGCGAAAACAAGCCGGCAATGATAGAAAGCTTGGCGCAGAATTACAATGCGCAATACTACAATTGGCGACGGATTTTCCGATTTTGCTCAAAAATTATTTCAATCTCGCGTTATGAACGTGCGGATTGCAATATAAAACCCACCAAATCATGTAAAGAAGCATGCTCTACAATATCTTCGTACCTCACATTTGCACCATGCGCACGCCAAGTTCCGACCAAAGTGACGATAGTGATAGAATCCAGGCCGTATTATTTCAAATCGATATAAGGATCAATTTCAAGCGCATCCATATTCAGCTGCTCTGCAACGGCAAACATGATCCCCTTGGTTGAAAGCACATAATTTGACGGTGCACTTAAATCCCACAGCCGGGCCAAACTATAACTATTCATGTGGTGCAAACCTTGTGCCGAGATATTTTCTATCCACTGGATATGCTGATCTTGATTCGGCAATAAAATTGCATCATCAACCACACAGATCTGTTCAGTTACACTTTGCAGGTGCGGCAAAATCTGTTTCAGCATCGGCGTGACCTGCCCAGCAAAAATCAGTTGTGGATGAGATGATGCATATTCACCGAGTTGTTGCATCCCCTGCATCAGATCATCACCGTACAAATCAAATATCGGAATATCTAAGGCTTTAGCTTTATTGCTGATCTGAATGAGATTAGTCATCAGGTCGCTGTGTTGTATGCCTTGAAGCATCCGCAAATTTTGTAATCCAACAAGTACTAATACTGAATGTGCAGCAGCAAGCTGCCATTTGGCTTGAGATGGAGCAAGTTGAATTTTTTTGGGCATGGGATACAGCATGGGAAAACTACTATTTAGCATATTGCAACATTGCTGTATGCTAGCCTAAATTGTATAAGTTAATAAGTTTTTGATTAACGCTGTAAGATTAAAAACATTCTAAAAATCTGTCCAACACACAAAATAAACAGTAAATTTATGAAATATAATAATTTTTAAAGCCTATGGATATTTTACTTCACTATATTGATTTAGTTGGAACTTTTGCTTTCGCCTTAAGTGGAGCAATGCTGGGTATACAGAAAAAATATGACATTTTTGGGATATTCTCCTTAACGGCGATCACGGCAATTGGCGGAGGTGTTCTTCGAGATTTATGTCTTTCCGCCACCCCTCCTTCAGGTCTCATTAATGAAGAATATTTCTTTGCAATTTTCCTAGCATTTCTATTAAGTATTTTATTTCAACATATAGTTTTTTCTTTAGATAAAGCTTCTTTATTATTTGATGCCTTGGGATTGGGGTTTTTTGCCGCATTTGGGGCAAATAAGACTTATGCACATACCGGTAGCGTACAACTTTCAATTATCATGGGCTGTATGAGTGCGGTCGGTGGTGGGTGTTTACGGGATGTTTTATGTGGACGTACACCGATTATATTTACCAAGGAAATCTATGCAAGTGCGGCAATCATAGGCGCTGCAATCGAGGTTCTAGGTTCAAGTGGTGTTATTTCATCTGCTTATAGTATCTGGATTGCAATAATTACCTGCACTCTAATTCGTCTGATTTCATTGTATTACGGGTTAAATTTACCCACAATAAGGTTAAAATCAAAATAATTTCTAGAAATGCTAAAGCGAACCATCCTAGTTTTATTAGAGGCAGTTTATTTAAGTTCAACAACCTTTCCTAATGCATTATTTATATTCTTATGGCATAAATCCCCAAGCAGTTGGGGTAGCTTTGAAACGAGGTTATCTCGTGTGTAGGTGAATAGGAAAAGTCCAAAATTGGACTTAAAATATCCCTCTACACACTAACCATAATGCTTTAAATTTAAACAATAGGTCAAAAAAAAGATTATCTCTCATGCCTAATGTTAGGCATTCTTCAATTTTCCTGTTATGCCTTAATTTTAACTAAGATTTAATTTCTCCCTCTAGTTTTAGAAAAGCTAAAGATAAGTTTTATGCTTGCACCTGTGCTAAAAACTTCTCTATCGCCTGTTGAGCAATCTCCGCATCTTCAAAGGATTTCACGCCTGACACACCCATTGCTCCAACAAGCTGCCCTTGATACATAATTGGCTCGCCACCTTCCAGCATTCCTGAGAAACTTTCCATGGTCAGAAAGCCCATTTGACCGCCTTTGATAATATCTTCAAATAACTTAGATGGACGGCGACTCATTGCTGAGCATTTAGCTTTTTCGATTACCAAATTTGCAGTCATTGGCGCTGTACCATCCATACGTTTCATCGCCAGCAAATTTCCAGTTTCATCTACGACAGCAATACTGACATTGAAACTGTTTTGAATAGCGTATTGATGAGCTTCATTTAATAAAAATTCAGCATCGCTTAAAGTCAAATAATGTTTGGTTTGCATTCGTCTTTTTCCCTTTTCAAAATCCCTATAAAAAAGCCCGAACGAATTCGGGCCTGATCTAATGTAAACTCTAAATATTAAGCTTTCATTTCTGCAAAGGTTTCTTTGGCAGCTTGAATCGTATAAGCAATATCTTCATCACTATGCGCAGCTGAAATAAAGCCAGCTTCAAAAGCAGATGGTGCAAGGTTCACGCCACGACTTAACATGCCATGGAAAAATTTACGGAACGCAGCAACATCACATTTCAACATTGAATCGAAACTGGTGATGTCTTCTTGATCGGTAAAGTACAAACCAAACATACCGCCAACTTGTTGAGTCTTAAACGGAATACCTGCTTCTTTCGCAGCTACTTCTAAGCCTGAAAGTAACTTAGCAAGTTGTGCAGTTAAATTCTCATAGAAGCCTTCGGCACGTAAATGTTTGAACATTTCAATACCAGCCCGCATCGCCAGTGGATTACCAGACAATGTGCCCGCTTGATACACTTTACCCAATGGCGCGATGCATTCCATCACTTCGCGTTTACCACCAAAAGCACCTACAGGTAAGCCGGCACCAATGATCTTACCCAACGTGGTTAAATCAGGTGTTACGCCATAGTGAGCCTGTGCGCCACCCAAACCGACACGAAAGCCAGTCATCACTTCATCAATAATAAACACTGAACCATGTTCATCACACACATCACGAATGGCTTGCAGGAAACCCTCAATCGGTTTCACCAAGTTCATGTTTCCTGCCACAGGCTCAACGATTACACCAGCAATTTCAGAACCGAATTTCGCGAAGCATTCTTTTAAAGTCGCAATATCATTGTATGGAAGCGTGAGCGTATGCTTGGCAAAATCAGCAGGCACACCCGCCGAAGTCGCCTCACCTTCACCACTGGTCAACATACCTGAGCCTGCTTTAACCAAAAGTGAGTCTGAATGACCGTGGTAGCAGCCTTCAAATTTTACAATCTTGTCACGACCGGTATAACCGCGTGCTAGACGAATCGCGGTCATGGTCGCTTCCGTACCTGAGTTGGTCATGCGAACCAATTCAATTGACGGCATAATTTTACAGATAATATCTGCTAATGTAGTTTCATGTACGGTTGGTGCACCAAAACTTAAACCATCAACCGCAGCATCCTGAACGGCCTTAATAATTGCCGGATGCGCATGCCCCAAGATCATCGGTCCCCATGAACCTACGTAATCGACATAGCGTTTACCATCAACATCGAACAAATATGCGCCTTTGGCTTTTTCAATAAATACAGGCGTACCGCCCACCCCATTAAATGCACGTACTGGCGAATTCACCCCACCTGGAATATGTTTGCTGGCTTGTTTAAACAATTGTTCTTGCTTTGGAGATAAGCTCATGAAGGCACTCGACTAAAAATTAAATCAATCAAAAATATTTTATGCGGTAGCTTGAAAAAGTGCAGACCATTCATCTAACCGCTCAGGAATGGCATGCATAGGAAGTCCCAATATATCGCTAATTACTGCGCAATAATCCGCCCCGGATTCAATGACTTCGCTGGAGTTCTCAACCGTTAAACCGCCAATCGCACAGAGGGGTACGTTCAGTTTTTCTTTGGCCAGTTTTAAGGTTTCTAAGCCAATGTTTCCTGCTTCAGGTTTAGTGTGGGTAGCATAGATCGCACCAAATGCTACATAATTTGCACCCTCTGCAATTGCCTGTTCAGCCAAATCAAGGGAGTTATTACAGCTGCGACCGATCAACACACCTTGAGGCAAACGCGCAACTGCCTCGACAATAGAACCATCATCCTGACCTAAATGCACACCCACACCGTATTTGACGGCCATTTCAAGATCATCATTAATCACGAAAGGCACACCGTATTCAGTACACATGGCTTTCATATACTCGATTTCATAAAGTTGATCGTCTTTAGCGACTTTTTTACGACGGTATTGCAAGACCGCAATGCCGCCATTCGCCATTGCACCTTCTAACTTCGCCAATAAAATCTCTACAGGGTCATCATTGGTAATCAGATATAAACCGCGCATAACAAACTGCCAAAACTAAAACTGCCCTATTATAGGCATATCAAGAGCAAGATTCAGCGTATCCGGCTTATTTTCATGAAGATAAAATCAATAAATTCGTAAAAGTCTAAAAATATATAACCAACGCATTTTTTTCGGAATAAGTGAAAAAATACCTATGTTTAGTGACAGCTCATGTGGGTATTAAACGGGTTAATCAATCTACAGAATACCCATAAACAACAATACAATGTAAAAATAAAACTTGGAGCGACCATCTGACTGTATCATTCTTGGTGAGAAAAACACGCTTAAGGAAGCAAAGGATTAGAGAGTCACTTTATTTTCCCTCCACGATCACCTTACTAAAATAAATCAATAAAAAAAGCCTAGAGAAAGGTCGCTCTAGGCTTGGAAAACTTAAGATTACATCTTTATTCAATCCGAGAAATTAATTGAATAAGTATAGAACCATTAATAGAATATTCATTATATTTTTGCAAGTACGAGTCGGTCAAATTCTGTATTATTTTATCTTAAGGTAAAATTTGGTTTTTTGATAGAGCAACTTTCGTCCACAAAAAATGTTTCATTCATTAACTTGAAATTTTATCCATTGAACGATCCCTTAGACTCAAATTTCCCCGTAACACATCAGCTAACATACGCCAGTCTGAAATAAAACTGTATAGGGGTTGTTTAAAACTGGCCGGTTTATTCTTTTCAAACATGAAATGTCCTACCCATGCACAGGCATAGCCGGACAATAAACCATAAGCCAAATATTTTGGTTTTCTTTGGCGAATGGCCTTGCTAAAGAAATACACCCCGACGCTGCTTCCAAATACATGCAAACGGCGACTGCTGATATTACGGTGCTCAGTCAAATAAAAACGGTAAAATTCATGATAGTTCTGAATCGGAAGCTCGAATTCAGGTTCTCGATGATGTTCGAAGTTTAGCTTTACAAGTCCATTCATTGTCATAATCCAGAGTATTTTTATTTAAGTTAGCGCAGATTTTATACAAATAAAAGCTTAGTTTGCTATTAGTTTTTGTTCATTTCAAAAGCAATTACTTAAGAATTTCTTCGTCAAGTCTTACATGAAAAATCATTTTCGTTACAATCGGAGACTTAAAATTCAGAATACAAATTTAGCGCTATAAAAGAATAGATTTCATAACGCATTTGTACCGTAAAGCTGACGCATTTCATTGCTGAAATAACGTCAAAAAATTAGGATGAAAGATCATGGTCGAAGTTGAATTAAAATTTCAAATTCCTGAAGCAAGACGTAATGCTTTACTGAAAGCATTAGATCCTAAAAAATCGAAAATTATTCAACTTAAAGCAAAATATTATGACACCGAAAAACGCTTACTTTCACAGCATGGTGTAGCCTTAAGACAACGACTTGAAGGGACCCGCTGGATTCAAACCTTAAAAGCTGCTGGGAAAAGCCACTTACACCGCTTTGAGCATAATTATGACCTGGGTGAGCTTGAACAGGCGCCACAGCTTGATTTAAGTATTTATGAACATGATGCTGAAGCGCAGCAAATCTTAAAAAATGCTCTGCAGAACTCACAAGAGCTACTTAAATTACAATTTGAGACGGATATTCAACGCACCTTTCGTGTGATTCAGTTCCAAGAGACTGACATTGAAGTGAGTTTAGATGTGGGTGAAGTCCGTACCGGAACTGCACAGCGTGAAATGCATGAAGTTGAATTTGAACTTAAATCAGGTTCTGTACAATCCCTGTTGGCCTTCAGCTTTGAATGGGTTAAAAAATACCAACTCTGGCTCGATGTTCGTAGTAAAGCCGAAATCGGTAATCTTTTGGCGATGACTCAAAAAGTTAGTCCGGCAAAATCAGCTAAAGAATTTACGTTAAGCAAAAAAGATCCAGCCAATAAAAACTTACGCCTTCTTATTGCTCAACAATTACAGCATTTACTGCCTAATATTGCCGCTATTTCAGCGGTGGTTGCTGAAAAAGAACATATTCAGCAAGCGCAAATTGCCTTAGATCATTTGAATTTAACGTTATCGTTATTTAAAGATTGGAATGAGTCAGTTTCAGATAAATGGGCCATGCAAATTGGAGCATTCAAACAGCAATTTGATCATTTACAGCATTTAGAACATATGCAGACGACTTTGGGCGCTTTTTTACAGAACCCCAATACTGCATCAAATTTAACTAAAGATATTCTGTATACCAAAGAAAAGTTGGCTAATTTAGTTCGCTCAACACAAAACGTGCATCACTATCTAGAATTATTGATGTTTAGTTTGGACAGTGAGGAACAGGCTCAATCTCACGATTTAAAATGGTTTGCGCAAAACACACTGCAAAATCAATATAAGCAATTGCAAGACAGTTTAACCAGTGCAGAGATTACTGATTTTGAGAGTCTGGATAAATTAGCCACTAAAATTCATGAATTGAAATTTAGCTTCTCTATTTTGACCTCAATTTATGATGTCAAAAATTTGCAGAAATACAGTAAAGCGTTAAATGATGCGCAACTTGCCGCAAGTGAATATCAGATTTTGGCATCTTCTGCGGATTATATTCAACAAACTGAGCTTGAAGCCAGTGACTGGTTCGTGTTGGGCTGGTTGACTGCCAAGCAAGAAGTTTATGCACAGAATCTACTTGAAGCGACAGAACAATTTTTAGTGAGTCGTAAATTCATTAAATAGTAGATGAAATTAAGTGTATGACAGGATATTTCAGTCATTGTTATGACATATCTTGTAATACGCTGTATGAACTTTTCAGCAAAACTCTCCTACTCTTTTATTGAGGCTGGCTTACAATCAAGGTCATCACTACTTTGATTGTAAAGCGTCAGGAGTTTTAACATGCTAGAAGTAGAATTAAAATTTCAGATCCCGTTGTCATATCAAAAACAAATCTATCAATTCTTCTTGTCCAAAAACGCTCGTCCGATTTCTTTATATGCACAATACTACGACACGCCAAAACGGCACCTAGCTGAGCAAAAAATCTCATTGCGTCAACGCCTTGAAGACACACACTGGATACAAACCCTAAAAGCTCCGAGCGCTCATCATTTAGAACGTTTTGAATTGGAAAACGATTTAGGAGAGTTGGATGATCCTGCTTTAGATCTGGAGATTTATCAATCCAATCCTCAAGCCAAAAAATTGCTGCAACAGGTATTAGGCAAACAGGCCAAAAATTTAATCAAGCAATTTGAAACAGAGGTAAAACGTCTGGTCTATGTGGTGCATTATAATCAGACCGAAATTGAAGTCAGTCTAGATCGCGGTCAGATCCGTCATGATGATCAAACTCTAGCAATTTATGAGATTGAATTTGAGCTTAAACAAGGATCTATCCAAGACCTAATCAAATTTATTCAACCTTGGGTTAAACAATATCATTTATGGCTGGATGTCAGAAGCAAAGCGCAACGTGGAGATTTACTGGCACAAAATTTAGAGATTTTTCCTGCTCAATTTGCCATTCCCCTACAACTGAATCAACAAGGCTCAACAGATTGGGCATTAAAACAGATCGTCAACAATGCCTTGCAACATCTGTTGCCGAATGCAACGGCTATTGCAGCTGAACAATACAATAGCGAACATATACATCAAACACGTGTCGCGATTCGCCGTTTAAGAAGTGCCTTACGCATTTTTGCTGACTGGTCAACGGAGGTCGATCCTGAATGGCAAGAACAGCTGACCGCCTTGTTTCGCCAACTTGGTTCAACCCGAGACCGTGATGCTTTAAGCGAAGGGCTGTTACCTCAGCTTGAAGCAGCGGGAGCACCTTTCGTGCAACTTCCCAATGTCGCGAAAGAAAACACTGTTCCGATTGATGAGTCTTTGCGTTCTTTAGACTTCGTCAACTTGATCTTAGCTTTACTGCAATTCGTGCATCAACCTTGCGCAAAGAAGCAAAAAACCAGATTAAAAAAAGATATAGCAAAAAAACTTCAGAAATTGCATCAACAAATCTGCAAGGATGCCGATCAGTTTTTAGAACTGGATATTGAATCACAACATCGTACCCGCAAACGGGTCAAACGCTTACGTTATTGCATCGAGTTTGTTGCTTCGCTTTATCCGAGCAAAGATGTAAAACGTTATCTGAAAGATTTAAAACCGGCACAAGAAAGCTTGGGTCAATATAATGATTTAATTGTGGCTGAAGACATGTTTCAAAATATAGTCAAACAAAAACAAAAAGTGTGGTTTGCCTTAGGCTGGATTGCGAGTGAAAAAAAATATACCCTGCAACAAGCTCAACAGCATTTAGATACGTATTCTAAAACCCACACTTTCTGGTAAGAGCAAGATAACTCTGGTGAATATCACCCACGATTAGCGATATTTCCCAAAGACTTTCCAGGTATTGTTATCTGCCAATGGATCGCTATAACTGTCATTGCGCTGTTTACGCGGCTTGTCTCGTGCATCTACCAGTTCAAAATGCGGTTCTGTACTTAACACAATGCCATTCACATAAAATCGGGTGCGTGTGTATTCACTTTGCCCATGCTGAAACACATAGGTACGTAAATCAATAAATTCACGGTGTGCAACCAAGGCAGCGGTGTCATCACTGTCTAACCAAAGCCTCATGGCCTGAATTTGCTCTGGCTCATATTGTCCACATTTGTCGATCAGGCTGGCGATGCCACGAAAAGTCTTCGACTCTTTGGCACGGGTTTTATTAATCCGAATGCGATCCACATGAAAATAAAATAACGGTAAGTTTAAATGACTGGGTAAATGAACCGCATCTAGTGTTTCATCTTCCATAAAGGGTTGAAATAGATCTTGCGCCCTTTCAATCAAGCCCGTCCATTGACGGTAATATTCTTCAACTTCTAACTGGGAACCATAATAAATGGGCAGGCCTTCCACATTGGCCAAATTTACAGGTGGCCAAATATTTTGACGCAATAAGGCGATGTCACTTTTTAGACTTTGTACCGCAATAGCATCTTGCATTGGATTATCCATTTTTATACTTAGGCTATTTTTAGATTAATCCAAAGGTTTAGTTTCTGCAAGGCTTTGCCTATAATATGCCATTAGATCGTTTTGCAGGAAAAGTTCATGGTTCAAAAGATTGAAGCAACAGATGTCACCGAAGAAGAAGCGTTAAATGCTGTTTTTTTTGAACGTGCTGATGAATTTATCAAACAAGCAAATGAATTTTGTCGTGTTGAAAAAGGTTCACAAGTCAAACCGGCGGAAATGCGCGGTCAAGTCAGTGCTGCAATGTTGTTTGGTACTGCCCGCTTTAATACCTGGGTAGCTGCCAACAACTTTAAAGATGGTAATGAAATGCGTGATGCCAAAGATCAGGTCATGTCTTACATCATGCAGCAGTTCCAAATGATGCTCGAAGACAACTATGACGAATATTGCGAACAGTTTGAAAACTATCTTCGCTTCCGTCATAACGAAGAATTTCATGCCAATAAGCATGACCATGATCATAAACACTGATCATGTGATTAAAAGCCCGAAAGGGCTTTTTTTACACCGCTACTTTTTGGATAAAAGGTCATTCAAAGCTTGATGAGTTTGCAGTAAGGTTAATAAAAGAAACCGATGAATTAAGGACAACCCCATGCGACAACTGGATTTTGCAATTATTGATGCGCATATTCACCAATGGGATCCCTATAACACGCCCCATGCGGCAGCTTTGGCAGTTAAGTTATTGGGCAAGCATCCTTATTTACTTGATAAATTCGTTCGCCTGATTAAGTCCGATGATCTCATTGAAACGGTGGGACTCACCCACCACATTACAGCGCCTTATTTACCTGAAAACTATATGCAAGATATTGGGCATTATCAGGTCGAACAAGTGGTGCATGTTGAAGCCAGTTGGCATAAAAATAAAGGCAAAGGCGTTATAGGGGAAACAAAGTTCATTGAATCGCTCCCCTTCAACCTAGGAACAGTGAAACTGGGCGGGATTATTGCAACAGCAGATCCACGAGACAGTAATTTTAAGAAAATTTTACAGCTACACCAAAAAGCCTCACCGCGTTTTAAAGGCATTCGTAAAATGGCGGCAGTACATGAAGATAAAGATATTCATGCCTGGGCGGATGAACCACATTTATATTTGAATAAAAAGTTTCTCAGAGGGTTCGAAGCTCTAGCAGAAAACAAGTTAACTTTTGATGCCTGGGTCTATTCAACTCAACTCAGTGACGTGATTGCCCTAGCCAAACAGTTCCCTGAAACCTCGATTGTGCTGGATCATTTTGGAACGCCTGCCGGATTATTCGGTCAAGTCGGAACACTGACAGGACTAACAAAAATAGCCCGTGAAAATATTCTTATTCGCTGGCAAGAAGATATTGCCGAACTTGCCTTATGTCCAAATGTTTATACCAAGATGTCTGGCTTATTGATGCCTGTTTTAGGTCATCAATTCCACAAGCAAGACCGGCTAGCCAATAAACAAGAAGTATATGATTTAGTTATGCCACTGATTAGCCATGTACTCAACTGTTTTGGCACATATCGGGTGATGTTTGCTTCCAACTTTCCGATGGATTGCGTCAGCTCGTCATTGGTGAATATTATTGATGCCTTTAGTGATGCAGTTGTAGCCTATGACCCAAATGCATTGGAGCAAGTGTTTCATCATAATGCAAAGCAGTTTTATCGGCTTTAAAAGACCTCGCCTTTACCTAAGCTGAATTCAAGATGAGTCTTACCTGAAATTAGATACAGATGAGTGTCCTGCACCATTATTCGAATTAGAATCTCATTTGCAATGTACTGTTTCTGCGATGATTTTAATATAACTCGATATCTTGCAAGTTTTGTGAAAGAAAATAGTTTTGCCCACTTTTACCGAAACAAAAGCGGGTCGGACCGGAGGTTAATACTGATCTATGACTAAAACTGTAAGTCCTAATAGTAATGGATTCTTAATGAACTGGAATTTATATAATAATTTATCAAACTCACCTTAAATAGATTCACGGCAATCACATTAAAGTGGATCAAGAGTTATGATTTATTTTGCGGTTTGCCATACTGATCTGCCATGACTTCAACCAGCTGATCCAGCTTTATGTATTTTTTGATCACGGCATCCACATCGGCTTTGGTCAATTTTGCTAGTGCCTGATCACGTTTTTCACGAAACAATAGGTCACGATTACGTTCTAATTGTGGCGTTAACATACTATGAATATTGCGTTCATCTTCTAAAGCAGTAACCCGTTTTTTTAAAATACTGGCTTTTGCTGCTTCCAGTTCCTGCTCGGTCACGCCCTTAGTCAACAGGTCATTTAAGACTTTACGTACACCTTGTGAAACTTGAGCCGATTTACCTGCCGTGTAATTGGCTTCAATGGTTAGCGCACCTGAATCAATCCAATCATCCAGTTCGACACTACTGCCAAAACCATAAACCAAGGCATTTTTTTCACGTAATTCTTGCGCTAAGCGTGAAGAGAGTTGTGAGTCACCCAAAATATAGCTGAATACGATTAAGGCTGTAGCATCCGCATGATTTGCACCGGCAGGGAAAGTCAAAATAGATTGATAACTGCCGAATTCACGCTGTTCAGATAAAGTATGAACTTTTTTTGCGGGATAAGCTTGATAATCCGAGCTTAGACGTTGATATGGCAATTGCGCTTTCCAACCTGAAAACTCTTTTTGCACTAATGCGAGCATGGGTTGAGCTTGATAATCACCGGTAATGGCGATTTGTGCATGGTTACTGACAAAGAAATCCTGATACAATTTCTTCACTTGCTCAACCGTGGCTGCTTTAATTTGTTGTTTGGCAAGATCCGGCTCAAAATGGTAACGCAAATCGCCTGGTTGATAGGTCTCTAATAAACGGGTCATGGTAAGTGCAGCAACGGTTTCAGGCTCGGTATAAGGACGATCCAATGCAGATAAACTTTGCGATTTGATTAAATCAAATTGTGATTGTTCAAATTTCGGCTTTTTCAACACCTGCATCATAAATTTAAAATAATCATCAAATTTTTCTTTTTTTGCCACAATTTGAATGGTAATACTATTGGCGGATGCTGTTGCAGTAGCACCACCACCCGCTTCAATTGATTTATCGGCAATATCTTGCAAGCTATACTGATCTGATCCACGCAATAATAAATACGCCATTAAATCGAGCACTTCGCCTTTATTAAATAATGACTTTTCTGTACCAAAATCGACAGAAATAGTGGCGTAGGTTTTGTCATCACGGGTCGATGTTGGATACAACGCGTATTTAATACCATTCTTCAAGGTTCCGCGTTGAATTTTCTTTTCGGTATCCACTAGATACTGCTTTGAGGTCTTCACATATTCAGCAACCTCTTGTTTATAGACACTGCTATCTTTTAAAGGTTCTTCTTTGACATCAGTTTGATCAAGTGTTTTAGGTTGTTCAGCTACCTGTTTTTGCTCTAGTGCTTTTTTCTGATCTTCTGGTGTCGGCTTAATATCCCCTGAGATACGGTGTTCTGGGACTAAAAACTGGGTTAAAGTTTGATTCACTTCAGAGAGCTTTAATTTTTTCACATTCTCCAGATCAGTAAAATATTGTGACCAATTCCCTTGATAAGAAACATAATAATCACTCAAACGTCCACCTAATGCAGCAGCATTACTCTGGATATTGTCTGCCTGATTCTGAATCAGATTTTTTACCCGATTCAGCTCGGTTTCATTAAATGGCTTATTTTTTTCAACCCCTGCCACCAATTCAGATTGAACTTTTTTTGCATCATGATTTGGGGCATAAATAGCACCCATGAAAACTAAATTGAAGTCTTGATCTAACCATGTGGTAGATTGAACTCCGGTACTTACACCTGTTTCCACCATACTTTGGTACAGATGTCCGCTTGGCTGCATGGTATATAAAGACGGTGCCAAGGCTAATGCAGATTTGATCTTTTCATTTTTGCCATTTAGATAAATATTGAATTTAGCCAGGTCACTGCCCTTTTGTACCAGAAAGTTTCTGTTCTTAATTTTGGCTGAATCAAGGACGGGAACTTTAGTTTGTGCCGGAACTTGGCGTGCCGCAATTGGACTGAAACTTTTATCAATCTGTTTTAATACTTCAGCTTTATCAAATTTACCTGAAATCACCATAACTGCATTATTCGGTGCATACCAGCTACGGTAAAATTTATTCAGCTCATCCATTTTAATCGACTGTAATTCGTTTAAGTCACCAATCGGTAAACGCCCTAGATACTGATTACCATAAGCGGACTTCCACATCTGATCCATCATGACTGAAAAAGGTTGATCCATCCGAACTTCACGTTCCCGTTTCACAATCGAAATTTCAGAAGGTACAAACTTTTCTTGCAGCACCAGTTTATCCATTCGTTCCGCTTCGAGATGAATCACTTCATTAATTGCATTCTGTTCTGGACGAATAATATTGGTATATTTAGTCGAATAATAATCGGTGCTGGCATTGGTCATTAAGGTGTATTGATCCAGGCGTCGCTGAAACTCCTCGCCTTTGATATTCTGTGTTCCTTTAAATGCCAGATGTTCCAACAAATGCGCCAAGCCACCTTTACCTTGTGGATCATTTAATGAACCTGTGAGATAAACGGTATTCATAAATACTTTATTTTCTTTGTCATTTTGCGCAAGTACCACACGCAAACCATTATCTAATTTATATTCCTCAATCTTCTGTTGAGATTTTACTAAAACAGGCTGTGACCAAGCGGTTGCACTAAAGCCAACCAATAATAAAGAGATGGTAAGTTGTTTAAACCGCATTAACATAATTATTCCAATTTTATTCAACAATATGAATTTTTATCACCCTCGCCATCTTAGAAAATGCTTTTCATTTTTAGTAGTAGTTTTTTGAAAAAATAGCCGTTTATTTCAACGGCTTTGTAGCAAATTTATTCATACATTTTATAGATACAGCTCTGCCTGCATATATAACTTTGCGTAACCCGAAATTTCGATCCGCTCATTTTCAAGTACTACACAATACAATTCACCACCACGTTTTGATGCCTGATAAGCCAGAATTTCACTTTTACCCAGTTTTTCAGCCCAAAGTGGCGCAAGAGCGGTATGAATTGAACCCGTTACTGGATCTTCATCAATGCCATTGGCAGGTGCAAAATAACGTGAAACACAATCATATTGCTCAGCTTGTGCAGTTAAGGCTAAATCCACATCTGTCCCTTGCGCTGTAATTGCTGTACGAATTCGTCCCAATTGTTTCAACAATTCCAGATTTGGGGTTTCATCAACAACATCTTGCGGGTTTTCATATTCCACAATATAGGCCTGGCTATTCAAATAAACATTTTTAAAGGGCTTGGTTAAAGCCTGATTTAAGATTTCAGGATAACTCTCAATTTTCTCTGCACGGCGAACAGGAAAATTCATTTTAATTTTACCATCCGCCTCTTGGCTAACGACGAAGATGCCCAAATTTTTCACATGAAATTGAATGACGCTTGCAGAAGTGAAATCTTTAAACAGCACAAAACTGCTGGCTAAAGTGGCATGCCCACAAAAGTCTACTTCTGTGGTCGGCGTAAACCAGCGGATTTCATAATTCTCTGTATCAATGATTTTCACAAAAGCCGTTTCAGACAAATTATTTTCCAATGCAAGATTTTGCATCAATGTTTCATCTAACCACTGTTCGGTCACAATTACTGCTGCTGGATTGCCCTTAAACAGCTCATTTGTAAACGCATCCACCTGATACATCTTCATATTGATTTACCTGATTTTATTTGTAACCATTTTACTGATTGAAAAACCTTAAGATAGAAAAAGATATTAAGAATAATCTCTATCGATCATTTTTTGATAAAACTCAAATACTCAAGATTTTATTTAAAATTAAGCATCTGTATAGATTTGCGATGTTCTACTGGCAAAAAATTGACTTTAACGATAGCTTATTCATATCTATCTCATTGATCACTTATCTCATGACTTTTCAAATCCATATGATTGATGTCAAAAATCAATTACAAAACTATATTTGGTTGTTAGAACATACGCCGAGTAAAGAAGTGGTCGCAATTGATCCAACCGAAGCACATTTGGTAGAAGCATACTGTACAGAAAACAATTTGAAGCTGGGTCAGATCTGGCTGACCCACTGGCATAAAGATCATACCGGTGGTGTACCCGAACTTTTAATCAATCGCAATATTCCTGTCTATGGTCCACGTGAAGAATTAAGTAAAGTTCCTTTTATCAGCCATCCCCTGCAACACGAAGCCCATATTACTTTCCACGATTTAGATATAGAGATCATTGCCGTACCGGGTCATACCCTAGGACATATCGTCTATTTTATCGAGGCTTTGGAGCTTGTTTTTTGCGGCGACACCCTTTTTGCGATGGGCTGTGGTCGGGTCTTTGAAGGTACATATGAGCAAATGTATCACTCACTTAATCGCTTAGCCGCTTTACCTGCGCAAACCAAAGTGTATTGCACACACGAATATACCCTTTCAAATGCAAAATTTGCATTACACGCGGAACCGGACAATCTGGCGATCCAACAGCGTTTCGAAAAAGTTGAAGCTCAACGTATGCTCGGTCAATGTACACTACCGAGTACCATTGAGTTAGAATTAGACACCAATCCATTTTTACGAGTTGAAAGCGTTGAAGAATTCCAACGCCTAAGAGAGTTAAAAGATCATTTTTAACAGTTAAAGCTGAAAAAACATGATTTACAAAATCTGATGCATTTGTGCATAAGCATTAAGCTCAATTTGAGTCACCACACGTGTCATATTCATTTCATCAACACGAACCAACAGCAAGCCACCTAAAGCAGGTTGATAACGTCGAGCACTACCAAAAGGGGTATAAGACACTTTTGATTGTTCTGCAAAGATCAGCCAATCTTCATGTCCCAACATAGCAGCAACAGGAGTTAAACCTTGTTGCTGCATATTTTGAATTTGATTCAATACATTTTGTTCAATGGTTTGTGAGGTCATTTCAATCTAATCATCTTAATAAGTATTACGCCTAAGATATAATTTAAAATTTCCCAGTACGGCGCAATCTATTTTTTCGTTTTTTAACATAGCAAGTATTGTCATTTTTTTTGCAACTATTCAGTTATTTATAAAATAATAATGATTTCCCGCCCCCCGTTCAGTATTTCTAAACAATCCGAAGCAACAGCTCAAACATAGACACATTTAAACCACATTGAAAATTGTGTATAAATATTTCGACCTCAAAGACCTAAAAAATTCCGGTAAAATAAATAAAATTCATATAGTTATATTAAAATTCAGGTCAAAAACCGGTTAAACCTTATCCATAATTCAGTTTTTATTTATGTATTTATTGCTCATAAAAAATACAAAATATTAATTTTATAAAAAACAACACAAAGTTGCCCTTTAAAAAAGAAGCTGTATCCCTATTATTATTTTAATACTGTAATGTATCTAATATACACAAGGAGTGCTCTCGTGAAGAAAGTTGTTAAAGCAAAAAATTTAATTGCGTTTCGCATCTGGTTAGAAAAATTAGGCTATTCGGTAAAATCATTAACCGACAATCGCGGTTTTACTTTTAGCTTTAAAAAAGAATATGGTTTGGTCACCTGTGATTTGGCGGGTAATTCACTGGCCCTACAACTTGGTGAAGAGTTTGAAGATCACTTAAAAGCTTAAAAATATATCTCACTTTTGAATCGAGACAAAAGAATAAATTATTCAAAATATATTTTTAAAAGCATCTTTTCAAACTAATCTTTAAAGCCCTCTTTTGGGCTTTTTTATTTTATCTTTCACTTTTTTTCAGGCAATAAAAAAGCAAGGTATATACCTTGCTTTAATATGATGGTGGGGACGGAGAGACTCGAACTCTCACACCTTGCGGCGCTGGAACCTAAATCCAGTGCGTCTACCAATTTCGCCACGTCCCCATCAGGGTACTAACATACTAGTGTTAGATTTTTTAAAACTTGGCAGAGGATCAAGGACTCGAACCTTGACGAACGGTTTTGGAGACCGTCATGCTACCATTACACCAATCCTCTATAGCCTTATTACCAAACAAGTTTGATAATAATTGGTGGGGACGGAGAGACTCGAACTCTCACACCTTGCGGCGCTGGAACCTAAATCCAGTGCGTCTACCAATTTCGCCACGTCCCCAATGGCTGTGTATATTATAGAGATCGTTTCCTGATGACAAGACCTTTTTATGAAAAATCCACTTGTTTGTTTAAATAAAAAACAAAAGCGGTTTTTTTGTATTTTTCTTAAGCATTTTCAGGGATTAAGCACTGTTTTACAGCGTGAATACTGGTAAATCTTTGCTCTTTTTGCTTTGCCAACATGCCTGATAGAAACTTTTTAAAATGTATTAAATGATCTGGAAGCTCAATACTTAACCGCTGGCAATGTAAATAGGCCCAATCTTGATAATTTTCTGCTGTTAAACGCTTCCCTGCTAGCCATTCGTAAAAAATAATTCCTAATGCATATATGTCTGTTTGTACGTTTTTTTCTGTAAAATGAAAAAGTTCTGGTGCCATATAGCGTGGAGTTGCAGTCAGACTTTGCATTTTTTGGGATACATCAACTTTTTGAGCCTGTTCAAAATCAATCAAACACACACGTTGCTGGTATAGGACAAAATGTTCCTGCTTTAAATCTGCATGAATCCAGCCGAATTGATGTAACTGATCAATCACATCGAGTACTTTTAATAACGTCTTTTTAATCTCATTCAGCGACATGCCAGCACACTCCCCAAATGGTGATTCTGCATGGCTCAAAATCAATGCAGATGATCTTAACCCTTTTTGCTGAGATACAATTTTAAAGTGAGGAATCACTTGAAAAGGTAATAAAAAATCAGGCATGTTGCTTGAAGAATGGGATTGATCTACAAATTGCTGATAAAAAGCCAATTCATTTAAAAATCCAGCTTCACAACTTTGATTCACATTGCATGCTTGTGTTTTTAACCAGTAGTGCTGCTGCTGATATTCAAAGGTATATAAACAACGCCCAAAAGTTAAACTTTTAGGTTTGGTCTTTTGAATCAAATTACAGCTATGAAAGTCTTCAATATTAAACTGCAATAAATTCTGCTTCTTTTTGCGCCGGATCATCTTGATAGCTTAAAATTTCCAAACAGTGCTGAATGGTTTTCCCTACACGGGCATGTGTTTCAATCGAGGATATTTTAGGCCAGGTCGCCCGCTCACCCTCACGTTGTAACAATTTGAACAAATAGGGTCGCGGGTTTTGAAACATATAACTATAGTGTCGCAAGCTATAATCACCGACAATATTTAAATCGCCATAATATCCTTGATCAATCACACCAAAACCATGATCGAGCAATCGTCGAACCGGGGGGATTTTTCCAACCCGATCCCGGGTAAATTCCATAATGCCTTTGGTAATCACCTTCCCCTGACGACGAATAATCCGTTCTGGCCAACTCAATAGATCTCGACGGTGACGTTCTGCATCACTTTGCATAAACGGCACAATATGGGGGTTAACCTGACTGGCGATGGTGTAATTTAAATTATACAGCCTTGCCATTTTCTCTTGAGGGAAATCACTACGTACACTGCCGTCTACCCAGCGTGTATCTGCCATATAAGGCGTTAATTGACCATTTTGACGTTTACTGGTGAGTTTAACCGGTGGAAATAAAATCGGAACTGCGCAGGAAGCCAATACTGCACTCCAAACCAGCAAATCTGGCGAAGTGTAAGCATTCATAATCCGGGCTTCTTGTGAAGCATCATATGGTGCAACAGCCACATTAATATGCAAACCAGAGCTTTTAAAAGCTTCTTCAAAGGTCACATCTCCCAAATTTTCAACCAAGAATTTCTTTAGGTACATTACATCGGCAAAACCACCGTTACCCTTTAAAATTTCGCTTAATTTACGAAAATGAAAAGCTTCACTAAAAAAGTTTTCACCATTTAAAAGACCGGAAATATCTGACGGTTTTGAGGTTCCCAACATTGCCGTCATAATTGCACCCGCGCTCGAACCCGATATCACCTTAGGCATTAAATCTTGTTCAAGGAGCGCTTTACATACTCCTGTATGAAACAGCCCCAATGTTGCACCACCTGAAAACATGATCGCAGGTTGACCATATGCTTTTTTACAATGCTGAAAAAATTTAATTTTTTCAGTTAAACATAAGCAAGAACAAGCATCTGAAGCGATGTAAGCAAGACTTGCACTGACTTCTTCCACATAGTCTTCTATGATTTTTTTTGTCCCCACATATGTGGCAGTAAACAACATCGGATTTGCAATATTGGCAATATCATAGCTTAAACCTTCACGCAATATGTACATGAGATCTTCAGTACGTTTTTGAAAACGGTAGCGTTTTAAACGGTTTAATCGCTCGGAAATAATTTCAGCATCAAAATAAGGTGAGCAATTATCATATTTCCATTCTTGAGCACCTGTTTCTTCATCTATTTCCAGTGCGATGCTTTTCCATTCTTCATATGTTTCAGCTATTTCAAGTTGGCGCTTTAATTTTTTTATGCGATACGCTTGATGTGGATTAATATCTTGGGTGAAATCTTTAAATAACATATCTATCCCTCAAACACTTTCATTTTTATTCATTATTCATGATAAGACATCACGCATAACATTGACAGAAAACTCAGCGGATTATCACTGCAAAAATGCCTATTCCCTTGGCAAAACACGACTAATTGATATACAGTTCTTGAATAAAACCATCCTTTTACTTTTACATGTATAAGCTGAACCATCATGGCAACAATTGATTTACCTGAGCATATCTTACAAGCACTTTCTACTGTACTCCAACAACTACAGCAAAATTTACCAGAACTGAAACAAGCGACCGACTTTTCAGCCTCTGCTTATAAATGGCAAGACAAACAATTAATCGCCATTCAACAGCCCAAGAAGATGTATTTGAATGATTTAAAAGGCATTGAAAGACAAAAAGAAAAAGTCATCCAAAATACGCTGCAATTTTTAAAAGGCTTACCTGCTAATGATGTTTTACTTACCGGCTCACGTGGTACCGGTAAATCTTCTATTGTTCGCGCCCTGCTCACCCAATATGAGTCGGAAGGTTTACGTTTAATTGAAATTGAACGTGATGATTTATCCGACCTCCCTCTCATTCAGAAGCTGATTGAAAACCGGCCGGAAAAGTTTATTGTCTATTGTGATGATTTAGCCTTCAATGCAGAAGATGAAAATTATCGTAGCCTAAAAAGTGTTCTAGATGGTTCATTACAATCTGGTTCGAGTAATTTTATTATTTATGCAACCAGTAACCGCCGTCATTTGCTGCCAGAGTTTATGCATGAAAATACGCCGGTAACGCGCGTGGATGTTCCGCAATATACAGAGCTTCACCCTCAAGAAGCGATTGAAGAAAAAATTTCATTGTCAGACCGTTTCGGAATGTGGCTATCTTTTTACCCCATGGATCAGAACTTGTATTTAGAAATTGTTGAGCATTATTTAGCAAAAGCCAATATGCCAATGGATGATTTTACACGTGCTGAAGCATTACGTTGGTGTCAGGCTCGTGGGCAGCGTTCGGGACGTGCAGCGTATCAGTTTTCTAAACACTGGATTGGCTCGCAGCAGTTAAAATCATTATAAGCTTTTATGATTTAGCCACTTTTCAATCCTTTATTAAATACTGAACCAAAATAATGAGCTAAGCTCTACCTCAAGATGACATTAGATTTTTATTGCGGTTCTTAAGGTTTGTAAAAATTCCGGATTATTTATGCTTCCAGATTCTCCCCTAAATGACTTGATTTATTTTATTTGGACAATATAAACAGCGGTTGTTATGTCCAGTGCAATTTAGACATATCAAAGCCCATAAAAATGCTTCAAACTCTGCAAAATCTCTTGAGAGTCATGAATAGTGCTCATTATTCATAAGACTCACACACTTAAGGAATCTCCCAATGACCGATAACCAACAAGATTCATTAACACCTAAGTCTGAAGCTCCCTCATTTTCACGCAGCTTCGACTTTTCACTCGACTTTGAAAAGATTAATTTTAGAAAGCGTCCAGAGTTATATCGCATTGGTCGTGGTGAAGAAGGTGTTTTATTAGTTGAACCCTATAAATCTGAAATTTCACCGTTTTGGCAATTTGAAGATGAAGCTCAAGCCACTGAAAGTAGTAACAAGATTTTTGCCTTATTTTTAGATTATTTAGAGAAAAATGATTTTGTTGGTGCAGACATGGCAAGAAAGTTTTTGCTCATGGGCTATACTCGTGCGCGTCGTTATGCAAATCATAAAAAAGGTACCCACAAAACCGGCCGAAAAAATAAAGGCGCTACCCCTAAAGTTAAAGTAGCACTCAATGATGCCGTTACAACTGAAAAACAGCCACGTAGCACTGAAGATCAGGTCAAAGCTGCTGTCGCGAAAATTTTTAAAGATAAAAGCGATCAAGCAAAATTAAATCCAAAATACATTGAGCTTAAAGAACAATTCAACGAGTTGATCCGTCAGGATTAATTGAATACTGTAATTGCACTCTCAATGAGAGTTAACTCTTAAAAGAGCAATTTTAAATTTACAAATTGCTCTTTTTTTTATCTAAAAGCATTTTCAACCTGTCTAGGTTTATAGCTTTATTCTACTAATTCAAGTTAAAGGCTGTTTTAACTTTTATGATTTAAACAATTTTTCTAGATTTTATGATATTCAGATTTAATTTGACGTTTATGCTCAAACATTTTTTTATCTGCTTCGGCAGCCGCTTTGAATAGCCCTTGTGCAGGCTGTCGCATGGCTACGCCAATTGCCGCACCGATTTTTGCCTGTGTCAGAGCATGTATAAGACGACTCATGAGTATTTCCACTCCGACCTCATCATTTTCTACGCTTAAAATTACAAATTCATCCCCACCTAGACGTGCCACAATATCATTGCTACGTGCAGTATGTTTGAGTACTTGGGCCGCCTGCTGAATTAATTCATCTCCGTAATCGTGCCCGAGACTGTCATTCACTTTCTTGAGATCATTCAGATCAATAAAGAAAACTGCAGCAGGATGTCCATAACGCTTGCAACGCTCTTCTTCTGTAGTGACCAATCTTTCCCACGCCCGGCGGTTATATAAGCCAGTCAAACCATCCATAAGCGCTTCAGCTTCTAGACGCTCATGCTGACGAATTTGTTCATTTTGACGCAGTTCAGCTTGCAGAATACTGCTTAATAAATTACCGAATAATTCAATCAGCTCTATATCCTGAATAATGGCTTCAGATTTTTCTTGAGGATCGATGGCGCAAAGTGTACCGAACAAGCTACCATCTTCATGGATCAGCGGTTGACCGATGTAGGATTTAATACTGACTTGCTGGTTAATCGGGGCAGTCGCATATAAAGGAATCTCTTTTGAACGAGGCGCAATTTTAGGGCCTTTACCCGCAATCATATGAAAACAAAATGAATCTGCCCACTGAAATACTTGCCCCGGTTGAACATTATAACCATGGTCTTCACTCTGGAGTACAATCCAGTCTTTACCTTCGACTCGGGTAATCATCCATAAATTAAATCCGAAACGTTTATATAAAAACTTGAGAACAGCTTGACCGGCGTCTTGAAAGCTTCTGAAATTTATATTATCCATCCAAAATAAACCTATGCTTATGATCCCAAAAAATTATTTATCTGTTTTAATTCAGAATATTTTCTGAATTCATTAGAACTTATCATGAATATAAAATCTAGCCATATAAACTCATATCGACTTATTCTTCACTAAAATACTTAAAAGTAAAAAGAGGCTAGATAGCCTCTTTTTAAGTAACCCTATTTAAGCTTGTGCAGGATTAGTCAATTCCGTCATCGGCCAACGTGGTGTCGTTGTTACCGACAATCCATCGTGCTGTCCTGCTTTTAAACGTTGGTAACCTGCAAATGCAATCATTGCACCGTTATCGGTACATAATGCAGGTTCTGCATAATAAACTTGTGCCTGGATTTTTGCCAAACCTGCTTCCAAGCGCTCACGTAAACGTTGGTTGGCACTCACCCCCCCCGCAATCACTAAACGTTTTAAACCGGTTTGTTTGAGTGCTTTGATCGATTTTTTTACCAATGTATCCACTAAAGCTTCTTGGAAGGATGCCGCAATATCAGCTTCACGGTTTTGACCTTCAACTTTCTTCAATTGAATTGAAACCGCTGTTTTTAAACCACTAAATGAAAAGTCTAAGCCCTGATGCAACATTGGACGCGGAAAATCAAACGCTGTTGCGCTGCCTTGCAATGCCAATTTTGAAATATTGGGCCCACCCGGATAGGCCAAGCCCATCATTTTCGCGACTTTATCAAAGGCTTCACCCGCGGCATCATCAATCGATTCACCAAGCAATTCATATTGACCAATACCGTGCGCAGCCATGAGCTGTGTATGGCCACCGGAGACCAATAAAGCGACAAACGGAAATTCTGGGGGGGTCGCAGATAATAAAGGCGCAAGCATATGACCTTCCATATGATGCACACCAATGGCCGGTTTATTTAAGGCAAATGCTAAAGTACGGCCAAACAATGCACCTGTCATTAATGCGCCCATCAAGCCTGGTCCACGGGTATAGGCAATCGCATCAATTTGTGATTTTTTGATATTACTTTGTTCAAGCAACTGATTCATTAAAGGAATTAATTTTCTTACATGGTCACGTGAAGCCAGTTCAGGAACAACACCACCATATTCTGCATGCAGTTTAATCTGACTATATAAAACCTGTCCTATCAAGCCGACTTCACTGTCATAAAGTGCTAACCCTGTTTCATCACAAGAAGTTTCTAAGCCAAGAACGATCATTAAACTGCCTTTTACCCGTATCTAAATATTGCTAAAGCTATTATAGACTTGTGATATGAGATGTAAATGAGTAAAATACTGTCCTTCACTTGTGATCCAAGGCAATACAGCCTAGATCTTATCCATAACTTAATGAGGATTCTTCATGCCACAAGTTAAATTGAAAGAAGGCGAACCAGTAGACGTAGCTATCCGTCGTTTCAAGCGTTCATGCGAAAAAGCGGGTGTTTTAGCTGACGTTCGTAAACGTGAATTCTATGAAAAACCAACTCAAGAACGTAAACGTAAAAAAGCTGCTGCTGTTAAACGCTACCAAAAGAAATTGGCGCGTGAATCAGTACGTACTACTCGCCTTTACTAAGATTAATTTGTGATTGACTGCCTGGACTAAATAAATGACTACTTTAAAAAACCAAATAACCGATGTTTTGAAAGCAACTATGCGTGCTAAAGAAATGTCTAAGTTAACGGTAATTCGTGGTCTACAGGCAGCAATTAAGCAAATCGAAGTCGATGAACGCATAGAGCTTGGCGACGCTCAAGTTCTTGCGGTCATTGAAAAGCAAATTAAACAACGTAAAGAATCGGTTAAAGCCTTTGAAGGCGCTAACCGACAAGACTTAGCTAGTAAAGAACAAGCCGAACTTGAGATTTTATCTCAATTTCTACCAGAAGCTATGACTGAGGAAGAGCTTGATTCTATCATTGCGCAGACGATTACTGCTCAAGAAGCTACTAGCATGAAAGATATGGGTAAGGTGATGAATTCTCTGCGTCCGCTCATAGCCGGGCGCGCCGATCCTGCACAAGTTTCAGCTAAAATTAAAGCCAAACTTGCATAATCCCACTTCTATATTTTCTTTATCGTTGAACTGCCTTAATTACAAGACAGTTCAAACACATTCTCTTATTATTTCAAATCACACTGCACATTATATTTTTTCAATATCAACATTTCTTTTGATGCCATCACTTGATGAATCACGTCCTGCTTGGTCATTTGTCTAAACTGACGATCTAAAGACGCTCTGTTTTGATCTGCCGCTTGATATAAACGCTCTATATAATTACCCACAATTCCGCAGAATTGGGCTTGCTGCTGTGAAGTAAAACTGCTTTGCTGCGCATCCAGACTACTAAAAAAGCTTCTGGTTTCCTGCTTATATTGTTCAGAAATTTTATCCACGGCTGCCACGTATTGCTCGACACTTGCCAAGGCAACATTTGATGCCGTGCAACCAACTAGAAAACAAGAAAATAATATTTTTTTCATCATTTAATTAATACTGTTCATTATTAGAAATACAAATTCAATCCAATATTATCATAGGCTTAACTCTTACAACTGTAGATTTTATTCATCAATATGCAAAAAAACAAGGTTTATATTGGATATAAGCCTGTTCCGTAGGTGCGGGTATTTCCCCGGAAGTCACTGTACCTAAACGTAAACGAATAATGTCTGGCAAATCCATCCGATAAGAATAAACAGGGCTTCCGCATTCCTGACAAAATACCCGGGCTTTATCAGGGGTGTGAAAATATTCTTTTAGAAATTTAATTCCACTGGTAATTTCAAATTTTGATTTCTGCAAAGGACTGTTCCAGCCAAAGATCGAGCCTTGAGCCATCTGACAGTCTTTGCAGTAACATATGATAGTTTTTTCAATTTCTCCATGGTAACGGTAAGTCACCGCACTACATAAGCATTGTCCTTCTAACATACTTAACTCCTTATTTTTATTATCCTTATAAAATAACAAGATTAAATTAAATTCTGAACTGTCGTTCTTTTTGCATTTCATTAATCCGCATTTTTATTTTTTCAGATAACACTTCATTATTTTTAATCAAGCGCTGTGCATGCAATAGCGACTTAATTGCATTTTCTTCCCAGCCCGCCCAGTATTCCACCTCTGCACGATAACGCAATACATTTACCGTTCTAAACGGAGATTGCTGATCAATATTTGCGGCTTGCTGCATAAGTCGCCAAGCGTTGATATCGCGAGGGTTTTTATTGCTAAAGCGCTGGATCAGGTTTAAGGCTTGGGCAGGCTGTTTTTGACGAATCAATACTTCAGCCAATTTAAAAGCCAAAGCCCGATTTTCAGGCATTATTCGCGCGGCAGACTGAATTGCTTTATAGGCCTCATCGGTTTTGTTTTGTCCCAGATAAATATCGGCTTGGATTAATAGCAATAGATTGTTCAAGCGCTGCTGAACCTTCGCCTGATCTAAAACTTGCTGTGCTAAAACATAGTCGCCCTGTTTGAGATAAAAAGCAGATAAAGCCAACTGCCCTGAGAAACTTTTACGATTGGCTAAAATCTGTAATTGTTGTTCGGTGGCCTGATTAGAAACAACCATGCTGTACAATTTCAGTATTTCAAAATCTTCATCGCGCAAATTCGTTTTAACTCGAGGCAACTGATTTGCCCGTAATCGCGCCTCACTCATCCGTTCTGTACTTAGTGGATGAGTTAACCAAAAGTCAGGTAAAAAACTGACTTTACTGGTTTCTCTGTGCATCACTTCAAAAAAGTCAGCCATACTTTGCGGGTTATAACCGGCTGTATACATATATTGCATCCCAATACGGTCTGCTTCACGCTCTTGATTACGACTGTAATTCAGCTGCTTATCCATTAAGGCGGCCTGCGACCCCAACATTACCGCGGTACCCACATCACCATCCGCTTGCGAAGCAACTAAAGCACCCACTAAAAGTCCCGCCAAAGTCAGTAAACCCTGCCCTTTAAACGCTTCTTGAGAGCGACTGTAATGACGTTGTGATACATGTGCAACTTCATGCGCCATCACTCCAGCCACCTCATCCATATTTCGAGCAGAAGTCACCATCCCTGTATTAATGGCAAATAATCCACCGGGAACAGCAAAAGCATTAATTTGAGGGTCATTGATAATAACTAAACCAATAGGTTGCCCAAGCTGGGTTTGACTTAAAATATGGGAAAACACACTGACCAATTGATCTTCTAACCATGGATTTTGCAGCACAGGCATTTGTTTTTGAACTTCACGAAATACTTTTTCGCCAATCATTTTTTCTTTTTGTTGATCAATTAAACCGACTCCGCTGCCGATTTCTGGAACATTAAACTGGGGTGTGGAATTCACATTAGCACTGTGTGTCAATGCCATTGCTGAAATCAAAGTAATGTTGCAAACCCATAAAAACCGTTTCAATGTTATATTCTCAAACTGCTTTTTTTCAATTTATCTGACTATAACATTGAAAATTGAAGAGATTTGCAATGAAGTGTTATCAATCTTTAAGAAAATGAAGCATTCACCACATAAGCTGGGGTTCGTCCTTCTAGTGCATCGACCACATTACGATAAGCCAATTCAGCCATTTTTTTACGTGTTTCCTCCGTCGCAGAACCCACATGCGGCAAAGTTACAACATTATCTAAATTAAAAAGCTCTGATTCCTGTAAAGGCTCTTTCAAATATACATCCAGACCCGCAGCAAAAATTTTACCTGCTTTTAAAGTATCAATTAAAGCCTGTTCATCCACTACAGAACCACGTGCAATATTCACAAATACTGTATGTGGCTGCATTTGATCAAACTCATGCTGACCAATCAAGGCTTTAGATTCTGGATTTAAATCGACAGCGACCACTATAAAATCTGATTGTTGTAATAATTCATCTAAACCGCAATATCGTGCATTTAAAGGCTGCGCCAATTCCAACTTTTCACGTCGATTATGATAAAGAATATTCATATTAAAGCCATAAAAACCACGACGGGCGATAGCAGCACCAATGTTACCCAGACCAATAATACCTAAGGTTTTACCAAAAATATCTCGTCCAAATTGAGCTTCACCTACGGTACGTTTCCATTGGCCCTGTTTGGTCCATTGATCCAAATAAGGCACTTTACGCGCAGCACTCATCAACAAGGTAAAAGCCAAATCAGCCGTGGTTTCCGTAAGCACATGAGGAGTGTTAGATAACCAGATTTTTTTCTGATTTAGATAGTCAAGATCATAGTTGTCATACCCCACACTAACACTTGAAATAATTTTAAGTTGCTGTGCTGTGGCCAAATTACTTTCATTAAGTAGGCGCCCTGCACCAATCATGGCATCCGCATCTTTAACCTGTTCGCGGATCTGCTGGTTAACATCGCCCAGTTTTGGATTAATGACTTCAACCTGATATTGAGCTTGTAAACGTTGAAGTATATCTTGATCTAACTGACTAAAAACAACAACTTTCTTCTTCATGTAGCATCCGTTTTTTGGTTACTTTTTTGCATAAATTGCCATAAGCGTTTTTTTAATACGGGCTGATCTAACATCTCTTGCAAGCCCGCTAAATGAATACTTTTTGAATAATTAAAATAAGGGAGTTGCCCTAAAAAAATAATATTTTTATCTGCACTAATGGCATCTATAAAGCCCTGCACATAGCTTTCAGCACCACGACCATCCTGGAAATTGATTAAAGGAAATGGCCATTGCAATTCATAATATTCAGCTTGAAGGGCTTGTTGAATATTATTCCAAAGTTGTTGTTGTTCAGCGCTCAGTTCGGTAGCATTAATCACAATAATACAATGTGGCAAACTAAAAGCCTGTAATTGAAAAGCTTCAATCTGTAGTGCAGCTCGCTCTTCAACAACTTGAGTTACAACTTCAGCCTGAACTTCTTTGACAGCTATCGGTGGCGTTGGTAACTGTTCTGTTCGATCAAGCGTTTTAAGCTGTTCAGTCTTTGGCGCTGGGGCTATGGATGATTGAACTCTCGTAACCACAATCTCGGTCAGATATTCGGGTGCAGCCTGATCTCTCCAAATGGATGAGGATGGCATATTTTGACACGCAGCCCCCTTAGGAATCCAGACATCGATTCCTAATGTTGCCAGTATGTCACGCTGATGCCCTATCATCTTTTTTCATCACCCATTGAATGGTTGGTATTCTAACGAGATTAGTTGTCTTTTGCTGATCTTTTATTACAGATTAGTCTAATCATCACCCATCTATAATTTTATCGCATCCAGTTTATACAATTATTAAACTATTTTTTTTCTGCATTTGCTCAACCATTTCATTCGTTTCAAAACCCAAACGCCAATACAGCAATTGTAAAACATCCAGTTCATCTTGCGTGATAATACGATCATTCCACAAGCAAAGCTCTGCAATACCTAAAATACTCAAGCGATCACGTAGTAGTAAACCGGCAATATCATTTAAAATTTCTGCCAAATCAATTGGCTCATCAGAAATCTCGGTGTACATTTCCAGTTCTTTTGCAGTTAATACACGCTTGAGAATCTTTTCACGAACATCCAGTTGATTCACGCTATTGATTTGCTGCACATGCAATAAGGCATCAATCAGGCGCACAATATGCGGTTTCACTTCTTCCAAGGAAGTAGGTGTATGTAATGGAAGAAGATTTAATTCAAATTTCACGTATTCAAGCAACAAAGCATCTAGCAGACCGATTTCACCATCTTCTTGAATAATACGTGCCAATTTCATTAAAAATTGCCGCGCAATGCTAGCAGGCATTGCTCCAATATTTTTACAAGCTTCATAGAAAATAGAGATATGGACTCGACCATCCAAATTCAACAATGAATCCACAATCGCCCGACTGACTTCAGCATCTGCAGGAATAAATTCACGATACTGCCTAATCATTAAAATCGACACCATCACTTCTCGCGAACCCGTCGCTGTCTGTAATGCCCGTTGTATTAACTCAGGACGTCGCATATTATTTCGAATTGCCGGATTTAAAGGCTTAATCGCGTCATTGATTGCAAAACTAATGGGTGATAAACGTAACAGTGGAAGCGGTTGTGGGGAACTCCACGGTGAGTATATTTCACCGTTCATTTCATCCAGTGACCGGAACAAACTAAATAGCGGTTGATTACGTATTTTTTTTAAATTTTCAAGTTGTAAATCTTGCACCAAACCCGGGTTTAGCTCATAAATACGTTGCTCAATACTCGGATGAATATTCATCCAGTTTTGCGGACTCAGAGAGTTGGCAAAACACATATGTGAAATCGATTCAGCATATTCACTGTGAATTTGTGATCCTGAATGATGCACATAAATTCTGAGTAAAGTCTGTACATTGGCATCATTTTGAATTAAACGCCTGGTTTTTTGATCATTTTTAAATGTCCGTCCGCCCAATGAAATATATTTAATAAAACGGGTAATTAAAACACCGAGACTTCCAATCAGCCAAATCACACCACCCATCGCGACAAAGAAAGTCGCAAATTTATGCGTATGCGCCTGTCCATGCTTGGTAAAACCCAGTTTTGCAATTTTACTACCCCACTGGCTAAAAGTCGTCAGACTGCTGTAAAGAATTTTTAGACGAGTATTTTCTGCTGTTTCACCGGATAAAATTTTATTAAACTCATGGCTTAACAAACCATAAAGCTCTAATTCATCTAGATTTTGTAATGCACCCCAGGTCAAAATAATCACAATATCACGCGGATAGAAACCTGCGGTGAGTGCATTTACGCCTACTTCCCCGGGAAGCACATATACGGCTGGAGTCTCAATTAAAAAGGTATCTGCCAACTGTTCAGTGATTTTAAGAGCAACACTTTCCTCAGGAATACTTTCGATTAGGCTTAAGCGACGCGCGCCTAACTGTTTTGCCAGCGAATGCCCACCGGCACGTAATACATAAAACTCGTACAGGACAGAAATCGTCATCACACTAAGCAGCAGCACGATTAAATAAGGACTCAAACCATGCCAGAATATGGACTGGGTATGATCAATATAAAATACCAGCAACCCCATAATGATATTTAAAATGAATAGTGTGAGCAACACCGCAAGCATGCACACACTTGCAGACCAAACCATATTTTTGTTTTGAATAAAAGAATAGCCCGCACTCTTCAATGTGAAGATCCTTTATTACATTGTATTTGTTCACTCATCATAAATTAAAAAAGCGGGAAATTCCCGCTTTTCATAGAATTAAGAAGAATTTTATTCTTCTTTCACTCCAGTAAGATCCACTGATGCAGCATCAATGTTTACATCAATATAACCACCAATGGATTTTTTTGCAGAGTCGTTACGTTTACGCTCAAGTTCATCCAGATAAGCTGCATCAATTCCGCCTGCCACGTACACACCATCAAAAACCGAACAATCAAATTCTTGCAGTGCCGGTACTTTACTGGTACGAACAGCGCCTTTTAAGTCTTCCAAGTCTTGGAAAATCAAACGATCAGCACCAATAATTTCACGGATTTCTTCCACACTGCGACCAGAGGCAATTAACTCATCTTTCGCAGGCATATCAATACCGTAAACGTTTGGATATTTCACCATGGGTGCAGCTGAAGCAAAGAAAACCTTCTTCGCACCAGCATCACGAGCCATCTGAATAATCTCGTTACAGGTTGTACCACGAACAATCGAGTCATCCACCAGTAAAACGTTTTTGCCTTTAAACTCAAGTTCAACTGGGTTCAATTTTTGACGAACTGATTTTTCCCGCTGTTTCTGACCCGGCATAATGAAGGTACGTCCGATATAACGGTTCTTCATAAAGCCTTCACGGAATTTAACACCCAGGATATTGGCAAGTTCTAAAGCTGAAGTGCGTGATGTATCTGGAATTGGAATCACCACATCAATATCGTGTTCTTCACCCCACTCACGCGAAATTTTATAGGCAAGTTTTTCACCCATTTTTAAACGTGCTTTATAAACTGAAATGCCATCTATAATTGCATCTGGTCGTGCAAAATACACATATTCGAAAATACAAGGGCGGTATTCAGGATTTTCTGCACATTGCTTGGTAAACATTTCCCCTTCTGAAGTAATAAAAATTGCTTCACCCGGCTCAATATCACGTTCAACTTTAAAACCTAAAGCAGTAATTGCCACTGATTCCGAAGCAATAATATATTCCATACCTTTTTCAGTTTCACGCGAACCATAAATCAGTGGGCGAATACCGTTTGGGTCACGGAAGCCCACCAGACCATGTCCGGTGATCATTGCCACAACGCCATAAGCACCTTTGCAACGCTCATGTACCCGTGAAACTACCTGGAAAATATCTTCTGAAGTTGGATTAAGCTTGCGACTTTTTTGCATTTCATGTGCAAAAACGTTTAATAAAACTTCAGAATCTGAATCGGTATTCATATGACGAAGATCTGTTTTAAACAAATCATCGTGAATTTCTTCAGCGTTGGTCAAGTTGCCGTTATGCGCCAAGGTAATCCCATAAGGCGAGTTCACATAAAATGGCTGTGCTTCTGCACTGCTTGAAGAACCTGCTGTTGGATAACGCACATGACCAATACCGTAATTACCTAGCAGTGCACGCATGTGACGCGTATGAAAGACGTCTCGTACCATACCGTTGTCTTTACGCAGGAACAAACGCCCTTCATGACAAGTTACTATTCCGGCTGCATCCTGACCACGATGTTGTAACATCGTTAATGCATCAAACAACATTTGGTTAACAGGTGATTTACCAGCTATACCAACTACTCCACACATAGCAACCTCGCAAACAAGCTAGGATTAATAAAAAGGATTATTTGTTGATTCATCTGTACGCGCTGCATGCTTCTGCGTTTTATCAGACGATGAGTCGGAAGATGCCGGCGCACCTTCATCGGACTTGATATGATTGAGCGCTCCATGCGCAGCTTCTTTGGAAAGCTCGGCGGCCCATGGTGCGTAAGGGATAAGAAGTTGTACAAATTTAGACTGTTTCCAGTGCGGAGAACTTTCCACCCAAGGACCAATGCCTTGCATGGTAATAAGTACAATCATTAAGCCCTTTAAAGAGCCAAAAGCACCGCCTGCCAATCTGTTGAGGGGGCCAAGTTTTAGACTCTTTAATATCTTGTTGAGAAATGCAGTAATAATCCAGGTTAATACCACCATCACCAATACGATAAATGCAAAAGCTGCAATTTTTTGTACTACTGGATCTGCACTGAGTGAGACCATCGAAGGTGCCAGAATGGTTGCATATTTTGCACCAATGATGAGTGCAAAAATCCATCCTACCAAGTTCGCAAAGGCTGAAATCAATCCTTTTCGCAAACCGTTAAGCCCTCCAATGAGCAAAATAATCAGTATGAAGATATCCAGTGTATTCATGGAGTATTTAGCGCATCAACACAATCTTTAACCAGTGTTGGACCTGTATATATGAGGCCACTATAAATTTGTACAAGGCTTGCACCGGCAGCTTGTTTTGCAACTGCCTGCTCACCCGACAAAATACCGCCGACACCAATCAATGGAATTTGACCTTTCAATGCTTTTGAAAATGCTGCAAGACAAGCGGTACTTTTTTCAAAGACTGGCGCACCAGACAAGCCACCCGCTTCATTACCGTGCTTGAGATTTTCCACACCTTCACGTGACAAAGTTGTATTAGTCACAATCAAACCATCAATTTTAAACTGGATCAATTGCTTTGCAATAAATTCGATATCTTCAACCGTTAAATCTGGCGCAACTTTAAGCACCAAAGGTACATAATGCTGATGTTCTTCGGCCAGTTCAAGCTGACGCTTTCTTAACATTTCCAACAGTTCTGTCAGCGCATCACCGCTTTGTAAGCTGCGCAAATTCTTAGTATTCGGCGATGAAATATTGACCGTCACATAAGATGCGTAATTATAAACTTTTTCCAGACAGATCAGATAATCATCGACTGCATTTTCAACAGGAGTATCGGCATTTTTACCAATATTAATCCCCAAAATGCCTTTGAATTTTGCGGCTTTGACATTTTCAATCAGTTTATCTACACCATCATTATTAAACCCCATCCGATTAATAATGGCTTTGGCTTCAGGTAAACGGAATAAACGAGGATGCGGATTGCCTGCTTGTGGACGCGGGGTAATGGTTCCAATTTCAATAAAACCAAAGCCCAGTCTAGCCAAGGCATCAATATAAGCGCCATTTTTGTCTAAACCGGCAGCCAAACCTACCGGATTGGGAAATTGAATCCCCATACAAGTCACTGGTTTAGAGGCAATGCTTTGACGCATCATGCCCATGCGATGAGCTGATTTCAATAACGATAGTGTCAGCTCATGTGCACGCTCTGGTGCTAAAGAAAACAACAAAGGGCGGACAAGAGAATACAACATATCTGTAAAAGTCTACTGCTTTTTAAGTCGCCATATTATAGGCATAGCCCATGGAAAACGCCATGCTTAGCGGATCTTTATTTTTACTCATTATTGCACTATCGCTGTTAATTTAATCTGACCTGCCTCAGAAATTAATTCTATTTTTTCAAGACTTAGTCCCATTTGAGCGAGTTGGGTTAAAAAATTTGCCAAAATGGCGTAATTTTCATGTGATGCCAAAATTTGAATTTGTTCACCTGCTTGTTGAGATGCAACCGATAATCCTTGCTGCTGGGCAACACGTTGCACTTTATCTGCCGCAGTTAACTGCAAATCATTAGCAGGTTTCATAGTCACCGCATTGCTTTGCATCCACACCATCATGTCTTTTAAATCATTAACGCGGTTTTGCTGTTTATTTGCTGCTGCATGCATAAACCAAAGTGTTGAACCAATAGCGACAACCACAACAAAAATAGTGGTAAAAATCACCATATAGCGTTCACGTACAGACAACCGATCTAAATAATCGGTTATTTTCTCTATAGATTGATCAATAGAGCTTTGCAGTCTTTCTGATGTAGTCATTATTGTATTTTCACCAATCCAATTACACCGGTGCCATTCGGCTGGATATTGCCCAATTCAATTTTAAATCCTTGCTGATTCAGTTGTTGCGTTAACGTTTGCAACGCCGTAGCAGAATTGGCTTTTAGTTCCATATTTAGAACTGAAGCATCGTAATTGATACGATTTGCCACAATTTGATTCTGCATTAAAACCGGCCCCACCCGACTGAGTAATTGCAAGGCTTGAGTATTGGCACTTTTATTCAAACGTACATGACTTTCAAACTGGCTCTTTAAATTTTGTTCAGTCACACGGCTACTCTGACCAAACCAGTATTTATATTGATCGATTGCTTGTACTGCAGTCTGATCTGCAACCTTTTTATATTTATACCAGCGCATTGCATCATAGCTAAATTGAACCATTAAAGCTGCGACCAACACAGCAGCACAGGCCTTCCAATAGCCTCCTACACCAGTACTGTTTTTAGCTTTCGGCAGGATATTAAAAGGATGAGCTTTGGCTTTTTTTAAGACCGGCAATTCATAATGAAAAGATTCAATCTGCTCATGTGTGACCATCGCTTCAAGGCTTTGCATTTGTTCAGCAGTAAAATTGCTAATTTTATAACGCTGCCCTGGCGGCTGATAATCCAGAAACAAAGCTAAATCATCAATCGAATTACCTATAAATTCTTTTTCACGCACCAGCAACTTTCCTGAAACATGAGCAATGACGGTTTGCCCTGCTTCCGGGCTAGGTAAAATCAGAAAATCAGGCAACAGGGAAATGACTTTAACTGGAATCAAGCTCAAGGTATGGTTTAGCATTTCTACTGTATTATTTGCCACACCCAAAATAAACAACTGATCTGGATTTTGAAAATGATGCAATACCTTCATTGCATCAATAGGCAAAACCACAAATTCTTCTAATAGATATTTAACCCCTTCCACGCCCAGTTTTTTATATTGTGATTTGGCTAACGTCTGTTGCACCATTTGCACATCACGGCTTGGAAAAAATACCACGGCTTCTTCACCATGATAGGTTTGGGTTTCTTGAATCAATTGTTCAAGACTAGAGGTTTGATACCAGCTCTCTCCAGTCGACCATTGCCAAACCCCATTGGCTTCAGGCATCCATAAATACAACATTAATGTTTTTCTGCCGTTTTAATTAATATTTTATGTGTTTGGTATAAAACTTTTTAACTGGGTTGACAAGCCAGCTGCAATGACGGCTTGTTCGTAAATGCGCGCCTCAGCCAGAGCATATGGATTAAATGACTCTAGTGTCAATAACGATGAAATATGAGCCACCACATTCATATGACATACCACTACGATAGACTCATAAGGCAACTGGGCCAACCATTCCACTGCTGATTTCGCATCGTCTTCAGGTTTAATCTTATTACACACCAGCACAGGCACATTATTAAAATAATGTTGAAGATGCGCCAAAGTTTCTTGAGCGCGCACCAAAGGACTCACCACAAATATATCGGGTTTAATCATGTCCTTTAAATAGGTTGCTGTTTGTTGCGCCTGCTTGTGTCCTCGCTTGGTTAATGGACGTTTGTCATCATTTCCATTGACCGCAGGAGAAGCTTCACCATGACGGACTAAAGTGAGTTGCATAAAATTTCCTTATTCTCAATCTGCAGCAATTATAACCCAGCTTTATGACAGAGCTCATTCATTCCAATATTCGAAATTAAACTTCATGGTGTGGCAAAACAAATTCCACATCACTACGGTGCCCATTTTTCATCAGTGAAAGTGCGATACTTAAAGGCGGTGCACCTTCAAAAATTACATCATACAAAGCACTGGTAATCGGCATATATACATCCAATTCTTCTGAACGACTGCGCACCTGAATAATCGTATTGATCCCTTCCGCCGTCTGCCCCAATTCCTCAGTCGCCTGTTGCAAGCTTTTACCTGACCCCAAAGCAAAACCGACCTGATAATTACGACTTAGTGGACTGCTACAAGTCGCAAATAAATCACCAACCCCTGACAACCCCAGAAACGTCAGTGGATTTGCTCCCAATTTCACTGCAAAACGGCTCATTTCAGCCAATGCACGAGTTAAAATCATACTTTTGGTATTTTCACCGACTTTATAAGCCGCGGCCATACCCATTGCAACGGCATAGATATTTTTTAATGCCCCGCCAAGTTCCACACCATGTACATCGTCACTTGCAAATACACGAAATAATGCACTGTGCAAGGCTTGCTGTACTGCATAACGTACCAGTTCGGACTGACTGGCAATCACCGTACCTGCGGGCTGACCTGCCATAATTTCTTTGGCTAGGTTCGGCCCTGAAAGTACACCATAAGGCACTTCAGGTAATTCTTCACGAATAATATCACTCATAAAACTAAAGGTTTTTGCCTCAATACCTTTGGTTAAGGATATGACCGCCTGTGAAGTAATGAATGGCTTAATTTGTTTGAGTACATCACGAAAAGAATGACTTGGAATCGCCACTAGAATAATGTCACGATTACAAATAGCCGTTTCCAAATCCGTTACTGCCTTTAATCCTGATTCTAAATTAAAATCTGGCAAATACCGTTTATTGATATGGGTTTGATTGATTTCATTGGCAGCTACTTCGTCACGAATCCAGATCATGGTATCACAACCATTTCTTACAGCTGTATTCGCCATGGCAGTACCAAAACTGCCACCCCCTAAAACGGTTACCCGTAACGCTGTTTTTTGATCTACCGATACCGGTTGAACAAGATCTGAAAATTTCAATTCTGACATTATTTTTATATCTCAATTCATGATTCAATAAAGTTATTTATTCCAATAACTCACATAATTTTGGCTATTTATTTCTGCACGTGCAGGAATCGCTTTTACGGCTGTTCCAATATAAATAATTCCAGAAATCAAATCTTCGGCTGCAAGACCTAAAGCCTGCTTAAATAACCTTGATTCAATCACTGCACCGCTTCGCCAAATGGTCGAAAAACCTTGAACTTGCAAGGAGAGCAAAAAGTTTTGTATCGCTGCACCGGTACTTAAGGTTTGCTCAAAATCAGGAACTTTCGGATGCGGTTTAAATTCCGTTAATGCTAAAACCAAAAGTGGGGCGCGAAAAGGATGGTTTTTAACACGGTCTAACTGAGACTGATCTGTTTCACCCAGATCTGCGATTGCTTGAGATAACAATTCACCAAAAGCTTCACGCTGATCATTCGGAATGACGACAAAACGAGTCGGTTTGAGGCGATGATGATCTGGTGCTGTCAATGCAGCCTGAAAGGCTTTTTCCAACTGCGCCGCATTCGGTGCAGGCTCAACCAAATGACCAATTGATTGACGCTGATGAATATTAAGATGAACCGTATCTACCGCTGAATCCGTCATTAACTTCTATATCTATGTACTAAAATATTTGATCAAGATTAGCATATTCTTATTCAGATACTCTAGAGTATTAAATCAATGCTTCCCTCTTCATTTCAGTCTTAAAGGTAGAGTAATCACAGAGTAACCATATAAAACTGCATATTTTATACAAGTCCTTCAAAAATCATTCAAAAAATTATGTTCCAATAATTTTAATTCTTTACGATCTTGGGGAAAACAATGAATAAAGTTTTGGTACTCACTTCAACAATTGCAGCAACTATTATTCTAAGCGCCTGTACATCAAACCCAACCAACTCATTGGCTATTCAAAAGCAAAATAACCAATATGAAGTGACTGGTGTAGGTAAAACCAATCTCATTTCAAAAAATAATGCCATTACTGCCGCCAACAATACCTGCGGTAAAAAAGCCACTGCGATCATCATTGATGAAAAAACTGAATACAACGGTGCTTTAAAAGGAGTTGTGGATGAAAAAACAGGACAAATGATTCAAGCTGCAACCAGTGTTCTAGGTACTTTAGCGGGTAAAAGTGGTAGCCTAGCTCGTGATGACGATTATCAAACAGTTCTCACTTTTAGCTGCCGAGCAAACTAATTTGCTTAGAGAATCAGTCTATTTCATCGTATCACCCAAACAATGATATTTTAACTAATACACTAATCAAAAGCCGCTTATTTTAAGCGGCTTTTGATTTTACATTTTAATTAATGCCAGATTAACAATAACCTTCCATACGGGTTAAAGGTAATTTTTGACCAATAGCTTTTTCAATCTCTGGAAGATAGAACGCATCATCTTCAGATAGGAAACTAATACTTACACCACGCGCACCCGCACGACCGGTACGACCAATACGGTGCACATAATCATCCGACTGTTCAGGCAAAGTAAAATTCACCACATGTGAAACACCATCCACATGAATACCACGACCCGCAACATCAGTTGCAATCATAATATTATGTTGACCATTTTTAAATTGATCCAGCATTTTGGTACGCTTATCTTGTGCAATTTCACCAGACAGCATAACTACTTTATAGCCATCTCTTTTTAAATGATCATAAAGTTTACGCACCTGGTCACGACGATTAGCAAAAATCATGACTTTTTCAATCGGTTCATCACGTAAAATTTCTTCCAGTAATTTATACTTATCTGTTTTCGCAACCATATAAACGCGTTGCTCAACATCTGCATTGGTTTTCTTTTCTGGCTCAATTTCAACAGTGATGGGTTCAAACAGCCATTGTTGTGCCAAGTTTAAAACATCATAACTAAAGGTTGCAGAAAACATGAGCGTTTGACGTTGTTCTTTACGCGGTGAATAACGCACAATCCGTTTAACTGAAGGAATAAACCCCATATCAAGCATACGGTCTGCTTCATCAATGACTAAAAATTCGATCTGATCCAACCAGACTTCTTTTTGTTCAACAAAGTCAATTAAACGACCGGGTGTTGCCACAATAATATCGACAAACTGTTTATTCAATTGTGCTTTTTGCTTATCAAAATCTACCCCACCCAATAGGGTAACCACATGCAAATCGGTAAATTTGGTTAGCTCTTTAGCATCACTTTCAATTTGTAAAGCCAACTCACGTGTTGGCGCAAGAATGAGCGCGCGTGCTTCACCGCGATAGCGTTGTTCTTTAATCGGATTATTGAGCAAGTCATTAATTACACTGACCAAGAAAGCCGCTGTTTTCCCGGTACCTGTTTGCGCACGCCCAATAGCATCATGCCCAGCCAAAGTAAATTTCAAAACCTTTTCCTGAATAGGTGTCATTTCTTTGAAACCTAAAGCATCAATAGCCTGTTTCAGTTTCGGATGTAAATTTAAGGTTTCAAAACCAGATGACATATAAATGTGCCCTAACTTAATATTCAGGAAAATTATAGCCTATTATAAACAAAAACGCCCCAAATTACATTGGGGCGTTCTCATGAATAATCAGGCGATTAGTCTAAAGGTTGTACTTCTTCAGCTTGGAAGCCTTTTTGACCTTTAACTACGCTGAATTCAACACGTTGGCCGTCACGAAGTGAACGGTGACCGTCACCTTGGATAGCGCGGAAATGAACGAATACATCGTCGCCGCCGTTACGTTGAATAAAGCCGAAGCCTTTAGTGTCGTTGAACCATTTAACTACGCCTTGTTCACGAGCTGTCATAAGTTAATCCTCATTGTATTTAATAGAAGGACCACCCGGTGTTGCAAACAGCAGAGTAAACAAGGTTTAAAAATATTTATTATTTCTAAGCTTGTAATCATTCTGTATTACTATTAACAAAATCCCGGTTATATCCATTGCTATATTCAACTTTAAGACAAAATTAAGTGTGTCATTAAGTTGAATACGCGACGAGCTTATCATGGGTTTATAACAATTCATACTGTTTTTTTTGAATAATTTTCTTTTTGATTGAGTTTTATTTTACTAATTATTTCTCTATTTTATATCAGTAGTTTTTATGTTGAGATTATATAATTTCATTTAATTTTGGCACCAAATTTGCTAATATTTCAGAACGTATTATCAGAAATTAAATGAGATGAATGATCTAGCCAGTACAGCCATTATTATAGATGCGATGGGTAAACCCTGCCCCATGCCATTATTAATGCTTAAGCGAGCGATCAAAAATAAATCAGAGCATCTGTTTTTATTAAAATCTTCAGATCCGCATAGTCAGCAAGATGTAGTCCGTTATTGCCAAATACATCAATTAAAATGCACTATGACTAAAATAACTGATTTTGAATATCACTACTTAATTGAATCTTAATTATTTTCAATTAAACTAGAGCTTTTCAAATTTGCATAAAAAATTACATTTCTCTACCCAATATTCCTTATTTCAGGAAAATATTGGATTAAGATAAAATTTAAGTGGTTATGTCATCCATTCTGAAGGAGAACACATGAGTGACAGCAGCAATCAATTGATGCCCCTGTCATTATCGGCGCCAGGGGTAAATCTCGGTGCTTATATAAGTACTGTCAATCAGATTCCTATTTTAACGGCTGATCAAGAAAAAGAGTTAGCCGAACGCTATTATTATGACCAAGATCTAGACGCTGCAAAAATGCTGGTCATGTCTCATTTGCGTTTTGTCGTTCATATTGCGCGTAGTTATGCAGGCTACGGTCTACCACAGGGCGACCTGATTCAAGAAGGCAACCTGGGCCTAATGAAGGCGGTTAAACGTTTTGACCCGAATATGGGTGTGCGTTTGGTCTCTTTTGCCGTACATTGGATTAAAGCTGAAATTCATGAATATGTGATTCGTAACTGGCGTATTGTTAAAATTGCGACCACTAAAGCACAACGTAAACTGTTCTTTAATTTACGTAGCCTAAAAAAATCCAGTAAGAAGCTCACCCTGGAAGAAGCAAAATCTATTGCTAACGACTTAAATGTAACACCAGAACAAGTCTTGGAAATGGAAGGTCGTTTAACCGCCTATGATGCAGCATTTGAAGCTCAGGGTGATGACGATGATGAAGGCTCAACTCATGTCGCACCGGCTTTATATTTAGAAGATAATCGATACGATCCCGCACGCTTAGCGGAAGAAGAAGATTATGAGCAACAAAGTACGTCTGCCCTGCATAGCGCAATGGATCAGCTTGATGACCGTTCGCGTAATATTTTGCAGCGTCGCTGGCTAGATGATGAAAAATCGACGCTACATGAGTTAGCGGCTGAGTATAATGTCTCTGCTGAACGTATTCGTCAGTTAGAAAAAAATGCCATGGAAAAAATTAAAGTTGCCATGTCTTCTAACTAAGATATCAGGCTGATTTTATTCTGTGATAAAGAAAGGGCTGCGTGCCCTTTTTTCATACTTAAACATTTGTATTGTCACATTTGGGCTTTTGTGTAAACACTAAAATATGCTAAGTTAGGCGCAAATTTACTCAGGTGATAATTGCTTATGTGGATTGCAATTTCAGCCCTTAACTTGGCACTTGCAGTCATGCTGGGTGCATTTGGCGCGCATGGCTTAAAAGCGCATGCAAGCGAAACTCAATTGGCTTGGTGGCATACCGCAACTGATTATTTTTTCTATCATGCCCTTGGACTTTTGGCGCTCGCAATTCTCAGTAAAATTATTCCTCAACTGCCTATTAAAGCCAGTTTTATCCTGATTCAAGTCGGTATTTTATTTTTCTGTGGCTCACTCTACGTGATGACCTTAGGTTTACCGCGTGTATTAGGTGCTATCACACCGATTGGTGGTGCTTTAATGATTGCTGGCTGGCTAGTACTGGCGTGGAATGCATTAAAATACGCAAAATAAAGTAAGGGGAAAGGAAAAATAAGTATGCATATTTATTTAAATGGTGAATCAAAAAATACCTCATGTACGAATTTACTAGAATTGATTCAAGAATTGGCCTTGGAAGGCAAACGCTTTGCTGTAGAACAAAATGAAATGATCATTTCCAAAAGCAAATTGGCACAAACCCCCATTTGCGCTGAAGATCAGATTGAAATTATTCATGCCGTCGGTGGCGGCTAATTCGGAGCTCCCATGGAAGATACCCCGCTTATAATCGGTTCGCGTACCTTTAATTCACGTCTATTGGTCGGTACAGGTAAATATAAAGATTTAACTGAAACCGATTTGGCCATTCAAGCTAGTGGTGCAGAAATTGTGACGGTGGCAATCCGCCGTGTAAATATTGGACAGCATCCTGACCAGCCAAATTTACTTTCTGTTGTGCCACCTGAAAAATATACCATTCTGCCGAATACAGCGGGTTGTTTTGATGCCAACAGTGCAATCCGTACCTGTATGCTGGCGCGTGAACTTCTGGATGGTCACAATCTGGTTAAACTGGAAGTGCTAGGCGATGAAAAAACGTTGTATCCGAATATCACCGAAACTTTAAAAGCTGCGCGTACCTTAATTGACGATGGCTTTGAAATCATGGTCTACACCTCGGATGATCCGATTGTGGCGCAAGAGTTAGAGAGCATGGGCTGTGTTGCGATTATGCCTTTAGGTAGCCTGATTGGTTCAGGGTTAGGTATTTTAAATCCGCATACCATTTCTATTATTAAAGAAAATGCCAATGTTCCTATATTGGTGGATGCCGGTGTGGGTACGGCGAGTGATGCTGCTATTGCCATGGAACTGGGTTGCGACGGCGTACTGATGAATACTGCGATTGCTGCTGCGCAAAACCCCATCTTAATGGCATCTGCGATGAAAAAAGCGGTTGAAGCGGGTCGCGAAGCATTTTTAGCGGGTCGCATGCCACGTAAACGTATGGCAAATGCAAGTTCACCTGAAACCGGTTATTTCTTTAAATAAAGTTAAAAACCTTAAAAAGGGCTCAAAAGAGTAATGCTGATCAGTTAAGGGGTTCGACCATAAACTCCTTAACTTTTGAGTTATTCACAGCGGAGTCTTGTCTTTTTAGATCAAATATTTGGAGTTCTTCAGTTCTTTTTTTAGCCAAATGAGAAGTAAAGCTTCGCAAGAAAAGCATCTTGCGGTGCAGCGCACCTCATCGCAAAACTCGTCCACCACCATCGAGTAGAAAATTCATCACAGAAACAGTAATTTTTTAATTTCCTCCCGCCTCAAATAGTTGTGAATGTCATTTCTGCGTATCAAATAATATGATGAATTTAAATCAAAAATACCAGTCAATTCCTTAACTAACTGGTATTACTCAAAAGAACTCTATCTTTCAAGAATATCGCTAAATCATTAAACCCTTGTGCATAATCCGGATTTTAACATTCAGCACATCATCTTTAACTTGTTGCTGATAAGCTTGCATATGAGGAGTTTGTAAATGAGCATTCAAATGCTCAATACTTTCCCAATGCTCCAACATGGTAATTGAATCAGGTACTTTAGTTTGATAATTAGTATCCGATTCATGATCTACCAGTAACTCATAGCCGTAACACCCATCTTCTTGTAAAACCGCAGGTGTTATTTTTCTAAATGCATTTAACACGTTTTCACGATGTTGAGCACCTGATCGAATCTGGATATCTGCAATAACAACTAACATAGTTTGCTCCTTAAACACCACTTCTATTAAGCAAAAACATCCATTAAATGCTGACGATATTTACGTTCATATTCAGCGACATCCGGCATTTTTATTACATCATTTACGATGAAGGTGTCTAAACTTTTCATTCCTAAAAATTGATTGGCTTTATGGAATGGCAGATATACACCATCAACCCCGACACCATGAAAAAATTGATCAGCATCATTAAAAGCTTCCATGGGCGCATTCCACGTTAACGATAACATGTACTTTTTATCGTGAATGAGACCACCTGAACCATATTTTTTCGATGCATCCGACCGGGATCGACCATCACTGGCATATAGAGTTCCATGTCCTTCTGTAAAAATATCATCAATATATTTTTTGACTGTCCAAGGTGCACCCATCCACCAGCCTGGCATTTGATAAATAATGACATCGGCCCATACATATTTTTGAATTTCCTCCTGAATTTCATAGTCGCTATCTGCACGAGAAATTTTAACGGTATGACCCAGTTCACCGAGCACAGCATTTGCTAACTCGGTTAAAGCATCATTTAACTCGCCATTCGAGTGGGCAAATTGCTTGGCACCATTCACAATCAGGATATTACTCATCATTTACCTTTAAGGATTTATTTACAGTGGCCAATATACTCAAATATCTTATTGATAAAAATTCATGAGTTTGCAAAACACTATTGATAAAAAATCAACAATAGAACTCTTTAATAATTCAACATTTCACAATTTTAAAAACCCCAAAAAAAAGCACCCTCAGGTGCTTTTTTAAATCAAGACAAAAAAATTAAGGAATTAGCCCTTCATCACGCATCGCGATTTGTACCGACTGGCGTTCCGCCACTTTATTACGCAAGGCAATAATATTGTTATACGGCGTCAGATCATGCCCAATACCATTCGACCAGTTTGTTAATACAAAGAGATAGGCATCTGCCGGGCCAAAATTATCATCCACTAAATAGTCGTTATCTGACTCGCCAATGGTTTTTTCAATATAGGTAAGTAAACGATCAATTTCAGCATAGGCTTTTTCCTTTGCATCATCTGCTAAAGGAGCACCAAAAAATACCGCATAGGCATCATGCAATTCAGAGTTCAAGTAACCCAGCCATTCAAGGACTTTAGCACGCCCTAAACCTGATGGCGGAATTAAATCTTGTTTAGGATCATGCTGTGCAAGGAACGGTAAAATTGCCACATTTTCAGTAAGAATCAAGCCTGGATTAATTTCTAAAGCTGGAACATAGCCCTTCGGATTAATTGCGTAGTAATCAGCACCTTTTTCTGTTGTATGGGTTTTTAAATTGACACGCTCTAAATCAAAATCGACATTAATTTCATTTAAAATAATATGTGATGCTAGAGAACACGCGCCCGGGGCGTAATAAAGCTTCATATTTGATCCTTGTTATTTAACTATTAACTGTTTTAAATCTCTTCTATCGAACTTTCAAGTGATCGAACCTATAAATTGCAAAAAAGCATCAATGCGTAAAAAAAGCTTACCTTTAGAATATTGTCTAAAATGCTGTCTTTTTCAAGTCAATATTTTTTACATCAATCTGATCTGCTTTTTTCTATAAAACTGTTTTAACATATCCAGCTTTAAAGTTTGATGAAAATTAACGTAGTGATTAGCCTTAAAAAAGAAGAATGGTTTTCCAATATTCGTACCGATGTATTAGCGGGTTTGGTCGTGGGTTTAGCCCTGATTCCCGAGTCGATTGCCTTTTCAGCCATCGCCGGTGTTGACCCGCAAGTCGGTCTATATGCATCATTTTGTATAGCCGTCACCATTGCTTTCTTTGGCGGTCGCCCTGCCATGATTTCTGCGGCTACTGGTGCGCTAGCTTTACTGATGATTACTTTGGTCAAAGAACATGGCTTGCAGTACTTATTAGCAGCAACTATTTTGACCGGTATCATTCAGGTGATTGCAGGTTATTTTAAAGTCGCCAAATTAATGCGCTTTGTTTCGCAGTCTGTGGTGTATGGGTTTTTAAATGCACTGGCAATTTTAATCTTTGTGGCTCAACTTCCTGAGTTAAATAAGATGGATAACTTAGGCTATTTATTTGTAGCTCTAGGCTTGGCTGTAATTTATCTTTTCCCTTATATACCAAGAGTTGGCAAACTTATTCCCTCTCCGCTGATTTGTATTGTTCTGCTCAGTCTACTTGCCTTATTTTTAGATAGTGATATGCGTACAGTCAGCGATTTAGGGCATTTCCCAGATATGCTTCCTATTTTCCTGATTCCTGAAATTCCACTCAACTTTGAAACTTTAGCCATTATTTTTCCCTACTCCATCACTTTAGCTACAGTTGGTTTATTAGAAACCATGATGACCACGACCGTTGTGAATGAAGTCACCGACACTGAAGGCGACCGTCATCAGGAATGTCGCGGTCAAGGTTATGCCAATATCGTCAGTGGTTTTATGGGCGGCATGGCGGGTTGTGCCATGATTGGTCAATCCATTATTAACGTATCGTCAGGTGCACGTACACGTTTATCAACCTTGGTTGCAGGTGTATTTTTACTGTGCTTGGTGGTGTTTCTTAAAGATTGGCTGGCGTATATTCCGATGGCAGCACTAGTTGCCATTATGATTATGGTAGCTTTCACCACCTTTAACTGGAATTCAGTCCGCAATTTCCAAAAACATCCGAAGCAAAGCAATATTGTGATGCTGGCTGTTGTCATTATTGTTTTAGCCACCCATAACCTTGCGCTGGGTGTCTTTGTCGGGGTGTTACTTTCGGCTTTATTTTTAGTCAATAAACTCGAAAGTGAAGTCAAGGTTCGCTCTACGCTCTTAAACTCTAATACGCGCCAATATGTAATTTCTGGACAAATTTTCTTTAGCAGTTCAGACAAGTTTTTCCAGTTCTTTGATTTTAAAGAAATCATTTCCAAGGTTGAGATTGATCTTACTCATGCCCATGTTTGGGATATTACTTCAGTCAACATGCTGAACAGTGTGGTACAGAAATTTAAAGATCAAAATATTGACGTAAAAGTTGTCGGGTTAAATGAAGCCAGCAATACATTAATTGATCGCTATAATCCGCTGTAACTTTTGATTAAAATAAAAGTGAGATCATGGTTGCTGTTGTTAATAGATTTCCCAAATGATAGCAGCCCAAAACTAAAAGAATATAGGCAGCACTATGAATACAAATCACTGGTTTATGTGGGCGATATTGTCTGCCTGTTTCGCAGCCTTAACTGCCATTTTTGCTAAAGTAGGTTTGCGACAGGTAGACTCCGACCTAGCCACACTCATTCGTACGGTCATTATTGTATTTGTATTAAGTTTAGTGGTGTGGGGATTAGGAAAATGGCAGAATCCCTTGTTGCTTTCAGGCAAAACCTGGTTATTTTTAACTTTGTCAGCTTTAGCAACCGGTGCCTCATGGCTGTGTTATTTTCGGGCCTTACAACTCGGTCAAGCCTCACAAGTGGCTCCAATTGATAAACTCAGTGTGGTTTTAGTCACCCTATTTGCTGTAGTTTTTTTAGGTGAACGCCCAAGCCTGCAAGAATACTTGGGTATTGTCTTGATTGCGCTTGGCGTGCTTACTATTGCATTAAAATAATGTAGATTTTCTTTTAAAATCTTCTAAGCCAATATTTTTTATAAAGCAATCCCTACACAACTTAACCCTGTTATTTGTTAGGTCTCAACTTCTATTTCAGCAAATAATGACGCAATAACAGCATGACTCTGCTGTCTTTACCGCATCTTAAAAATGAAAAAGTTTGACTTGTTAGGCTCAGGACTTAAAATACCGCATTCAAATTTTTTACATTTGCCAAAGTTATGTCGAACGATCAATTAGACCCGCAAGTCGTCGAGCTGGACAACTTGAATGAACATCGCGAAATTGTCACTTTTATGCGTCGTTCATCTCCGCTAAATACCTCTCAACGTACTGCGCTTGAACAATATGGTCACCTAATTTTGGAATATCCGGTGGGTGACTTACGTCAACAGTTTGAACATCCAGAACGCCCTTTAACAGTTGAAATTGGTTTTGGTATGGGCCGTTCACTGGTACTTATGGCAAAAGCCAATCCTGAACGTAACTATGTCGGTATTGAAGTACATGTTCCCGGTATCGCACAATGTGTATATGAAGCAGGTATGGCAGGTATAACCAACTTGCGTTTACTCGATGCCGATGCCATTCAAGTGCTTCGTGAAATGCCTGACAACAGCATTAATGCGGTACAGCTTTATTTCCCAGACCCATGGCAAAAGAAACGTCATTTCAAACGTCGTTTTGTATCACATGACCGTATGCCACTGGTTGAACAAAAACTGGAAATGGGTGGTACATTTCACTCGGCTACAGACTGGGAACCCTATGCTGAATGGATGCTAGATGTATTGGATAACCGTCCGAACCTTGAAAATATGGCAGGTAAAGGCAACAGTTACCCTCGTCCTGCCTGGCGCCCACAAACCAAGTTTGAACGTCGCGGGATTGAGGAAGGTCATAAAATTAACGACTTCCTGTTCAAGAAAATTAAATAACGTTAACCAGCACCTTAAAAAATGGCTCATCAATGTATGAGCCATTTTTATGCTTAGACTTTAAGCTTTTATCGCCAGATAACCTTGATAAGATAAAATTTGGGTAAAGCGTTCTACCGAATCAAATCCACTCAATTTCAATTGCTCCAATATTTCCTGTTCCGACAGCGGATAAAAATCATCTTCCAAACGATCAATCATTGCAGCAGCTTGCGAAGTCGTTAAGCCATTTGCCTGAGAGATATGCTTCAGTATTTCCAATTCCTGATCGGATTTGATTCGGGTTAAATCAAACGTAATGAATAGTCCTTGAGGTTTTAAACGTGAGTAAATCGCTTTAAAGAACTTGGGCTTATCTAAATAATTCACAAAATGCGTGACCAGAATAGAAAGCACAGCGTCGTATGTTTGACCTGTTTTTAACTGGTCTACATCTCCCAACACAAACTCCACCCGATGTGATGCGTTTAAAGAATGGATATGCTGTCTGGCTTTATCCAGCATGGTTTCCGACAGCTCTGTTGCAGTAAATGTCCAGTCTGGAAATGATCGTACTAAATGTCCCAGTTCATAGCCGGTACCACAACCTACAATGAGCACATGTGCATATTCATCAGCATAGGTTTTTAACAAGGCTTGAATTTGCTGATGAACCACTTCATAGCCAGGAATTAATTTACGGATATGTTCATCATAACCATCGACTACATATTGGCTGTTAAAATCCTTTGCCATAAATACATCCTTGTCTTATTTATTCTTCAAGTATATTGATTTAATTTTAAACCACTATTTTTGCTGATGCGATTGCAAAATATGCTGGCTCATCAACCTATAAATATTTTTTAAATCATCCCGATTTGCATCTTGTAGCATCTGTTGATGCATATTCAAGATATTTTGATCCCCTCGCATTGCAGGTCCAGTCTGCATCTGTTTAGGATCATGCTGTACAGCTTTATTGGTTGTTTCTAAAATCAGTGGATAAAGCAAAGAAAAATCGACCTGTTGTGCATCTACCACCTGCTTCGCCATGTCATAACAATAATTGCTGAAATTGCAGGCAAATACCGCAGCCAGATGCAGGCTTAAGCGTTGTGCCGATGTATATTGATAAACTCGACTACTCAATTGATTGGCCAATTGGCTTAATAAAACCAGATCCACTTCAGACTTGGCTTCTACAAATAAGGGTGTATCTGACCAAGGAATTTCCCGATCCAGACTAAAGGTTTGTAAAGGATAAAACACACCAGCACGTGCATGGGTTTTTGCCAAGACTTCAATATCGGTACTACCTGAAGTATGTACAATCAAAACATCAGCTAAGTGTTGATGAGTCTCTGCAATGATGGACGCAATCGCCTGATCACTTACCGCAATGATCACCAAATCAATCTCAGGATTTATTTCGGAGATCTTCGCCGCTGCAGTTGCACCGACTTGAGCAGCTAAGGTTTGTGCAGGCTCGAAACTGCGACTATAGATTTGCATGATTTGATGATACTGACTTAAGGCATGAGCCAAATGATGGGCAACCCGTCCCGCCCCAATCAAACTAATACGCATATATCTGTTCACAATTTCCAATTCACCACAGCATGCCAATAAAAAAAGGACGAATCAATTAGTCCTTTTTTAAATACTCAGTGATATCTTTGATTAAGTTAAAAAAAATCAAACAAATCAGATACCCTCCTTTTTATTAAATATCTATAGCTTCATGTTTTAAAATATTTTTAAACACTGTTAATAAATTAAATGCTGGTTTCCATAAAAAATCTCTGCTTTGACACAGAGACTTTTTATTTTAATAATTCATTTATTGCTGCTTTACGCCCTCTTCATCTACTTCACGAACAGTGCCTGTTTCTGTATTTAACACTTCAAACTCGATACGACGGTTTTTAAACTGACCTTCAGGCGTTGCATTATCTGCCACGGGCTGTTCCGAACCATAACCTACTGCCTGTAACTGAGCTGGATCAACACCTTGTTGCACCAAGTAATCGACAACGGCTTGTGCCCGTTTTTGTGATAGTGCTTTATTTGCTGCAGCATCCCCCACAGCATCGGTGTGACCTTTAACCGTTAGATGCACTTGTGATGCACGTTTAATCAGCGCAGCTGCTTGATCTAAAATCGATTTATTGGCATCAGGAATATTGGCACTTGCGGTATCAAAGTTGATAATTTGCAGATTCAGGGCTGTTGCAATATCTAATGCACGAACTTGCTCTGGATTAATTGCAGCCAAGGCTTTTTCCGCATTGGTATTACCTTCACTAATTGCCATATTGTTATCAATAGGTGTCGAAGCAGCAGTCGTTGCTTGCGTCATTACTGTCATGTTTTTAACCAGTGGCTTAATTTTAGTTGCCAATTGTTCTGCATCAGTCGGATTTGCAGTCTGAATAGAAAGCTGATCTCCCATCCAGATTATGGATGCATTTGGAACCCCTTTAACCAATTTCAAGACACTTGGAATGGCATTTTGGTCAATAAATTCTGTATGATAACTTGGGTTGCTTTCAACACCACAACCAATATTGTGATTAAAAATTTGTTTAATTTCTTTCTGCAGAATATCGATATAACTGGCATTGCCAGAATATAACTGACATGTGGTTAAATCTCCTGTCGAACCCGTGCTGAGTTGTAATTTTGCTGGCTCACTGGTGGCAGTCTGTGCAGGCACACCGCTTGCAGACTCAGTTTCCTTCTTATCAGAACAAGCTCTAAACATTAAAGCCAGTAGTGCAGCCAAAATAATGAAACCAATAAGCGGCAATAAAAAACTCGGTTTCTTTTTTTCTTCTACCACTACATGCGTTTCAGGGGCCTGATGTAAGGAATGTCCAGATGCCAGTCCTACGCCTAAAGCACTTAAAAGCACTGGTGCCCAATGTGGCAAGGCACTCGATACAGCAGGCCAATGCGTTTCAATCAAATGCACAATGGCACTTGGCTCAGAAGAACCCGCTTCAGTTTCTAAAAAATTTAATGTCGGTGCTATAGAATGGTTTAAGGTAGATTCAATTGCTCCAGTTGGAACCGTTCCTGAAACCTGTTCTAAAAACTCCTCTTTTAAACCGGGATTTGTTGAAAATACGTCACTTAATCTCGGGTTTAATTGACTCTGCAAATTTCCAATAAGTTCTGGCTTAGATTTGAAAATTGCCAATAAAATAGGAAAAAAACTGCTTAATGCTTGACTCTTCTCGCTTAGATATTCCGTTTCGCCTTCAAGAACAATTGCAGATACTTTCTGCTTCAATAAAGCAATCAAATTAATATTCATCCATTATTCCTTTTATTCTGGTCTTATCATGGGTATTTTTAGTTTATCTGCTCATTTTTCAGACAGTGTAATTAATTGTATTATTTGAATACTCTTATTTTTTTCAGCAATAAAAAAGCCAGCCGAAGCTGACTTTTATAAATCATAAAAAAATATTAAATCAATTAAGCCACAAAAGTTTGGACCACTTTACCCACTACTTTTTGATTAATAAGCGGTGTATTTTTACCTTGTGAAAGAATGGAATCTTTAGAAACTATCCATTCAAGTTTAGGATCAACCAAGATCCAACCTGCTTCTTCAGTCCAGCGATTGACCATATTCGCCACTCTTGCCGGTGCAAGCGTAACTTTTTCCACCCATTCTAAAGGCTCGAACAGGCCTTCATTAATCATTTGAATACCAAACGCCACATAAGTATCAAAAGCAGTTATACCGGGTTGTGTTTCAGCAAACGGAGCTAATTTTGCAGAGCTGCTAAGCGGTTCATGATGAGTACAAATCGCATCAATCACACCATCTTTTACGCCCTGACGTAATAGCCGTTTATCTTTTTCAGCACGCAGTGGCGGTCGTACATGTGCCAAAGAATTAAAGCCGTCGGTTAAACTTTCGGTTAAATGCAATTGATGCATCGCTACATCCGCAGTCACAGGCAAGCCTTTGTCTTTTGCAATTTTGATCAATTCAACAGATGCACCACAAGATAACAACCCAAAATGTGCACGCACTTTGGTTGCTTCAATCATAAGCAAATATTTTGCAATCGCAACGGTTTCAGCCAATGCTGGAATCGTAGGCAAGCCTTGGCGTGAGGCAACAAAACCTTCATGCGCACAGCCATCTTTGGCAATTTGGTGTTCTTCTGCATAAAACACCACAGTCATGCCTAAACCTGCTGCATATTCTAGGGTACGGATGACCACATCATCATCCGCAAACGGCGCATTGGCATTCGAAACAGCAGTACAACCGCCTTTTTTTAAGCCTGCCATGTTTGCAGGCTGTTTGCCTTGCAAACCTTGTGTTTGTGCACCAATTACTTGTAGATAAATACCGCCATCCAGCATGGCTTTTTCAACCAGACCATGAATCAACGCACCATTATCTTGTACGATTGGTTTTGAGTCTGGCGGCGTAAAGACATGCAAAATACCATTTTCACGCGCAGCCTTTCCTTCAGATTTCAAAGTGCCATGCTGTTGCTGACCTGGTTCACGCAACCGTGCACATAAATCGACCATGGTTGGCATTAACCATTGACCTTGACCATCAATGCTTTCACTAACCGTATCAGTTGCCGCAACCAGTTTGCCGTTTTCGATAAATACCGTTTGTACGCGATCCGTTTGCTTGACTGGATCGAAGACACGGACATTTTCAATTTTTACAATACTCATGACTTTACCTTATCCCGCAATCGCTTCAATTAAACCTTTTTCCTGCAACTGACCTTGCATAGAAAGCGCAAGTACCGCCATACGTACCGCAATACCATTGGTCACTTGCTGCAAAATAACCGCTTGCGGGCCATCAGCAATACTGGAATCAATTTCTACACCCCGGTTCATTGGACCTGGATGCATTACGATGCAATTGGGTTTAGCCATGGCCAAACGCTCTTTGTTCAAACCGTACATTTTGTAGAATTCAGCTTGTGAAGCCAATGCGGGAGAATCAATACGTTCATTTTGAATGCGTAAAGTAATAATCACGTCGCAATCTTTAATCCCTGCTTCCATGTCATTGAACAGGCGAACATCTTCTCCATATTCTTCAAAACCATAAGGCAGCAAGGTATTCGGCGCAATCACGCGAATGTCTTTACAGCCTAAAGTTTGCAATGCGGCTACATCTGAACGTGCTACACGTGAATGTTTAATATCACCAATAATGGCCACACTTAAAGCTTCGAATGACTTTTTGGTTTCACGGCGAATGGTCAACATATCCAGCATCGCTTGAGTCGGATGCGCATGACGGCCATCGCCTGCGTTAATAATCGCAACATGGGGGCAAACGGTTTGTGCAATAAAATGTGCTGCACCTGAAGATGAATGACGAACCACGAAAATATCCGCTGCCATCGCTTCAAGATTCCACAAGGTATCTCGTAATGTTTCACCTTTTGATGTACTTGAACGTGCTATATCAATGTTCAGTACGTTGGCTGATAAACGTTTTGCCGCTGCTTCAAAAGTGGTACGGGTACGGGTCGAGTTTTCAAAGAACAAATTCATGACCGTACGACCTTCTAATAAAGGAGTCGTTATCAGTTGATTTTGATCATTAAAAAAGGAATTGGCTGTATCAAGAATTTTGGTCAGGGTTTCTTTTGAAAGACCGTCAATGGTCAAGAAATGTTTGAGATTACCCTGTTGATTGAGTTGAATCTGGCTCGGAGTATGCAATGCCGCCAAGTGCATGAGAGATTCCCGTTCAGTTAAGTTGAACTATTATACAGATATTCCCCTAGGGTTGGCAGTTGAAGTTTTCAGCATTTGGCTCATTTTTTTGCAGCAGAAAATTTATTAAATAAAAGTAAGAGATTAGTTTTACCAGTTTCTCTGTTTCAATACCTGTCTGGTTAAACTCAATGGATAGATCGTTGATTAAAATTAGGCTTTAAATCACCTGGAGTATTTAAAGCCTAAAAACTTAACGCAATGCACCAATATAGTGATGTGACACTTGAGCACGATAAATTTCTTCTTCAGTTACTTCTGTTTCATAGATGTCCTGTACTGTTTCATTCACCTCAATTTGATTAGCTGCAACGTCTATCCCCATTAAAGAACGCAAACGTTCAGCTTGCCGTTGTAATTCTGAATCATTCGTAGACAGCGCAACATCAATCACATATTTGGCATATGCATGATTTTCTACCAGATACATGACATCTATTACCCGCCCACTCACACGCCTTAATCGGGTATACAGCAGTGTCGCAACAGAAAAAACTTCAGAACGGTTCAAAAAATTATTTCCAGTCATATCTTCCATTTAGTACCCCTTCAAAATCAAAAATGATGACAAATAGCAGTTAAAGTCAAAATCACATGACTCATAACCTATAAGCAGGGTTATCAGCAAAATACATACCACTTATGCACGCTTAATAGATAAAAATCATATATTTCCTTATCAAGCCCAAGCTTTGCCCTAATTTATAAACTTTTCAGGGCTAAAATACGTTAAAATGATAGATTGCTTAGCTGCTTTTGGAAATTTGCATGAATTCGAAACTACGTCTTTCTACATACTGGGTCACCTGTGCAGATGGGCTTGAAACCTTACTCCAAGAAGAATTGGAAGGTTTAGGTGTTCAAAATATTGAACGCTTTCCAGGACGTTTAGTTTTCCAAGGCACGCTAGAAAATGCATACCGTATTTGTATGTGGTCACGTTTGGCTTCTCGTGTACTGACGCCTATTCATACCCATGAATTAGAGTTCACACATGATGCACGTGATGTGGCCGAAGAATTGTATGAAGGTGCAATGAACTTTGACTGGTCACTTATTTTTGCAACACAAAGTACATTTGCCATTCGCTTACACGTTGAACGTGACATCAAAGTAAATACTCAATTTGCGACGTTACGGGTAAAAGATGGTGTGGTCGATTCCTTTATGGAAGCTGTAGGCAAACGCCCAAGCATCGACATCAAACAACCTGAAATTACTTTATACGTACTTGCTGGTAAAACTCAGCATACCTATTGCCTGGATTTATCAGGTGATTCTTTACATAAACGCGGCTATCGTCATTTCATGACCGATGCCCCGATTAAAGAAAATCTTGCAGCAGCAATTCTGCAGAAAGCCAAATTAATCGAACGAAATCCTGACATTATTTTAGATCCAATGTGTGGTTCGGGAACTTTCATCATTGAATCTCTCATGATGCTGACCGATCGTGCACCAGGTTTAGTCCGCCGTTTTGGTTTCAGTGGCTGGAATGGCCATGACCATGATTTATGGATGTCGATTAAAGCTGAAGCAGCTGAACGCCATCAAGCTGCATTAGAAAAACCACTCCCTCAGTTCTATGCGTATGATGCTGACTGGGAAGCGGTGAAAGCAACCAAGCAAAATATTATTGCAGCGGGCTTTGAAGCAATACTCGATCAAATCAAAATTGAAGAACGTACCCTTGCAGATTGGCCGGATTTCCAAGCTGAAGGAAAAACTTCGTTTATCGTGACCAACCCACCGTATGGTGAGCGTTTAGGTGAAAAAGCTTCAAACCGTGCCTTGTACTTAGGCTTATCGGCTCTTTTACAAAAGAACTTCCCGAATCAATATGCTGCAGTGATTGCTGCACAAGTTGAACAAGCCGATGTACTCGCGTTCAACGATCCGCAAATTCTGCGTTTGATGAATGGTAAGCTTCCTATTTATGTACGTTTCGGCACCATCAAACCTGCTGCTGCAAGTCAGCCTTTCCTGGCAACTTGGCAACCGCAACAGTTTGAGCCAATTGAAGGTGCTGAGGATTTTACCAACCGTTTGCAAAAGAATATTCAAGCCTTGAAAAAATGGGCTGTTAAAGAAAATATCTATTGCTTGCGTTTGTACGATGCAGATTTACCTGACTTTAATGTCGCGGTGGATTTGTATGGCGACCGTCTGCATGTGCAAGAATATGCGCCGCCAAAAACCATTGATCCTGAAAAAGCAAAAAAACGCTTCAACTTGGCTTTGGCATCTATTCGTGCAATCACTGGTTTAGGCCGCGATGCGATCTTTATTAAAACCCGTGCCCGTCAAGAAGGTAAAACTCAGTACGAAAAACAAAGTACTGCTTCTAAGCGTTTTATCGTGCAAGAAGGCAAAGCCAAACTTTTAGTCAATTTAACTGACTATTTAGATACCGGTTTATTCCTTGATCATCGTCAAATGCGTTTACGTATTGCTGCGGAAGCCAAAGGCAAACACTTCTTGAACCTGTACAGTTATACCTCTACCGCCAGTGTTCATGCAGCTTTAGGCGGTGCAGCAAGTACAACAAGTGTCGATTTATCCAATACCTACTTGAATTGGTCTAAAGAAAACTTTGTACTTAATGGCTTGACGGTAGATCATGCGGATGAACAGCACCAATTCTTCTCGAGTGACTGTTTTGAATGGTTAAAAGAAGGTCATGAACAATATGACCTGATCTTCATTGATCCACCAACATTCTCAAATTCGAAAAAGTTCTACGGTACTTTTGACGTACAGCGTGACCACAATTCATTGCTTAAACGTGCCATGAACCGTTTAACCACTGAAGGCACCTTGTATTTCTCGAATAATTATCGTGGTTTCGAAATGGATGAAGAAGTTCAAGCCATGTTCGATGTGCAAGAAATTACCAGTGAAACCATTGGCCTAGATTTCAAACGCAATACCAAAATCCATAAAGCCTGGAAAATCAAACATCACCCAATCTAATGATGGTTTGAATGAAATAATACATATTGAGATGAAACAGTTTATCGTTTCATCTCAATGGTAATACCTTCATGATAATTCATTCGCAAATTATCTGATTGATTCACTGTGTCAAATAAGCGAATGGTTGAATGAGTACGGGCTTGCTTTTCATTCAACATTAATTGTTCAGTCGCTTTTTTCTTCTGCATCTGATAATCGGATAATGCCGTTTCGTCGATAGTCTGCTTTTGAATATCTTGATTGTTCTGGTCACTTAAAACTTTACTTTCTTTTTTCTGCTTATCAACCGGTTGCTTAACACTATTTTGAACACGTTGAATACTCTCAGCATCAAGATGCTGAGAATCACTCCTTTGCTCTGACAATTTATGGTCAGTTAGAGGAACTTCTGCATAACAGCATGAGCAAATGATTAGCAACCCACTCATGACAACTAACTTTTTCCGAGAAGGGGGATAAAAACTTTTTTTATTTTTCATCTTCACACTGGCCTCTCCTTTTTTATTTTTCATCATGAACGCTAGCAATTTTTATATATAACAACAATGTGCTTTCGGTACTTCCCGATATTCTGTATACAACAAGAATATACTTATTTCTTGCACTTAGAATAAAGTAGCGCTTTGTTGTGGTTTAGGCGGCACATCTGGCAAACTTTTTTTTAGATCATGCCTTAATTTAAAAATTTCTTTTCGCCATATTTATATTCAACGCCTATCTTTAAGACATCGCCCTCTCGTTTGGCTTGCACCGCTTGCTGCATGCTATTCAGCATGTGTTCAAGTTCTTGATCAGATAATGTTTTACTGCCTTGTTGCAAATAATTACCCAGCAGGGTCTTCATGATCTGTTTATCATATTCAATATTGGCCTGATACTCGATTAAACTGGGTGCCATTTTAACCAAGCTGGTAAATGAAGTTTGATGACCGGGCATCACCTTGCCACTCAAGCTTGCTTTAGCATACCCTTCACCCAAATTAATCTGATTATCTTGCGATTCAAAAGTAAAACCTTCATTTATAATAGATAAAAAGCTGTCTGCCAATTCTTTCGACAACTCATCTTTAACTATACATACCTCACTATTTTTTTCCAATAAATCGAAGAAAGCCTGTATTTTTTGCTTGTTCAATGCTTTCAGATTGAAATTCATTTGTAACTTTTGAAAAGTCGGTATTTTGTGCATGACCACTTCTTTAATATTCAGTTGGGTATCAAAATCCACTTTATGTTTATCAATATCCGTATTCATCAGCAAAGCAAAATCCTTAAATTCACCGCTGCCGAATTGTTGCATATTTCGATCAGTGCGTTTAATCGAAGCAATATTCAGACGGGTTTCCCCTTCATCAAAGGTAGAGTTTAAGCCCTGAGTGGTTTCAAACTCTACTTCTCGTATCTCTAGATGCCCCAATTTATCACTAACAGTCATATTCGGTATTTGCAATTTCGCATTGAGTATCTTTAATTGATCGCCTTTTGATTTTGCATCCATTTTAAAAGTCATTGGATCAATTCGGGCCTGTATATCTTCATTATTTTTCTCAAACACGGGTGTCGTCAATGAAGAATGCACCACACCCAGCCAATCAATCTTGGTTTGAGCAGTTAAAGGCTGGTTGAGCATTTTTTGAAATACCTCATTGCCTTGCTGTAAATTAATTTTAGATTCAATATGATAACCATTCCAACTGCGTTTAATTTTATCCGTTCCTGTAAGCCTCAAAACATCTTTAGGTTTACACGGATCAAATATGAATTGAGCTGCCCAGTCTGCAGAACCCTGCATTGCACCCATATTGAAATTTTTATATTGAATCGAAACTAAATTGGTTTTTTGATTCTGCTGATAATATGAATTTAAACTTTTATCTGCATACAAATTCCCTCCTACAGCAGCCGTTGCAAATACAATCAGACCACCCAAACCCCATATTAATTTTGACATCACCTGTCTCATTTTTTGATTATTTTGTAAACGAGTATAAATTAAAAAATGAGAATTAATATGATTTTTTTAACCAACTATTCATACCCAATCACATTGCATGATTGGGCAAGACTAAATATCCGTTAAATACGTCCCACTTCAAAATAACTACTTTTATTATGTTCAAAGCTCGTACAGGGATTACCTTTAAAACTATGAGAATAATGTTTGGCTTGAATCATCTAAGAGATGGTATTGCTCATCCAATAAATACGCGGATCATTATTTTCCCAAGTAATAAAAAGGCTTGTTTACGATACAATTTAGTTTGTTGCTTAGCATGCAAAATCGGAATGGCAAATACATATTGTGGTTCGCAATGACATAAAGCACTATGAATCATCAAATATTTAAAAGCATTATTTTTTCAGCAAAGATAAAACCTCTTTGAATGCCGACATAAACTTTATAAAAAGGTTAAATGACTTTTACAGGCAATGAATAATCGATGAGACGCGTTTATTTAAAAGCTTTTTGATTCTACAAGCCAAACCGACTACCTGATTATGCTGCTCATACATGAGATAAAAATCATTCATGTTCATGCCCAGCCAAAAGGGATGATTGAATTCAGGCAAACCTGAAAAATCATCATTCGGTAAAAATTTATAAGGCTGTTTCATGGGTCAGATAAATGCACCGACTGCATTTACTTAACTCACATTCATTTGCTAAAAACAATAGAATTCAAATTTTTCCGGTTTTTTCGCTTGCCACACCGTAAGGGTACGAATATCGTCATAATAAAAGGGTTTGGGAAAGCCCTTATGCTCATGGTGCAAAATATTGCATGCGACAATATTACCTTCTAAAACTATACTTTTAAAAATAGTCTCCAGTGGAGTTTCATCATAGACATCATCCATCAGTAGACGCAACACTTTATTACCGCAATCTGCAACAACCTCGGGTTGACCAGTGATCAAAACGCTCGCGCCAACCCAGCTTTCTCATACTGACCACTTGTGCAGGATTTCCCTCCGGTACAATCAACTTGATATCTGGACGATTGTATTGGGCATGACGAGATAACTTGGATAACGTTTAAAAGCCAAAGTCATGCCATTACTCGGCATGATTTCCGCAATCAATTATACCCGTTGCTTATAATCAGCTGCCGCAGTTGTAGAACGCACCAAAAATTCGGTTCATTTTTCGAGCATTCAATTAATTATCCTTGCCGTTGTATGCTTACACCATGTTTAAGCTCATCATATAAATCCATATATTGAAGAAATTACAATCAAGTTAAATCATCTTCCAAGAAAAAGACTCGGATTTAAAAATCCGAGTCAGGGATTATTTCAAGCGCATAGTGGTGCACTTCAAATACTCATCTAGGCATTAAATTTAATCAGGTCATTAATTTAATTTCATTTTTTCAAATTCAAGATGACCATGTTCACCTTTAATCAAAATCGTGTCGCCAGGTAGAAAATCTCCGCTCAATATTTTTTGTGCCAAGGTGTTTTCCACTTGTTGCTGAATCGCGCGTTTCAGTGGACGTGCCCCATATACCGGATCAAAACCAGCATCAATCAATTGATCAAATGCACTATCATCCACAGAAAGACGCATGTCTTTTTCGCTTAAACGCGAACGTAAACGATTCAACTGAATATCTGCAATGCCACGAATTTGTGCTTTTTTCAATGAATGGAATACCACCAATTCATCAATACGGTTAATGAATTCTGGACGGAAGTGTTGTGATACAGCATCCATTACAACTGCCCGAACTTCATCATCGGTTGCACTATCACCCAGTTCACGCACATCCTGCGAACCCAAGTTAGAGGTCAAAACTATGACTGTATTTTTAAAATCGACCACCCGACCTTGAGAGTCAGTCAAACGACCATCATCAAGAACTTGCAGCAAGATGTTAAACACATCCGGATGCGCTTTTTCTACCTCATCAAACAACACTACACTATAAGGTTTACGACGCACAGCTTCGGTTAATACGCCGCCTTCTTCATAGCCAACGTATCCTGGAGGCGCACCGACTAAACGACTGACAGAATGCTTCTCCATAAATTCACTCATGTCGATACGAACCATGGCATCGTCACTGTCGAAAAGGAAATTCGCCAAGGCCTTGGTTAATTCAGTTTTACCCACCCCTGTCGGTCCAAGGAACAGGAATGAACCACTTGGACGATTTGGATCAGACAAGCCGGCACGTGAACGACGTACAGCATTAGAAACTGCAACTACCGCTTCATCTTGCCCAATTACACGGTTATGTAAGAAATCTTCCATTTGAAGTAGTTTTTCACGTTCGCCTTGCAACATTTTCGCCACTGGAATGCCAGTTGCAGCGCTAACTACTTCTGCAATCTCATTCTCGGTTACTTTGGTACGTATGAGTTTTGGCTCTTCATTGTTTTCTTCAGCCACTTCTTCAGCTTCAAGCCGTTTTTGCAATTCAGGAATCACTCCATATTGCAAACGGCTGGCTTCAGCTAAGTCACCTTCGCGTTGTGCTTTTTCAAAAGCCGTACGTGCTTTATCCAATTCGACTTGTGCTTGGCTTGTGCCTTCAACCAATCTTTTCTCAGCAATCCACTGTTCTTCCAAATCACTATATTCACGCTGCACTTCTTCGATTTGTTTTTCCAGATGCGATACTTCGGCTTTACTGACTGAATCAGCATCCTGTTTTACCGCTTCCAACTGCATTTTCAACTGAATTAAACGACGATCTAAACGGTCAAGCGGCTCAGGTTTTGAGTCAATTTCCATTTTTATCCGTGAAGCAGCTTCATCAATCAAATCAATGGCTTTATCGGGTAATTGACGGTCGGTAATATAACGATGCGACATTTTTGCAGCAGCAATAATGGCTGAATCTAGAATCTGTACACCATGGTGCGTTGCATATTTCTCTTTCAAACCACGAAGAATCGCAATGGTATCTTCAACACTCGGTTCATCAACCAAAACTTTCTGGAAACGACGTTCTAACGCGGCATCTTTCTCAATGAATTGGCGATATTCATCCAAAGTTGTTGCGCCAACACAATGCAGCTCGCCACGTGCCAATGCGGGTTTCAGCATATTCCCTGCATCCATGGCTCCCTCACCTTTACCGGCACCGACAAGGGTATGCAATTCATCAATAAAGAGAATGATTTCGCCTTCATATTTGGCCAGATCTTTCAGGAGCGCTTTTAAACGCTCTTCGAACTCGCCACGATATTTTGCCCCGGCCAATAATGAACCCAAATCCAAAGATAAAACACGTTTACCTTTTAAGCCTTCCGGGACTTCTCCATTGACAATTCGTTGGGCTAAACCTTCTACAATCGCAGTTTTACCAACACCCGGTTCACCAATGAGTACCGGGTTATTTTTAGTACGTCGTGACAAGACCTGAATGGTACGACGAATTTCTTCATCACGCCCAATCACTGGATCCAATTTGCCTGACATAGCACGTTCAGTTAAATCAATGGTGTATTTATTGAGTGAATCACGTTGATCTTCGTGGGTATTACTCATGACTTTTTCACCACCTCGAATATTTTCAATTGCTTTACGTAAGCCTGTCGATGTTACGCCTACACTATTCAGTAAAGTTTTGGTTGCACCTGTTTCAGCTAAACTGAGCAATACCCAGTCGGTCGATAAAAATTCATCTCCGGCTTTTTGTGCATAGCTGTCTGCAAGATTTAAAGCACGTACCGCTTCAGGATTAAGATTGATATCTCCTGTTGGATTGGCAATGGTTGCTGCATCATTCAATGCTTGTTGCAGCTTGGTCTGAAGATCGCGTAGATTTGCCCCGGCCTGTTGTAACAAGCTGATATTGGCAGGCTCCTGTAATAGCGCTGATAAAATATGAATACCTTCGATTGAAGTATTGTCTTTACCCATTGCTAAAGATTGAGCATCTGATAAAGCTTGCTGCAGGCGATTTGTAAATTTTTCAAAACGCATTCTTATTTTCCTCACAACAAATTTTGTACTTGGATAATAGATGGGAATGGTTTGATATTTTTCAATATAATTTCTTAAAAAATATTTTAATTTTCAAAGACTAAAGAAATAAAAATAAAACTTGGATCTCAATTATAATATGGGTATGTATTTGTTTTTTTTCAAGCTGAATTTGATATCTTCTGTATCAAATTCTATTTAAAGCCTCTTTCATCACAATGTTCAAGATATTTCAATAGATTACCAGATATCTATAAGACGCAAGTTTAAAAAATGATATAGGTGATTTTAATTTATATAAGCAGCTTATTGGATTGATCCAAACTTTATTCAGTGAAAATTCAAAGATGGAATTAAACGAAGCAAACAACATAGTAAGTCTTTTTAAATGGTGGATTTGAAGCACACAAATTATTTTTTATAAAATATTCTTCAGTTTTACTATTCATGTAAAACGGCAATTCACTGATGAATTGCCGTTATTTTTATTATACTGCTTCAATAATTTCAAAATCGTGGGTGATTTCAACGCCGCCATCAGATAGCATTTTACTGGCTGAACAGTATTTTTCAGCAGAAAGTTCAACTGCCTTAGCCACCTGTTTTTCTTTTACTGCTTTACCTGTTACAACAAAGTGTAAATGAATTTTGGTGAATACGGCAGGAATCGTATCGGCACGATCAGCATTTAACTGACATACCACCCCTGTCACATCTTGGCGTGATTTCTTTAAAATAGTCACAATATCAAAGGAAGCACAGCCACCAAGTCCCATTAATATCAGCTCCATGGGACGTGGACCACGGTTTTCACCACCATATGCCTCAGCACCATCCATGACAATTTGGTGACCACTTTCTGATTTTGCTTCAAAAGCAACATTCTCTAGCCAATGTACGCTTGTTTGCATTGCAACTACCTGAAAAAAGCTATAAATTTACGAAGTACCTGTACACTAACATAAATTGAGTTGATAAGGAATTTCATCTCTTCTATGTGACAAGTTCATTTTAGGTCTGTGCGATCTATTACTTATCCATATTCGGAACCGTTAGCATGACTGCAAGCTTTTCACAACTTAGTACCGATGCACTTTCTCCTGGTCAATTACCAGAGTCAGTGAAAGCATTATTAAAACGTGCATATATTAATCGCTATCCAAAACGTACTGCCATTATCGACGCAGGCACTGAATCAAAATCACTTTATTTAATTTTAAAAGGTTCAGTATCCATTATTTTACGTGAAGATGATGACCGTGAAATCGTGGTTGCGTATTTGAATGCGGGAGACTTTTTTGGGGAAATGGGTCTTTTTGAAGAGAATCCACAACGTACTGCGGAAGTTCGTACCCGGGACGTCTGTGAAATTGCCGAAATCACCTATGATAACTTTCACGAGTTAAGCAAACAGTATCCAGATCTGAGCTATGCTGTATTTGCTCAACTTGTCCGTCGCTTAAAAAATACAACTCGTAAAGTGACTGACCTGGCATTTATTGATGTCTCTGGCCGTATTGCACGTTGTTTAATCGACCTTTCTTCGCAACCAGAAGCTATGATATTACCAAATGGCAGACAAATCCGTATTACACGTCAAGAAATTGGCCGTATTGTCGGTTGTTCTCGTGAAATGGTGGGTCGTGTTTTAAAAACGCTTGAAGAACAAGGCATGATCGAAACGGATGGTAAAGCCATTCTTATTTTTGATGTTTCAACTGAAGATGCAAATGTAGTTACAGATGAGCTTGAAGAAGAATAATTTTTTTTGATTGTTTGCGTATAAGAAAAGCAAATCTTAGGGTTTGCTTTTTTTATACATTGATTTTTACCCTGACCCTTTTGTAAATTTTATGACAATTTTAAAACTATTCATGATTTAACGATGATCAAAAAATCAGTTAGGCTTAAATCATTTAAAATTTCCTGATAAATATTCAAGGACCACGCCATATGCAACTCAAACCTTTAGCCAATACAGGCATTCTAGTTCCTGAAATTTGTTTAGGCACGATGACTTTTGGTGAGCAAAACACCCAAACAGAGGCCTTTCAACAACTTGAATATGCTTTAGACCAAGGCTTGTTTTTTTGGGACACTGCTGAAATGTATCCCGTCCCACCAAAGCCTGAAACGCAAGGTGCAACGGAAACCATCTTGGGAAATTGGATTGCAGAGCGCGGTAATCGAGATCAGCTTTTTATTGCTTCAAAAATTGCGGGCCCTTCACAAGGCGGCAGTCACATCCGTGATGGACAAACTCGCTTTACCTCTACAGAGATCAGCTCTGCCATAGATGGCTCCTTAAAACGCTTGCAAAGCGATTATATCGACCTCTATCAACTGCATTGGCCACAACGCCCGACCAATTTCTTTGGCAAGCTCGGTTATGGTAATGAGGAAGCCCAAAACAACAAAGAAGTTACCGCGCTAGAGGAAACCTTAACAGCGCTAAGTAATGAGATTAGGAAAGGGCGTATTCGTTATATTGGTCTTTCCAATGAAACGCCTTGGGGAACTATGAAATTCCTACACTTAGCAGAAAAACTAGGTTTGGAAAAATTTGTCAGTGTACAAAACCCATATAACCTATTAAACCGGACTTATGAAATTGGCATGTCAGAAATTGCCCATTATGAAAATGTGGGACTGCTTGCCTATTCACCTTTAGCGTTTGGTTATTTGACTGGAAAATTCCGTAATGGCGCTCGCCCTGCAGATGCACGTGTCACCCTTTTTTCGCGTTTTAGCCGCTATAGCAATCCAGAAAGTGAATGGGCAACAGAACAATATGCGCAGCTTGCTGAACGGCATGGCTTAAGCCTGACCCAACTGTCCTTGGCATTTATCAAACAGCAGTTTTTTGTGACCAGCACCATTATTGGAGCAACAAGCCTGGATCAACTCAAAGAAAATATCCAAGCGTTTGAAATTGACCTATCGGCAGAAGTTTTACAAGGTATTGAAGCTATTCACCGTCAACAGCCGAATCCTGCGCCCTGAACAAAGAGTAAAGCACTGCTTTATTCTTTGTTCAGTATTTAAATAAATACTTTTAAACTAATTTAAAAGCTACAAATAAAAAGGATGCATATCGCATCCTTTTTTAATGAGCCAAGAACCGATTAACGTTTGTTATAAATCGCTTGTGCGGCTGGCAAGTTTTTACGCATAGCTTCAATACGCTGGCTATTTGAAGGGTGAGTAGACAAGAATGAAGTACCGCCCGCACCGTCCAATTTATTCATTTTTTCCCACAGGGTAATAGCAGCTTGTGGGTTATAACCAGCACGCGCCATCAGCATTAAACCGCCTTGATCTGCACGGCTTTCCAGACTACGCGAATATGGCAAACCTACGCCCACTTGCGCGCCCAACTGAGCAGCCGCACTGCCCAACTGACCCACATTACTTCCCGCAGCGCTTAGGCCAATGCTTAAAGCCAAGTCAGTTAATGCTTGTTGACCAATTTTATTTTTAGAGTGTTCCTCTAAAGCATGCACCATTTCGTGACCCATGACTGCCGCAATTTCTGCATCAGTCAGGTTTAATTTATTCACGATACCAGTATAGAACACCACTTTACCACCCGGTGCTACATACGCATTCACCTGATCCGATTTTAGAACAGCCAGTTTCCAGTCAAACTTTTGACCTGTTTGATTGATCTGATCGCCATAAGGTTTTAAACGTAAAAATACCGCATTAATGCGTTTATAAGTCGCTGAAGTTGTATCTAAGGTTTTATTGGCACTCGCTTCCTGAACTGTTTTATTAAAGCCTTGTGCTGCCGCTACATTTAATGTCGATGAATCCGCCCCTGCCATTTCTGCTACAGTAGTACAACCTGAAATAGTAATCACACTAGCTGCACACAAACTTAAAACGAGTTTGCTATTCATTATAATAATCTCCACCTTGAAAACAGATATCAGTTTTAAGCAGATTATAGGGCAATAATAGATAAGCTTTAAATTATTATTCCATCCATATTCATATCATTTATGTAACTGTAGTTATTTAAGAAACTGAAAACTAAGCCAATAAATAAGACATAAAAAATTCAAAACCAAATATACTTGGCATAATGGTTTAATTTTTTGTTCAAGCTGCTCATTTTTTCTTTTAAAAAATAAAATAGCATTTTGTATGAGAATTAATGGAACTAAAATGCAGGCAATAATTACACTTAAACCAATAAATGCATTATAGATAATATTGGGATCTTGCGTTTGTGCCTGAATGATCAGCATCGCAATAGTCGGTGCTCCGCCCATAGCAAATAGTAAGGAATAAAATATTGTTCCTGAAATATTTTTATGCATCTAGCATAACCTTTCATTTATCTTATGAGGGGTATTCTAACAAGCACCAGCTATTTAAACAGTCTTCTCTGATGCAACTTTAGTCTTGGCAAAATTTCCCTCATCAATTTAATGCCTGCTATTTAAGAAATTGACTGACATTTTTTGGATTCATCCTGTGATTTGATAAGCAAAAACATCATTCGCAACTTGAGCAAGAACAAAACCATGCTTTGCTTACAGCGCAAGGCAAAACTAAATTTAAACAGTAAAACCTCTCAGCTCATCAGCATTAGCTCACTGGTTTGCCTCATATGTCTCGAAATAATTCATACAAAAAAGCCTCGTATTTAGCGAGGCTTTTTTGATCTATTTCAATATTTTAAATTAAGCATCAAACGGATGTCGCAGTACAATTGTTTCTGCACGGTCAGGACCTGTTGAAATGATATCAATTGGACATTCAATCAACTGTTCAATACGTTTGACATAAGCAATCGCATTCGCAGGTAATTGAGCAACATCAGTTGCACCCACTGTAGACTCAGACCAACCTGGCATAGATTCATAAATTGGTTTTAAGGTTTCAAATGCAAGCGCATCGGAAGAACCGACACAACCAGAATCTGCCGCTTCGTAACCCACACAGATTTTTACTTCTTCTAAACCATCAAGAACGTCAAGTTTAGTTAAGCAAATACCTGAAAGTGAGTTTACATCTACTGAACGACGTAAAATTTCAGCATCGAACCAACCACAACGGCGTTGACGACCAGTTGAAGCACCAAACTCATGACCAATCGTACCCAAATGTTTACCAATTTGGTCGCCTGTGTCATTTGCAGCATCGTAAACCAATTCCGTTGGGAATGGACCCGCACCTACACGCGTTGTATAAGCTTTGGTAATGCCTAGTACATAGTCAAGATGCAAAGGACCAAGACCTGAACCTGAGCTTACGCCACCAGCAGTTGTGTTTGAAGATGTTACATACGGGTACGTACCGTGGTCTACATCAAGGAGTGAACCTTGCGCGCCTTCAAACATAATGTTGTCGCCGTTTTTACGGTAATTGTGCAATTCCGTAGTTACGTCCACAACCAGTGGAGTAACGACTTCACGCCATTGGTCGCAAAGTGCCAGCACATCTTCTAATTTAACCGCTTCAACACCATAGTATTGAGTTAACTGGAAGTTATGGTAATCCAGAAGTTCAGCAAGCTGAGCTTTAAGATGCTCACCACCACGAACAAGGTCCGCAACACGGATTGCACGGCGTGCAACTTTGTCTTCATAGGCTGGACCAATACCACGCCCCGTAGTACCGATTTTCGCATTGCCACGTTTCTTCTCACGCGCTTGGTCAAGTGCAATGTGGTTCGGCAAAATTAACGGACAGTTTGGAGAGATGCGTAGACGTTCTTTAACTGGGACACCTTCTTTTTCAAGAATATCCATCTCTTTGATGAGCGCTTCAGGAGAAAGAACCACACCGTTACCAATTAAGCACAATACGTTTTCACGTAAAATACCAGATGGAATGAGGTGTAATACAGTTTTCTTACCACCAACCACAAGTGTATGACCTGCGTTGTGTCCGCCTTGGTAACGAACTACCGCAGCCGCTTGATCTGTGAGCAGGTCAACGATTTTACCTTTACCTTCGTCGCCCCATTGGGTACCAAGTACCACAACATTCTTGCCCATAATAGCCTCATTGCATCATGCTGTTAAAATTGAAAACTTGAATTAGTTAATCATACCAATTCACATCATTAAATCTTTTCGACTGTCCACTCACCTGCCACATTCACCAATTGATGCGTTGCATGCGGTACCGAGTTTAAACTGTCGTTGCCGAGTAATTGAATTACACCAAAGCCTTGTGTACGCGCATTTGAAATTGCCTTAAGCAAATCTGCGTCTGTACCCTTCGGTGCAACAACTACATTTAAATCTTTAAATTGACCTGCGCTTAAGGCATATAAGTCGCACGAAAAACCGGTAGCAGGACGTGCACGACCAAAATGCTCACCAATCCCATCATAACGTCCACCTTGAGCCAGTGGTGCTGCACGGTTTGGTGCATATACTGCATACATTAGACCAGTGTGATAATGGTATGAGCGCAACTCTACAACATCTATACCAATATGCAGATTTGGCCAACGTAACTGAATCTCGACTTGTGTCGTTTTCAAAGCCTCAAATGCTTGCTTGAATGCTTCATCGGCAAAAATTTCAGCACTTAAATTGGCTCGTAATGCATCCAGGTCACTTGAATAACGACCTAGGGTATAAAAATCTGCACCAAATTTTAATTCTTGGGTAAATTCTGCAAGTTCAGGTAAGGCTTTACGTTGATAAAGGTCTGAAAGACGACTTTCAACAGCTTTGGTCAAACCCGCATGTCTCACTAAACTACGGAATAGACCGACATGACCCAAATCCAGATGGATCCCATCTGCCAAGCCCGCCGTTTCGATCAGACTCAGCATAACGTCAACCATTTCAACGTCTGCATCAATACTGTCTGAACCGAAAAGCTCCGCACCTAATTGCAGGGGTGCACGTGTGGTATTAAACCCTTGAGGTTTAGTGTGTAAAACCGTGCCAGCGTAGCAATAACGCGCCACCCCTTCGACTGGATGTACATGCGCATCAATACGAGCCACTTGTGGTGTCATATCGGCACGCACACCAAGTAAACGACCTGATAATTGATCGATGACTTTAAAAGTGGCTAAGTCTAAATCTTGATTCGATTCTGAAAGAGAAGATAGAGATTCGATGTATTCAATAAATGGCGTGTACACCAATTGATAACCTCGAGATGCGAGGAAATCTAGTGCGTTACGACGCAAAGTTTCAATCACTTGCGCCTGTTCTGGTAATACATCAGCTACACCATCAGGTAATAACCATGTCTCTGAAATGGGCATGTTGTAAACCTAAATTCTGTCAGAGCGGAAGTTATCCGCATAAAAAAATCGGGAGCACACCCGATTTCTCCTAGTCTAGCACGATAGTTTTAGCTGTGCATCTGACTTTTTCACAAAAAATAGCGGAATACTTATTGTTTAATCAGACAAAAATACTTCAATTCATTCAAAGCGGCTATAATGCTCAAAAATGACTCTAAAACTGTTTATTATTTTATTATCACCTCAAAGGCAATTTAGTGGTTGGTTCAATCTTTTGTAATAGAATTTCAGTTTTCATATTTTGCAGACCTGAAATTTTATTTAAATGATAAATCTCAAACTTACGGTATGCATCCAAATAGCCACTACAATTCATAAGAAAAAGTCACAATCCCCTGCCATCAACTGACATTCCATGACTTCATGGCATATCCTGAATCGCATCTACAAACCAGTCGACTGTTATTTAACTTCAAAGAATGAAATTATATGGAGGGGCGATCCGAGGAATTAACTGCCTTTGTCAATAAACCGACCAATTCGGCATTTTGCAACTCTACCTGGCTCAGCTTGGTTGTGGTTTTATCAATCACTTCTTGCTGAATATGCATTTTTTTGGCTAAGTCCTGCATAATTTCCAAGGTTTTTTTGAGATTTTCTTCCAAATGGATCACTTTTTTTTCGAGTTGCTGATTTAGCTGGATTTCACTGAGTGCAGCACCCTGATTGGTAAATTGCGCCCAAATCAAAAAGATCACTGCTATAGCTAAAAGGAGAATAAATCCCCAAACAAATATCAACATAGGTGCGCCGCTCACGTTATGGATTCATGACTTATCTTTGCCATGAATCGAAAAATTTAAATTTAAAAGCTTATAATTTTCATATAGTAATTAAAAATTATTATAAAATTAACCGTGCTCGGTTTTATATTTATTATAAACATTATTATGAGCCGAGTTTTGGTCGGTAATCGCTGCCCCTGATCATAATTTACAACATAAAATAGAACTTCGTGGCAGTCTATTTATCCTACTGAAAGCAAGATATTTACTCAACAATTTACCGATCATTCGAACAAATTAATAATAATTGAGCTACAGATCTCACCTTACACCCTTGCGCTGTAAAATCCGCTCATTTTTTAAAGGCAATAAAATTAAAGAAGCTATTTCACAACTAGCTTTTAAAGCAAGATCTGTCCCATTTTATCGGCTAAATGACTCGCATAAGTCCAGCAAACGATTGGCATAACCCCACTCATTATCATACCAGGCAAATACTTTCGCTTGATGTCCAACCACCATGGTTTGGCTTAAATCTACAATTAAAGAATACGGTGAATGATTAAAATCAGACGATACTAAAGCTTCGTCTGTCACATCCATAATTTCAGCATAATCATAGCGTGCCGACTTGACCAAAACCTCATTAATTTTGTGCACTGTGACATGTGATTGGGCAACAAAAGTCAAATCAATAGCAGCGACATTAATGGTGGGTACACGAATGGAATAACCATCAATCCGGTCTTCCATTTTTGGCATTACACGTTTTAATGCACCTAATGCTGAAGATGTGGTTGGAATAATATTTTGCCCCGAAGCCCGTGCACGACGCAAGTCACGATGTGCATGATCTAGTACCGATTGATCAGCCGTTACTGCATGAATTTCTGTCATTAAAGCGGTATTAATTCCAAAAGCATCATCAATGATTTTAACTAAAGGAACCAAGGCTTGCGTAGTACAGGACACGCTGGAAATAATTTGATCCGTTGCTTTAACTTCATGATGATTGACTCCATACACAATGGCTGCATCCACACTGTCAAAAGGTGCAGCACCAATAATGACCCGTTTCGCCCCTGCTGTTACATGTCTGGTTGCCGCTTCACGTGAACGGAACAAACCTGTACATTCAAGTACCACATCAATATTTAAATCACCCCAAGGCAAGAGCTCAGGTTGTTCCTGACAAAACACCTGTACTTTTAATTGCGCTAAACCCGCTGAAATATGCAAAAAAATCTGTTCATTTTCCAGCGACACTTCGACTTTGCCTTTAAAGCGTCCGTGGGTAGTATCGTACTTAAACAAATGAACTAAAGTCTCTACATCTGCAACATCATTAATCGCAACAATATTAAAATGAAAATCCTTGGGATTTTCAAACCAGGCACGTAACACATTACGACCAATTCGCCCGAAACCATTAATGGCTACTCGTTGCATCAGATATCCTTAATTCTTGAGGAGATGTAAACACAGGCTATGTTAATGGATTTCGACCGAAACCCGATACCATTTCTTCACGAATCTTTATTTAATACAGTAACGTCAACCACATTATATGACACTTAATAAAGTGGTTTTATCAAAAATCAGCATCAGAAAAAGCAAGCTAAAAATATTCATTCAAGTATTCGTTAAACTTTAATGGCAATTTGATGATATAAATTAACACTTGGATTTACCTCAAGATGCCTGTACCGCAAATACATAGAATTGTCATTAATTCGCCTTAAAGTGATTGGTGCATGCAGCTTTTTCCGTTATAATTTGGCGTTTTAAATTTTTAAGCCCGGTGTATTGGGGCAGTTCATCTTCTATGAAAATGCTCGGTATACTTCTAGCCAATACGAAATATGGAGTGACTTGGTTGTGAGTACTCGTTTTATGACATCAGCTGAAATTCGTGAAGCATTTTTGCGTTACTTTGAATCGCAAGGGCATACACGTGTCGCGTCGAGTTCACTTGTACCCGCCAACGACCCGACTTTATTGTTTACCAATGCCGGGATGAACCAGTTTAAAGACTGCTTCCTGGGCTTGGAAAAACGTGATTATGTTCGCGCGACATCGTCACAAAAGTGTGTACGTGCCGGTGGTAAACACAACGACTTGGACAACGTCGGTTATACCGCACGTCACCACACCTTCTTTGAAATGTTGGGTAACTTCTCATTTGGTGATTACTTTAAACGTGATGCCATTAAATTTGCCTGGGAATTCCTGACGGGCGACGAATGGTTAGCCCTTCCTAAAGATAAACTCTATGCCACTGTTTATCACACCGATGATGAAGCTTTTGACATCTGGAACAAAGAAATTGGTCTAGATGCCAGCCGCATTATCCGTATTGGTGATAACAAAGGCGAAAAATACGCATCAGATAACTTCTGGGCAATGGGCGACACCGGTCCTTGTGGTCCATGTTCTGAAATTTTCTTTGACCATGGCGACCATATCTGGGGTGGTTTACCAGGCACACCAGAAGAAGATGGCGACCGTTTCATTGAAATCTGGAACAACGTATTCATGCAGTTCAACCGTACTGCAGATGGCGTATTGCATGAACTCCCTGCGCCTTCGGTTGATACCGGTATGGGCTTGGAACGTATTTCTGCAGTTTTACAACACGTAAACTCAAACTACGAAATCGACTTATTCCAACACCTACTCAAATCAGCTGCAGAAATTATTGGCATGGATACCACTGCCATTGAAGCTGAAGCAGCTGAGAAAAACACGCCGGTTCAATATCCTGCGTCTTTAAAAGTTGTAGCGGATCACGCACGTTCATGTTGCTTCCTGATTGCTGACGGGGTAAATCCTTCTAACGAAGGCCGTGGCTATGTACTGCGTCGTATTATCCGTCGTGCTGTTCGTCACGGTAACAAATTAGGTGCAACTGGTTCATTCTTCCATAAAATGTTGCAACCTTTGATTGAAGTGATGGGCGAAGCTTATCCTGAACTTGCCGCGCAACAAGCACGCATCGAAGCACAATTACTGAAAGAAGAAGAGCAATTTGCGAAAACTTTAGAGCAAGGTTTGAAATTGCTTGAAGGCGAATTGGCTCAACTTAAAGGTAACGTGATTCCGGGTGAAACCGTATTCAAACTGTATGACACTTATGGATTCCCGACTGACTTGACTGCTGACATTGCACGTGAACGTGATTTAAGCATTGATGAAGCTGGCTTTGAAGTTGAAATGGCTGCGCAGCGCCAACGTGCACGTGATGCAGGTAAATTCGCAATTGATTACAACTCGATTGTAAATGTCGACAGCGAAACTCAATTCGAAGGCTATGAAGCCACTCAAGGTCAAGGTCAAATTGTTGCGATCTATAAAGATGGCGAACAGGTTGAAGAAGTGGTTGAAGGCGATGAAGCTTTAATCGTACTCAACCAAACCCCTTTCTACGCAGAAAGTGGTGGTCAAATCGGTGATACAGGTATCTTTAAAAATGATACCGGTATTTTCGAAGTTCAAGATACCAAGAAATCAGGTGCTGCATTTGTACACCAAGGTATCGTGACCATGGGCACCTTAAAAGCGACCCAGTCTGTTGAAGCAATTGTAAAAGCAGATATCCGCGCTGCAACCGCACGTAATCACTCGGCAACTCACCTTTTACATGCTGCGCTTCGTCAAGTGTTGGGTTCACATGTACAACAAAAAGGCTCATTGGTTGCCAGCGACATTTTACGTTTTGACTTTGCCAACGACCAACCGGTTACGTTCGAACAGCTTCAGCAAGTAGAACGCTTGGTAAATGCAGAAGTGATTGCCAATACTGCAGTATCCACTGAACTTTTAGACATTGAATCCGCCAAAGAAAAAGGCGCGATGATGTTGTTTGGTGAAAAATACGGTGACGAAGTACGTGTATTGTCCATGGGTTCAATCATTGAGGAGAAAAACTTCTCGATCGAACTATGTGGTGGTATCCATGTGAAACGTACCGGTGATATCGGCTTGTTCAAAATCACTTCTGAAGGTGGTGTGGCAGCAGGTATACGTCGTATTGAAGCGGTAACAGGTACTAAAGCAGTTGAAATGGTGCAAAAAACTGATCGTGATGTTCAATACATCAACAGTTTATTAAAAGCACAAAATCATCAAACGGTAGAAAAAGTTGAAGCTGTAGTAGACACTGCACATCAACTGCAAAAACAAATTGAACAATTGAATCAAAAACTTGCGAACTTCCAAGCAGCTGAACTTTTAAGCCAAGTTCAAACTATTGCCGGTCGTTCGACATTGATTACCACTGTACAAAACATGGATGCGAAATCACTTCGCAACCTGCATGACGGTGTGAAATCTAAATTAGACAATGCAGTGATCGTGCTTGCGGGTCTAGAAGGCGACAAAGTTAGCCTTATTGCCTCTGTTGCAAAAGATTTTACTGCCAACATTAAAGCAGGTGACATCATCAAACACTTGGCTACCGAACTCGGTGGTAAAGGCGGTGGTAAACCTGACTTGGCACAAGGTGGCGCGCCACTTAACGAGAAGTTTGCAACAGTGATGGTAGATTTAACTGCCTGGCTTGAGGCAAAATAAGACTTCACTTTTTGTGTAACGGACCCTGATAGCTATATCAGGGTCATGGCTTTTATGGAACAACTATGGCATTAATCGTTCAAAAATATGGCGGTACCTCTATGGGTACTCCGGAGCGCATTTTAAATGTTGCTCGTCGTGTAAAGCGCTGGCATGACCATGGCCACAAGGTAGTGGTCGTAGTTTCGGCAATGAGTGGCGAAACCAATCGCCTACTTGCTTTAGCGAAGGCCATTACCGAAATTCCTGATCCGCGTGAACTTGACCAAATGGTCTCTACAGGTGAACAGGTTACGATTTCCATGTTAGCGATGGCACTTAACTCTATCGGTGTTGAAGCAAAGTCGCTCACTGGTCGCCAGGTTGGCATTAAAACTGACAGTGCATTCACTAAAGCGCGTATCGAAGCCATTGATACTGATGTTTTAACTGAAAATCTAGATGCAGGTCGCGTGCTGGTTGTTGCTGGCTTCCAAGGCTTTGATGAACAAGGCAATACCACCACTTTAGGTCGTGGTGGCTCAGACACTTCCGGTGTTGCACTTGCTGCTGCACTCAAAGCAGATGAATGTCAAATTTACACAGATGTAGATGGTGTTTATACCACTGACCCTCGTGTTGCACCTAAAGCAAAAAAAGTTGATCGTATTTCTTTTGAAGAAATGCTTGAAATGGCATCTTTAGGTTCTAAAGTTCTTCAAATTCGTTCAGTTGAATTTGCTGGTAAATACCAAGTGCCTTTACGTGTATTATCAAGTTTTGATAATGACAATGATGGCGCATTTGACGAAGACTTTAAACAAAACGTCGGCACTCTTATTACTACTGAATTGGAAGACAACATGGAACAGCCAATTATCTCTGGTATCGCATTTAACCGTGACGAAGCAAAATTAACGATTCTAGGTGTACCTGATGAACCAGGTATTGCAGCTAAAATCTTATGTCCAATTGGTGATGCCAACGTTGAAGTGGATATGATTATCCAAAACGTTGAAGAAGACGGTACAACCGATTTCACATTTACAGTGAACCGTAGTGAATTAACCAAAGCCAAAACAATTCTTGAAAATACCGCGAAAAAAATTGGTGCACGTGAAGTTGCAACTCGCTCAGATATCGTAAAAGTATCGATTGTGGGTGTTGGTATGCGTTCACATGCTGGCGTGGCAAGTAAAATGTTTACTGCTCTAGCTGAGGAAGGCATTAATATTTTGATGATCTCCACCTCAGAAATTAAGATTTCCGTGATCATCGAAGAAAACTACTTAGAGCTTGCTGTACGTACCCTTCACACTGCTTTCGGTTTAGACCGTGAACATGGCGAATCAAGCGTACGTACATAATATCGGAAAAGATGTCAAAAATTGTCATTGTTAGACACTTTTTAAAAAAGTAGAAAAAAACAGAGCCACTATAGTTTTTCTTATAATGGCTCTGTTATATTAGCCCTGTGCTTTTAAGAAAATTTTAACAAAAAGGTATATAGGACGAAGTTTGTCACATTGCTTTGTTAAAATTTTCTTTGATATTTAAGGTTGTGGTTTTTACATTTTAGATCAATTGCAGGTTTAGCATTTTGCAAGGAGATAAACATGCTGATTCTGACTAGACGTGTCGGAGAAACATTAATGATTGGGGACCAGGTCAGTGTAACTGTACTTGGTGTTAAAGGAAATCAAGTTCGTATTGGCGTAAATGCTCCAAAAGAAGTATCCGTTCATCGTGAAGAAATTTACCAACGAATTCAACATGAACGCGCTATGCACGAACATCTTCAACATCTCGATCAAGATTATCAACCTTCTTTTGAAGAAGATAATTTCCCACAGAATACCCAGAATGACTTTAATCGTTAAAAATTAAATGTTTTTTCCCTAAAGCGGCTTACATAAGCCGCTTTAAATTTATCTGGCTATTCGTTTTTAGTTTTGTTCAAGCAAAGCCAGGGCTTTTTTCACTGGCGCATAACTGCGACGATGCTGATCAATAACACCATGTTGCTCAATCGCCTCAAAATGGGCTTTGGTTGGATAACCTTTATGTTTAGCGAAACCAAAGTGCGGATACTGCTGATCAAGTTCTACCATCTGATGATCACGCGTGACTTTGGCTAAAATGCTGGCAGCTGAAATTTCTGCATGTAAGGCATCGCCACCCACTATTGCATCACAGCTCATCATTAATCCTAGTGGAACTTTATTACCATCCACCAGTACATGTTCAGGTTGAATGCTTAAAGCCTCTACAGCGCGACGCATAGCCAATAATGATGCCTGAAGAATATTAATCTCATCAATTTCTTTATGACTTGCTTCAGCAATAGCCCAAGCCAAGGCTTTCTCCTGTATTTCTACAAATAACTTTTCACGTTTTTTTTCAGTGAGTTTTTTTGAATCATTTAAGCCCTCAATAGGATTATTGGGATCTAAAATGACTGCAGCTGCAACAACTGAACCTACAAGTGGACCACGTCCTGCTTCATCTGCACCAGCAATTTTCATAATTTGTCTGCCTACCTAAAAAAAGAGGCTGAACAAGTCAGCCTATTTATTACTTTATTAACGATTATTGCACTGCTTCCGCAACACAGGCATTAATTTTTTTAGTCACTGCATTTGAAACAATGGTATTACGTGCCGCCGGGTCAATTGCTGCGGTTGCCAAATCTACCGCTGTTACACTTTGCGGTGCTTTTTCACTAACGCAACCACAAATTTCAGATTGAATATTTTGTTTTTGAGTTGCAGTCATCAATTTAGTGGCCGTTTGCCATGCCGCAATATTATTCAACTCAGTTGTACATTTTGCATTGATGGCAATTTTAAGTGCAGCATTACCCAGTTGCTGAGTTGCGGATTGCGTACCTGTTGCACCCGCTGTACCTGTCGTTGTGCCAGTTGACATACATGCACTAAGAGCTAAAGTTAAAGGTGCAAGCACAGCAATTAATTTTTTCACAGTTAAATCCTTTGTTATAAAATCTGTTGGGCATATTCTGCCGAAACTTTCCCCTAGAAGAAATCTATATTTCAAATGAATTTTCCATGTGCGGCTTGTCTGTCTAAAAACCATGCAGCTTTCAGCGTTGCAAGAATTATACGCTTCGTTCCATCTTCCCCATTTTTTTAAATATGTTATTTGATTAGGATACGCACACTTATAAATTACATGTTGGTATAACATGACAAACACTTCACCATACTATACGCGTACAGCCCAAATGCTTCATTGGCTGATGGCTATTATTTTTATTGCCGCATGGTTAATTGGTTTTTATAGCGGAAATTTTTTAAGCTATGATGTGAATGGTAGTTTTAAAGGTCAAGTCATCACCTTACATAAGAACATCGCGACAACAATTATATTTCTGGTATTGATTCGTCTGTTTTGGCGCTATACCCACCCTGTTCCACAACTGCCAGACACTATGTCGCCATTCATGAAAATTTTGGCACATCTTGGGCATTTGGCTTTATATTTAATGTTGCTTGCGTTACCGATTACCGGCTGTTTGTTTAGCTGGAGTGCCGGACATCCTGCACCTGTTTTATATTTATTTGAAATTCCGCGTCTTGTTCAAGATAATCCCGAACTTTTAGCCATTGTTAAGCCTGTACATATTTATTTGTCGTGGTTTGCCGGTTTTCTGGTGATAGGTCATATTGCCGCTGCGTTAAAACATCATTTTATAGATAAAGACAATATTTTACGCAGTATGATGCGACAAGAAAAATAGTAAACCTATTTCAGGACTAGACACATTCAATAAAAAAAGCCGCATTCTTTTCACAGATGCGGCTTTTTCTTGTGTTCAAGCTTATTTCAGGGCTGCTTGAGCACAACCCTTCACGCTATTTAAAACGGCTTGTTTAATCAGACTATCTTTTGCAGCTTCGCTGACGGATGCCATCGCCAAATCTTTCGCAGACACATCATTCAGCGCATTGTCACTGACACAACCACAGATTTGTCTTTGCACAGAACTTTGACGCTCCATACTCATAAATAAGGCAGCTGATTGCCAGATTTTTGAATCATTCAATTCACTTTTACATGCCTGCTCTACCACTGGCTTTAACATTTTCTGGGTTAAAGTAGAGTTTTTATCCATTGCAAAAACTGCTACAGAACCAATCAACAAAGCAATAACAACTATCCAGCAAAGACTCTTTTTCAAAATATAACCTAACGCTTTACACGCAATATTCTTTACATAATAATTGAGCAGATTAATGAATAAATCTACTCAATCTTGAAGTACTTTTTAAAAGAAAAGATTAGGCCAAAGCATCAATCTGTTGAAACCATTTTTGTTTTTCTGCATCAGAAATAAATGATGCTTCGAACGAATTTTTAGCCAATTGCTTCAGTTCATTATTGGATAAATCTAAAGCTTCAGCAATCGCAATAAAGTTGTCGTTCATATATCCACCAAAATATGATGGATCATCTGAATTTACAGTTACATGCACACCTTGTTGCAATAAACGACGAATATTATGTTTTGCCATATCATCGACGACGCAAAGCTTTAAGTTACTTAAAGGACACACCGTTAAAGGCATTTTTTCAGCAATTAAACGTTGCATCAGTTTCGGATCTTCTTCTGAACGTACTCCATGATCCACTCGATTTACTTTAAGCAGATCTAAAGCCTCCCAAACGTATTCAGCTGGACCTTCTTCACCGGCATGCGCTACCACTAAAAAGCCTTCTTCACGTGCTTTGGCAAATACTCGTTCAAATTTAGCAGGTGGATGCCCTACTTCGCTTGAATCCAGCCCTACAGCAATAATTTGATCTTTAAAGGGCAAAGCTTGTTCTAAGGTTTTAAATGCCGCTTCTTCACTTAGATGGCGCAAGAAACACATAATTAAATGCGATGTAATGCCGAATTTTGCTTTTGCCTCATCACAGGCACGTTGCAAACCATTGATGACTACTGCAAATGCAATCCCACGATCAGTATGTGTTTGTGGATCGAAGAACATTTCAGTATGCACGACTTTATCTGCAGCGCACTTTTCAAAATATGCCATCGCCAGATCATAAAAGTCTTGTTCGACCACCAAAACATTTGCACCTGCATAATAAATGTCGAGGAACGATTGCAGGTTATGGAAATTATAGGCCTGCTTCACTTCATCTACAGATTTATACGGAATATCAATATGGTTACGTTGAGCAATGGCGAACATCAGTTCAGGCTCAAAAGTCCCTTCAATATGTACGTGTAACTCTGCTTTTGGCAGCGCTTGGATAAGCTCAATCTGATTCATATTTTATCCTTATAAAACTTTTTTCAAAAAATAAAAAAGGGTGCAAACTTGAGTTTACACCCTACTGTGAATTTGGTGAGTTAGCCACCAAATGCAGCAAATTTCAATGCCCAAAGTGCAGCAACAATCCATACCATATATGGAACAGTTTTCGCTTTACCTGTAAATAGTTTGATCAACGCATAGCTGATGAACCCCATTGCAATACCATCTGCAATTGAATAAGCAAATGGCATAAATACAATGGTCAAAAACGCAGGTACTGCTTCAGTAATATCATCCCATTCAATATGAACGATACCCTGAATCATCAATACACCGACAAATAGCAATGCAGGTGCTGTAGCAAAACTTGGCACTGACTGCGCAAGTGGTGCTAAAAACAGGCATAACAAGAACATAATGCCCACTACAACCGCTGTTAAGCCAGTACGACCACCTGCCGCAACACCAGCAGATGACTCAATATAAGGCGTTGTTGAAGATGTACCGAGTGCCGCACCTGCAACAATTGCTGTTGAGTCCGCAAACAGTGCTTTTTTCAAACGCGGTAATTTGCCATCTTTTAATAAACCTGCACGGTGCGATACACCCACCAAAGTTCCTGTTGAGTCGAACAAATCGACCAGGAAAAATACAAAAATGACTCCGACCAGGCTTGCAGTAAACAAACCTTCAAAGTCCATTTGCAAGAATGTTGGAGCAAGAGATGGAATTTGTCCTACCACACCTTGGAACTGGTTATAACCCAATGCTGTAGCAATGGCAGTAATCACTAAAATACTGATAATAATTGCGCCACGCACCTTAAACTGGTGCATTACTACAACCATTAAGAAGCCAAGCAAAGCCAGAAGTACTGAAGGTTGTTTTAAATCACCCAAACCGACTAAGGTTGCAGGGTTATCAACAATAATACCGGCATTTTTTAAGGCAACCAGCGCAAGGAACATACCAATACCGCCACCAATTGCCAGTTTTAATGACATTGGTATCGCATTGACAATGGCTTCACGAATTTTAAACATGCTGATGGCAATGAATACCAAGCCTGAAACAAATACCGCAGCAAGTGCAGTTTGCCAAGGCACGCCCATCCCCATACATACTGAATAGGTAAAGTAAGCATTCAAACCCATACCCGGCGCGAGTGCAATTGGATAATTTGCAATAAGTCCCATCACCAAACAACCGATTGCGGCTGCCAGACAGGTTGCAACAAAAACAGCTCCATGATCCATGCCTGTTTCGGACAAAATCATTGGATTGACAATAATGATGTAACACATCGTTAGGAAAGTGGTTACACCTGCAAGAACTTCTGTACGAAAACTGGTTTTGTTTTCGCTTAACTTAAATAAGCGTTCAAGCATATTCTCTGAAGATGGATTAGGAGTCGTCATGACTTTACCCCGGTAAGTAAACTTTATGCTGTCAGCACGCTATAAAATTAATGATCTGCTAAATTGAATCATCATTAATTTTATAGATATCCAAGCAATTGATATGCCATATTTTAATTTTAAAACAAGTAGATTGAACAACTTTTCATCGGGTATAAAACAGCCAGATGACAAAAACTGTAAAACAAAAAAGCTGCATAAATGTTATGCAGCTCTACTTGTTTCAAATAAATCATATACTTAAAAAATAAATAGAATGATTTAATTATGGTCGCGGCAAATTATAGCACAATGATTTTTTATTGTTTCTAAAATTTATTATTCTATAAAGTTCAACAAGATATCTATCGTTTTAAATTTATTAATCAGCATTTAACGACTAAAGTTAACTGGATTTAGCAGTAAAGTGAGCTGAAGAATGAACTGAAACGGGTTCACTGTCATTATTAAGAATAAGATTATGGAGAGGGGCATCGACAATATTGAATGACTGATGGGCATCCTGCATCAGCTGATTAACTTCTTTCTTTTTTTTCATTTCCGAATCCTGATAGACCCAATATCCGAGCACTATCACGGCAAAAATGATGATGGAAATTAATAACTTATTCATAAGAAAATTTTATTATTTAGAAAGCTTTTCATCATCATAACAAATAACCACAATAAAGTGTGATTAAAATCACACTTTTAAAATCATCTTTTTTACTTTAATATCCATATTTAATAATTAAATACGTTATTTCTAAACCAAAAAATCCCGATCAGTTTCAGGATTTTTATGACTAACCCAAACAAACTTAAGCCGCGGGTTGTTTATCACGCTTAAATACCAATTCACCGTTGAGTGAACTTTCAGCATCAAAATAATAACCTTCGCTATTAAATGACTTTAAGTCTTCCGCCTGATTTAACTGGTTTTCGATAATATATCGCGCCATCAAACCGCGTGCTTTTTTGGCATAAAAACTAATGACTTTGTATTTTCCATTTTTTTGATCAAGAAAAACTGGCTTAATAATTTCGGCCTTAACTTTGCGTTCAATGATCGATTTATAATATTCATCAGACGCAATATTCACCAATAATTCCGAATTCGCCTGCTCTAGATCATCATTGATTAAGTGGGTAATTCGATCGCCCCAGAATTGATACAAGTTATGACCACGCGGATTGTTCAATTTGGTGCCCATTTCTAAACGATACGGCATCATCAAGTCTAAAGGACGCAATAAACCATAAAGCCCAGACAACATACGCAAATGATTTTGTGCAAATTCAATATGTTGCTCATTCAGATTATAGGCATCTAAACCGGTATACACATCTCCTTTAAAGGCAAATAAAGCCTGACGTGAGTTAGAAAAGTTTAACTCAGATTGCCAGTCATTGAAGCGTTCAACATTCAATTTGGCAATTTTTTCACTCACGCTCATTAAACTGGATAAATCTGCAGCAGTCAGTTTACGACTTACGTCTATAAGTTCTTGTGAATGTTCCAGCAATCTTGGTAAGGTATACGTATCAGTGGGTAATGCAGATTCATAATCTAAAGTCTTGGCAGGAGAAACTAGGGCGAGCATAAACAACCTGATCAAAAAATAATTAAACAGACTATAACAGTAGACTTATTTTATTTCCAATCTGTGTTTTTACTGAACATTATCGGTAAAATACCTCATTCTCCTGTTATTCATCGGTTGTTATATGTCCGAGCAAATTTTCATTCAAGGTCCTGCTGGTCAACTTGAAATTTTTGTTGATTATCCTCAGGGTGAAGTGAAAGGATTCGCGATTGTATGTCATCCCCACCCATTGCAGGGCGGAACGCCGCAGCATAAGGTCCCCACACTTCTTGCTCAAATGTTTCTTGAACGCGGTTGTATTGTGTATCGTCCTAGTTTCCGTGGTTCAGGCCAAAGTGAAGGCTTGCATGATGAAGGTTTTGGCGAAACTGATGATGTTCTAGAAACCATTAAACAAATTCGCAACAAGCATATCAACCTGCCTTTTTATGCCGGCGGCTTTAGTTTTGGTGCCCATGTCATGGCGAAAAGCTACCACAGTCTGCAAGATGAAATAAAGCCTAAACAATTGATTTTATGCGGTTTACCCACAGCAACCGTGGCAGGTTTACGTCATTATGTTACCCCCGCTATCAAAGGTGATATTTTGTTTATTCATGGGGAAGCCGATGAAGTTACTTTATTGTCAGATTTGATTGAATGGGCAAAACCACAACGTCATTTATTGACGATTCTGCCGGGTGCAAACCACTTTTTTACTGGATATTTAAAGCAATTGCGTATCGCGATTTCACGCTATCTGGTGGCTTAACTGCCTCTTAATAAACAACTCAGCAGTGCCATTGCGTGCCAAATCAATTTTGGCCTATGCTGATATTTATTTATTGGAAAAAGACTTAGAATACTTCTGAGTCTTTTTCTTAGTGTCTAAAAGAAAAATTCTCTATCAAACTTCCTCCCAACTGCATACATATCTCAAAAATTTCTTAAAAAGCTATTATTCCCCTTATTTTCAATAAATTACTTCCTTTATTTCAATAATATAATAAAATGCTAAACAGCTTAATATTTAAGCTTTATTGCAATTCATAACATAATCCATGAATAATATAATCACTGCATGAGTCGGATAAGGCTCCTGTTTAGACGTAAATTTGATTGCTGTTTTAAAGGGATATTATGAAAACTATTTTTGGGATTATTGCGCTTAGCTTGTTCTGTTCTTCAGCTATGGCACAAAATATTGAAGGTGTTTGGCGCTATATGGATGATAAAACAGGGGAAGCCAAGGGTTTGGTTAAAATTGAGCAGCAAGTCGATGGCACATACGCAGGTAAGGTACTCAAAGCCACTCCTCGCCAAGGCTATACACCAAAAGAATTTTGTACCAACTGCCCTGCACCTTATACCAATCAGCCTATTATTGGTATGCAAGTCATTAGTAACTTGAAGTCTGTCGACCAAGTTAACTATACAGATGGAAAAATTCTCGATCCTGTCTCAGGAAAAATTTACAAACTTAAAGGCAAACTCAATGCTTCTGGGAAAAAATTATTTCTCCGCGGCTATATGGGGGTTTCTGCCGTTGGACGCAGCCAAACTTGGCTCCGTGTGGAATAAAATGCCAATGAAAGTATAATATTAATAATCAGTTTTACTCAAAATGATTGATTTTTATATTATTAATTTAATACTGTTGATCTCAAGTAAAAAAGTGGCAGATATCACACCTGAGCTATATCTGCCACTTTTAATTTTTACCCTGAAAATTCAGCTTAAATTAACCTTTCCATTCAAACCCACTAAATGATTCATCTTCTTTCAAAGTGTTTTCAACCGCTTGCGCCAACTGGTTCAATAAACTTTGTTCAGTAATCCGATCTAGCCAATCCTGCGCTTCATCTGGGTACGAAGTAATTTCACAGACTAAATGCCCTTCTGCATCATGACTCTGGCAAGTGACCGATAAAGGCAAGGATTGATTGTCTACACTAACCGCAACCTGATCACCACTTTGTGACAAGGTTTGAAAACCATATTGCCCTAATTCTTTAGATAAAAGATCTGCGACATATTCCTGAGTCACATGACAATCATTGGACTGCTGCGACACATGGTTATGCTTTTCACAGTTTGCAGTAAATTGTAATTTTCTCATCTTTCTATCCAAAGGCATTCTTGTTGTATGGTTTTAGAATAAGCAATAAAAACAAAACAGCCAAGCAAAAGCTTGGCTGTTTTCTGATAAATATACAAAATTAGACTAATTACTCACTGACTAGAATCTCTAATCCGGCTTGATTGGTCAATTCAGTGAAGGTCGGGAAACTGGTGGCTACCGTTTCTGTACCAACAATTTTGATTTCACCGGAGGTACGCAAGCCTGCCATACTAAAACTCATGGCAATACGATGGTCATGATGTGATTCTATTTCACCGCCAGTGAAAATTGCAGACCAGTCACCTGATTTACCCTTACCTTCAATGATGATGCCATCATCGGTTGGTGTGCAGTCGATACCCATGGTTTGCAAACCATCAGCCATCACCTGAATACGGTCTGACTCTTTTACGCGAAGTTCAGCAGCACCGGTCAAAATGGTTTGGCCTTCTGCACATGCAGCCGCGATAAATAGTGCCGGAAATTCATCAATCGCCAATGGCACCTGATCTTCCGGCATATGAATACCTTTTAAAGTACGCGAGCCTTTGATACGCACATCTGCAATTGGCTCACCACCAGCAATACGTTCATTTTCCACCGTTAAATCTGCACCCATTTGTTTCAGAATTTCAATGATACCGGTACGCGTTGGGTTAATCCCTACCGCTTCTAAAGTAACATCAGAACCTTCGGTAATAGCTGCACCGACCATAAAGAACGCCGCAGATGAAATATCGGATGGCACTTGGATATCGGTACCCACCAACTTGCCGCCACCTTGCAATGAAATGCGGTTACCTTCCGTTTTCACCTCATAACCGAATGCACGAAGCATACGCTCAGAGTGATCACGGGTCGGTTCTGGCTCTGTCACTGAAGTTTCACCATTTGCCCAAAGACCTGCCAGTAAAATACCTGATTTTACCTGAGCCGATGCCATAGGTAAGTCGTAGTGAAAACCTTTAAGGTTTTGGCTACCGGTAATTGATACTGGTGGTGTACCGCGTTCACCTGTGGTTTGAATCTGTGCCCCCATTTCACGTAACGGTTTAGCAATACGTTCCATTGGACGTTTCGACAGCGATGCATCACCGGTCATCACAGAATCAAATTTTTGTGCACACAACATTCCGGCGAGCAGACGCATTGATGTACCCGAGTTACCCATGTATAAGGCACTTGCAGGTGCTTTCAAACCATTCATACCGACACCATGAATAGTCACTTCACCATTTTTAGGCCCTTCAATGCTGACACCCATATCACGGAATGCTTGAAGCGTTGCCAATGCATCTTCACCTTCCAAGAAACCGGTCACGTGCGTGGTACCTTCAGCAATCGCACCAAACATGATGGAACGGTGTGAGACAGATTTATCCCCTGGCACGGTAAATTTACCTTGGAATTTTTTAGCACCCGGCAAAATGGTAAATTGTTGTGTCACTTTATCGTTCTCCATCAAAGGTTTCTTAGAAAGCATATGATTAAAATGCTGACGTGCCGCTTGGGCATGTTCAAGCAATCCTATTAATGCTTTGGAATCTTCATTTTCAATCAGTTTGCGGATTTGAGTCAGTTGTAGCTCAAAACCATCGACCGCATTTAAAATCGCTTTTTTATTGGCAAAAAAGATGTCATGCCACATCTGTGGATCACTGGCGGCAATGCGTGAAAAATCGCGGAAGCCCCCGGCAGCATAACGGAAAATGTCGAGATTATCTTCACGGTTGGCCAGTTGCTCAACCAGGTTGAAGGCCATTAAATGCGGAAGATGGCTAGTATGGGCCAGCACTTCATCATGCTTGTCCACATCCATACAAATCACTTCTGCTTTTGCAGCTTGCCACAGTTGAATCAGTTTATCCACGGCCCAGTCGCTACTCGTAGGTAGCGGTGTCAAAATGACTTTATGGTTGGCAAATAAATCAACTTTACCTGCATGTACACCAGTATGTTCTGCACCTGCAATTGGGTGACCCGGTACAAAACCTTCTGGCAGGTTTTCACCATATACCGCTTTTGCAGCATCGACTACATTGCCTTTGGTGCTACCGACATCGGTAATGATGGTTTTTTCTGACAGATACGGCTGGATAATTTCCAGTACTTTTTGCGTTGCGCGAACCGGCAAAGCCAAAACCACCAGATCGGCACCTTGCACGGCATCGACAGGATTGCTATAGCCTTCCTGAATCAAGCCAAGTGCTTTTGCATCATTCAGGGTTTTTTGCGAACGCGTTGAGGCAACAATTTGCTTTGCCAATTTTTCAGCAATCATCACACGAGCCAAACTTGAGCCAATCAGCCCAAGCCCAATAAAGGCAACTTTTTCAAACAGTGGCTGAGACATGACTTAGGCTTTTTCCTCTACCGCACTGCTGGTCAAATCCAATACTTTGCCAAGTGCTGTCAAGAACTTGGCATTTTCAGCTTCAGTACCAATCGATACACGAAGATGATTTGGAATTCCAACTGGACGCACAATGACACCTTCTTTCAACAATGCAGTGAAAGTCTGCGCAGGGTCAGCCTGTACATCGACTAAAATAAAGTTAGCGCGTGAAGGCACATAATTTAAACCTAGCGCATCAAAGCCTTGCTCTAATTGCTTCATACCCGCTTTATTGACAATACGCGATTGTTCAATAAAATCTTCATCTTTCAATGCGGCTACAGCTGCGACCATTGCCAGATGATTGACATTAAACGGCTGACGGATACGGTTCAGGTAATCGGTCACTTCTGTCGATCCCAAGGCAAAACCAACACGTAATGCTGCCAAGCCATAACATTTAGACAAGGTACGGCTGACAATAATGTTTGGATATTGTTCTAAGAATTTCAGGCTATTAAAGTTTTCGGGGAAATATTCCACATAGGCTTCATCCAGAACCACAATCACATTAGCCGGAACTTTTTGCATGAAGGCTTCAAATTCAGCTTCTTCAAACCAAGTTCCCGTCGGATTGTTTGGATTGGCAATAAATACAAGTTTGGTATTGTCTTTAATTGCCGCTGCCATAGCATCCAAGTCATGGGCAAAGCCTTTTGCAGGCACTTCAATCGCTTCTGCATTAATCGCTTGAGTCACCAAAGCATATACCGCAAACGCATGCTGGCTATACACTACAGAATCGCTTGAAGAAACGAATGCACGGGCAAACATTTCAAGCAAGTCGTTTGAACCATTCCCTAAAGTAATCCGGTCAGCAGTCACAGCAAATTGTGCCTGAATCTGGTCTTTTAAGATAAAACCGCCACCGTCCGGATATCGTCCGATTTCTGCCAGTTCAGCAGCCACAGCCTGTTTGACTTTATCAGAACAGCCCAACGGATTTTCGTTTGAGGCCAATTTAACAATATCAGTAATCTCTAACTCACGCTCAAGTTCACTAATGGGTTTACCTGGTTGATAAGGCTTTAACTTTGAGATTCCTTCATTGGCAGGGACAAACGACATGTTACTCTTCCAGTTATTTCAAGTGATAAACGTGGTCAACCTCACTTTAAAATTGACCACTGCTTTAATGGGTAAGATTTACAGTACTGCAATCGGGTAAGAACCCAAGACTCGAACTTCTTTCACCAAAGGACGAATTTCTTCAATTGCCGCTTTGACGTTTTCTTGTTCCACATGACCCTCAAGATCAATAAAGAATACATAGGCCCATTTTTCTGGCAATGCAGGACGAGTTTCAATACTGGTCAAGCTAATATTGTGTTTGGCAAATGGCGCCAGAATTTCCAGCAAAGCACCGGCACGGTCATGTGCAGAAATCAGCAATGAAGTTTTATCATTGCCACTTGGTGGTACTTTTTCACGCCCAATCACCAAGAAACGCGTGGTATTTTCAGGATTATCTTCAATGTTGCCGTGCAGGATTTCTAAATCATAAAGGCTGGCAGCCACTTCAGATGCAATCGCAGCCGAATGCCATTCATTGCGAATACGGCGTGCCGCTTCGGCATTTGAACTTAAGGCAACACGTTCAACGCCGGGATAGTGTGCATCTAACCAGCCACGGCATTGTGCCAGTGTTTGCTGATGGGCATAAATCTGTTTGATGCTGTCTTTACGGGTATTAGATGACACTAAGAATTGGTGATGAATACGCAATTCAACTTCACCAATTACATTTAAATGTGAGGCTTTAAAGCAATCTAAAGTATGGTTGACCACGCCTTCAGATGAATTTTCAACTGGCACTAAACCATAATGCGCACTACCTGCTTCGACTTCACGAAACACTTCATCAATGGTTGGCAAGGGACGGACAATCGCATCTTGCCCAAAATGTTTAAGGACTGCTGAATGAGTAAAAGTGCCAACCGGACCCAAGAATGCAATACTTTGCGGAGCTTCAAGCGCCAAGCAGGCCGACATGATTTCACGGAATAAACGTGCCATGGTCACATCAGATAACGGCCCTTCATTACGCTGCATAACATTACGTAAAACTTGCGCTTCACGTTCAGGACGGTAAAACATCGGATTCTCTTCAGAAGCAAATTTTGCTTTTGCCACTGCTTCTGCCAATTTCGCTCGACGATTGATAAGTTGTTGAATCTGCTGATCTACAGAATCAATATCCTCACGAATTTGAGCAAGGTCAAGAGAAGTCTTTGTGTTTTGATCGTCGTTGATCATTGTTATGTCGCCCTTCGAAAACATTATGCAAACAGTATAACAATAGTTAGCTTTCAATTGTTACGCAATAAGACTTTGATTGATTCAGTCTTAAAAACATACAGTTGATTTAATCATCAACTATCTTGTTACTCATTTTGAAATGAATTATTAAAATTAATCAGCTTTTGCCAATTGAGTCAAAACTTGGCAGCAGGCGTATATTTTTAAATCTGAAATAGTGATGCATATTTTATGTCATTTGGTTAAATGAATTTATCGGTATTTGCAAATAAGCTCATATTTTAAAGCGCTTAATCCCCATTCTTTCTCTATAGATTTTTCTGTTTCAGTTAGATTAATTGGCAGATTTGATCATTGTGAAAAATACAGGTTTACTTGATGTTAAAAGATCAATGTCAGGACTGACATAAAAATCAAAACAAAGTTAAAAATAAGTTTAAGGATAGTCAATGAGTCATTACGCACAGCGCCCATGGGAAAAACATTTACCTGCATCATTACATGGCTACCAACTTCAGCCTGAACAGGTACGATCTAACCTTGCAGAGTTACTGTCACATACCACAGCACACTTTCCTCAATCACCGGCATTTAGTGTGGTCTTGTCAGTAGGCTTAAGCAAAACTTTAACTTTTCAGGAAATTGATGATTTATCGACGGCATTTGCCAATTATTTACAACATCATCTACATCTTAAAAAAGGCGATGTAGTCGGTCTGCAAATGCCAAATTCGTTGCAATACCCGATTGCAGTATTTGCATGCTGGAAAGCGGGGCTCATTATCACCAACATCAATCCGCTTTATACTCCACGTGAGCTTGAATACCAATTGACAGACAGTGGCACAAAAGCACTAATCGTTTCGGAGTTATTTTTAGCGACTTTAGAACAGGTCATTCAAAAAAATCCTCAACTTAAATCGCTTGCATTGGTCACAGCAAGTTTAAGTGAGTTTTTTGATGAGCCTTATAAAGGAATGATTGCACAAAAAATGCAGGCAGATGCCGAAACTCAAAATCGTTCCCTACAACCCTCCATTAACTATTGCACCTTTTTCGATGCTTTGGAGATAGGCAAAACTTTAGACACCTATACTCCAATTCATCATGATATTGCTTTGTATCAATATACCGGTGGTACCACTGGACGTAGCAAAGGTGCGGTGATCAGTCATCAAAATGTAGCTTCATTGGTCAAAATCACCGGTGATTATTTACGTGCGCATCAATCTGAATTTAACAATCAGGACTGCATTTTAACTGCCATTCCGCTGTACCATATTTTTGCTTTTAGTGTAAATTTTCTGATGTTCTTTGAAGGTGGTTCACATAATTTACTGATTCCATCACCACGCCCAGTCAGCAATTTAAAACCCGCTTTTGAGAATTTTAATGTTACTTGGCTAACAGGGGTAGATACTTTATATGCAGGTCTTTTGGCAGAGGACTGGTTTGTACAAAATCCACCAAAACTTACCTGTGCGATTTCAGGTGGAACGGCACTTCGCCCTGCAACTGCTGAAAACTGGAAGGTCAAAGTCGGCACAATTATTGAAGGTTTTGGCATGACTGAAACCAGTTGTGCAGCGTTACTGCATCCCCCGATCAGTGAAATTCGCCAAGGTTCTGTCGGTTTCCCACTCCCCGGCTCAGACATTAAAATTGTGAATGCAGAAGGTCAGGAAGTTCCATTGGGTCAAGCCGGTGAACTTTGTGTGAAAGGACCACAAATTGTCTTGGGTTATTTAAACCGCCCAACTGAAACCGCTGAAACTTTTGTAGATGGCTGGTTACATACTGGCGATATCGCAAAAGTTGATGAAGATGGGTTTTGTTACATTTTAGACCGCAAGAAAGATATGGTGATTGTTTCAGGTTTTAATGTTTATCCTAATGAAATTGAAGCCATTCTTGTAGAACACCCTGATGTCATTGAGGCTGCAGTTATTGGCATACCGGATAAACAAACAGGTGAATCAGTTAAAGCTTTTGTTGCGTTAAGCAACCCTCATCTTTCTATTGATGACATTTTAAAGCACTGCAAAGAAAACCTGACGGCCTATAAAATCCCAAAATTCATTGAGATACTAAGTGAATTACCCAAGTCAACCGTCGGAAAAATTCTACGTGCTGAACTTCGACAAACAGAGCAACAAAAAAATATCGCTTAGATTCGAATCATTACACGCTTAAATCCGGCCCTGAAGCCCTGTCTTCGGGGCTTTTCCTTTTGCAATAGCTCTTTACCAAAGTGCATCACAAAAGTTTAAGCTTTAATCTATATTCTTTTAATAAAGCAATTCGGAGAATAATAATGTCAAAAAGAATCGCCGTTTTAGTGACTCATGATTTTGAAGATATCGAATACTCAGAACCTGTACAGGCCTTTCGCGCAGCCCGTCATAGCGTTTTAAATATTGAAAACAGAGCAGGCAATATTGTCTACGGTAATAAGCGTAAATTTGCAGTGACTATCGACCAAAGTATAGATGATGTTTCAGTGCATGATTTTGACGCCTTACTTATTCCTGGTGGCCATTCACCTGACCGACTGTGTAATGATGATCGTTTTATTCATTTTATACGTAATTTTGCCCATGCAAAAAAGCCAATAATGAGTATTTGTCATAATCCCCAGCTACTGATTACCGCAAAAGTAGTTAAAGGACGATTAATGACTACGCTTAAAACTTTCGCTACTGATCTGATCAATGCGGGTGCGGTGTATTACGACGTAGAAGTCGTGAATGACAATAATTTGTATATCTCTTCACGTTCGCCTGAAGATTTACCCGCCTTTATCGAAGAAAGCCTGATGGTATTGAATCAATAAAAAAGAGCCATCTGGCTCTTTTTTATTGTATGGATTAACGCCCCAACATACTGCGAGCCACAATCTCTTTCATAATCTCATTGGTTCCACCGTAAATGCGCTGAATACGGGCATCAACAAAGAAACGTGAAATTGGATATTCAGTCATATAACCATAGCCACCGAACAGTTGTAATAGGTTATCAGCAATTTTCATTTGCATATCCGTTGCAAAACTTTTTAGTGCCGCAGCAGTTTCTACATCGAGTTTACCTTGCATGTAGAGTTCAACATTTTGGTTATAAAACGCGGCTGTCGCCAGTTCATCAATTTTCGCTTGTGCCAAAACAAAGCGGGTATTCTGAAATTGACTAATTGGCTGACCAAACGCTTGACGCTCTTTTACATAAGCAACAGTGACATCAATTGAACCACGAATCGCACCCATCGCTGTTGAGGCAATCGCTGTACGTTCACGTGGTAACTCTTGCATTAAATAGGCGAAACCTTGACCCGGCTGACCGAGTAATTGATCCTTTGGCACTTGGATATTATCAAAGAATAATTCGGAGGTATCTTGCGAATGCAAACCAATTTTGTTCAGGTTGCTGCCCTTTTTAAAACCTTCCAAATGTGTATCGAGTAGCAATAAGGACACACCTTTTGCACGTGCTTGCGGGTCAGTTTTTGCGGCCAATATCACTATATCTGCATGTTGACCATTTGAAATAAAGGTTTTCGAACCATTTAAAAGGTAATAATCACCCTGAAAAATGGCATTGGTACGCATAGCTTGCAAATCTGAACCTGCTCCCGGTTCAGTCATGCCAATGGCACCGACCACTTCACCAGAAACCATTTTCGGCAACCAGTATTGCTTTTGCTCTTCACTACCAATATGCAAAATATACGGCGCTGCAATTTCAGAATGACAGGAAATACCGGTAGATAATGCGCTAAACCCTGCGCGTGCAGACTCTTCAACCAGCATCAGTGAATAATGGGTTGGAACGCCGTAACCACCATATTCCTCAGGTACATCGACACACAAGAAACCATTTTCGCCCAATGCATTCCAGATCGAACGCGGCATAATGCCTTCTTGCTCCCACTGTTCATAATGAGGTGCAACATGTTCATTCATAAAACGTTTAAAATTATCGCGAAACAGTTCTAAATCTGCATCATAAGCCAACATATAGCATCCTTGTATGTGGTTGTTGTATTTATTCCTCTCCCCCCATCCTATTCATTTTATAAAGATCTGTCATGTTCTATAGCCTCCCTATTTCATGACTTTTGGGTCAATAAAAAAGGAAGCCGAAGCTTCCCTTTTAAGGTCAAAGAGAATTAAGCGTGGGGCTTAACTTCTTCTTCCATCATGTTATCAATTTCAGCTGGATTTGCTAATGCATAATCAAGCTTGTCTTTATCTAATTGTCCGACCCATTTTGCAACCACTAAAGTTGCCAATGAGTTACCCACCAGATTAGTCAATGCACGCGCTTCTGACATGAAACGGTCAATACCGAGAATCAATGCCAGACCTGCAACCGGAATATGTCCTACCGCAGACAAGGTCGCAGCCATCACAATAAAGCCAGAACCTGTTACACCCGCCGCACCTTTAGAAGAAATCAATAACACTACAAGTAATGTAATTTGATGTTCAACATCTAACGGCGTATTGGTTGCTTGAGCAATAAAGATTGCAGCCATGGTCAAGTAAATAGACGTACCATCCAGGTTAAATGAATAACCTGTTGGAATGACCAGACCCACCACCGACTTTTCCGCACCCGCAAGTTCAAGCTTCTTCAACATACGTGGCAATACTGATTCTGAAGATGATGTACCCAGTACAATCAGCAGCTCTTCACGAATCAGGCGAATCATTTTCATGATGCTAAAGCCTGAGATACGCGCAATCGTTCCTAAAACTAGGAAAATAAACAGCAGACAAGTAATGTAGAAACAGATGATTAACTGGGCCAACTGCGCCAGTGAACCAATACCGTATTTACCAATAGTAAATGCCATCGCACCAAACGCACCAATCGGCGCTAACTTCATAATCATGTTTACGATATTGAAGAATACATGGGCAATTTGGTCGACCAGTTTCAATACTGGTTTACCGGCATCACCAAGTTTATGCAGCGCAAAACCGAACAGAATAGCGAAAAGCAATACTTGTAGAATTTCACCTTCAGCAAATGCACCCACCACCGTATTCGGGATGATATTCATCAGGAAATCGAGAGTCGATTGCGATTGGCCTGATTCTACATATTTAGAAATACCTGAGGTGTCTAAAGATGCAGGATCAATATTCATACCTACACCCGGCTTGGCAATATTAATTACCAATAAACCGATGAGTAAGGCAATGGTTGATACAATCTCAAAGTAAAGTAAAGCAACGCCACCAGTTTTACCTACTGACTTCATGCTTTCCATACCAGCAATACCGCTGACCACTGTACAGAAGATTACTGGGGCGATGATCATTTTAATCAAACGAATAAAAGCATCACCTAAAGGTTTAAGTTGTTCACCTAAGCCTGGAACATATTGCTCTGCACCATTAATTATTTGCGTTCCGCTTGGCGAAAAGTGACCCACCAGAATACCCGCAATAATGGCAACAATCACTTGAAAATAGAGTGACTTATAAATTGGTTTTTTAGCCATGACATTACTTCACGATATATTTCTAAATAAGAAATATTCAGTTTTTGTCTATTTTCAACAAATAAACAGCCCAAAACCCTTTTGCCAAGCAAAAGAGCACCAAAGCATTGAATTCATTCAATACTGAACAATAATACGTATTATAAATGTGATTAAAACCACGATATTCTGAACTTTTCCAAATTCAAAACTGTTAGATAAGCAGGATTGAAATGCAACAAAGGTCTAACATAGGTCAAATTTTACCTAATTTTTTAGCTTTTGTTCTCCCTTATTTGTTAATTAGACTAAATAATCGCCTATTTTTTATTAGACATTGGTCTAAACTCGACCCATCAAGTTTTGTTTGAATTCAGCTGAAATATTTCTATCAACTTTATAAAATAACCGCATACTTATTTTACTTGCCTATTTAAAGTTAGTCTTATGCAAACCAAAAGAAATATCTACAAAGATTTTGAACATCCTTTCGCACAATATGTCCGTATTGTAGGTAAAGGAAAAAATGGTGCACGTTCGCTTAGCTATGAAGAGGCTTATCAAGCCTTTAGCATGATCTTAAAAGATGAAGTGCTGGATGTTCAGCTCGGTGCTTTTTTAATGCTGTTACGCGTTAAAGAAGAATCTGTAGATGAACTTGCCGGTTTTGTACAAGCCACCCGTGATCAACTCAATTTTAAAAACTTAGAGGTTGACTTAGATTGGTCATCTTATGCAGGTAAGCGCAAGCATTATCCATGGTTTTTACTGGCTGCCCTGACTTTGGCACAACAGGGCTATAAAGTGGTGATGCATGGTGCATCAGGCCATACCATTAACCGTCTTTATACTGAACAGGTATTGGAATACCTCGGTTATGCTATTTGCCAAAATGACACAGATGTGGAACAACAATTACAACAACGCAATTTTGCCTATCTTCCTTTAGAAGCAATTTCACCTATTTTAAGTGACTTGATTGCCTTACGTAACGTGATGGGCTTACGCTCCCCAATTCATACCCTTGCCCGTTTGATTAATCCTTTTAATGCCAAAGCAACGCTGCAAGCGATCTTCCATCCTGCCTATCGCGGTTCGCACCAGCAAGCTGCTTTTAAGCTAGGCTATAATAATAGTGCGGTCATTAAAGGTGAAGGTGGTGAATTCGAACGCAATCCCGATGCTAAAACTTTAATCTGCGGCATTAAAAATGGTGAGCTATACGAGCACGAATTACCTAAATTGACTGAAAACCGGAGCCCGATTGAAGAAGAACTGAATTTGGCAGTTTTTAAAGCCGTTTGGGAAGGTAAGCAAAGTCATGAATATGGTGAAATTGCCGTGACTGAAACCATTGGGATTGCCTTATATACAATGGGAGCATGTGCTTCTTTTGATGATGCAATGTTAAAAGCCAAAGAGCTTTGGGTGAAACGTCTCCAAGTTATTTGATTGGGTATGTCGATAAATGCCTGAGCAAGTGATGCGCTATTTTTCCTTATTGTTTTTTAGACGTTAAAATAGCATTTAATCACATGAGATCGGCAGGATGCCGATTTTTGTACTCATGATACAGGGATGTATCATGAGTACAACAAAGGGTTTTGTTTATTTTTGCCCTGTCAAAAGTAAAACTTGCCTATGCAAAGCCATTTGAAGACTTGAGGCTTCGTGTGGCCGTGATGTGCTTTAATTTAAGCTAGGGATCAATAAAAAAGACACCGCAGTGTCTTTTTTTATAACGAAGTACTTAAACAAAACGAATCGGCTTGAATTCTTCGTCTTGCTGTGGGTCATGTGAATCACAATGTTCATCTTCTTCTTTGGTACCGCGGTCAATATAGCCACTACGTTCAGTTTCAGGCAAATTTTTCATTTCCCAAGCATAAACTGCCTGCATACAGGTTTGACGCTGTTCAGCCGTCAAAACAATCCCGTTAGGCCATTTACCAATTTCTACTGCTGTTTTTAAACGCGAAACAATTTCAGGATCGAGTACGGCCAGCATTTGTTCAATATTCATCATTTAATCCTGCTGTTGTAAAGAGTCAAAATCTTGATTCCACCCCAGTTTGGTACGACATGCCATATAGAAGTCATACCCTGGCGGATGAAGTAAATTCAATTTAAATGGATGTTTACGGATATGTAAACTATCACCGACATTCAATGAAACGCTATGCTGACCATCGGCACTAACCATGGGTAACACGCGATTTTCACGAATTATAATCTTAATTTCACTATGTCCACCGACCACAATTGGACGTGAAGACAACGTATGCGGATGCATCGGTACTAAAGAAATAGCATCCATACCCGGATGGACAATCGGCCCACCACCCGATAAGGCATATGCCGTAGAACCTGTAGGTGTCGAGACAATCAGACCATCACTATGCTGACGATAGACATATTGACCATCAATATTCAATTCGAAGTCAATCATGTGAACAGAGCGACCGGAATGTAAAACTATATCATTCAGAGCGATGGCATCATAAATACTCTCACCTTTAGAGCGAATTTCCATTTCCAGCAAGAAACGGCGATCCAGCTGAAATTCACCCTTCAGCACCTGATCGAGTTTGAATATAACTTCGGTCGGCTTAATATCGGTTAAAAAGCCCAAACGACCACGGTTCACGCCAATGACAGGCGTATTATGTTTTACCAGTGCACGTGCGGCATGCAATAAAGAGCCGTCGCCACCGACCACAATCACCAAATCAACCACTTCCCCCAGTAAAGCACGACTGACAGTTTGCGTATTGGGATATGGCACCAGCGCTGCTGTTTGAGAATCAAAAACAGGATGAAGTCCTAAACTTAAAAGATGGTCATGAATGAGACTTAAAGTTTCAACGACGGAGGATTTATCTGGACGTCCTATTAATCCGATGTTTCGAAAAGTTTTATGTGAAATTTGCACCTGAGTGATCGCTCCGCTACGATTCCTGCCTATCATAGCACTAACCCTATTCATTTTAAAAAACTTTAAAGTTGGATATAACCCGTTACCTAGATGAATATGTTACTCAATAACGATTTGCTTTCCCCTACATAAGCGAAGTGTAGTAAACCTCCTGACTGGTTTAGGCAATATCGATTTTTATGATAAAGATCACATTTTATCAGCGGCATCTTGAGACCTATAATTTTGCCTGTCTCCCCCCGAACGAATAATGGGTTTTAAAATTGACCCGATTTCGCCCAATACAGGCTGTACTATAAAAACAGTATCTTATTTAAAATCAAAAGTTAATTATAAATTTTCTTACTTTTTAATTATTATATTTTCTCTTCATTCACAGATTAATTATTGCAAAAAAATGAAAAGCTTCGCATGATTAGCACAATTTATCAGGATCTTACAATAATTGATGAAGTCTGAACGTGGTATCGGTTTACTAGCGCTTATTTTTTCAATATTAGTCATTGGTGCTTTCTTGGCCTTTAGTATCTATTTAATCCGAATGGATAATATTGTGCGGAATAAGTTTGAAGGACAACGCTGGGATATTCCTGCGAAAGTATTTGCGCGTCCTTTGGAAATTTATACCAATGCGCCGGTTAATCAGACAGACTTTACTCAAGAGCTGAAATTACTTGGCTATAAAGGCTCTGATAGCTATACCAAATCAGGTAGTTATGTCACTTCAGGTGATGCACTCTATGTGCATACCCGTGGTTTTGATTTTGGCGATAGCGCAGAACCTGAACAAGTTTTAAAAGTCACTTTTAACAATAATCAAATTGCTGAAGTTAGTGCGACAAAGCCCTCGTCTACCGGTATTGCTCGTTTAGAGCCTTTGTTGATTGGCGGTATTTATCCGCAGCACAATGAAGACCGTATGCTGATTAAACTCGCCAAAGTCCCTAAACCTTTAATTGAAGCACTCATCGCGACGGAAGACCGTAACTTCTATCATCATCATGGCGTTTCAGTCCGCGGTACAGCACGTGCTTTAGTCAGTAATATCACGGGTGGTAAACGTCAAGGCGGTTCAACCCTGACTCAACAATTAGTGAAAAACTTCTATTTAAGCCCTGAAAGAACATTGAAACGTAAAGTTAATGAAGCTTTGATGGCTCTGCTAATTGAACTGCATTATGATAAAGATGAAATTTTAGAAGCTTATTTAAATGAAGTAAATCTGGGCCAAAATGGGAGTTACTCTATTAATGGCTATGGTCTGGCTTCACAATTTTACTTCGGTTTACCACTGAGAGAATTAAATATCGCTCAACAAGCCTATTTAGTCGGTTTAGTTCAAGGACCTACTCTTTTTAATCCGTGGAAAAATCCTGAAGGCGCAAAAAAACGTCGTGATATTGTTTTACACAATATGCTGGTTATGGGTTATCTCACTCAGGAACAGTTTGAGCAAGAAGTCGCACGACCTCTCAATGTAATTGCAAAACCAACCTTAGGCCCGGCTCGCTTCCCCGACTTTCTGGATATTGTCCGTCGCCAACTGCGTACCGAATATCAAGAAGGTGATTTGACCAATCAAGGTTTAAGAATTTTCACTACGCTTGATCCAATTGCCCAAACTAAAGTCCAAGAGGCGTTTAAAACATCTGTTTCCGGTTTAGCCAATGCCAATCCTAAACGCTTAAAAGATTTACAGGGTGCAGTTTTAATTTCGCATCCTGAAAATGGTGAACTGGTTGCAGCAGTAGGTTCTACACAAGATTTTACCGGTTTTAACCGTGCTTTGGATGCCAAACGTCAGGTGGGCTCTTTACTTAAACCAGTGATTTATTTAAGTGCGATTGAATCGGGACGCTATACTTGGGCCAGCCCTATTGAAGATAGTGCGCTGAATATTGCAAGTGGAGGAAAAAGCTGGACGCCTAAAAACTATAGCGGTGGCGAGCATGGTGTAGTTCCCATGGCGGAAGCGCTGGCAAATTCATACAACCTTGCTGCAGTACGTTTAGGTCAGGAATTTGGCGTTTCAACTTTCAGTAATCACCTGAAAAAGTTTGGCGTAACCTCAGACATTCCTACTTATCCATCTATATTCCTCGGTGCAGTTGATATGTCACCGATGGAAGTAATGAGTATTTATAGCAACTTTGCTACGGGCGGATTTAAATATCCAATCAAATCGATTCGTTCTGTGGTGGATTCAAATGGGCGTTTACTAGACCGTTATGGACTGACCGTACAGCAAACTATTGATCCTTCTGCCGCCTATATTCTGAATTACGGCTTACAACAAGTGATGAGTTCAGGTACAGGTCGTTCGGCTTATAACGCCTTATCTGGCGATTTGAAACTGGCAGGTAAATCGGGAACCACCAACGATACGCGTGACTCATGGTTTGCAGGCTATTCTGGTAATTACCTAAGTGTGGTGTGGCTGGGCCTGGATGATAATAAAGTGACTGGCCTAACCGGTTCATCAGGTGCTTTGCCTATTTGGACCAATGTCATGAAGCAACTGCGTCAGAAACCTGTAAATTTACGTCAAACAGAAAATGTGCAATGGCACTGGATTGACCGCGCAACTGGGCATTTGTCTGCACAAGGTTGTGAAGGCGCCATGTACATTCCGATACTACGTAATAATGTGCCACGTCAAGCAACCGGATGTGGTTTACCTTATTACCAAGTAGAACCGGTTTACAATTCTGACACTGAAAACAATCAGGCCGAACCTGAACAAAACGATAGTATTGAAAACTATATTCGTGAAAGTGAAACTGAAATGCCGCGTGACTCTTCTAATAACAGTCAGGTCATTTCAAGCGGTAGCTATGATAACTAGTGGTGACGATTCAATAATGAAGCTTCGATTCAACATGTATAAGTTGGCTGTGATCGGTTTAGGTCTAATAGGTTTGGTGGGCTGTCAAAGCCTGCCAACGCCTGAGACCAACAAAGCAGAACCCACACCATCTTCTGAAAAGAAAGAAATTAAAACTCCTTCTGGTGTGGTCATTACCCCTTATGACCGTGAAGAAATTCAACGTAAAAAAATGCAGGTGGTGATTCCTGAACAAAGAAGCAGGCAACAATTTGATGATGGCCGAAAACTTCCTGCATTTAAAAAACTCATGCAAAAATCTCAGCTTGCTTATAAACAAGGTCAATGGAATCAAGCTGAAGCTGCAGCACTCCAAGCACAGCGCTTGGCTCCCCAAGCTGCCGAGACTTATTTGTATTTGGCCTTGGTGGCGAACAAGAAAAATAAACCCGCAAATGCAGAGGCTTTAGCACAACGTGGGCTGAGCTATGCTCAAAGTAATGCAATGAAGAAACAGCTCTGGTTAGCCATTTTGAAAGCTGCACAACAGCAAAAAGACCCAAAAACCATTCAACAAGCACAAACGGCATTGAAAGGCTTATAACTTTTAAGATGTATTGAGTCGTTAAAGCCTAGCTCAATACATCTCCTTCTGTAGTTTATAAATTCTACATTTTATAAAAATCGAATACCCGCAATTCCATAAGCACCCTGCTGCTGAGCTTCTGGCAAATCACCTGCTTGCATTCCACCCAAAGCAAAAACAGGAATTTCGACTTGTGAAGTAAGAACTTTAAACTGCGCCCACCCTAATGCTCGAGTCTCTGGATGCGTTTCGGTAGCGACTACTGGACTTAACAGAATTGCATCACAACCAATTTTCTGCGCCTGAGTCATTGAAACCAAATCATGACAAGCAGCGATATAACGCTTACCGATAATTAAATCGCCTTGCATCAAGGACAGCACTTGCGACTGTTTTAAATGAATGGCTGAAATGGCTTGCTGTTGAATTGAATTTAACTGTTGATAAAGGTCAATATTCACAATCAGTTTAGATAATTGTTCAACGCTTAAGCCTGAAATTTCAATGATCTGTGCCTGAGTACCCTCAACACGCCAATACATCAACTGGTCTGATTGCAACTGGTTTAATGCACTTAACTGATCTGAAATTTTAATCTGATGTGCCCAATACAATCGTTTAATCATGGCTTGATTGGCTTTGGGGAAATTTAAACTCAGTAATTCATCACGGCTGTACCACGTCCAGGGCTGTTGAATTTCATTCAAGAGTGGAGTCGGTACGATGGCATGAAATAAATGCAAATTGACGATCACATCATCGTATTCATGGCGAATCACATTAAAAGCATGCCAGTCCTGCAGCCCAATACCCACTTCTTCATAAATTTCACGGCGACAGGCGGCTAAGGGACTTTCTGCTTCTTCAACTTTACCACCTGGAAATTCATGCTTATTTCCCTGATGCTGTTTTGCTTCACGCCATCCTACAAGTACCTTGTTCTGATGCAACAAGATTCCAATTGCAATGTGAATCGTAGGTTTCGACATTCCGTACTCCTTTGCGTGAAAATATTACAGAGTGTAAGCAAATTTAGGTTTTTTATAAAATCTTAAATAATTGATTGACAGGTCTATTCGATAATGATTATCATTTAAAACGTTCACTATATACCACGGAGTCGAAGGAATGAACGCACCATTTAGCTTATTTACCCGTAATAATGATGTAACACAGTCACTACCGATGTTGCATTCCAACAACTTATTTTCCTTGGGCCGAGAAATTCGAATTATGCATGCTGGAGAAGAATACCGTTTACGTTTAACCCGTAACAATCGACTGATTCTGACCAAATAAAAGAATAACAAGCCAATTAATAATATTCGTGGAAACAAGCAGTATGTATACAAACATACTGCTTTTTAGCGGTGGATATTCACCGGAAATTGCAGTTCAACTTTTAATCCACCATGACTGGATTGAGAAAAATGCATTTCGGCTGCATGCAATTCAATAATTTTCTGACAAATCGAAAGTCCTAAACCTGAACCTTGAGTTTTTGTACCTAAAGCACGATAAAAGCGTTCGCCCAAGCGTTGCAAGACCTCTTCTGTTACACCCTGCCCATCATCCTCAATCGTCATCGTTAGCTTTTGATGCTGCTGTTGCACATTAATAAATACATGACCATTTTGCCCGACATATCGAATGGCATTATCCATCAGGTTTCGTACACAACTGAAAATAAGTTTTTCATTAGCCAAAATAGCAAGATGAGGCGAAAGCTGAGTCTGGATTTGAATACTTTTCTTGGTAGCAAAAGGCTGTAAAGCCTGAACAACATCTTTTACTATCACCTGCAAGTCAATTTCAGTTTTTGGTAATTGACGGGTATTGGTCGGATCAAGACGCGCCAGTAAAAGCAGGTTTTCCAAGACTTGTGTGCCACGACTGACATCATTTTGAATACTGACCAAGTCCTGAGTTAAATCTGGATATTTACGTTTTAATACCTGCAAACGCATTTGAATAGCCGATAAAGGCGAACGTAACTCATGCGAGGCATCCGCAGTAAAGCGCTGCTCTGCAACCAAGGATTGTTTAAGCCGCTGCAACATTTGATTCAGTTGCCAGACTATCGGTTGTAATTCTTTTAACTCGGGCACTTGCTGCTGAATCGGAGTGAGATCATTGGCATTTTTTTCAGCAATATTTTTGGACAATTGATGAATGACTTTAAATTGACGTTTCACTGCAAAGTGTAAAATCAGCCACTGCGTCAACCAGAGCAAGACCAATACCAGAGCATAACCCATCACATTCTGAGCTAAATCTTTAAAACGTTCTCCTAGCGGTTGTAACACCAATACCGACATATTCAGCTCAGCATCTTCAGCTCTGTACATACGCCACAATTGCAGGTCTTGCCAAATAAAATCATAGCCTTCAGATACATTATTTTTGATCTTTGAGGACTGTTCTTCTAAATGGAAATCTTTTGATGCAGTCAGCACCTGCTGCTGATCTTTGAGTTGATATTGAATATCAAATTCATCGCTGAGTTCATCCACCTGTTGTCCTGAACTCGTAGTCACATCCGAAATTAACAGCATGTCTGCAATTTCATTCATGAGTTGATCTTGCACCTGCATGGTCTGATAGAGCGAAACCCCCACAAAAAGCAGCAATGCCAGCACACCCGCCACCATTGAACTGAATAATGATGTCCTGATCAGACGGCTTTGTAGAGACACGGCTTGCGGCATATTAATCCTGACTCATACGATAGCCCAAACCACGAATGGTTTTGATATATTGGCTGCCAATCTTTTTACGCAATTGATAGATAAACACTTCTATCGCATTACTTTCGATTTCATCGCCCCATGCATAGAGTGATTCTTCCAGCTGCTCACGGGTCATTACATGTTCAGGTTTTTGCATCAGCTTATGCAAAATCTGAAATTCCTTGGCAGTTAAATTGACAGTCTGACTATCCTGAATCAGTGTTTTGGCTTGCGGGTCTAACACCAGATTTGCATAGCGCAAATATTGATCTGCACTGCTTTGATGCTGTCGTAATTGTGAACGCACGCGCGCAGAAAGCTCTTCCAGACTAAACGGCTTGACCAGATAATCATTGGCGCCTAAATCCAGACCTTCGACACGATCTTGAATACTGTCCCGAGCAGTGATAAAAATCACAGGCGTTTGCTGCTGCTGCGCTCTTAACGTTTTAAGAATTTCATCACCCGTGGCTTTGGGTAGCCCCCGATCTAGTAAGACACAATCATACTGATGCTGCTCAATGGCTAAAATGGCGTGATCACCACGCTCGACCCAGTCAATATTATAACCATCCATTTCTAACCAGGTTTTGATGCTCTCTGCCTGGGAAGCATCATCTTCTGCCAGTAAGATTCGCATATGTTGTTCTCAAGTATTTGGCATGATTGGCTTTTAACATAGCATGCTTTGAAAAAGAGCTTAAACCAAAAGACCACATGAATCATTCATGTGGTCTTGGAAAGAGGCTATGTAAGCCACTGATCGCTTTATTTCAACATCTCAATTATTTTAAAATTGAACTGCATCTACATCAATTTCAACACGTTTTGCAGGTTTGTAATCAATATCCACTTCACCAATCAAGGTAAGTGGAGTTTTGGCATTTATAGGTTTACCTTGCCATAACTCATCATCAATATCGACTGTAATGGTTCCAGTGTTATCACGGAACTGGTATTTTTCATCACCGACCGCTTTCACCACATAACCTTTAAGCTGTACTTTCGTATCATCTTTCAAGCCTAAAGCCTGTTTAACCGAAGTAGTAGTTGTCGGTGCAATAGCCGTTTGATTGATTGCGGTATTTGCCAAAGCAAAAGTAGATGCACCGATCAAACCGGTAATTAAAGCTGCTTTTGAGATCATGTTCATATTGAAGCCCTCATCTTTTTGTTCATCATTTCGATAAAGTGATTAAAACAAATTAAGATGAGGTGAATCTTAAGATTTCTTCATCTTCAAAAATACTTAATTCAAGGGAACAACCCGCAATACCTCTTCCAAAGTGGTCAGTCCATCCAAAACCTTGCGTGCACCTGCAATACGCAATGGTTCTACCCCTTCTTTCTTGGCTTGCTGACGTAATTCATTTAAATTGGCATTTGCACCAATCAGTTGCTTGGTTTCCAGACTTAAAGGCATAAATTCATAGATGCCGACACGTCCTTTATAGCCTGTATGTCGACACTCTTCGCAACCGACCGCTTGGAACACAAAGTCTGGCATAGCAATATTAAAGTCGTAGGTCAAATGCTTCCACTCTTGCTCATTGATAAAAGTTTCTGCTTTACAGTGCGGGCAAAGTTTTCGTACCAGACGTTGTGCCAACACCCCTAAAATAGTCGCTGCAGTTAAAAATGGCTGTACACCTAAATCATGTAAACGAGTCAGACTCGATGGTGCATCATTGGTATGTAGCGTGGATAGCACCAAGTGACCGGTTAATGCTGCTTGAATCGCCATATTGGCCGTATCATGATCACGAATCTCACCGACCATAATAATGTCCGGATCCTGACGCATTAAAGCGCGCACGCCATCAGCAAAACCCAAGTCAATGCCTTGATTGACCTGCATCTGGTTAAAGCTTGGTTCTAGCATCTCGATCGGATCTTCAATGGTACAGACATTGACTTCTTCAGTCGCCAGCTGTTTAAGTGACGAATATAGTGTAGTGGTTTTCCCTGAACCTGTCGGACCAGTCACCAGAATAATCCCGTGACTATGTGCAGTTAAAGCCCGCCAATCATTCAGCAACCCCCCTTCAAAACCCAGCTGCTGAAAACTGCGAACCAACACTTCCGGGTCAAAAATACGCATCACCAATTTCTCGCCAAAAGCAGTCGGCAAAGTCGATAAACGCAACTCGGTTTCTTGTCCTTTAGGCGTGCGGGTTTTTAATCGACCATCTTGAGGTTTGCGTTTTTCCGCGACATTCATGCGACCTAGAATTTTAATTCGCGAAATCACGGCAGTCAGTGTATTGGCCGGCATTTTATAAATAGTATGTAACACACCATCTATTCGGAAACGTACTTTTCCGGCATCTTTACGCGGCTCGAGATGAATATCACTCGCTCCTTGCTCAAAAGCGAACTGCAACACCCAATCGACAAGTTTTACAATGTGTTGATCATTGGCATCCGGGTTTTGCGTATCGCCCAATTGTAAAAGTGCTTCCACACCTTTGTTATCACGATCATAAGCACTGGACTTTTGTGATGAATTAACTGCACGGCTGACTTGATAATATTCGACCAGATAACGCTGTAATTGATCCGGGCTTAATAAAACACGCTGAATTTTTTTTGGTGCAATCGTATGTTCAAGATTGGCCACCCATTCCGTTTTAAAGGGCTGATCTGTTGCAATCAGGACTTTGTCTGGCTGAATTTCTACCGCCAAAATTTTATTACGCACGGCAAATTCTTGCGACATGATATTGGTTAAAGCACCCACATCGGCTTTTAAAGGATCAATAATATAAAAAGGAATATTGGCTTTTTCTGCAATCCATTGACACAATCGGTTTAAGGTTAAGGTAGATTGCGGATGGGATAGATCGACCAGATTAAAATGTGCAATCCACTGCAAGGGATGCCATTTCAGTTGCTCACGCTGGCGGTGTGTGGTTTGTATCAGTAGCTTGTTACGCTCGGTAATACGTCCATCTTTTTGTAGTTGTTCCAAACACCAAGATGTGTCCATTTCAAAATTAAACTTCATTGTTCTAAGCCCCAAAACCTAAGCACACTATAGCAAACTAAATTTCATCTGACTTATCTCAGTTTTAGAAAAAAAATTTCTTAGGCTTTTTTAAAGCCAATCCAGCGTATAGGTCATTCAAATGAAAACTATAACTTTTTTGGCAACTATGATGCTTTTACTTTCACTGATTTATAGCGAATAATACTAAATATGCTGATGAATTAAGCAACTGAATTTTCCATACAAATACTTGGATAAACCCTTTGAATAATATGCTCGATCCGTCACTGCAAAGCACCTCATTTCAAGAACTGCTGATGATTATGGCAGCGGCTTTAGGCTGTGGTTTGCTGATTGGTTTAGAACGGGAACGAAGCAAGCAACGTGAAAACCAGCACAGTTTTGCCGGAGTTCGCTCCTTTGTAATCTGTGCATTACTTGGTGCGCTATGCTTTAGCTTTGGACCTGTTTTTGGGGTTGTAGGTGCAATGAGTGTGGCTGCAATTAGTATTTTTTCGCTTAAAAATCAGCTAAAAGATCCGGGAGTAACCACTGAACTGGCTTTCGTGATGACCTATTTTATTGGCGCGCTGTGTATTTGGAATATCACACTGGCTGCCAGCTTGTCCGTAGTGCTTACCTTTATTTTAATGATGAAGCATTCGATTCATGGGTTTGCAGGCAAATGGGTTACTGAAGCAGAATTTAAAGATGGTTTATTTTTACTGGCACTGATTTTAATTGGTCTACCGCTCACCCCCAATGTCCCTTTATGGGGTGCAGTGCTTAACCCGCATATTATTTTAAAACTGCTTACCCTGATTCTTGTTGTTCAAGCATTGGCACATATTGCTAAACGCTTACTTTCAAAAAAAAGAGCACTCATCCTTTCTTCAATTGCTTCGGGGTTTGTATCCAGTACCGCAACGATTGCGCATTTAGGCATGCAAGTACGTAATGAAGGGATCGATGCCCGATCAAATGCCGGTGCAGCACTGATGTCCTGTATTTCAACTTTGCTACTGTTATTCATTGTGGTAGGAGGTGTCTCTTTAACTTGGCTAAAATTACTGATATTTCCCTCACTCACTGCTATCGCTATTCTAGCGTTTTGTGCTTATTGGCTTTTACGTAAAGCAGAACCTGTCGAAGAAATAGAGCCTGAAGATAGTCCCATGTTTAGCTTAAAAGAAGCCGCGATTATTGCAGTGACTTTAACCATTATTCAGGCTGGCGTGTATGGGCTTGAAATTTTACTCGGTGATTCGGGTTTAATTGCAGGTACGCTCCTGGCTTCACTGTTTGAAATTCATGCCGCTGCGGCTGCTGTAGTGATTCAAGGTGAACCCACAAACACCAGCTTGATGTATGCAATGATGTTAGGCCTAGGTGCTCATGCGGTTTCTAAATCCATTAATGCAGCTATCAGCGGTGGCTTAAAATTTGCACTCTATTTTGCACCTGTGCAAATTCTACATATGACCGTTTTAATAGGTATGCTTTGGTGGATGGTAGAGCGTTAAGCTCAAAGTTCAACAATTTCTATTATCGTCATATGATCCTCTCCCACACAAAAGCTCACATCAAAATGGGCGAAATTCATTTTATAAATCCGCTCAGGATCATTTTGATAAGCCGGTCTTGGATCGAGCGATAAAACCTGTTCCAGTTCATTCACAATTCGATGATCTAGCTTCTTACATTGAATTAAATCTTGCTTTTGCTGCTCAGCATTTTCTGTCCAAATCACTGGTATTCGTGCAGGTTCATCTTGTGCATAACCACTTTGTGCATTCAGTACTGCATCGGAATACTGGATATAAGGCTTGATATCTATAATTGGCGTGCCATTCAATAAGTCACTGCCTGTGACATAGACCCGAACTGACTTACCGACTTTCTTGACTTCTTTGAGTTGAACCACAGACAAACCCATGGGTGCAGGACGGTACATGCTGCGTGTCGCGAACACACCTATTTTCTGATTCCCCCCTAAACGCGGTGGACGGACTTGTGGGCGAAATTTTGTGCTATCTTGTTGATTTTTATTATCATGGAATTGCCAGATGAGCCACAAATGACTGAATTCACCGATCCCTTCAAATGCAAGTAAATCATTATACGGTTCCAGCATTTCAATATAAGATTCGACCTGAACCAGATTTGGCTGTCTAGGGATGCCAAATTTTTCACGGTAGGGAGAATTCATATACCCGATTATTGGCACTTTAATCTCAGTCATAATCACTTTTTCTGATAAGGTCAATTAAATATATTCAGTTTATCGAGAATGTTTTTAGATTAGAATAGTAAGCTGTTCTAATTTGATAATTTATTGAGACCTTTAATGGCTGCTTTCAACGTCGAAAAGATTACTCACGTACACCACTGGAATGACACATTATTCAGTTTTAAAACCACTCGCGACACTGCGTTACGTTTTAAAAATGGTCAATTTGTGATGATTGGACTGGAAGTAAATGGTAAGCCTTTAATGCGTGCTTATTCTATTGCTAGCGCTAACTATGAAGAAGAGTTAGAGTTTTTCTCTATTAAAGTGCCAGATGGTCCTTTAACTTCTATTTTACAAAAAGTAAAAGTGGGCGATGATATTTTAGTCTCCCGTAAACCGACAGGAACTTTGGTTCTTGACGATTTAAACCCAGGTAAAAACTTGTACCTTCTTTCTTCTGGTACTGGTCTTGCGCCGTTCTTGTCAACGATTCGTGACCCAGAAACCTATGAACGCTTTGAAAAAGTGATTGTGGTTCACGGTACGCGCTTTATTTCTGAATTGGCTTACCAAGACTTGATTCTAAACGAACTTCCAAATCACGAATTCTTTGAAGAACTGGGTATTAAAGACAAATTGATTTACTACCCGACAGTAACGCGCGAAGAATTCCACACTCAAGGTCGTGTAACCACTGCTATTGAATCTGGTCAACTGTTTGAAAAAATTGGTTTACCACGTTTCAACCCGGAAACTGACCGCGCAATGCTTTGCGGTAGCCCGGCATTCCTAGACGACGTGGTTGCTTTGCTTGACCAACACGGTTTAAAAGAATCTCCTAAAATGGGTGTTCTTGGCGACTACGTGATTGAACGTGCATTCGTTGAAAAATAAGATTCTTTGAATCTAAAAGCCGAGCTGAATTGCTCGGTTTTTTTATTCATTAAAGAAATATTTTTTCTTTTCAGAGGAAAGTTTTGTGTAATCAATACCTAAAGGTGCAAGTAAACGTTTATATACAAATGACTTTCTTTCTTCTACATGTTTTTTAAATTCATTTAGATTGGATGTGAACTCATAACAAACTATATATCCATTGCAAATTTGATCCATTTTTTGGCAAGTCTTATAAAAGTTCAAACCAGTTTTTATATTCTTTTTATATCCTTGTAATTCTATAATTTTTTTATTTAATTCCGAAAATGCCTTTTGAGGAATAAATAATTTGAACTCAGTTCCAACCTTTTTAAGTTCCAGCCCTAAAAATATTACCGTTTGAGAAGAAGTATAAATTTCTGATTTTCCCGATCCAATATCTGGTATAGAAAGTTGTATTTTGTTCAATTCATGTCTTATTAGTTCAAAGTGTTTTTCAATTTCATCTCTTGTATTTGCAAATACAACTAAATCATCAGCATATCTAACAAATTCAATTTGTGCATTTTGCAAAACAATTTCAAAATCTTGTAAATAAAATGAAGCTAATAAGGAAGCTATGGGCATACCTTGTCTAATTCCTCTACCTTTTTTATTATTTATCATCGTAGAAAATATTCTAAACTGCTCATCTGTTGTGGCTTGAATCAATCTTGGAATAGGGCCGGAATTTATCATTGTCTTAAAGAATATCTGTAAACTAGGTAACCCAACTTTTTTTCAAATAATTTTAAAATTCTATTTCTATCTAAATTATCAAAGAACGATTCAATATCTGTTTTCAAAGCATATTTATACTTTTTTCTCAGATTTTTTAATTTATCATGTGCTCCTTTCACTCCTTTTAATTCTGCATATTTTTCTTTATAAGCAAAATCCTGAGCTTGCAAATTTTTCTTTTTTTCTATCTTTTCTAAATAAGAGATAAATAACAATTGAACCAACCTATCCTTGACGGATGGGACGCAAACCATACGATAATTATTTTTATCTTTTGGAAGAAAAATTGGAGTGAGAGGATCAAATTTAAACTTGTTTAATTGAATAGAATTTATTATTTCTAGTTTAGATTTTTCTCTATCTTCAAAGAATTCATCTACCGTTATATATTTTGAATGATATGTTAAAGCTGACTTTTTCTTACCAAGTTTCGTTTTGAACTTACTTAACTCAGCATCAAACTCTTGCTGACAATATTGATAAAATTCCATTCCCGTTTCACTATGCTCTTGCAAGGTCATGGTCACATAGTTTCAGAGTTGCAGCATATCGCTTCCTATTCGTCTTACTCAACGATGAAACCTTGTCGGTCGCCATTGCCAAGTACTCGGAACACAATGATGCGTCCTGTGACTCTAGGTGCGATTGGGTGCTCGAAAGAGCATAAAAATATCTACATCATATTTAAAGGTTATATTCTTAAATTTCAAGTAAATTTTGAAAAAACTTCACTAACCCAGCTTCCGTGGTCACGACAATTATCGCTATTATGATGAAAATACATTCAAACGATTAGTGTTTATTAAGCGCTGTCGTGCGCTGGATATTTCATTAAACGAGATTGAAACATTGCTCGAATTAGAACAACAGCCATCGCAAAGCTGTCATGCCGTGAATCAACTGATTGAGCAACATATTTCACAAGTAACTGATAAAATTATAGAATTAAAAAAATTTCAACAACAGCTCATCCAGCTACGCGCCTCTTGCAGTACTACGCAAAGCATTGATAGTTGCCAGATTTTAAAGCAGCTTGAAGCTGAAAAATAACTAGAAACCCAACTAAAATACTAGGTTGAATCATTTTTTTAGATCCTTACAATAAAGCCATAAATTTTTTATGCCTTTATTGACATGACCATTTCGCACGTAACCGAACTTCTCTCTCCTGCCGGCTCACTGAAAAATATGCGCTATGCATTTGCCTATGGTGCGGATGCCGTATATGCAGGCCAGCCGCGTTATAGTTTACGTGTGCGCAATAATGCGTTCGATCATGACAATCTAAAAATAGGTATTGAGGAAGCTCATGCACTAGGCAAAAAATTCTATGTAGTGGTGAATATTCAACCGCATAACTCCAAGTTGAAAAACTTTATTCGTGACTTAGAACCTGTGGTTGCCATGCAACCTGATGCCCTAATTATGTCTGACCCGGGCCTCATCATGATGGTACGTGAGCATTTTCCAGATGTTTCGGTACATCTGTCGGTTCAGGCCAATGCTGTGAACTGGGCAACGGTGAAGTTTTGGCAAAATATGGGCTTAACTCGGGTCATTTTGTCCCGTGAACTCTCAATCGAAGAAATTGAAGAAATTAAAAATAATGTACCGGGTATGGAAATTGAAGTTTTCGTGCATGGTGCATTATGTATGGCTTATTCCGGTCGTTGCCTGCTTTCTGGCTATATGAACAAACGTGATGCCAATCAGGGTGCTTGCACCAATGCGTGTCGCTGGGATTATAAAATTCACCAAGCAGTTGAAGATGAAACTGGAGATGTGATTCCAGTTACACAAATTGAAGACTCATTCAAAGATGCGTCATGCTGCAAAAACAAAGATGCAGATGAGCAACACGCCCTAGAACAACACCAATTTGGCGAGCCGGTTTTATTACAACGCAATGAAGAAGACATGTTCGCAGCTGAAGAAGACGAACATGGCACTTACTTCATGAACTCTAAAGACCTACGTGCGGTACAACATGTCGACCGTTTAGCGAAAATGGGCATTCATTCATTAAAGATTGAAGGTCGTACCAAATCTTACTTCTACTGCGCCCGTACTGCACAGATTTACCGTAAAGCGATTGATGATGCGCTTGAAGGCAAACCTTTTGATCCAGCATTGATGACTCAACTGGAAGGGTTGGCGAATCGTGGCTATACCGAAGGTTTCCTGCGCCGTCATGTGCATACTGAATATCAAAACTATGAAACCGGTTCATCGCGTTTTGACCATCAGCAGTTTGTCGGTGAAGTGTTAGAGCGTAACGGTGACTACATCAAGATTGATGTGAAAAACCGTTTTGTGGTCGGTGACTCGCTTGAGCTGATGACCACTTCAGGCAACATCACTTTTACCTTGACTGAAATTAAAGATAAAAAAAGCAATCTGATTATTGACGCCAAAGGTTCAGGCCATATTGTAGATATTCCTGTCCCTGCCGATGTCGATATGTGCTATGCCCTGCTGATTCGCAACTTGCCGAATTCAACTGCAGATATTTCAGCATCTTCCCTGGCTTATCAAGCCGTCTAATTAGAGAGATTAGGATGGCTTTGCTGATTACTGATAAATGCATCAATTGCGATATGTGTCTACCGCAATGTCCGAATGATGCGATTTATGAAGGGACAAAAGTATATGAAATTGATGTTGATCGTTGCACTGAATGTATGGGCTTTTATGAACATCAAACCTGTATAGCCGTGTGTCCAATTGAGTGCATTATTCCGCATCCTGAGCATATGGAAACACAAGAGCAATTGATGCATAAGTTTAAGGCTTTGAATTTATTTAATTACTTATCCAATAAATAAAAATGGAACAAAAATTGCTGTTTGTAATAAATCAACTTTGGAGAAAGAACAATAAAAGGGCGTAAAACAAAAAAGGAAAATGCAAAATGTAAACCGTCCAAGTATGTGGGGATACTTTAGCTGGCGGCATATTGCAGGCATAAAAAAAGGAACTTGGGTGTTAGCCTCCAAAGTTCCTGTAAAACGAGAATATTAAGAAAAATAATATTCAAAATAAAGCGCTAATCAAGGTCAGTGTGCTTGGGGACACACCGACCTTTTTCTTTTATTGCCCAGAACGGATAATGTAATCAAAAGCAGACAGGGATGCTTTGGCGCCTTCACCCGTTG